>JAMWZR010000038.1 GCA_024282035.1 Nitrosomonas sp.
CAACAACTGACGCAGATTGCTGATCAAGTCTACGGTCTATCAATAAACGCGGATGTTACGGCGGCCATTGAATCTATCAAAAGTGGCAACGAAGTTGCATTTGCAGCGCAGATTATCGATAAATCATTGCAACGCGTTTTTGCGCTCGTAGTCTATAACCGGATAACGCTAGTCAATGATGGTTTTGATAGCCTTTCGACCAGTGAATTGGAACTGGAGTGGGATAGAGCCAATGCTGCTTACTCGGCCATTACTGGTACCGCAGGCAGGGAAAATAAAGTCCTAACAGAAGATAGACAAACTCTGCAATCGGGGACTAATCCGGATCTGGATGATCAAATTACACTGGCATTTGTACAAGGAAGACAGGCGCTAAGCAAAGCAAATACCGATGATCGTTTGAATCTTGCAATCGCACGGGAAAATATCATTATTCCTTTGGTGAGAAGCTATCTGATCGGGGTACTGCGCGAAGTGGAAGGAATCATTGATGATCGCGATGCCGATGTTACTGAAGCAAGAGAAAAACAGATTGAAGGTGAGTTTTTCTATCGTATCGTCGAAGGACTCATTGCTCAGGATAATCCTGCGGGAAGCAATCGTATCAAAACGCAATTAACCGGTGACATGGCGAATGTAGTCGCTAATGAAATCGTGAGTGAGATCAGTAAAGGAATTATTGGTCAGATCAACCGTAATGTTAGTGTGATCGGGGCGACATTTGGTGCCGATAAAAATCAGGCTCTGCTGGCTTCAGAAAGAGTGTCCCTGTATATCAACATCTTCTTGCCCGATTTGGAATTACGTTTGGGTTCCCTTGAACGAGTAAAAATGCAAAATGCATTGCAGGATCTGAGGGAAGCGGGCGAAACGGATGACGTTTCCAAAGCATTGACCGCAGGATCGACTATCATTGAAATCATATCGG
Source organism: Nitrosomonas sp. (assembly GCA_024282035.1). Lineage (GTDB taxonomy): Bacteria > Pseudomonadota > Gammaproteobacteria > Burkholderiales > Nitrosomonadaceae > Nitrosomonas. Next base: position 929 of record JAMWZR010000038.1, read on the forward strand.
CTTATGAGCGTGAGTTGATATAGCGCTAGAAAATTGTGCCCGCCCAGACTCTGCGGTGGGCACAAACTGGAATCTTTTCTCTAACGAAGATTCTGTTTGAAATAAGTTGTAATCAGTCAATTTAGCTTAATCTGGTTAAGGCCATGATCTTTAAGCGTAAATTGATGCCTGCAAAAAAACGTTACGGCTATTATCCTAAGATCGTCATTGCGGACACGTTATGAGATTTTTGCACGGCCATCCCCTCAATTATAGAATCTGGTGTTACAATAATGTTTTAAAACAGCGGCATTGAAGTGATTGGATATGAGTTTCTCGGAATACGATGTAATCCGTCGCACCCGTAAAGGGAATTTCCTGAAGCAAATTGATCAATTGATCGACTGGAACCCGATAGAGGAAGCGATCGCAGTATATTACGCTCCGGTATCGGATGCTGCAGGTCGTCCGGCTTATTCGGGATTGCTGCTATTCAAGATACTGTTGGTAGGCATCTGGAATGGTGGTTTAAGCGATGAGTCGGCGGAAGATATGGCGAACTCGAATCTTCACGTGATGCGATTTCTGGGATTATCATTGGAAGACGATGTGCCGGATCATTCCGTACTGTCGCGCTTCAGAACCCGACTGACGGCAGCCCATGCGTGGGATAAACTGTTAGCGCGGGTGAATGAGCAAATACAAATGCACGATATCATGGTCAGGAAAGACTGGCATGTTGATACGAGCATTACACAAAATCAGCGCAAACCTAAAATCAAGCACTCCATAGTGGAGTTGGAGCGACCATCGGGTCGCGACATGGTGGCCACTGCCTTGCTGCGGCAGATCATCAATCTGGTCCCGTACTTCATCTTCGCGAAGGATGCGGAAGGTACCTTCGTGCTGGCGAACGAATGCGTCGCCCGGGCCTACGGCACCACGGTGACGCAACTCGAAGGCAAGAAGGACGTAGACTTCGCGAAATCGGCCGAAGAAGTCGAGAACTTCCGCCGCGACGACGCCGAGGTGATACGCACCGGCACGCCGAAAATCACCGAAGAGCAGATGACGGACGCTGCGAACAACGTCCACGTGCTGGCCATCACGAAGATCCCGTTCGCATTCCCCGACCCGTCATCGCCCTGCGTTCTGAGTCTGTGTATCGACATCACCGAGCGGCGCCGGGCGGAGCAGCGCATCGAATTTCTGGCGCACCACGATCCGCTGACGGGTCTGGCGAACCGCATCAAACTGGGTACGACGCTCGACTGCCTGATCGGTGCCGGCAGGCCCTTTGCGCTGCTGCTCATCGACCTCGACCACTTCAAGACGATCAACGACTCGCTGGGCCACACCATCGGCGATGCGTACCTGATCGGCATCGCCAGGCGTATCGAGAGCGCCGTGGGCAAGGAGGATACCGTCTGCCGCACCGGCGGCGACGAGTTCGTCGTCGTGCTTCCAGACGCAGACGCGGTCAGGGCGCAGACGTTCACTGACCAACTACTGGACTCGATCAGAGAGCCGGTGGAAAGCGTCGACCTGACGCTCACCGGTTCGTGCAGCATCGGCATCGCGCTGTACCCCGAGCATGGCGCCAGTGCCGACATGCTGATGCGGTATGCGGACTGCGCACTCTACGTTGTCAGGGATGCGGGACGCAACACTTCGACGTTCTTCACCGATCAAATCGAGAGAGTCGCCAAGCGCAAGCTTGAGCTCTACCACGGACTCAAGTCCGACGAGATGCAACAGGTCGACCAGCCGATCGTGTCCGCCGCTTCCGACCGGATGGTCGACATCGAGGCGCTGATAACCAGGCACTCCATAGTGGAGTTGGAGCGACCACCGGGCCCCGACATGGTGGACGCTGCCTTGCTGCGGCAGGTCATCGATCTGATCCCGTACTTCATCTTCGCGAAGGACGCGGAAGGCACCTACGTGCTGGCGAACGAATGCGTTGCCCGAGCCTACGGCACCACGGTGGCGCAACTCGAAGGCAAGAAGGACGCGGACTTCGAGAAGTCGGCCGTAGAAACCGCGAACTTCCGGCGCGACGACTCCGAGGTGATGCGCACCGGCATGCCGAAAACCATCGAAGAGAAGATGACGGATGCTGAGAACAACGTCCACTTGCTGGCCACCACGAAGATCCCGTTCGCGTTCCCAGACTCGTCGTCGCCCTGCATCCTGGGCCTGTGCATCGACATCACCGAGCAGCGCCGGGCGGAGCAGCACATCGAATTTCTGGCGTACCACGATCCGCTGACGGGTCTGGCGAACCGCATCCAACTGGGCACGACGCTCGACTGCCTGATCGGTGCCGGCAGGCCCTTTGCGCTGCTGTTCATCGACCTCGACCACTTCAAGACGATCAACGACTCGCTGGGCCACGCCATCGGCGATGCGTACCTGATCGGCATCGCCAGGCGTCTCGAGAGCGCCGTGGGCAAGGAGGACACCGTCTACCGCACCGGCGGCGATGAGTTCGTTGTCGTACTTCCCGACGTGGACGCGGCCAGGGCGCAGACGTTCACCGACCAACTGCTGGGCTCGATCAACGAGCCGGTGGAAAGCGCCGACCTGACGCTCACCGGTTCGTGCAGCGTCGGCATCGCGCTATACCCCGAGCACGGCAACAGTGCCGACCTGCTGATGCGGCATGCGGACTGCGCGCTCTACGTCGCCAAGGATGTGGGGCGAAACACCTCGATGTTCTTTACCGATCAGATCGAGAGCGTTGCCAAGCGCAAGCTTGAGCTCTATCACGGACTCAAGTCCGCGATCCAGCTCGACGAAATATGGCAGGTCTACCAGCCGATCGTGTCCGCCGCCTCCGGCCGGATAATCGGTGTCGAGGCGCTGATGCGTTGGACGTCCGGCAAGCTCGGCCCGGTGTCTCCGGCCGAATTCATCCCGCTGGCCGAAAGCACGGGCTTGATCGAAAGCCTGGGCAACTGGACCATGATCGAGGCCTGTCGGGCCCAGGTCCAGTTGGCGCAGCAAGGCCTGGACCTGTACATGGCGGTGAACATCTCGGCGCGCCAGCTGCTGTCGCAGGACTTCGAAGCCACGCTCAGGCGCACGTGCAACGCCGAAGGCGGCGACCTGACGCGCCTCGTGATCGAGGTGACCGAGGGGATCTTCCTGACCGACTTGGATCACGTCATCGACATCCTGCGTTCGTTGTCGCGCAGCGGCGTGTCGGTCTCGGTCGACGACTTCGGCACCGGCTACTCGAGCCTGTCGTACCTGCGCAAGCTGCCCATCGCCACACTGAAGATCGATCGCGCGTTCGTCACCAACTGCACCTCGATCTTCGAGGATGCATCGATCGTGCGGACCATCCTTGCAATGGCCCAGTCGTTGCGCCTTTCCGTCGTCGCCGAGGGGGTGGAGAACGAAGACCAAGCCGCGTTCCTGCGCGCCGAGGGCTGCCAGAGCCTGCAGGGGTACCTCTACGCGCGACCGATGGCGCTGGACGATCTCCAGCGTTCACCGCTCCTGGTGGGTGACGGTGCGCGCGGCGGTGACCTGGTCAAGTAAAACCGGACAACCCAGTTAAGCTATTTTCTCTTAACCGGACTGTCCGGTTTCATTAAACCAAGCCAATCCAGGAAGTCAGACTAGATCAAGTGCGGCAATTTGTCACATTCTAATTTATGTGTTTTATCAGGATAATACTGCGCTAGTTAAGAAAATTTTGCATAGATCAAATTCAATTGTTGCTGCGTAAGTAAGATTTTTCCTTGGTGTCTACATGACTACTGATTCAGAAGCTTCTTGACCTCATCACAGTCATTATTTTATTTTTTAAACAAAGGGAAGAAAAAATGAATAGTAAAAATAGCAAGGCATTCGTATCGGTGCTTGCTTCACTGACTATGCTGGCTACACCAGTACTGGCAGTAGATAGCGTGAGTATTATCATCGAGAGTGAGCGTGCAATCTCACAGAAACCAAAAACTATCAGTGCGATTAATGCCCATGGTGTAGATAAAACCTATAGTACGGCAGGCTTTATTGATTTCGAGAATGCTTTTTTTAAAAAATTTGGAACGAATGACCGGACTTGCGCGACTTGCCATGTTCCTACAGAAGGGTGGGTAATTACCCCTAAAGGTGTAAAGGCGCGTTTCGAGAAAACGGCAGGCTTAGATCCAGTTTTTCGCTTAGTTGATGGCGCTAATACTCCTTTGGCTGACGTATCCACTGTTGAAAAGCGCCGCCAGGCCTACAGCATGTTGCTAAACAAAGCAAATATCCGTGTCGGTATTGGTATTCCTGCCAATGCCGAATTTGAACTGGATGCCGTAGATGATCCGTATGGTTTTGCAAGCGCGACAGAATTGTCATTGTTTCGTCGTCCTATGCCGACAACCAATCTGAAATTTATTAGTGCGGTTATGTGGGAAGGGCGTGAGACAACGCTTGATCCAAGCTCCAGTGATTGTATCTATGGCACGACAACCTGTTTCTCGCCGATACCGTTGGATTTGTCTACACAAGCAAACCACGCCACATTGGGGCATGCAGAGGCATTAGCGGCACTGAACGAAGCAGAACGTGATGAAATTGTCGCGTTCGAGATGGGATTGTTTACTGCGCAGGTAAGAGACAAAGTTGCCGGTAGTTTAAGCGAGGATGGTGCTCAAGGTGGACCTAAAACACTGATTAATCAGAATTATTATTTTGGCATTAATGATACTCTTGTGGGAGATTATCATACTCGGGAGCTTTTTAATCCCAATGTCATGTCGCTCTATAATACGTGGCATCGTTATTCTGCTAGATCACGAATTGATCAGGAACGTGCTCGTGCCGCCATTGCGCGCGGCCAGGATTTGTTTAATAACAAGCCGATTCAAATTGCTGGAGTCAAAGGAATCAATGATGACCTTGGTATAAGCGTATTGCCTGGTACATGCACCACTTGTCACAACACGCCAAATTCTGGCAATCATTCAACGCCAATGCCACTGGATATCGGTATCTCAGATGCATCGCGTCGTACCCCTGATATGCCTTTGTACACATTGAGGAACAAAACGACCGGCGAGATCATTCAAACTACCGACCCGGGGCGTGCTTTGATTACCGGCCAATGGAAAGACATAGGACGTTTCAAAGGGCCGGTTCTACGTGCGGTTGCATCAAGACCTCCTTATTTTCACGATGGTTCTGCGAAAGATTTGCCAGCCGTCGTTGAGTTTTATGACACTCGCTTTGCAATTGGACTGACTGAGAGGGAAAAGTCTGATTTGGTGGCTTTTCTGGCTTCACTATAGAGTAGAGGTAAGAGAAAAGGTTGGGTAGCTAATAAAAATGCCCTACTGCTTAATTAAGCAGTAGGGCATTTTTGAGAAGAGAAAGACCTACCCGTGATGCAAAATGCTGAGATGATTAAGTCGATAAGCTGGCTTAGAGACTGAACACAATCATGTCTGCAGTAAGAGCATTAATGTTGAAGTTAAGAAACTCAATGGTTGCAGCACCGCCAACAAATTCAACGATATAGCCGTTATTGCCGGCAGGTTCGATTACTCTTGATATGTAAGGTAATAGCTCTTCAATATGATCGATGCCAATGGATGCTGTATCAAAAAACAGACGATCCTCGCCCGGTGTGAAATCAGCGATCTCAAAGCTGCCTAGCCCATAAAAACCAAAGGTGTCGCTGCCGGCGCCGCCATTCAGTCTATCGTAATCTGCTAGCTCAGGCGCTGGGATGTTGGCCGGTTTGCTGCCGCCAGCTCTTAAGATATCATCGCCATTGCCGCCAAACAGTTTTTCGGTGCCTTCCTGTCCGTCCAGATCATCATTGCCGTCCCCACCGCTCAACTTGCCATTGCCGGCACCGCCTCTTAAGACATCATTGCCGGCGCCACCGTCTATTTCATCATGGCCAGAACCGCCAATCAGATCGAGATTATCCAAATCATCGCCAATGATCAGTAAGTCATCTTCACCGAATCCAGCGGACCCCAAACCATCAAAAGGAATTCCATCGATAAACTTAACCGCTCCCGAGCCCAAGTTAGGGCGCCTATCCCGTATTACTGCCATAATGTTGTCTCCAGAAATGTTGCCTAAAAGCAATTCATGCATTGAATATACGTACTGTCTCATCAAGTAATAATGAGAATGATTCCTATTATATTAAATAATGGTTAAAATGCAATCTTTATTATCTGCCATGTCCGAGAATTGATTGGAGCCGCTTTGGTGATTGTGAATAAAAATGAAATGACTGGTTATCGGCTATGACTCAGCCGCTTGAAGACTTGTTATTGCAAGCAAAACAGTTAATTGCCAGCGGGAAGCTGAATGATGCAACAGAGATATTGGATCCATTAAAGAATGAATATCCGATGTCACAGGATGTGGCAAGGCTTTGGTGTTCATTGGCAATGCGTACCAATCGTGCGAGCGATGTGCTGGATTATGCTGAGAAAATTTACGCCCATGTGCAAAGTGATTTTTACAAGGCTCATTGGGCGCAAACATTGGGTACGGCGAGTTTCATTTTGCTGGATTTATCCGCAACCCGCACCCATTTCGTCTGTGCTTTAAACCACCTAATGGCGCTGGCCAAAACGGGAAAAATTCCGCCGAATAGAAAATCAGAAAAGACTCTATTGAACGACGAAAATGTATTTGCTTCAGGAGAAGCGGAAAATTTATTAAAGATGACCTGTGCTGAATTAGCCAAGTTGAGTATTCCTGCATTTCCATTTGCAGGGACTTTGCTAGGTTTGGTGCGTAATGGATGCCTGTTGGATTTTGATAAAGATTTGGACATCGCTGTGTGGATGGAATCTTGGGAAGCATGCTGTGCCGCGCTGGAGGAAATGGGATGGGTCAGATCACCTATGCGCATTGAATATAGCAATTATCGCGATTTTGTTCATCCGGAATTAGGCATTACGCTGGATGTGTGTGGTTTGAAGCATCGAGAGGATCAGCGCATCGTCGGTGGATTTTCACTCCCCAATTATCCAACAGAGTATCAGCGGGTGTCGGTTTTTCCTGCCTTTGATTTAGTGCAGCGCAGTACTGAATTCGGTGGAATCTGGTTTCCTCGCCAACCGGAGAAAATTCTCACAGCATTTTATGGGGACTGGCGAACACCCAATCCCCATTGGGATACTGTGATTTCTGCCCTCAATCTGGAAAATTTTACACTGTTGGTTCGTTGTTATGCCTACCATCGGCTGGTGCAACGCTGGTTGCTGGGGGATCTTAATAAAGCTTGGTACTACGCGCATCAGATTGCTATGAAGGATCCGGATGACGTGTTGGCTTTACGTAGTCGCCAATGGTTGGAGCGCGCCATCACGCGTTTAGGCAAGGAAATTCCGGTATGGCCGAAGAATCAGCGGCAAAAACGGATATATACGCGTATGGTGGCGGATTTGTTTCATGAAGGCCATGTCAATTTTTTGCAGGCAGCGCGTGCATTGGGCACGCATTTAACGGTGTGCGTGGTTTCCGATGAGCGTGTGCTGGAAAATAAGGGCAAGTTCCCCGTCATGAAGCAAGCCGAGCGTGCAGCGATTGTTTCTGCTTGCAAATATGTGGATGCCGTGGTCACTGACACTCCTGCCAGTATTACCCCAGTATTCATGCAACAAAATGGTTATGATATTTATACGTTTGCGTGCGCATCCGAGCAGGAAAGACGGGATAAATATAAACTGTGCGAAACATTACCTACTGAAATGATTCAAGAGCTTGAATATACGTCGGGTATTTCAACTTCAGATTTGGTGGCGCGAATTCTAGCAGGGGGTGGGAGTCAGAAAAGTGCCGCAAAGTCGGAGCGCAAATCGAGTAAGAAATAGCTTGATGTATTGAACAGGATCGGTATTTCCAACTATCATTGCTCAGCAACATAACGAACGGGGCATTTCATTGCGCTTCGTTCACTCATTTGAACAGTCAAAGTATGGAATCCTCAATGATGCGTTTTATAGTGTTGATATTTTTCGGGGTCGCTTGCGTGGCGAATGTGTATGGTAGCCCTTCGGTGACTGTGCCTGATACCATGGATGAGCGTGTGAAAGCCTGTACCATTTGCCATGGTGCAGAGGATAAAGCCGGGCGTGATGCATATTACCCCCGTATCGCGGGTAAGCCGCAGGGTTATCTGTTTAATCAGTTGCGCAATTTCAGAGATGGCCGGCGCTATTACCAACCGATGAATATTTTGCTGGAAAATATGTCGGATGACTACCTGCAATCAATCGCACATCATTTTGCTTCACTCCGGTTGCCCTATCCGGAACCCGAAAGCTTTGTCATGCAGCCTGAAGAAATTGAACTGGCGGAACGTTTCATTTACTCGGGTAATGCGCAGAAAGATGTTCCCGCATGTAGTGCCTGCCATGGGGATAATCTGATGGGAATAGAACCTGCCATTCCGGGGCTGATTGGACTTTCTCGTGCCTATATCACGGCACAGTTGGGCGGGTGGCGCAAAGGCAGCATTATACGGGGGCAGGCCTCTGATTGTATGTCTGAGATTGCTAGGCAGCTGACTGATCATGAGGCGGATACAATCGCAAAGTGGTTGGCTAATCAGCCTGTTGTGGGAGAAACCTCCCCATTGAGTGCGCTTTCCCTTGAATTGGCGCAGCGCTGCCATCATCATATTCAAGAAAATGGAGGTGTTCGATGATCAATCGGATCATGTCATTGGCCAGAAATTGCAAATGTACCGACCTCTTTGGGATATGCATTGCATGGCTGGTATTGATTTCAATCATGGTGTCTGCGAATACCCTCGCTAATGAGCTCGATCGGTCAGGTGCCGAGCAGCCATCCTCGCATCTGCTGCGAGGGGAATATCTGACGCGTATCGGCAACTGCATGGGGTGCCATACGACTAAAGGCGGGCAACCATTTGCGGGTGGACGTCGACTGAATACGTCGTTTGGTGTTTTCGTGACGCCCAATATTACTCCCGACAAACAAACGGGCATCGGACTATGGTCTGAAGAGGATTTCTGGCAAGCCCTGCATCACGGCAAGTCGCGCGATGGGCGATTGCTGTATCCGGCTTTTCCGTACACTGAATACACTAAAGTGACGCGCCAAGACGCCAATGCGATTTTTGCATATCTGCAATCGCTGCCAGCTATTGCGCAATCCAATCCGTCGAGTGAAATTTCATTTCCTTATCAGTTTCAGCCATTGCTGGCAATCTGGCGCGCTTTGTATTTCAAGGAAGGTGTTTATGTGACGGACTCATCCAAGAGCACGGATTGGAATCGTGGTGCATACCTTGTGCAGGGATTGGGTCATTGCAATGCTTGCCATACGACCCGCAATGCATTGGGAGCGAGCCAAGAAGATACGCTGAAGGGAGGGCGCATCATGGGGGTGAATTGGTATGCGCCTTCCTTGTCGTCGCGTCTGGAAGCGGGAAGCAGTGATTGGACGCTTGAGGAAATCTCTGAACTGCTGACCAAGGGCATCACGCACCGTGCGGTGGCTTCAGGCCCCATGGCAACGGTCATTCGGCAGAGTCTGCAATATTTATCGCAAGAAGATGCGCAGGCCATGGCCATCCATCTAAAATCACTGACAGGCGAGGAACGTAAGATACCTGGCGTCAATTTCGCGGTGATGTCGGGTAGTTTGCAGAAACATCTGGATTCTGGAGGGCAACTGTATAAAAAATATTGCCAGTCCTGTCATGGTGAGAATGGCGAGGGTGCTCCGGGTGTCTATCCTGCACTGGCGGGTAATCGCAGTGTACTGATGAATTCGCCGTTAAATGCCATCCGCAGTGTACTGAATGGCGGTTATCCAGCTACCACGGCCGCAAACCCGCAACCCTATGGTATGCCGCCATTTCAACAGATCTTGCGTGATGAAGAGGTTGCGCTGGTAGTTTCATACATCCGTAATGCCTGGGGAAATCGTGGACGCCTGGTCACTCCGGTCGATGTTGATCTGAGTAAAGGGTAAAATTGTTAATAATCAAAAGCTTTATTTGACAGCCCGCAGCGATTAATCATTGATGCGGGCTGTGTGAAATACCGTAAGCCATCAGCGTTTCCTTAAATTTACTCGCCAGGCTGCAACGTAACAGGTACCACAATTTCTTCGCCTTTCCGCAGTATGGTGAGCTGAATAGTATCCCCGACTTTATAGCCGTCAATGCGGGTGAGTAATTTCTCTACTGAATCAACGGGTTTCTGTTCAACTGCAATGATAATGTCATTGGCGACGATATTGCCTTCCGGAGTCATTGTCGCCCCTTTGAGGCCAGCCGAGTCTGCGGCGGATCCGGGGCCGATGGTCAGGATGACGACGCCACTGACTTTCAGGCGTTCAATCAAGCGATTGTTGAGCTTTCCGTCCACTGTAATGCCCAATGCTGGACGAATATATTTGCCGCGGCTGATGATCTGGGGAACGACGCGATTGACGGTATCGACCGGCACGGAAAATCCAATGCCTGCACTCGCCCCGCTGGGGCTGTAAATGGCGGTATTGATACCAATCAATCGACCGGCGGAATCCAATAATGGACCGCCAGAATTGCCAGGATTAATGGCCGCATCGGTTTGAATCAGATTATCAATGGTGCGTCCGTCACTGCCGGGAAGGGATCTGTCGAGTGCAGAGACGATTCCTGTAGTGAGTGTCCAGTCCAGGCCGAAAGGATTGCCTATGGCGAATACTTTCTGCCCAACTTTAAGGTCATGGCTACTGCCTAGCGGTACGGGAGCCGGACGCTGAAATCCAATACCGATTTTTAGTACCGCGATGTCATGTGCGGGACTGGCGCCGACCAGAGATGCTTTGTAGTCGCGGCCATCGACCAGGCGCACAGTGGCTTCGCTAGCGCCTTTAATTACATGCAGATTGGTGATGATATGGCCGAGATCATCCCAGATAAAGCCCGAGCCGGTGCCGCTCGGAACCGAAAAGATATTGCGTGTCCAGGCATCCATCACACGCTGACGAGTGGTGATGAACACCACCGAGTCGCGTGAATTTTCAAATAATTCAATGGTGCTTTTTTCATCCTCAGCCAGATTGCCGCGAGCCTGGACTACTCGTGGCTCGGATTTTTCCTGCCTGTTTTTATCATTGAAATAATCCGACTGTAGGATGTTCGGTAAATATTGGTACAAAAGACCGTTGAAAAATAGTGTGAGGACAATGACGGTCAGTGCAGTCCATAATAAACGGGGTATCAATCCGTTATTGGGCATAGGTATGTGCTCCTTTATCGTTGGTATACATCTTTTATTGGTTATTGTGGATAGTTTGTGCCCATCGCACCAGATCCTGTTCGCTCATGGCACCCGATTGCCTGGCTATTTCCTGGCCGCCTTTAAATATGGCTAAAGTCGGGATGCTGCGGATGTGGTAGCGGGCCGCTAAGTTTTGTTCTTCTTCGGTGTTGACTTTGGCCAGGCGCATTTGGGGCTCCAGGATCGCGGCTGCTTTAATAAATGCAGGCGCCATCATTCTGCACGGACCGCACCAGGGCGCCCAGAAATCAACCAGTACTGGAATATCACTATGTGCGATATGCCGGTGAAAGTGGTTTTCAGTCAGCTCGACAGGGTGCGCCGTAAATAGAGTTTGATGGCAGGCGCCGCAGTTAGGCGATGCGCTCAGGCGATCCGCGGGCACTCGGTTGGTAGCATGACAGTGTGGACACACGATATGTAAGGACATGAGTCGTTTTCCTTGTAAATTTATTTACCTGATCGATGACTTGGTTAATCTTTGTTGAGTTGGGCAGCGAGTAAACGAGTACGCAGAAACTCGATTTCTTCGATTAGATCGGTGACCAGCCCCGCGAGCTCGGGATTGCATTCGAAATCCTTTTCAACGGCAATGATTCTTTTAACGCGTATAAAACAATGGCTATCAAATATCCAGGTAGCAGGGTCGGCATGGATGGATTCTTCATTGAGTAACAGCCCGCACTGGACACGTTCAATGACCCATTCGCGTGTCACCTGACAGCTTCTGGCCAGTTCATCCAGACTCAGCATTGCATCATCAATCAAAATGGCATCGATTTCATGCGTCATGTCTTAAACTCCCAAATGTTGGCGCGGGTTGAAGGCCAGTTCCTGCGCCATTGTTTGATAAAACTCACGTGCTTTCTGGGTCGTGGCGGGCGGTAGCACGACTTCCAGTATCAGATAGAGGTCGCCTGGGGGTGTTGCAGGGATGCCGCGCCCTTTTAGGCGTAGCTTGCGGCCAGACTGTGAATTCTCCGGGATCCTTACTTCCACCCAACCATCGGGAACCGGTATTTTAACCGTTGCACCCAGTGCAGCTTCCCAGGGCGCGATGGGCAATGCAGCGTGAATATCTTTTTTCTCTATGCGATAGCGTGTATGCGGATTAAATTGTACTTCAAGAAATAAATCTCCGGCAGCCTCTCCTGCCATTCCGGGGCCTCCCTGCCCGGCAAGCCGAATGACTTGACCGGCATGAACGCCTTTGGGAATGCGGACATTCAAAGTGTGTTCGGTCAGTAGGGTGCGGCCTTGGCTATCCAGTTTGGGCATGCGCAGTGTCAAGCTGCGACTGGTACCTTGGTAGGTATCCTCAAGGTCGAGCATGATTTTTGCGTGATGGTCTTCACCTCGCATACGATGATGTGCATGCCGAGTACCTGAGCCCGTTTGTCTGCCGAATAATTCAGAGAAGAAATCACTGAAATCAGCTGCCTGAGCGCCATTAAATCCTTGTCCGCTGAATTCAAAGCCCGCATCCCAACCCGGTGGTGGCTGAAAATCGCTGCCTGCCTGAAATCCTCGTCCCTGCCCCAGTTGATCATAAGCGGCACGCTTTTCCGGATCGGAAAGCACTGCATTGGCTTCATTGATTTCTTTCATTCTTTGTTCCGCATCGGTTTCCTTGGAAACATCCGGGTGATATTTGCGTGCCAGGCGGCGGAATGCTTTTTTAATGTCCTCCGCGGTGGCGTCTCTAGGAACGCCCAATGTTTTGTAGTAATCCTTGAATTCCAAGTCAGTTCTCCCTGTTGATTACGTCATGAATGCGATGGTTACTATCAATCAATGGTGAAATGCCATGTCAGCATAAATTTATTTTCAACTTACATGGGTATTCTGTGCCGATTTATCAAGTGTTTGAAACAACCCGAGAAGAGCAATGCAATCATCGAGATCAAAATGGTCCTGTAATTTCAAAAGTCATGCCGTCTTCGAGTTTTCCGGTTTTGCCTCGCTGTGAACTGAAATACAGGCGCGAACCATCAGGGCTGAAAGCAGGTCCGGTGATCTCGGAACGATCATGACCGACCACTTGTAACAAGGGAAATACTTTATCCGCTGTCAGCACAACTATCTGCATATCATCGCCATCTTCGGCCACCAGTAATTCCCCCTCAGCACTGGCGGTGAGATTGTCAACGCCGCTAAGCACCGGAAATAGATTCAAGGCTGCGTTATATAGGATGCTGAGATAGTTTTTGCGTACATCATAGGCCCATACGCGGTTATCGCCCTTGGTTGAAAAATAGACTATGCCATGTTGATACCAGATACCTTCTCCGCCATCGAAATGGGCGCTACGGGCAATTTGTTTACGCGTCGGTAAGGTGGTTGCCAGCGGATCGGGCAGGATGTGCCAGCGAATTGGGCCCGTGTGTCCTTCGATGATTTCCGCTACTTCCAAGAAACCATTATCCAGATCGGGATTGCCCGCGCTATCCAGTGATCGTGCTGTATAGCGATACAAACAGCCATCCTCTTCATCTTCAGTCAGATACAGTTGGCGATGGCTTGCATCTACGGCGACCGCTTCATGTCTGAACAGCCCTAAGGCATTTCTGACTTGCGCAGTTTTCTGACCATAAGGATCGCATTCCCACACTTGGCCTTTTTCAATTTCCTCGCATGATAACCAGGTGTACCAGGGCGTAGGTCCACCCGCACAATTGCGACTGGTATTTTTTAGGATGGAATAAGCATCGATCAGCTCGCCGCGACGATCAAAGCGCAAGGCGCCTACACCGCCGGCATTCTTATCAAGCTCACTATTGGATACATAAATCCAGCCACCATCCGCCGTGGGAAAAGCAGCGCCACCATCGGGAGCCGCATGCCATTGATAGCCAAACAATGTTTGACCTGAGTGGGCGATGACTCGCGAAGTGAATCTTGCGGGTAAGCGCACACCATTTTGGTCGGCTGGTAGCAATTCTCCCAGTGATTCCAGTGACAAAATGGCTGCTCTCATAGGTGTGGGCAACAAGCTACTACCCACGCAAATCCCAAACCCCATTAGGCCATAGTGCAGAAGTTTGCGGCGTTGTCTGTCGAAGGCATTCATTTTAAAAGTAACCTATGTATTGATGAATAACGCGATGGAGTCTCAGTTTTGCAGTTAGAGATATATTACAATGTTGACATAGATTATGTCGCAGCGATGTTAAATAACCACTGAAGGAAAATACTCTACAATGATTCGGATACTGAAGCCAATGGTCACTTTTCTAATGTTCGTGATCGTGCTGTTTGCAATGACAACGATTTTATCTATCACAACGCAATATCCCACTTGGATTTGTGCCACTTTCTCAGCGGTTTGTGCAATATGGATCGGTTGGTCTACATGGCGATTGGTTTCCGGGGAAAAAATAGGTGTCGGCTCCGCGGTAATCAGTGGCGCGCTCATGCTGGGAAGTCTCAGCTTTATCGTTGGTTTCCTGGGACCAATCGCTATTACAAAGGATACCAGCCAGGGGCCATTCATCGGGTTGTTGATTGCGGCACCGGTAGGCGTGATTATGGGGGCTATTGGCGGTTATCTATATGCTGCTAGGCAAAATGCGGTGGGTGATTAGCTAAACAAAAAGCTCCATGGTTATTTTGCACGCCATGCGCACCCAAGAATCTGCTGGCATCGATTATTGGCGCGATTTGTAAGAATTTTCACTCAAGTTGAGTCAGCTTATTCATTATGCAGAGGTCTATTTAATCTCCTAGAGAGTTACGTGTGAGCGCTATCAATCACCTGTCCACCTGTCAGTTGAGTAAAGTGTGAGAAATCGCTCCAGATAGCTGTTCATATCACAATTGAATTGGAATTGATGTCAGAAACAATGGGAATAAATCCGCTAAATCGAGATTGTTGATTCATGGAGAATGATAGGATTGGATCTTATAAAATTAGTGAATAACCAATTTTGATGACTGACTGTCCTGATCTTTATTTAAATGAGCATTATTCTTACTTATTTGCGCGGATATGCTTTGGTGATCGACAAAGCGCTATTATTTCTTTGCACGGCATGGATGAGCATTCTGATAGCACTCAACTATAGGTTGGGTATCGAACAAGGATTGATTAAAGCATTAGATTCCCGCTTCGATCAGTGGGTGGCACTTTTTCTGGTTTACTGCAGCGCATTTATCGTTCCGTATATATTTGTCATAGTATTCAGAAGGCAACAGATAACAACTCCGCCGATGTTTTGGGTATTGCTGCTGATTGCGCCTGTATTGTTTGCATTCAAAGTGAGTGTCGCCAATCCGCTGGAAAATGAAATCAATGGCATATGGGGAGCCTATCTGATCAGTGTCACGACGTTGCCGTTTAAATGTTTAGTCGTGCTTATTCCGCTGATAGTCATCTATAAGTTGCTGCCTGCACAACCCAGTTTCTGGGGATTTACATTTCAGGGTGTTGAATGGCGAACCTATGGCTGGATGCTGGTTTTGATGATGCCGCTGATCCTGTTTGCCAGTACGCAGGCGGATTTTCTGAATGCTTACCCCCGATTAAAGCAAATCGCATTTATTGAGTCGCATACGAATAATCCGTTGTGGTATCAGTTGCTGTATGAAATCAGTTATGGCGTTGATTTCATTACCATAGAGTTATTCTTTCGAGGATTTCTAGTATTTGCATTTGCTCGTTATGTTGGGGCAGCAGCTATTCTGCCGATGGCAACATTTTATTGCAGCATTCATTTTGGCAAGCCCTTGTTTGAATGCGTCTCTTCTTTATTTGGAGGATTGGTGCTGGGTGTGATTGCTAGCAGAACTCAATCCATCGTGGGTGGTTTGACCGTGCATCTAGGTATTGCCTGGATGATGGAGTTAGGTGGTCACTTTGGCAATTTATGGACGAGACAAATGTAATGTCGATAATAAGCCATATTTTATACTGCGGTGGGTAGAAGGTTATCAAACAATAGTGGACCGCTGTCAGGCAGCCCACTATTGTTTAGCTGAGTAATAGAAACTTCAATAATTCTTTATTTATGTGAAAGTCTGACAGTTCCGGCGCTATCCAAATATGCACCCAGTCGTTTTGCCAAGTAAACTTCTTTGACACCTGTTGACGAGCTGGTTTTGGTTTCCAGACCAACGCCACAGTCATAGATTTGAGCGTCTAATATGGCAACACGTGTGTTGTGATTTTCATTGATGGCTTTGTCAATGAAGTTAGTATAAGTGTTGTTGGCACCTTTGGAAGTATCCACTACCACAGTTCCATCGGGCAGTGTGACAATGACACGACCATTGGCGATCAAGGTTGCTGTTGCATTGGCTTCAGCCAGCAATATTGCATAAGTAGCCTGATTGGTAACGTTATTCAATTTGTTTCTGAAAATGGTCACTTTTGCTGGAGTAAGTATGGCATTCAAGGTGTCGTAAGGTGCTGCGGCTAATTTAGTGGTAACTTGCGGTGCGCATGCTGCCATTGCATTGAAACTAGTAACGAATAATGCAGTCAATACAAGAAGAACTAATGAGGCTTTTTTCATTTTGTAATCTCCAATTTATTTATAAATACCTTGAAACAAGTACGACCTGGTTAAAGTGACCGTAAATGCATCGGTTGTAATCAACATAAGTCTTATCAATCTGATGCTTGACTTATGTTGGTGGAAATACTAACAGTCGATAATGTCACGCTCATGACAGTATTGTTAAGGTTGAGAGATAACGGGAACGAGGTTGAGTCTTATGAAAGTGATTTTTCTATGTCCCTATTGTCGCTTAATGAATTATTGTCTAGTTGGTATTACCTCACAGTAAAAAAATTTGAATCCATTTGCGTATAATGCGTACTTCTTAAAAGAATGAGTCACGCCTATGTCTGAAGTAGCATCCATAATTCCAAGTACCAGTAATAGTGCAGGTTTAAGTGCACAAACCATTGTTGAATTGAATGATCGTTATCGTTCTCTTGATTTTGAAGCGCGTTTGCGCAGGCTGTATACGGATTTTCAGCCTGAGAAAATCATGGTGACGTCATCCTTTGCGGCAACGTCTGCGTATTTTTTGCATATCATTTCCCGCATTCGTCCGGAACAAATCATTTTCTTCATCGATACCGGATTTCATTTTCCGGCAACCCTTCTTTACAGGGATTATCTGATCGGACTCTATCATTTAAAAGTGAAAGATGTGAAAGCCGATGATTATCAGCACCAATACAGTGAAAAAGAAAAACTTTATGAGACGGACCCGGATTTTTGCTGTTCAATCAATAAGATTAGTCCACTGGAAGCCATCAAACCCAATTATGATATTTGGGTCTCCAGCCTCATGAGCTGGCAAACGGACCACCGTGCCGGTCTGGATATTTTTGAAGAGCGTCGCGGAATTATTAAATTCAATCCGATGATTGATGTATCAAGGGAGGAGCGTGATGCTTATATTCTCAAACATAAGCTGCCGTTCCATCCATTAGTCTCGGACGGTTATTCTTCCATCGGCTGTACGCATTGCACAGTGAAAGGCGAGGGCCGAAGTGGCCGCTGGATGGGAAAACCTAAAACCGAATGTGGTTTGCATCTTTAATTGAGCTGGCAGTGAATGCTCCGCTGCAAGCAGCGGAGTTGTGTGATAGGTCTTAAGGTTTTGTCAGCATGGTTTTATACCGATTCGTAGTCTTGATCAAAGCTGATTGTATGCCCGGTTCCCATACAGAATGTCCCGCATCATCAATTACGATGTATTCGGCCTGCGGCCAGGCCTGATGGAGATCATCCGCACTGACGATGGGACACACGGCATCGTAGCGGCCTTGCACAATAGTGGCGGGGATGTTGTGCAGTTTGTGCACATTATCCAGTAATGAATTTTCCGGCAAGAAAATATCATGACTGAAATAGTGTGTTTCCATGCGGGCAAGTCCCAGTGCAACGGTATCGCTGGCAAAATAGTTGACCGTTGACGGATTCGGCAATAGGGTCGAACAAGATCCTTCATAAGTACTCCAAGTACGTGCGGCAGGCATGTGGATAGCCGGATCAGGATTGATCAATCGTTGGTAATACGCGGACAGAATGTCATTGCATTCCATCGCCGTGAGCGGCGCTACGAGTTCTCGCCACGCTTCCGGGAATAAATTGCGCAATCCATACAGAAACCAATCAATCTCTGTTTTGCGACACAAAAAAATGCCGCGCAGAATAAAACCCAAGCAGCGCTCAGGATGGGCTTCACCATAAGCAAGCGCTAAGGTACTGCCCCAGGAACCGCCAAATACCAGCCATTGATCAATGCCGAGGTGTTGTCTGAGCGATTCCAGGTCGTGAATGAGATGGGGGGTTGTATTGTCACGGATTTCGCCGAGTGGTGTCGAGCGTCCCGCGCCCCTTTGATCGTAAATGACTATGCGATAAGATGTTGGATCGAAGAATCGCCGATGTGCGGCGGTTGACCCGGCTCCTGGTCCTCCATGAAGAAATACGACAGGTATGCCGGAAGGATTGCCTGATTCCTCCCAGTACATCGTATGTAGTGAATCTAAAGTTAATAATCCTTGCCGATAAGGTTCAATTTCGGGATATAGTTCGGTATGTGGATGATTGCTCATGTTTGGATAGTGAAATTGTGAGTTAATTTATATTTTTAATAGCTCTGGAAAAGAGTGAGAAACATCACTGAATTCAAGTCTTCAATGCATTATAGTTCTGATATATTGCGTGGCAAGCTACAACTGTATCAACGCGATAAGGATGAGTCATATGCCAAATACTACACTGAAAGAACAAGAAGTTTCTATGTTACGGGAAGAGATTGAAATATTAATGAATGAGCGTCAAAGTTTGCTGGATACTACAGGAGCGGCGGCTTTTTTTGTGGTAAATCTGGATAGCACTTTATTGCCGGATGCCGCGTGTCAGGCAGCGAAGATATTGTCTAATGCTCTCAATAGTTTACCTGAAGAAACTCTACGGGATGCGCTAGAGAAAGTAAAATCAGAGTTTGTGGCTCGTGCATGAAAAAAAGACAGATAATGTTACACCCAAGGTTGGACTGGTTCTAACCGGTGGCGGCGCTCGTGCCGCATATCAGGTCGGAGTGTTGCGAGCGATTGCAGAATTATTGCCCGACAAGACACACAATCCTTTTCCCGTCATTTGTGGAACTTCTGCGGGAGCAATTAATGCAACCAGCATTGCTGTTTCAGCCAATAACTTTGCTGAGGGAGTCGGACAGCTCGAAGCCGTTTGGTCAAATTTTCATGTAAATCAGATCTATCGCGCGGATTTCATGGGCGTGATGCACAATACTTTACGCTGTGTGCTTTCTTTGGTGTCGAGTGAATATGGTCAACACAATGCCATTTCTTTACTGGATAACTCGCCATTGGAAGCGTTATTGAGAAATCGTTTTCCATTTCGTTCTATTCAACATGCTATCCGTACCGGCGCTTTACATGCTCTAGGGCTCACCGCATGGGGATACACTTCTGGGCAATCAGTTACTTTTTATCAGGCCGCAAGGGAAGTGTTACCCTGGAAAAGAGCGCAAAGATTAGGTATTTCGGCCGAAATTGGTTTTGAACATTTGATGGCATCTTCTTCGATACCGTTTATTTTCCCTTCCGTAAAATTGAACCGTGAGTATTTTGGGGATGGCTCCATGCGCCAATTGGCGCCGATTAGTCCGGCACTCCATTTAGGTGCGGAGAAGGTGCTGATTATTGGTGTGCGTAAAGCGGTGACTGATGAGCCGAAGCGTGTCTGCGCCACCAGCTACCCTCCATTTGCACAGATTGCGGGGCATGCGCTCAATAGTATTTTCGTAGATGGCCTGGATGTTGATCTGGAGCGTCTTTTGCGCATCAACGAAACCCTCAAACTGATTCCTGCTGAAACATTCAAAGCAAAAAATATTTCGCTGCGCCCGGTTGAGGCAATGATGATCGCGCCGAGCCAAGGCATTAATGAGATTGCGCAACAATATGCGCAAACATTGCCATGGATCATGCGGTGTCTGTTTCGCGCAATCGGTGCAACCGGGCCGAACGGTTCAACCTTGTTGAGTTATGTGTTATTTGAAGCGCCTTTTTGCCGAGCCTTAATCGAACTGGGCTACAACGATACTTTGCAGCAAAAGGACGAGCTTCTGAAGTTCATTGGTATTCAAAGTACAGATTAAGCAGTATTGTTGAAATGATGATATTTCCAATTTGATTGAAATTCTATTAGGAAGAAATTAAATGAGTTTTGATGATCCACAATTCTGGTTGGCCGTAGTTCAAATTATCCTGATCGATATCGTGTTAGGTGGAGATAATGCGGTTGTGATTGCACTGGCCTGTCGGCGTTTGCCAGAGCACCAGCGTAAGCTGGGGATTTTCTGGGGAGTGTTTGGTGCAATTGCTTTACGTATAGTCCTGATCTTTTTTGCACTGAGTCTATTGGCAATCCCGTACCTGAAGATTGGTGGCGCGATTTTACTGATATGGATTGGAATCAAGTTGCTTCAACCTGAATCGGAAGGAGAGCATGAAATAGATGCCAGTACGACTTTAATAGGTGCTATCAAAACGATTATTGTGGCGGATGCTGTGATGAGTCTTGACAACGTCATTGCAATTGCCGGCGCAGCTAAGGACGATCTGAGCTTGGTGATTTTTGGTTTGATCATCAGCGTGCCCATCATCGTGTGGGGAAGTCAGCTGGTGATGAAAATCATGGATCGTTATCCAATTACCATTGCCATTGGCGCAGGATTGTTGGGGTGGATTGCCGGTGAT
>JAMWZR010000039.1 GCA_024282035.1 Nitrosomonas sp.
CAGAGTTGGCACACAAGCACTGGATGCCAATGACTTTATCATTTATAACAATGCTAACGGTGCATTATTATATGATGCCGATGGTAATGGCGCGGGCGCTGCGATACAAATTGCTTCGATTGGTGTGAATCTAGCAGCTACCAATTCAGATATTATAATAATCTAACCTACCTAAGTCCGTCGCCTGGAGATGGATAATCTAATCATTTTCAGGCGATCGCAAAAACAAAGTTTGATTCATTTCCTACACCTTTAGTGTCTATATTTTGCCCTCGATAAGCACAATTAATCTCTCGAACGTAAGGATTATGCAGCACAAGAGATTTTTGTACAGCCACGAACCTAGAGTGTTGCAAACATAGTAATTTGTTCATCCGGTGCGATGAGTTTATAGCGATTATTCTCAACTCATTTGTGGAAAAGAATTAAAAAATTTTCGACCATTAATATGAAAACATAAAATCACACTGAAATTAAAAACTTAAGTTTTATAAAAAGTCCCGAATAATCTGTAATCCTGAGAAGTGCACCATGGAAATTGAGCTGAAATTAGCCCTGCAATCCGGGCAAAGTAAAAAGATAGGGCACCACCCTTGGTTGCACAATATCAAACCGACTTTGCGAACATTGCACAGCATTTACTTCGACACCCCAAAGTTTGATCTGATGCAGCGACACATCGCCCTGCGTCTGCGCAAAGTCGGAGACAAATGGATACAGACACTCAAAGCCGAAACCCAATCGGTCGGTGCTCTGACCAGTCGCCCAGAATGGGAAAACGAGGTGCAGAGCGGCAGTCACCCCGAATTTTCTGCCTTACCTGGCGCAGCAGAAAAACTACTTGCCGGAATCAAATTGAAACAGATACGGCCCGTTTTTATCACGGAATTCGAACGTAAAACTTGGCACATCGAGCGAGATGGTCACGCAGCCGAACTGGCGTTCGATCGCGGAACCATCCGTGCAGGGGAGCAATGCCAGGACATCTGCGAAGTGGAAATCGAATTGCAATCGGGTCGCGCCGATTTTCTGTTCGATATCGCCTCGCATCTGTTACAGCTTGTCCCATTGCATGTCGAACCCCGCAGCAAAGCGGAACGCGGCTACATCCTGTGCGGAGCCATCTGCCCCACACCGGTCAAGGCGAGTTACCCCATGATCCGCAAGGGCCAGTCTCCCGCTGAAGTCTGCCAGACCTTGATTCGCTCTGCATTGATACAAATGACGGCCAACATGCCGGGCTTTCAGGACAATGCAGACGATACCGAATATTTGCATCAACTGCGCATCGCATTACGGCGATTGCAAACCGCAGTCATTCTGGCCAAATCCCTGAAGCAACCTACACCCCCCTGGTATCTTTCATTGCGGAAATGCATGCGCTCACTGAATCCGGCACGTGACTGGGATGTGTTCCTGTATCAAACCCTGCCTGGTATTGGCAATATAGATGAGTCGGCACTTCAGCACATCCGCCATACTGCCACTGCAGTCCGCCACCAAGCTCAAACCATGCTGAATCAATCTGCAATGACTGAAATAATCCTCGATATCGGCCGCGGCCTCATGGCAAATCTGGATTCCCATGAGTCTTCACCAGATGCAAAGGCATGGTCACAAGCCTTGCTCGAACAACGTTGGCAAAATTTGCACAAGCGCTGCCGGCACTTCTCCAGTCTGAATGCCGAGGAACGTCACATGGCCCGTATCGCCGCCAAGAAAATGCGTTATCTGGCAGAAGCATTCGCACCACTCCATGGCAAGTCTGCCCATGACTTCATAGCGGCATTGTCCGCACTACAGGATGATTTGGGGAAAGAAAACGATCACCATATCGGCATGCAATTGCTGCGCACCGTACCCAAACAATCCGCCACGCTCGGTTTCGAATTGGGGCGGATGAGTGGCATACTCGAAGCGGAATTGACCCGGCACCATAAACAATCAAGCCAAGGTTGGCAGCAGTTATCCGGTGCCAAAAAATTCTGGCGCTGAAACTCTCTAGCCCGACGCTTTCAGTAATCCAAAAACAATGGCGATCAGTAGCAAGCAAACCAGGAGTGCGCCATAAGCCGTACGTCGGTATTTATCGATCAGAACAGCCTGCGGATGAACCGAGATGATAAATGGTTGCCCGCTCTGCGCAGGTTTCTCAACGAGATGAATATCCGGTTCCTGAACCAACCGATCGTGAACCTGCTGTGCTTCAGCGAGTGCCGATTGCCGCACCGCTTCCCATTCCTGTAGATCGATCTGACCATCCTTGTTGCTATCGAAACGTTGCAGCAAGTTCTGTCGATCGTTTTTCCATTCATTCAGCAGATCTATCGTCAGTTTGCGAACTGGCTGCCCAGCCGCAGCGGAGCAGGTCGTGAATTGCCCCAGAATATATAACAACTGCCCTGGCAAGATGAGCCATTCGCTGTAGCGATAATGATTCGTCAGCGCCTTGACTACCGACTGGCTCTCCAACAGTTGCGTTTGCGTCGGCCACTCGGTATCGCCGTACCACACCAGTTTTTCGTGACCATTCACCTCGGCTCCCTCGGGATCGACATAACAGCTGCTTTCACCATCGATCAGCCTAAAACGATGCGAACTGGTTCGACTGTAAATCACATTCCAGCGAGACTTGCTGCGACCATTTTCGGTATAGGTTTCATACCGTTCGATAAGGCTGCGATGCCACAGACAGGGATGATTGGATAGCGGCGCAAAAATGATCTCATCCAAGTGCTGCCCCTTGCCTTCCAATTCAATATAGCCTTGATGAGCCGAGCGTAGCTTTGAGGTCGGTGTATCTTCAACAAGACGCAAGCGCTTCCAGTGCCGTACAAAAATGTAAAAACTTACCAGAGCGGCAATGATTGCACCCCATAGCAAAGACTGATAGTCGTCCGCAGAGAGCTCCATCCCCAGGACATTGACTTTCATACGCTACCGGCCAAACAGTTTGCCAATATCCACATCCTGCTTTTCTGCATCGCTTAATACAAGCAGGTCTCGCGCCGTAAATCCGAACCAGCGAGCGATCACCACATCCGGAAACTGCTCTATGCGCACATTATTGATTCTGACCGCTTCGTTATAGTATTCGCGTCGATCGGCGATACTGTTCTCCAAACCGCTGATACGCGCCTGCAGATGCTGAAATTTCTCACTGGCTTTCAGTTCAGGATAATCCTCAGCTACCGCAAATAAACTTCCCAGCCCCATACGTAACTGATTCTCGGCTGCTCCCAGCGCATTGATGTTGCCGGTTTCTCGCGCACTGGCTACAAGAGAACGCGCTGAGATGACCTGCTTCAGTGTCTCCTGTTCGTATCCCATGAATTGCTTGCAGGTTTCAACCAGCTTAGGCAATTCGTCATGGCGCTGTTTCAGGAGCACATCAATGTTCGACCATGCCTGCGACACGGCATGTTTGATATCCACCAGCCGGTTATACAGCATGACACCATAAATCAGCGCCATGACAAAACCCGTCAACAGAACATAAATTACGATATCCAATGTCATTTCTCCGGTTCGTTAATGGTGCCCAATATACCCGAAAGCTGATCAAATCATCTTTAAAAAATAAACCCGTAAAAAAGTTTAATTTGGAATAACCCACCGCACTTTGTGATTACTAGAATGAATACAGCAAAAAGGGCACGGTGTATAAAAGCTATTGACGCTTTATGCCGGCCTTAACTATGCTAGTCAATTTCTGAAAAAAGCATTTACAGGAGCGATCATGAGCAAATTGACCTATTTCTATCCGCTGATCCGGGTAACGGCACTGGTAGTATGTGCCTTGATCGGACCAACTGTCATGGCAGAAAGTGACAGCACCCCAAAAGTCACGATCATCGTGGGTACAGAAGGTCCGGAAGGATGTGAATTGCTTGGCAAGGTCAAAGGTTCTTCCAGAGATGGGCAAGCTGGGGAAGACGACTTGCCGTATGTCGATAGACTGGTCAAGGCTCGCAACAATTTGCGAGCCGAGACACAAAAACTGGGTGGCGACAGTG
Organism: Nitrosomonas sp.; assembly: GCA_024282035.1. Classification (GTDB taxonomy): domain Bacteria; phylum Pseudomonadota; class Gammaproteobacteria; order Burkholderiales; family Nitrosomonadaceae; genus Nitrosomonas. The sequence continues at coordinate 4,017 of JAMWZR010000039.1, forward strand.
TACACATCACCTATTCCAACAACTCAGGAAAATATGAAGTGCCCGGAACTGACAAGGAAATCTTCTTTGCAGGACATGCTTACCGCTGTCAATAATTTACCTGCCCTGCGTCTCATACCGGGGAACTACGTCATCCCCGGTCGGGTTTATTTTCCATTTTCTAATTTGTTTGCCCTGAATGTTTCAACCAGATGTTCCATACGTGTGCAGTGACTTCCTTCCCAGTAAATCCGGTGACACGTTTCACACATCAAAAATGTATCAAAATATGCCTTCGTCAATGGTTCAAGCCGGTGCTCAATCGATTGTTTGGCAACCTCGCGCAGAATCCCATTGCAATGTGTGCAACGCACAAAAGGCTTGATGGATGGAAACAAATCATACCTTCTCAAAACTTCGATAGTCTGAAGTTTGGGTGCATCGGAACGCAGATAGTATCCGTGAGTGATTATTTTGCGCTGCAACAATGCACGGTCCCGGGTCAGCACGATACGTCGCTGATTGCGAGCAATTTCAGCCACTTCACTATCGTCGAAGTGATTACTATACAGACAGTCAAAACCCAATAAGCGCAGATATCGCGCCAGTCGCCCCAAATTGCTATCGACGATGAAAGTCAGCGGCAAAGCCAATGCAGGACGGAGCTGAACTGAAACAGGAAAATTTATGCCATTTGTAGCAGGGTATACGTCGATTATCTCCTGATCGACAACGATATGCTCGAAATCGATTGCGACACCCTGCGCAAACATCCATTCAACTTCGGTATGAGGAACGTGGAATGACTCAATCATGTCCTTCACTGACGCCTTGCGCTCGAATACGTGCACAATGTCCGCTCCCCGCAGCGCTGGGGTGATGAAATCATTCAGTACGCCATGAAACCTCAATCTAACCTGTGCCATCGCTCCCTATTTCCAAGGAGTCAACGCACGGCAATCCACGTCGTGCTTACCAGTCCAAGAGATCGGTTTCATTTGATCAAGATCAATGTTTCAAACAACCATTACGGTAACCTGTGAATCGTTGTGACAACAATGATTCATTACCAACTAACAAACAAAAGGTTTCATATGAGAATTACACATTTATTGGCAGCATCCGTCGTAACCGTTTTAGTGGCCTGCGGTGGTAAACCGACTGCACCAGAAACACCCAATCCTGACGCTTATGGAAAAACCATTCAGCCTTTCCATCAAATACCGTCTGGTGATCAGGAAGGTGGTGGCAAAGCCCGTTCCACCACTGAAAAATCCAGTTACTAGGATTTTCGCAGTTTCTTACCGCAACCAGTGTTCTAAAGCACCGCTTTAGAACACTGTTTTTTTATCTAAAATGTATCAAGCAGCCCAAGAAAGCGTATACGACTCTGGAAACGGTCCGGATTTGTAATCCATCATTCCTTGCGGTTCCACATCCTTCTTCAGTAATACCTGACGCACCATCTCCGGAATCATTACCATACCAACGTAACGTCCCAGGCACTCATGTCCGCCAAAACCAAAGTGGAAGTAGTTATACCAGTTACGCTGTGGAATGAATGCATCCGGCGATTCAAACGCCCGATCGTCGAACATCGCTGACAATGTCACCGGCAACACAAACGTGCCAGCCCGCAACACCGTTTCATGATCCGTGCCCTTGCCCGCCGTGTAATCACTTACTGTGGTCCGAAACAAATAAGGTGTAATGGGCACAAACCGCAGTGCCTCCCACACAATGCCATCGAATTCCGTCGTATCTTCTTTCTGTGCTGCCGTTTTAGCAGCTGCCAGCCATTCCTGGTGCTGAAACAAATATTGCAGGACTTGTGCGACAGCCTGTGATGTCGTCTCAATGGCGCCAATCAGCAATCCACCCGCATTGACCCCCAAACGCTTGATATCGAAATCCTGTTCCTTGGCAAAACTGGTTCGTAGCATGCGAGTCACGATATCGTCACGCAACTTGATGATGGTCGAAAAAGTCAGTTTCTCAGCCTTGACGGCCAAAAGCCGTTTGGCAATCAGCATCGTGATATAGCTCGACAATTTTTTTGAGGTTTCGTTGTGACGGTCGATGATCTGCTGCGACAGCTCCGCTGGCAAAACATCGAAAGGTTGATTGTGGAACGTATCATACTGATTCCAATAGGACCATTCGATCAAGTCCGCCAGCTTGGCGCCAGTCAATCCGAAATAATCCTGTACCAGCGTAGCAGGAACCATGCGGCAAAAATCATTGACCACCTCGATCTGACCGTTCTTGCGCCCGAGTATTCCGCGCGAAATGTCGGCTACCATGGTTCGCACCCTTGGCAAATCATCGCGGTTCAGCATGAATTGCATCAAGGATTTTTCCCGAGTATGCAAGGCATCATCGTCATGCGCCATCAGATAGTTATCCATTTTTGGCACATAGGGTTTGACGGTAAACACCTTGTACATCAGCAAAATTTCCCGGACATCGTCGAATCGGGTCACCAACGTGCACTTTGGGGTCACCAAAATGGGGCGCTTGTCGCGCAATTCCTTGAAGAATGGCAGGGGCTCCGTATCAATCCAGCGGCGCACCAGCGAAAATTTGTCGGCTTCCGCCGCAGCGTCATATTGCTCCAAGTAACTTGTCGTTGCGTTCATTACATTACTCCCTTCTCATTATTGGTCAGGACAATTGTCGTCTGTTACAGGGTTTTCAGGTATTCAAGCAAGTCGAGTCGCTGCTCCTTGTCTAAAGGCTTCAGAACCTTGCCGTTGGCTTGTGCCGTTTTACCCGATGCATATTCGTGCCCGGCATTACTGTTGCCGATTTTACTGGCATCGAAGGTAAATCCCTGGTCATTTCCTTTCAAACCGACTTTGAGTGGATCGAACTCACGCGATCCAACCTTGAAATGATCGGGACGATATTCGCCATCGTCAGGATCACCTTCGCGTTTCTTGGGCAACAGCAAATCATAAAGCGTTGGTACCGAACCGTTATGCAAGTAAGGAGCGGTCGCCCAGATGCCATTTAGGGGTCTTGCCTTGTAGGAATTCAACGACGCCAGTGGCGTGGCAGTTGTATCCGGATCGTACTTACCCTGTTTCATCGAAGGCTTGATTTCGTTATGAAAGAATGCTGTTCCGATGTCCACGATCCAGTCTGTCCAGCGCTGGAAAAACCATTTATCCGCATCGGGTGTGGCCACCACATTCAGAGTTGCCTTGGTCAGCAAGGCTGCAACTGGCGCTTTTTGATCGAGCAGAATATCGCCGACCCCCACGCTGACATACTGATTGCGCAAAATGCCGGAATAGCCAACCGCACTGATGCTATTAGCTGCCATGACCGGATCGGTGCCTACATCCCCCACTCTCGACATGTGAGCCACTACGCGACGATCGGGATCCGCGCGCTCTATCCGGGTGTGACAGCCAACACAATACTGGTTGAACAGCAATTTGCCACGCTCGGCACGCGGTTGATCAATGGCACCGAGTATGTCTTCGGGCCATTCGGGAGACTGCAATTTGCTCAGGTGCGATTCAATCTGACGCAAGTTGTGCACATTCACCGACGAGGAAAAGTTGACATTGGTACTACCGATGATGGTCGATAATGTCGTTCGTTTCTCTTCCTTCCAGTCCAATGTGCCAAATACACCGATCACCTCGCCGGTATTGCGACCGATCGGTCCCAACCCGGCATTGTCTGCCAGACCGTTCCACTGTACGTAATCATGTTGGGCTATGTCCCACAGGAAAGGATAGCTGACCGGAGCATTCGGCTTATTGAACAATGCCTCGCGCAACCTTCCCAATTGCCAGCCATCGAGTGTCTTGGTCAGACGTTCCACCAAATGATCGCGCTGTTCGCCGGTCATCACCTTGTCGACATTCTGCATCAACTGGTCGAACTCCTCGGGTGACATGGGCTTGTCACCCATGATCCGGCCACCCAGGATCAACTCCTTCAATACGCGTTCGTTGACCAGATGCTCCAGTACCCGGTTATAGATGCGACCAAAGGCATCAAGACGCGCATAACCGTAAGCCAAGTCGCTGCGATTGACGTCGACGTAACCAATCAGACGCTGTTTGAATTTTTTCAAATCTTCAAGAATGTCGGATTCGGATTTGTAATTACCCCGTGCCAACACATTCTTGACGAAGCGGCTACGCGTTTCTTCATCATCAGACGTATGCTTCAATGCCTTGGCCAGATCCTTCATGATGGTTTCCATGTCCGAAGCAGCCGGTCCGCCATCGATACGGATGCCCACACCGTTGTAATTCACTTGCCCGGTATGGCAGGCGGCACAGGTCAATCCAACATACTCCTTACCTTTGTAGTCGTCCTTCACCCAGCCAACCGGTAATGCATCCGGATTGGTTTTCGTCGCTTTTTGCGGCAGATAGCGATAGAAATTCATGTTGTTGTCCGAACGAAACAGCTCGGACTTTCCGGGCTGCTCCAGCACCATGAAGAAATCATAGGGCATCAGATTCGAACCCTGTGTGGTCGTGTAAAACCAGAGACTATCCGCAGCATCCCATCCCTGCTCCAGATATTTGATCTTAGTGAAGCTGTCACCGAATTGATCCTGTTGGACAGTTGCGGCCCCTCGTTCGGGTTCATTTTCGGGTATTAGCTTGCAGGCTGAAAGTGCAGTAATGAAAATAACTGCGAGCGGATAAAACAATACGAATCGGGTTACAGAAGATACATAATGATGTTTCACGATAATGCCCCTTTCTTAACTAAAATGAGTAAATCACTGTTGCAAAAGGAATAGCCTGTCTGATTTAATTCAGCAATCCCAATCCGGAACGCATGCCTACAGGCATGGCTCTTTTTCTTTTACAACCCGTGACTTTGGGTTATGTGATACGAGGTCCGCACTGCTATCGCAGTTTTGATGATTTGTATTATGTTTGTAATCGCCTGCTGGTGTAATGGCCATTATGATCGATAACATGGCGACTGACAACGCTTGCAAGCCATGACCTGACCGATTTTCAGGCTATTCCTACACAAATCCCCGGCCATTCCGGCAGTCCGGTGGATTACAATCCGGTTTGATTAAACTGGACGATTTGCCATTTACAACATGCACGCTTTACCATACCGGCACCATCCAATTACTGAACCAGGGTCATCATGAACAAGCTCCTCCGGATTCTGTTTCTGATCGGTTGCGCTGCAACCCTCATCGCTTGCAGTACGACACCGCAAAACACTGTCGAACACAGCAAGATACATGTCACCCTGCTGCACTTCAACGATATCTACGAAATCACTCCCGTGAGCGGGGGAGCAGAAGGTGGCATCGCCCGCGTGGCCACCTTGCGCAAACAGCTGCTGGCACGCAATCCCAATACCATTACCACGTTGGGTGGCGATCTGTTGAGTCCTTCGGCAATGGGTACCGCGCAATATGAAGGTGACGCATTAGCCGGGCGGCAAATGGTGGATGTACTGAATCACTTGCGACTGGACTACGCCACATTCGGTAATCATGAATTCGATATCAAGGAACATCAGTTCTATCAGCGACTCCATGAATCGAAATTCACCTGGATATCCAGCAATGTGCTGGATATCGACCAGCGTCCCTTCGAAACGGTCAAATCCAACCTGATCATCCCGATTACCGACCCCAACAGTGGCAGAACATTCCGCATCGGATTGTTCGGCGTGACGCTCAATGCCAACAAAGCGCCTTTCGTGCGTTATGCCGATCCGTTTGCAGTGACGGCGCGGCAAATCGACTACCTGAGCAAGCAAGTCGATTTCATCGTTGCCATGACACATCAGTTCATCGAAGACGACAACAAACTACTGCAAGCCTACCCACAAATCGGCTTGGTACTGGGCGGTCATGACCATGTCAACTATCAGCACTGGCGGGGAAACTTCACACCGATTCTCAAAAGCGACGCCAATGTACGATCGGTTTACGTGGTAGACCTGATTTTTGACACACAAACCGGCCAGACCGAGATCAAACCTTCACTGGTACCGATCAATAACCGCCTAGCCGAAGATCCCGAGATCAAGAAAACGGTCGACAAATGGCAGCAAATTGCCTTCAATGCTTTCCGGCAACAAGGTTTTGAACCCGAAAGCGTCGTCACAACCAGCACCGAAGCACTCGACGGTCTCGAATCCAGTGTGCGCAACCACCCGACCAACCTGACCCGACTCATAGCCAGCAGTATGTTACATCCCTATCCCGAAGCCGAATTATCGCTATTTAACAGCGGATCGATTCGTCTGGACGACATTCTGCCCGCCGGCAAGGTTACGGAATACGACGTCATTCGCATCCTGCCATTTGGCGGCAAGATACTGATGGCTGCCATCAGGGGAAATTTACTGTCGAAAGTACTGAATCAGGGCATCCTCAACCTGGGCACGGGTGGCTACCTACAATCCGCCAATACGCAGCAAATCGATGGTGTGTGGCACATCAATGGTTCTCCACTCGATCCGAACAGAACCTACAAGCTGGCGATCAACGACTTTCTCGCTTCCGGAAAAGAACATGGTCTGGACTTTTTGAAGCCGGGCACGACGGATTTCGTCATCCTTGCCAAAGGTGAAAACACCGACCTCCGCAAGACAGTTATCGATCAATTGAAAAAACCATGACAAAATGACGACACTTACTGCTTTAATAGCATCGAAATTCGAGTTAATTCATCTTTTTATGACGAAAGCAAAAAACATCTTTAACAACGCTCCGCGAACCAATCTCCAGTCGTAATCACTCACATCGGAAGGAAAAAATGATGAAAAAATTTTGTGTCTTCTTAATGTTCATACTGCTGTTTTTATCCGGATCCGCCATCGCTGCAAAGAAAAAACCCCCTTATGATTATTTCCGAGTTGGAAGTCCGGTAGATGCCTCGAATATTCAAACCACTCGCGGAGCGGTAATGATGGGGGGCGGTATTGACGTTGACGAAGCTTTCAGTTGGATGTGCGCACTGAGTGGCAACGGCGATTTTCTCGTCATCCGCGCAACAGGAACCGATGCCTATAATCCTTATATTCAGCAACTGTGTTCCAATGGCAATTCAGTTGCCACACTGATCATTCCATCAACAGAAGCCGCAAACAATGAATTTGTAATTGGGACGATCAATGCTGCCGAGGCTATCTGGATCGCCGGCGGCGACCAGTCGAACTATATCAATTTCTGGACCAACACGCTGCTGCACAGCGCGCTCAAGGATCGCATCGCACAGGGTATTCCGATTGGTGGCACCAGCGCTGGTCTGGATGTCCTGACGCAATTCATCTACTCTGCACTGCTCAACAAGGGAGTCACTTCCGCTCAAGCGTTGGAAGATCCGTTCAACAAATATGTCACGCTGGATAATCAGTTCGATCTGAATATCCCTTTTTTAGAAGGGATCATCGGTGACGCGCATCTCATCACCCGTGACCGCATGGGGCGTGATCTGGCCTTCTTATGTCGCGTTTATGACTTTGGATGGTCGCCCTTGCCGCGAAGCATCACAATCGACGAACAGACAGCCTTGCTGATCGATGCCAACGGTCAAGCTACTGTTGCTGGAATCAGTAATGTCTATTTTCTGACTACCACCGAGGCACCTGAAACCTGCCAAAAAGGGGCTCCACTCACCTATAGAAATATCGATGTCTATCGCGTCAATGCCCAGGCTACTTTCGATCTGGCAAACTGGACGGGGCAAAATGGTACTGCATACACCCTTTCTGCAGAAAACGGTGTATTGATTTCGACTCAACCCAATCAATCGCCCTATTGATTGATAACACAGAAAACACGACCTGCATCCACTCTCAACCTGGATGCAAGTCGCGAATTTTTCGCAACTCGAATCGGATGAAATGGGTCGTTTGATACAATCATAAAACTCGACAAGAAGCGATATGGATGCCAATCGACCTGAAACCAAAAACCCGATATGGATTGCCAGGGAAACATTGAAAAACCTGGCTACCCGACGTATTGCTCCCACACCGGATCAGTATGAATCTATTTATTATGAGATTGCTGGCACCAAGCCACCCGAGCACCCCGCTTCACTCGCACTGGCAAGCAAATTAGTCTCCACGTTGCGCACCCTCGGTTTACCCCAGGAAGCCAATCGTCATGTCGTCGACATCAATCTGGCGGCAAACGATCAGAATTGGACTGCCGTTGCGCAATCACTCGGACAGTTGATTCAATCACAAGTAGCGCCCGATCGTCGCCTGGAGCAATCCTGGGGGGAATTGCTATTGCTGCTGTGGGATACACGGACACAATCGGGGAGCGAACCGACTCGGCGCGAACAACTGGCCGACACCATCAAATCGCTTGCAAACCAACCCGAGCAACTGAATCGTGAAATCCACGCCCTGGTCAAACGGTGGCAAAAGGAACCCCCGACCAGCCTGGTCCCTGTCAACGAACCTGCCGGATCAACCGGCACCGAATTGGCAGTCATTGAAGACCATATGCTGGCAATTGCATTCTGGAGGCAATGGAAAGCACTACTCGTCTCCACATTGCGTGACGGGCTGATTCCACGTCTCGCTACACACCAGCACTGGATCGCAGAAGTCGAATTCATCATCCAGGGAATCGAAACCGTAGATCAGCCGGAAAACATCGACTGGCTGGAAAAAAGAATCCGGCAGTGCTGGATTCACATGGCCCTGCGGGTCGATCAGGAGCAACGATTGATCGATGGACTGCTGAACATGCTCGATCTGTTTATCGATCATGCATCACTGCCCGCAGATTTGGATCCCTGGGTATCGCATCAGCTGGAATTGATTCGGGAGAATCTCAAGAAACCGTTGACCTTGCACCGCATTTACGACGCAGAATCGATTTTGAAAGAACTCGTTTACCAGCAGGATTTGTTACAGCACACGCTCGCCGAGACACAGCAAACGATGAAGGCCATGATTTCGCTGTTTCTCGAGCGCCTGGGGATTGTGACGGAAGCCACTGGCGAATTTCAGCAAAAAATAGATCATTACACCCAGCGCGTCCAACAAACGACCCAGGCCGTTGATCTCAAGCTGATACTGGAAAAATTGATGGAGGACACCCGGCATATGCAGCTCGACATGCTGCGTGCCCGCGATGAATTGGTCAAAACAAGACAGGAAGCCGATGCCACACAGCAGCGCGTTATAGAGCTACGTCACCATTTGCGGCAAGTCAGCGAACAAACGCGAGACGACCGACTGACCGGGGCCTTGAGTCATCGCGCGCTGGTCGAAACTTTCAGTCAAGCGCAGATACAAATGACACACAGTGGCAAACCGTTGTGTCTCGTATTGCTCGATGTGGATAATCTGAGTGAACTGAGTGCCCAGCTTGGCAGCCAGGCCGGCGATGACACGCTGACGCATCTGGTACAAGTCATCAAAACCGTGATCAGAGAAGATGACAGCGTGATCCGCTACGGTTCAGAGGAGTTTCTCATCCTGTTACCCAACACCCGGCTTAATACTGCTGCCGACATGATGCGACGATTGCAGCGCGAACTGACAAAACGTTTTTTCATGAACAACAACAATCGTCTACTGGTGACATTCAGTGCCGGCGTAACGCAATACCTGGCTCAAGAAAGTCGCGAACAAGCCCTGGATCGCGCAGACTATGCTGTATTTCTGGCGAGAAAACAGGGCAAAAATCAGGTTGCCGTCATCGAAGCACCGGAATCGCCATTAACGTGACAAGCGATAGAGGCTGACATCCCCGATTAGGTTAACGAGCTAATGCCTCACAGCATCACGATCGGGTAAAGATCAACTTACGAAGCAAGCACGATTCCAGTCACCATTAATGAAAGTAAAAGCTCAATCTGACCAAGCGAGGATAAATTTATTTTCAATTCACTTGTTGCCATCTGCTTAGGCGCATCGCTCGGAGCCGTACTGCGCTGGCTGCTGGGCATGTCACTCAACGCGCTGTTTCCAACCATTCCACTCGGCACGCTGGCGGCAAATCTGATCGGCGGCTACCTGATCGGTATTGCCATGGCCGTTTTTGCCCATCATCCCCTCTTGTCGCCCGAGTGGCGGCTATTTGTCATCACCGGTTTTTTGGGTGGACTGACCACATTTTCGACATTCTCCGCTGAAGTCACGGCCCTGATTCAAGAAGGACGCATACTGTGGGCTTTCGGTGCAATCAGCGCTCATGTGATCGGTTCCTTGACGATGACCATGCTAGGTCTGGCGACTGTATCCGCATTCAAAACCATCTGATTTCAGGGAGCAGATCATGAAAGGCTATCAACTGACTTTCTTCACCCAACTAGACCGTCAGCACAATCAGTATCCACTCGGAGAATGGTTGGTGCAAACCGCCATGAAACTGGGAATCGGCGGCGCAACGCTGATGACCGCAACGGAAGGCTTTGGACATGACCGCAAGCTACATTCGGCACATTTCTTCGAGCTGACCGACCAGCCGATTCAAGTAACGATGGCTGTCAACGAACAGCAGGCGGAGCACTTGTTTGATTATCTTAAACAAGAGGACATAAAAGTGTTCTACGTCAAAACACCCATCGAATTCGGTGTCACCGGAGGTACCTGATGCTGAAGATGAAAAATTACGAATGAATCTGGCGAGCTAACACTTTCGACTGTCGAATCGTTGGGTAATTTTACCGCACTGATTGCAATATACTCCGTCAGGCTGGTACATTCAGACGAATCATCCCTATTACTCAGGAGTACTCCGTGCAAAAAACCCGAATGATCCTTGCCTGTCTGCTGATTGCAATCCCGACCGCAACCCTCGCAGCCGATCAAGACAACCGGCAAACCCTCACACTTTCAGAAGCACAGCGCAGTCATGTTCTGGAAGAAATGCGAGGATTACTGGCGGGGACGCAGAAAATCTTGGCTGCCCTTGCTGCGGATGACATGGCATCGGTTGCGCAGTCTGCCCGTCCCTTGGGCTTGGGCATGGCGCACAAAGCCGAAGATCATCTGAAAAGTGTATTACCCAAAGAATTCATGCAATTGGGCATGTCCCTGCATCAGGATTTCGATCGCATCGCCGCAGACGCAGAATCCAAAAAAGATCCCAAGCTCACATTGCGACAGTTGAGCGATGCCATGAGCAAATGCGTGGCCTGTCATGACAGCTATCGAATTGCTACCACACCGTCACCCGAGAAACCCGCACAAGCGCAGAAACACAATCACCATCATCATTAACACCCGGTAAGGGGAAACATCGATTGCGCAAGTTCTCTGTCACGATCTAGGTCTTGTCCGACTGCGTGGTCAATGCTCTCCTCCGTCCGTCATTAGTCTGCTCGGTGCTCCCGCAGCTTTGCCCAAAAACATCGGGCTCGACGCAATAAATCTACTTAGTTGAAACTCCCTGCCATCGGGAAAATTTGCGATCGGAAACCTTCATTAACGAGCAAATTTTTCCCCAGCACTAGAAAACCGGGCATCGGACTCAAGTGTAAAAATACACTGAATATACGGCTTTACTTCATCCCAAGACACGCGACGAACATAGTAATCATAGAGTGTGCGTCCGACATCCACCACATTGGGGCGCGGCCCCGACCAATTGGTGGAAAAAGCAGAACGCGTATCTCCATCCGCATGCCGGGCAGAATCCTGGTTCACATAAGAATGGAACTCCCTGATCTTTCCTGGCATGGAATGGCTATTCGCTGCTCCCAGACACTTCACACTTTCATCGGGCATTGCCCTGTCGACATGCCCCTCAGCAAACGAATCCTCAACCATATGCAGCAGGCTACCAAAGGCCAGCTCGGACAAATTTTCAGGCTTTCTGACCAGTGGATTTCCCAATGCAAACAAATCCTGAATCGACCACCCGCTCGATCCAAAAAAATCGGCTATCCCTACAACTGGAACGTCTTTGACAAGCGTGGACAAGTGAAACTCACCAAGCGCCGTTCGCCAGGTGAACTCCGACCAAGTGAGGATACGAGCCTGAACGTCAGCCGCATTTTCGCCATCGCTACTTGCCATGGCATGCAAAAACTGCAAATCACCAAAATGGGACCGAACCAGGAGAGTCGCGTTATCCGCATTCAGTTTCTTTCCCTTCTTTGCTTTCTTCTCGCCATGCTTGTATACGTTTGCCCAGCAACGCGGGAAAGTCACAAGCCTTATCGTCTTTTCGGGTTCACAACCACTGAAATTGCCCTGGTTTTTCTTGAAACGAAACGGAGGATCATCATTCCATCTCACCCCAGCCAAGACGTAAGCATTATCGGGATCATACTCGGGGGCGCCACAAATATCCGCATCGCCCTCGCAGCCGAGAACCCGGTTCGTGATCTCTTCATGCACCGATTCACCGATCTTGTGAATGCCGCGAAGCGCGATATCCGATAAAAATTTCTCCCAGAAATTCTGATCCCGACTCGCCAGCTTGCGCTCGATAAAGGATCCTTCAGGTGTTAACTTGAACGCCTCAACGGAAAATGAAAACACCGAGAAACAGAAGGCTGCCAGCCAAAGGAATAAAGCACGATTCATGAAAATCCTCTTTTATTTTGATTTGTGTGATCCAACTGGGTCGATAAAAAGAAAAAGGCTATGTAATCTAAAAATTCATCAAGAGCCGTAAGAAAATCAGTTCAATAACAATGAATCGTCTGGCGATATCTTAAACCAAATTTGAAAATGATTAAGATAAATGCCCTACCTGATCTGTACTTGAAAATGGATACCACAGATTGCCAATTTCTTCTCCCGAAATCCATAAAATTCTTTCCAATCAGCAAGATCAAACTAATCGACTATTTCCTTTCACGGCGTTGTCTGCAAATCCGACATAGCGGATCGGAGTTGATGGGGTAGAATACCGGCATTACGTTTTTCAAAGCGGCCCCAAAGATGTTACGCAAAATCTTCATTGCCAACCGCGGCGAAATCGCCGTTCGTATCATTCGCGCCTGTGCCGAGATGGGTATCCGTTCGGTGGCGATCTATTCCGAAGCAGATCGTTTCGCACTGCATATCAAGAAAGCCGATGAGTCGTATTGCATAGGCAGCGAGCCCATGGCCTGCTACCTGAACATTCACGCACTGGTGGACCTGGCGCTGGCGACCGGCTGCGACGCGATACATCCCGGTTATGGCTTTCTGTCCGAGAATGCTCAATTTGCGCGTGCCTGCAAGGAACGCGGGCTGATTTTCATCGGTCCCGAACCCAGTGTGATTCATCGTATGGGTGACAAAACCGAAGCACGCAATGCGATGATCGCCGCCGGCATTCCGGTGACACCCGGCTCCGACGGCAACCTGCATTCGGTCGACGAAGCGCTCGCGGTCGCCGAAAAAATAGGCTATCCGGTGATGTTGAAAGCCACCTCCGGCGGTGGCGGGCGCGGTATTCGCCGCTGCGATCACGCAGAAGAACTGAAACGTAACTACACCCGGGTCATTTCCGAAGCTACCAAGGCTTTTGGTAGCGCCAATGTATTTCTGGAAAAATGCATCGTCAATCCGCGGCACATCGAAGTGCAAATTCTGGCCGACCACCACGGCAATGTCATTCATCTGTACGAACGCGATTGTTCAATCCAGCGGCGTAACCAGAAACTGATCGAAATCGCTCCGTCGCCGCAACTCGACGAAGCACAACGCCAGTACATCGGCGGCCTGGCGGTCATCGCAGCCAAATCGGTCGGTTACACCAATGCCGGAACTGTCGAGTTCCTGCTTGATGATAGTGGCCGGTTCTACTTCATGGAAATGAACACGCGCGTCCAGGTCGAGCACACCATCACCGAAACCATCACCGGCGTCGACATCGTCGAGGAGCAGATTCGCGTTGCTGCCGGCTTGCCGCTGCGGTTCCGCCAGGAAGAGATCGTGCGACGCGGCTACGCCATACAGTTCCGCGTCAATGCCGAAGACCCAAAAAATAATTTCCTGCCGAGTTTCGGTCGCATTTCACGCTACTATGCTCCGGGTGGACCGGGAGTGCGTACCGACACTGCAATCTACACCGGCTATGAAATTCCACCGTTTTACGATTCCATGGTGGCCAAGGTCATCGTCAGCGCACTGACCTGGGAAGATGTCATCAAGCGCGGCGAGCGCACGTTGCGCGACATGGGTTTGTTTGGCATCAAAACCACGATTCCGTATTACCTGAAGATTCTGAAGCACCCACAGTTTCGTACTGGCAAATTCAATACCGGTTTTGTCGAGCAGAATCCGAATCTGGTCCATTACTCCGACAAACCACGGCCGGAGGTGCTGGCAAGCGTGATCGCCGCAGTGGTCGCCTCGCATACCGGACTCTAACGTCGTTCCCAAAAAGGTTGCGAGCAATGGGCAGGCAAGGCAAAATCCCGTCAGGAAACGCAGTTTACCTGCGGCAAACGAGCATTTTAAAAATCGATTTCAACGTAGCGTAGCCGGGTTTGGCCGTTTCTCGACGCTTCCCAGGCCACATTGCGTGTTGGTCATGCATAAGGACAATCCATGCAAAAAGTACATATCACCGATGTCATCCTTCGTGATGCCCATCAATCGCTGATCGCCACCCGGATGCGCACCGAGGACATGCTTCCGGCGTGCTCAATGCTCGACAGCATCGGTTACTGGTCTTTGGAATGCTGGGGAGGCGCAACGTTTGACGCCTGTTTGCGTTTTCTGAAAGAAGATCCGTGGGAGCGCCTGAGCAAACTCAAGGCCGCTCTGCCAAAGACACCGTTGCAAATGCTGCTGCGCGGGCAAAATCTGCTCGGTTACCGGCATTATTCCGACGATGTCGTGCGCGCATTCGTCAAACGTGCTGCGACCAACGGCATGGACGTGTTCCGCATTTTCGATGCGCTGAACGACGTACGCAACCTCAGGACTGCCATCGAAGCCACCCGGGAGGCGGGCAAGCATGCACAGGGCACGATCTGCTACACCACCAGCCCGGCGCACGACATCCACAGTTTTGTGGCCCTGGCCAAAGACTTGGCGGAACTCGGGTGCCATTCCATCGCCATCAAGGATATGGCCGGTCTGCTGACACCGCACGCCACCAGCAAACTCGTCAAGGCGCTGCAGAACGAAGTCGAATTACCGATTCACCTGCATTCGCATGCCACTTCCGGCCTGGCCGAAATGTGTCAGCTGAAAGCTATCGAAGCCGGTTGCCGCCATATCGACACCGCCCTGTCATCGTGGTCGGGAGGCACCAGCCATCCACCGACCGAGAGCCTGATCATGGCCCTACAGGACACCAAGCACGATACCGGTCTGGATTTGCAGAAGCTGCAGGAAGTCAACGATTATTTCGCGCAGGTACGCAAGAAATACCACCGTTTCGAGAGCGAATTCACCGGCGTCGACACCCGCGTGCATATCTTCCAGGTTCCCGGCGGCATGATCTCGAATCTGGCCAATCAATTGCAGGAACGTCAAGCGCTGGATCGCATCAATGAGGTCTATGCGGAAATTCCGCGTGTGCGTAAGGATTTGGGTTATCCGCCGCTGGTGACACCGACATCGCAGATCGTCGGCACGCAAGCAGTGTTGAACGTGTTGACCGGCAAACGCTACGAAACCATCACCAACGAAGTAAAGCGTTATCTGCAAGGCGGCTACGGCAAGGCGCCGGCGCCGATCGACACCAATCTGCAAAAACGCGCCATCGGCAAGGAGGACATCATCGATTGTCGGCCCGCCGATCTGCTGAAGCCCGAATTCGAGAACCTGCGCCAGGAAATCGGCCATCTGGCACTGAACGATGAAGACGTGCTGAGTTATGCCATGTTTCCGGAAATCGGCAAGCAGTTTCTTGAAATGCGCTCAACCGGTCATCTGGTTCCAGAACCGCTGGAAATCGCGACAACTGGTGGCAACGGCGTACAGAAGGCACCAACTGAATTCAATGTGGCACTACACGGCGAGTCGTACCACATCAAAGTCACCGGTACCAGTCCAAAAAATCAGTCGTTACGACATTTTTACTTCATGGTCGACGGCATGCCCGAAGAAATCGTCGTCGAAACGCTCGATGAAATCGTGCTCGACGGCGGTACCCAGGGTGCTGTCAAAAGCACCATCGGCAGCAAACGCCGCCGCCCCACCGCCGACGGCGACGTGGTCGTCAGCATGCCGTGCAACATCCTCGACGTGCTGGTCAAACTCGACCAGAAAGTCAGCGCCGGACAACCGCTGCTGATCACCGAAGCGATGAAAATGGAAACCGAGATTTCCGCTCCGATCAGCGGCATCGTCAAGGCCATACACGTCGTCAAGGGCGAATCGGTCAATCCGAATGAGGTGTTGATTGAGATTGGAACAATGTAACCGGGGATAAAACAACGATCAGCTTCTCATGTGATCATTGTGGAGATGAATAGCGCATTAGAATCGCCAAGTTACTTTACCAAATACGCCGCGCTGAATTTGTACGGGCATGGTTTGGATCAGTTCGGGAGCAAATTCCTGGTGATGGGATTGCAATAAATTCTGCCCGATAACGGACACTTCCATCTTGGGCATCGGTTTCCATGACAAACGCAGGTCGAGCGCCTGATAGCTCGCCACTTTTAATCCGGGCAGCTTATCGATATGGCGGAAGAAAGCATCCAGTTCAACATTGTGTGTCAAATCAAGCTGTGACCGCAGCGTAAATTGATGCTTTGGGTCCTCACCGGATTCAGCTTCGTGTCCTTCAGGTACCTTATTCCTTACCTGCAGATGGCTATAACTCGGTATGAAACGAAGTTTGCTCGTGGCGCGCCATTCTCCAAAAACTTCAAAACCGAATATTTGGGTGTCACGCTGATCGCTGATCTGAACGATGCCCGGTGCAATTTCACTGTCGCTGGTGGAGTGCGAGTAGTCGTTGAAAAAGCCGGCTATATCGACTGATAAATCGGCAGTGAGCTGGCGTTTGTATCCGATCTCGTATCCCCATAAGGTTTCCGAGGTGAGTAGGGGATTGCTGATGCGCCGGATAAACTCGGCTCCATCTTTGGTGATTTGATTGCCATCGCGTTCGAAACGCGAAGGGAGGCGCAATGAACGCGTGACCGAGGCCCACACCGATTGACTGGAGTCAGGGGTCCACAATAAACGGGCATTGGGTAAGAAGTTTCCGCTCGAATAAGTGTGATTCAAGAATTTTATACCGGTTGTCAGCTTAACCTTATCTTGGATGAGTGGAATGTCGGTCTGAGCAAACACGTTCTCGGTTTGCAGGTCTCGTCGCACCGGATTGAAGAAAATCGGAAGATTGACTCCCATGTTGTCGCCCGTCCAGCGGTAGCCGCCTCCCCAAACAATATCCTGATGAAAAGGTATCGTTAGCTGGAAGCGATGCTGGAAATCGACATCGACTGTATGACGGGATTCGCGAAACGATAATTCGTCGCGTCGTGAGTGATCATAATACGCTTGCAGAGTCGTACTCGACTGGTTGTCGAACGTGCGTTGCCAGCGCAGCAGGGCATGCCCGCCGGATAGATTGGCATCTTCGATGCGGGTCGTTTCTGTCTCTGTGTCAACAGCAATTGAAATCTGACCCACTTATGATGTAAAAACGGCAATCTAAATTTGACCCATCCTGATGCTTATC
>JAMWZR010000040.1 GCA_024282035.1 Nitrosomonas sp.
GGTGAATTGGAAGAACGTATCCGGCAGTTTGTCGATTACTACAATCACCAACGCTACCATGAGTCATTGAATAATCTAACGCCGGCCGATGTCTTCTATGGTTGGGAACAATCTATTCTGAATGAACGTGAAAAAATAAAACGGCGTACCTTAGCGCTGCGACGCCAAATGTTTTATGCTAAACAATTAACAAACTCAAATTTGATGAGCTAAACCATCTCTTAATCTAGATAATCATCTGTCCAAATTGCCTTGACGACGTACAATTGTTACCACGTTTTTTACCACATTTTTTTGCTGGCTTCTAACGGATTATTTTGGACTACTACGGAAGGCAGGCGTTTGCAGATAAAATGTTTAAGCGGGTTTCGTGGACTGTTGCGGATTTGCGCGGATCATAAGGTGGCGGAGAGAGAGGGATTCGAACCCTCGATAAGCTTTTTGAGCCTATACTCCCTTAGCAGGGGAGCGCCTTCGACCACTCGGCCATCTCTCCGAAAATACTGATTAATAGAACTGGATAATTAAAGGGCTTGCTCCAAATCAAAAGCCTTATGAAGCACTCTTACAGCGAGTTCCATGTACTTCTCATCCACAACAACAGAAATTTTAATTTCTGACGTGGCAATCATCTGTATGTTAATACCTTCCTCTGCGAGTACACGGAACATTTTACTAGCAATTCCCGCGTGGGATCTCATTCCAACGCCAACAACAGAGACTTTCGCGATTCTATCACCTCCGAGCACATCGCGTGCGCCTATATGCGGCTGAATCTTTTCACGCAGAATGTTCATTGTGTTTTTAAATTCATTTCGGTGAACCGTGAAAGAAAAATCAGTCAATCCATCGTGTCCAACATTCTGAATGATCATATCGACATCAATGTTGGCATCCGCTACCGGACCAAGAATCTGATATGCGATCCCAGGATGGTCAGGAACACCCAATACAGTAATTTTGGCTTCATCACGATTAAAAGCAATACCTGAAATAACTGCTTGTTCCATATTTACATCTTCCTCAAAAGTGATCAGGGTGCCATCCCCTTCCTCTTCAAAGCTGGATAAAACCCTCAGCTTGACTTTATATTTCCCAGCAAATTCAACGGAGCGTAGTTGCAAAACCTTGGAACCCAGGCTTGCCATCTCCAGCATCTCTTCAAAGGTAATGGTGTTGAGTTTTCTGGCTTCCGCCACTACGCGTGGATCAGTGGTATAAATACCATCAACATCGGTATAAATCTGACATTCATCCGCTTTCAATGCAGCGGCAAGCGCTACTCCAGTTGTGTCCGATCCACCTCGCCCAAGGGTAGTAATATTGCCTTTCTCGTCCACACCTTGAAAACCAGCGACCACAATCACATAACCGGCATCCAGATCTGCACGGATTCTAGCCTCATCAATATTCAAAATACGTGCTTTTGTATGAGCACTATCTGTCAGGATTCGGACTTGTGAACCGGTATAACTTCTAGCTTTGATGTTCAGCGACATCAGTGCCATCGACAATAATGCAATGGATACCTGTTCACCCGTGGATACCATGACGTCCAGTTCACGTGAATCTGGATTTTCCTGAACTTCGTGAGCCAGAGCGATCAACCGATTGGTTTCGCCACTCATTGCCGAAACGACTACAACGATTTGATGCCCTTGCGCATGAAATTTGGCCACCCTACGAGCAACATTCTTGATCCGCTCGGTACTACCGACCGAAGTGCCACCATATTTTTGTACGAAAAAAGCCACGTATCACCGTTCCTAATTAATGGTTAGGAATAAAAATTGCGCAATTCTACACTATTCTTGAATTGAAAGCGCATCAAATTCCACTCGATATGGCTTGCAGCAACCCTAAAGCCAATCAAATCATCGGTTTCATTCATGCCGCCAGATGATTGGCAATATTGACATAGTCAGTAACTGACAGATTTTCTGCTCTCAATCCCGAATCAATCCCGAGCATCGCGTAGTCATTCTCTTTCATAAATTCCTGCAACGAATTACGCAGAGTCTTGCGGCGTTGTGAAAATGCAGCAGCAACGATTCTCGCGAATATCTTCTCATCCCGAACATGTAAATCAGACCTGGGAATGGGGAGCATGCGAACAATTGCAGATTCGATTCTGGGCATCGGACGGAAGGCCGTTGCTGGAACAGTAAAAACATGCTCCATATGAAAACGATATTGCAGCATGACTGAAAGTCTTCCATATTGCGGTGATGAAGGCATGCCTACCATGCGTTCCACCACCTCTTTTTGCAGCATAAAGTGCATATCCGCGATCTGATCAGAAAATTGGCTGATATGAAACAGTAGCGGTGTTGAGATGTTATAGGGAAGATTGCCGACAATTCGTATATTCCGCCCTAATGCGGAAAAATCGAAACGCAAAGCATCGGCAGCATGGATAGTGAGTTTTTCGGAAACAAACTGCTGTTTAAGAGTTTCAACGAGATCCCGATCAATTTCCACGACATCCAGTTTCTTGACCGACCGTATCAATTGGGTAGTCAGTGCTCCGAAACCAGGTCCAATTTCAACGACATGATGGTCGGTCTGCGGCGAGATCGCAGCAATGATTTCATCAATCACCTGTTGATCGACCAGAAAGTTCTGGCCAAAGCGCTTGCGTGGTCTATGCAACATTAACGGGCGCAGCAGACTGATTCGTGGCCAGTTGTGCTGCCAGTTCGATTGCAGCCAACAAACTACCGCTATGTATCCGCCCTGTTGCCGCAAGATCCAGCGCCGTGCCGTGATCTACTGAAGTCCGTATGATGGGCAAACCCAATGTCACATTGACACCTCCACCAAAACTGGCATGTTTCAATACGGGCAGACCTTGGTCATGGTACATGGCAAAAATGCAGTCGTAATGCGCCAGATGTGCGGTATTGAATATGGTATCTGCAGGAACCGGACCGAAAATTCGCATGCCTTCAGCCCGAAGCTTATCCAACACCGGGATGATGACGTCGATTTCTTCACGCCCCAGATGCCCGGATTCACCGGCGTGGGGATTGAGTCCAGTTACGGCGATACGCGGCGAATCGATCAAGAAGCGCCTTTGCAGATCTCGGTGGATAATACGTAATTTCCCTTCGATTCTTTCTGGAGTAATGGCTGCAGGAACGTCTTTCAATGGCAAGTGAGTGGTTGCCAAAGCAACACGCATCTTGCCACCAACCAGCATCATAGCCACGCGACTTTCCGTCAAATCGGCCAGAAATTCGGTGTGCCCGGTAAAAGCAATACCAGCATCATTGATTACACCTTTATGAACCGGCGCCGTCACCATGGCACCAAAAAAACCGGACTGACATCCTTCAACCGCCTGTTTTAACGTTTCCAGAACATATCGCGCATTAGCCGGATCCAGCACACCCGGAGCCACTGGGTGCTGCACAGGCACATGCATAACCGATAGACATCCCGGCGCAGGATCCAGCCATTCTCCCATTTTCACTTCCCGGATTTGCAGAGGAAGATGGAGTTGTTTCGCACGTGCACGCAGTACTTCGCCATCTGCAATCACCACCAGGCGACAAGGCAGAGTCTGCTGTGCCAGTCGAATACACAAATCGGGGCCTATTCCTGCAGGCTCACCCGCCGTTAGCGCCAATATAGGATCCATGGATTTATTCATCGTCCAGTCGCAGTTCAATGTAGGCCTGATCGCGCAGTTGCCGCAACCACTCCTGCACGACCACATCGGATTTGCGCGTGCGTATGGCCTGTCGCGCCGATTGTCTTCGTCTATCCAGACTGATGTCCTGAGAACGCCGTTCGATGACTTGGATGAGATGCCAGCCAAATTGCGATTGCACGGGTTCGCTGATTTGTCCTGGTGTCAGCTTGTTCATGGCCTGCTCAAATGCTGGTACCGTGTCTCCGGGTGAGAGCCACCCCAGATCCCCGCCGGAAGCAGCGCTGGCATCCTCCGAATAAAGCTTCGCCAGTTCCTCGAAATTCTCTCCTCGATCCAGACGTTCTTTGATTTGGGTGATTTTTAGCTTGCCTTCGTTCTCCGAAGTCAATTCATTGATCTTGATGAGAATGTGCCGAGCATGTGTTTGATCGATGATCACGGTGGGAACTTCCTGAGCTCGCCTGCCCAGTAGCTTGAAAATGTGAAAACCCGATGGACTCTGTACAATCGGAGTTATCTCACCAGGCTGCATGGGTTCGAGCATTTCGGCAAACTTTGGTCCCATCTGTGAAATGGGACGCCAGTCTATGATGCCGCCTTTCGAAGCATCGGGTGCATCGGAAAACTCTGCTGCCACTTTGGAAAAATCAACACCTTCCTTCAATTTAGTCAGTGCTTTTTCAGCCCGATCACTACGTTGCTGTATTTGCGCCGGATCCATGGTTTCGGTCACCAGGATAAGCACATGCGCGAGTCGATACTCATCATCCCCGACGGATGACGTTTCTTGCGTGCGCAGAAAATTATCCACCTCGCCCTCGGTGACATTGACCTGATGTTTCACTTCGCGTTCTTTGAGTCGGGCCATGATCATTTCATCGCGAATCTCGAGCCGAAACTTGTTGTAGCTGATGTTATCCCGCTCCAATGCAGCCAGGAATTCTTGCAGAGTCAATTTATTATCATCGGCGATACGCCGGATGGTTTCGTCAATTTCGCTCTCGCTAACCGATAAACCGACTTCCTTGGCATGCTGTAACTGCACACGTTTGGTAATGATATTTTCCAGCACTTGGGTTTGCAGCACAGAATGATCCGGTAACTGCAATCCCTGCAATTGAAGCCGATCAACGGTGATCTTCATTGCATCGTTGAGTTCTTGACGGGTTATTACATCTTCATTGACTACGGCGACAATACGATCAATTGCCTTGGGTCCCAGTGGAAATTCAATCCCCTGGGCAACAATCGATGAAGAAAAAAATAGTGCAATGAGTAAAATGCAACGGTAAAAAAGGCTTGGCATGGTGATACTGTCACTCGATCAGTACAGAATATTCATTCATTTTTAGTACACACTCGCGTACCCGGGTATGCTCTGCTGCAGAACCTGGAGTGGATTATTGCCAATTCCCATCAACCCTTTGAGTTCAAGTTGTACAAAAAAAGCGGTAGTCGTGGTTTGTGTCGCCGTGGTTAAGCGTTGCAATACCACGCGCAACGCCCAGCAGCAGGCGTTGTATTCAAATCCTGCCAGTCCTGCAAGCAGCTTGTCATCCTTTAGAGAATAGTTTGCGCGTGCCACACCATGCCAGTTGCCGGTAATGGGCCATTGAAACGAGGTATCCACCTGCTCGATCACATCCCGGGTAAACCGGTAGCCAAAATTGATCACTTTACCCGTTTCAGGCTGATAGCTGATACCGGTACGAACCTTCTCGATCCATAATTTGGATTCGTCCATCTGTATATTCGAATCCGTACGAATATTCTGGGTCAGACGACCGGAAATGGCGGCAATGAAATCGGATTTTCCACTGGTGACCTGCTGATTGAAAGGCGTGTTAGGCAGTAGCACCCTAGGATCGTTGAAGTTGAATTGCTGCCCCACAGCCAATCGCAAAAATTCCACGCCGGTATCTTGTTCGACAAAGCGCGAAGTCAAGGCCACCGTGGTACGATTCGCATCGTTGATACGGTCACCACCGCTAAAGCGGTTTTCGGTCAGCATCTGCGCAAAGCTGAAATCGTTTACAGCCGAATCGAAATTGGGAAGATAGTCCTGGTTCTTATAGGGAACATAAGCATAAAATACGCGCGGCTCCAAGGTTTGCACAAAATTTCTGCCCCCTATCTGCAACTGGCGATCAAATGCGATGCCGCTATCTAAACTGAAAATGGGTAATATACGATCGATATTTTGTCCGTGACTACCCTGAGCCTGAGAAAGATCGTAATTTGTGTAGTGCAAACCAATCTTGGGAGTGATATAACCGAATTCGTTGCGCAGTGGCAGACTTAAACTCGGATAAACAACCCATCGTTTGCCATCGACCAAGTCCGGATGATAAAAATTAGTCCAGCTCGTATTAAGATCGAAATCCATCTTTCCAATATTGCGCTTAACCGCGTTGATAGAAAAATGGGGCAAGCGCTCATAAGGGGATACAATTAGGTTACCTCGATCCTGAATGGTCTGAAACCGTTGCGCAAATCCGGTAAAGCTCAGTGAACCGTTACTTCCCCATCTACCGGTATACGATACTCCACCTTGTTGAGATAGATTGGTCAAGCTCGTTTGAGCCAGATTGGGCGTCAGTTCGCGAAAATAACGATCATCCGACACTTGATTATAGTTCATGAAGCCTTGCCATCCCTTGGCCAGGCTTTGTGTATGCGTGTACAGAATACCCCAGCGAGTCTGATCGGTATTGATGTCTCTGGGCAAGATATCGAATAGCAAGTGGCCATTCATATTGTTATTGCCCATGTAACGGAATTCATTACTCAGCATGAAACCGCGCATGGTCATGATGCGAGGCGCAATCGTTGCATCAATATTGGGCGCAATATTGAGATAAACGGGCAACGCAACATCGAAACCGGTCTTCACGTTATAGCCCATAACAGGCGCGAGCAATCCCGTCTTACGCTTGCCGCTGTAGGAAAAATCGATCCAAGGTGAGTACAGAATCGGAATATCCTTGAACAGGATACTGACATGTCGAGCCGTTCCAACTTCCTTTTTATTGTCGATTTCCAGTTCCTTGGCCCGAATATACCAGTCGTCGTTATTTTCTGGACAGGTCGTATAACTGGCATCCTTTAGGCGATAGTTATCCTTGCCTTCGAACAACAGGGTACTTCCGGCACCACGCCCCTTTTTTTCTTTCATCAGATACCGTGGCTCAGACATGCGCCCTTCGTCGGTCTCCAGATTAAGCTGAAGATCCTTTCCCTGAAGAATATCCTTGGGTCTGTCGACTCGCACATTACCCTCGATTTCGGTATCTTCCGTCACCTGAAAATATTTCATGCGATCGGCAGTCAATACATTGTCGTTGTAATGCAATTCTGCATTACCTTCTGCCTCGACTTCCTGCTTGTAATACCCGGTGACACGATCTGCCTCGATGTAAACCGGTTTGCGCTGGGGTTTGACGATAGACTGCGATTCTTTGGTGGTTGTTGAGGGTTGGGCCCATAACTCTCCCCCCGTACCCGTCAATGGCAGAGCAAGTAGAAGCAACGAAGACAATACACTTCGGCTCAAATTGGCGACAAGAAAACGATATGAGGAAACTGAAAATCTATACAAAATGCTTATTTCCCTCTTTACTCTGGATGGAGGGTAACAAAATGATTGCAACCAGATTGAAAACCAAGTGAATCAAGTATACAGATTTGAGGGAATTCATGAATGTCGATGGTTTCTTGCCTGTATTTCGAGTCATGACAAAGTAATCACAACACATAGAGTCTATAATGGATTCAATCATGCGGTGCAATATTGTACTATTACTTTCACCGGGTAAGCTATTACTGCTCAATTTATCTGCAATGATATTGTTCAGTCTATCGATTTAGCGGCATACCTTATCACATTTCCATCGTGGAAAAATCGATTCACCTTCTCTGACAAGTTTTTTTGTAAATTCTATACGCCATATGATTGATATTAAATCGATTTTCTCCTCCGATGGCGCACTAGCAAGAAATTTTCCCGAGTTTCGCGAACGTCCTCAGCAACTGGAAATGGCCGAAGTAATTGCTGACACGATCACAAACCGACAAGTTTTAGTTGCAGAAGCCGGTACGGGAACGGGCAAGACACTAGCCTATCTCATTCCAGCCTTGCTTGCAGGTGGCAAGGTGATCATTTCCACTGGCACCAAAACGCTACAGGATCAGCTTTTCTATCGTGACATTCCCACTGCGCGCAAAGCCATCAATATTCCAGTTACCGTTGCACTACTGAAGGGCCGCAACAACTATATTTGCCATTATCACCTGGAAAAATGCCTGCAAGATTCACGCATGAGTTTCGATAGTCGCGAGGAAGCAGCATACCTGCCCATTATTGAGCGATTTGCCCAAAACAGTGTCAGCGGCGATAAAAGTGAACTGAATGTTGTTCCAGAACATGCAGCCATCTGGCAGCACGTGACCTCGACACGCGAAAGTTGCCTGGGATCGGAATGCCCGAGCTATAAAAAATGTTTCGTGATGGAAGCTCGTAAACAAGCCTTGCTCGCAGAAATCGTTGTAGTCAATCACCACCTGTTCTTCGCCGACGTGATGTTACGCGATGAGGGACTATCAGAGCTTTTGCCAGCCTGTAATACTGTAATTTTCGATGAAGCGCACCAGTTACCCGATACGGCAAGCCTATTTTTTGGGGAAAGTATTAGCACGGCACAATTACTCGATTTGATTCGCGACACCTTGGCAGAATCCATTCGATCAGCAGCCGATTTTACTGAATTACCTACCGCACTTGCCAAGCTGGAAAAATCTGTGCGCGATTTGCGTCTGACTGTGACCGGAGAGAACACCCGATTATCCTGGCAAACTGTACAGAATAATAGCGAATTCCAGACGACTTTGCGTCACCTGATCGACCAGCAAACCAACACATTGAAGTTACTGGAAAATCAAGCCGAACGATCCGAAGGACTGGAAAACTGCAGGCAACGTGCTGCACAGCATTTATATCTGCTCGAACGCTGGTGCAATGACTCCGAAATGCGCGATCATATTCGCTGGCTCGAGGTCTTTCATCATGCACTCCAGTTGAATGCAACACCTTTGTCCATCGCCGAGATCTTCAAACGTCAGATGATCTCGATACCGCGCGCCTGGATCTTTACATCCGCAACACTTTCGATCAAAAGTGACTTCAGTCATTACAATCATGAAATGGGATTGTCAGAAGTACGCACGGCAACATGGGACAGCCCCTTCGATTTTTCCGAACAAGCTCTGTTGTATGTTCCCAGTGGATTGCCTGAACCCAGTCACCCCAATTACATCGATCAACTCGTGCAAGCCGCTCTACCCGTACTGCATGCGAGTCAGGGACGAGCTTTTTTTCTATGCACGAGTTTGCGCGCCATGCAGAGAGTTCATGAAATATTATCGTCGATCGAATCCCTACCTTTTCCCTTGTTTTTGCAGGGACAAGGTTCCCGTCCGCACTTGCTGGAACGCTTCAGGGCCACAGACAATGCCATTCTGATCGGCAGTCAGTCATTCTGGGAAGGTGTCGATATCAAAGGAGAAGCATTGTCGCTCGTCATTATCGACAAGTTACCGTTTGCTTCCCCGGACGACCCCGTTTTGTCTGCACGCATTGAAAAAATCAATCAAGCTGGCCGCAATGCTTTCATGGAGTATCAATTACCTCACGCAATCATTCAATTGAAACAGGGAGCAGGTCGACTGATCCGCGGGGAAACCGACCGGGGGGTACTGATGATTTGCGATCCGAGGTTGATAACCAAAACTTATGGAAAAAAAATCTGGCAAAGCCTGCCACCCATGAAAAGAACCCGGGACTTGCAAGATGTCGTGCAGTTTTTCCATGCAATCGAGACAAAAGAGCAATTAAGTGGCACCTAAAATCACAGCATTGCATATCCCACAAGCGCCAGAAACGACATATATATATTATTAATCAAAATATTAGAAATTTTAAAAAAACAAAAAACCAAATTTTCTCTCAAATGAAAGTTTATGTTATGCTCCAGGTGTCTAGAGTTGCTGACCCAGATTTGATGCCATACCCAGTTCAATTGCGACTTTCTTGGAACGGGGTCATAGGATACAACAATTAAACCATCGCAAAAAATAGTCTCAGCTATTCAATATATTCCTGCAGACTTTTTATTCGTTTTTGTAAACACTACAATCCCTTCACTATTGAAGTGAAACAATCGGCAATTCACTGCGGATAAACATGTGTATTCCAAAAATTGCAGCATTCCTGGCTACTTGTCAGGTATTACCAAAGGAGTAAATGTGCAGGCTATAACCGTGGCAGTGGTTGAAATAGATCAGAAACAACAAATTTCTGTTGATAAGCTGATCCAACAAGATAACAAACAAATTAAATTATTGATCGACAATGAATCCAGTTACAATTCCCCGCTTGAACGCCGTCAGGAATCGCGCCATGAAATGACAGTCATTGATAACGCTCTGGCCAGAATTAAACGTTTGAGCCCGAGAGTGTTATTGGTCAACGCTAACAATTCCATTGAAGAATACTGTGATTTCTTGCTGGCATTGCAATATCTTTGTCCGGATACTCATGCAATCATGTTAATCAATGAAACAGTTAGGGATGACTACCTGTTCAGGGCGCTGGCCAGTGGCGCCCGCGGTTTCATTGTGAGTGACTTGAACTCCCTGGATCTATCAAAAGTCGTCAAGGCAGTGGATCAGGGAGAAATCTGGATTTCGCGCAAAATGCAGGGAAAAATCATGGAGCAGATCGTAACCGCCTTTCAGAATGAGATACGAGAGGAAAGCCTTTGATACTTCTCGCCAGCGCAAATAAATCGATTTTATTTCACTGGGAACAGGCAATACTGGATTTTTCCACGTTATCCACATGTCATCATTTTGATTCACTCTGTGACAAACTCAAGCACACTGATCCGGAAATACTGCTACTGGATTATGAATTGCCGGGATTCAATCATTCCCGCTCGATCCTCGACATCACCAACCTCCACAAGAATTTGAAGATTATCGTTTTCAACCCGGAATTACCGGGTGAAACCGAATGGAATCTGTTCAAAGCCGGCGCAAAGGGGTGCTGCTCCAACGACATGCCACCACGGCAAATCAGTCGCGTCATTCAGGTCGTCAGACAAGGTGATTTATGGATACGCCGGTCATTAACCAGCCAGATTCTGAATGAACTGGTCAAGGTAACCAATGAAAAAAACAGGGTTGAACTTGCAATCAACCGGCTTCTGGAAAACCTCACTCGTCGCGAATACGAGATTGCCATGCGCGTTGGTTACGGAGAAAGCAACAAACGAATTGCTCAACAGCTTGCCATTACCGAGCGCACGGTCAAGGCTCATTTAACTGAGATTTTTCGCAAACTGCATATTTCCGATCGGATAAAACTGGTTCTAATCATGAAAGATGCAGTCAAATCATAAACGTATCAGGAAAGCCAGCACAGTCTGGCGATCCAAACTTACGAATCAACTGAAGTAGTGAGCATTGCCAAGGAATGTGCATCAATCTATCTGTCATTCAGCACAAGATGACCACGCTCACTGCTTCAATTACTGTGTAAAGATCTAACCCAATCAACCCTGTGCGATATGTGTATGTATGGCTTTGGGATCAAGATGATTGATCGTGGCCATGATTTGCCGGGGCTCGGCTAACGATGGTGCCATGCTCCAGCGGTTTACCGCATCGTTTCCGATCCGTACCATGCCCGTATGGTTCTCTTTAACATCGTCGAGACCCGCTTCACGATCAAAAAAGCCGAGCTTATAACGCAATAACTCAATATCGGCTGGATCTCCAGTCAGAAATTTCCAGCCAGATCCGATGCCATGGCGTTCTGCATACCGTTTCAAGCCAGCAGAATTATCGAGTTCAGGTTGCAACGTGATCGAATACATGAACACGTCACGTCCAACTCTTTCACCCAGCATATCCTGCACTTGTAACAGATTGGCTGTCGCCATCGGGCAGATTCCCGTGCATTGTGCATACATCATATTGATTGCAACCACCTTGTTGCGTATCAAGTCATCATAGAAACGCACTATCTCACCTTCATGCGTCATCAGCTCCACATTGGGGAACGGATTGGCATCGCCAAGTGCCGCTGAACGGAGCGTATCCGCCGTTGTACCCAGTTTGCTCCAAGCTGCATTCAAACCAACCAAACCCAGTGTTGCCAGACCTATGCCAGCAAGCATTTCTCTACGTGTATTCATTGTCGTTCTCTCTTTATTCATGATCGATAGCTCCTATTACTCCACAATATCCCAACGCACCATCATGGCGTGATCTTCGTGAATCATGTTATGGCAGTGCATGACATACTTACCTGGAAAATCACGAAAACGCATGAACAGGCGGATCCGCTCATTGGGTCCCAATACATAGACATCCTTTCGACCCCTCTCATGCGGCGGAACTGCCACAGCAACACCATTTCTGAATCTTTGCAGAATATGACCTTCCTCGAAATGGATGTGCACTGGGTGACTCCAACCGCCATTGGGGTTATCGATATCCCAGATCTCCATGCCTTCTTTCTCGATGTGAGCACCCGCCGAACTGACATTGACCAGCTTGCTGTTGATGGTCCACAAACCCCGGGTTCTATTGAATGTCCATTTTCGGACCGGTGCAGCCGCAATTTCTGCTGCCGTGGGTCTGCGTATGGGGCGTAAAACACTCGGCACGCGGCTGACATCCGGTTCCGAAGGATCGCGATTCACCACGATTTTAAGCACCCGGGTTCCAGGTGTAACCACTGCACCCGGTCCACGAGTCGTGGTTTGATCCAACCGATTGACCAGATAGAGTTCCGTTCCCAGTGCATATTGCGAGAAATCGACAACGATATCGCCCCTCTCGGCCACACCTAGTCTAACGTTGGTTTGATTTAGCAACGGTGCAGGCAAAAGATTGCCGTCGTTGGCAATGTAAGTAAATCTTTGCACCACATTGGCGCCGTTGACCAGATAGAATTCGTAAAACCGGTCCGGTCCGGCATTAAGCAAGCGAAGACGATATTTGCGGCGTGCCACTTTTAATACTGGCTCGATCTTGCCATTGACCACCACCTTGTCACCGAAAGTACCTTCCGGATCCAGCTGATCAAAAATCTGAATACCATTTGAATCGAAACGCTTATCTTGGAAGGCGATTGGATAATCATAAGGGTAGCTTGGCAGTCTCAGTGCAGCGGGATTGGGGTCATGCTCATTTCCCGAATCCAGATCATCATAAATCAGATAGAAACCCGCCATGCCACGGCTTGCATTGGCAGCAGTGAAATCCAAGGTATGATCATGGTACCAGAGGGTACCCAGTGCTTCCCTTACATCGCCACCGACAGGATTGCCAGGCCCTTTGGGAAATTCATCGTAACCGGCGTAGATATTCGGATAAAACTGATCCTTGTACATACCAGGTGCAGTCAGCGTCGGACCCGATTTGTGCGGACTAAAATAATCGCCCGGGAAACCATCACTCTCCGATGGCGTGTGCAAATTATGCAAATGCATGCTGATCTCGGGTGTACCAAATCCAGTATGATTCTGTGGCAACTCATTATGCAAACGCACGATGATAGGACGACCGTAGCGTGCATGAAACGTCGGATTATGAATAGGCTGGTCATTCGCGCCAACACCTTCATAATTCCAAACCAATTGGTCTGGATATTCAGGATGGAAACGGTGACTGTAATTGGCTCTGACCTTGAGTTCATACAAGTCTGCCTGCCCTGACTGTAGTACCGGATTTCCAAAAAAATCCATCCAGCGCTGATGGTTGTTACGTCCACATTCTCCGACAGCTGTATTTGCAGCCATTTGCGGCGGTGGCAATGTGCTATTCAAAAGATCGGTCTGGGGTAATGGATCGACAGCATCAGGCAATTCTTCCAACCACGGCGTTGTCGGTGGACTGGGCGGCGGTGCTACGACCTGCGCCACGCTTTTCTTTGATGTGAGAATGGCTGGTGCGGCCAAAACAGTTGCGCCTGCCGACTTGAAAAAGGTACGTCTGGATACATTTACTTGAGTATCCGATGTTTGTGTTGATTCTTGGTCATTTTTTTTCATGGTAATTTCCTTAATCCAATTTACTTTCGATCACTGAGTACTGCTACCGTGCCACTCATCAGGACTCAGTGTCATCAAGTGTGTCGATATGTTTGTCTGTTCCTAAAACTGCATGCTCCGTGGTTGGTGCGCTATAGAATCAAGTCCGATTCTGACAATGCTGGCGCTGCAGTCAGTTGAACCTGAAAATCTGCTGCCAGATTGGCATTTACGTTGGCTTCCAGAAGTCCCGTAACGAAATCGTAGCGAACCTGGCCAGCGCCAGTGAAGAGTGCGTCTCCAATGAATGTGAATGTCTGGTTACCGCCAATTGCAAAATTGGCATCGATCTGTTGTAGATCGATGGTGTCTGTTCCACTGATGAAATCGACAATGTTGTCCCGTGCAGCACTTGTCGAATGTCCGATTAGGGCATAGGTGAACTTGTCTGCACCCAATCCACCCGTAAGGCTATCGGGTCCTGCACCGCCAATCAGCGTATCGTTACCTTTGCCACCATCCAGCGAATCGCCACCAGCCAAGCCATCGAGAATATTGTCGCCGTCATTCCCAACAATCGTATTGATTACACTGTTTCCCGTACCATTGATGGCATCCGTTCCCGTGAGTGTCAGCTTCTCGAAATTGGTCGCCAGCGTGTAAGTAAAGGTGGTCTGTACGGTGTCAGTGCCTTCCGCGGCAAGCTCGGTTATCGTGTCATTGGCATCGATGACATACGTATCGTTGCCAGCACCACCCAGAAGTGCATCTACCCCATCTCCACCGATCAGAATGTCATTCCCGCCCAGTCCGCTCAACATATTGTCGTTGCTGTTGCCGGTCAGGATATTATTGAGAGTATTACCTGTGCCACTGATCGCATCGCTGCCGACAAGGGTCAGATTCTCCACGTTTGTGGCGAGAGTCAATGCAATCGAAGTCTGGACGGTATCGGTCCCACCGCCTGAATTCTCCGTGATCGTGACCGTATTGGTATCCACGACATAAGTATCGTTTCCTAGCCCGCCAACCAGGATATCTACACCTCCCAGGCCATTCAGCGTATCGTTGCCCCCCAGACCATTCAGCGTATTGTTGGCGGAATTACCCAGCAGGATATTATTGACAGCATTACCGGTACCGTTGATTGGGTTCGATCCGGTCAAGGTCAGATTCTCGACATTGTTGCCCAACGTATAAGTTACTGAACTTTGCACCGTGTCGCTGCTACCGCCGCTTGCAGTTTCAGTGATAATGTCGGTCGTGGTATCCACCACATAGGTATCGTTTCCGTTTCCACCTATCAACGTGTCGATGCCATTGGCGCCATTCAGCGTATCGTTGCCAGCCGCACCGTAAAGTGAATCATCCGCTGCCGTCCCGACGATATTGTTGTCACCAGGGGTACCAATGAATGCGATCCGATCGGCAAATTGCAACCGTTCAACATTACGTACTGTGTCACTACCGTCATCCCTGACGCCACCGCCTCCTTGTGGAGGATTGACATGATCGACAAACACCGTGCCGTTGGAGCTGAAAGACAGAATATAATTGGCGAGGACATCCTGGAATACGGCCGTATCGGCTCCATCCGCGGTATATTTGATTTCTCGCACAATCTTGAGCTGACCCGGATTGTAGACACCGTTCTGCATCTTCGATCTGAGAGAGCCGGTCATGTTCTCGTACGAATCGATCTCCAGATTCGGATTATTGACATCCCGAACACTGATTCGTAGATTCACCCAGGCATCGCCATCGATAATATCGTCTCCTGCACGTCCCTGGATCAGGTCACTGCCTCCACCACCCAACAGAATGTTGCCGGCATTGAAGGACAACGCTCCACCCAGTATGGTGCTCAGCCCGGTTATCTGTGCGATACGGTCAGCAGCACTGTGTCCGCCGCTTGCAGGATTATTCACATTGTTTAGCGCATTATTCTGCCCGGTGATCGGATCGACCAGTTCGAGTTCGACAAAGGTATTGTCATCGCCCAGTATGGTATCGTTCAAATTCCATCCAGAAGCCGCTTCTACAAAATTGAAACGATCTGCAGTGGGGATAAAAGGACCAGGAATCACATTCAGCAGCAGATCGATATTGGCTGGTGTGTTGTCACCGTCGGTCACAGCCCAGTCGAAGCCGCTGCCACCGTCACTTCTGTCGGCACCGCTCATGCCATTCATGATGTCATCCCCGCCTTCACCATTGAATACATCGAGACTGCCGGCACCAATGAATACATCATTGCCGCGTACCGGGTCACGTCCAAAAGGATCGGCATTATCACCCGGCATGGCAGCGGCTGCACCGTTCTCCAGCCAGTCATCACCCTCGCCGCCCATCATGGTTGCGTTGGGTGTGTTCCCAAAGAGAAAGTCGTTACCTGCTCCGGCAAATACTTCCGATGCGTCATTTCCAGTCACGACGAAATCATTTCCGGCACCACCGAATAGCACATTCAGGCCAGGGCCACCATTAATGACATCGTTACCATCTCCACCTTTGATCGTGTCATCGCCCGAGGCATCGGTTATGATGTCGTCGCCAGTGCCACCATTGAGGAAATCGTTATCGGCTCCTCCTTCGAGACGATCGTTGCCTTCATCCCCCCACAGCGTATCCACTCCTGAATCAGAACGCAGCCGGTCATTTCCCGACGTACCTCCCATGACTACATGTCCCTGACCGTTGTAGCGAATCGTATTGGCTCCCAGCGTGTTATCGCGAACCAGCAATTGCGATTCGTCGTAAGGCGTTGCAGGATCATCCTGAATGGCGCCACTACCTCCCACATTGCCAGCTTCAAAGGTATAGGTCGGTGTCGAAAAGACATTCATCGGCAAGTGCTTCACATCCGGCAGATTGCGCATGATCAACTCGGCAAAAGAACTCTGTTCGAGCTCGGTCAGGAAATTGAGACCAGCCGTTCTTTCCAGATAGTAGAAACGATCGGCGTCCTGCAATTTCTCCATTTGCGTTTCAAACACGAAATTGAACGTCGAACCCAGCAAACCGCCAAATGGCATTTGTTCCTCCGCCAAACCACCGATCCAGAAATCAACATCGTCCAATCCGGTGATAATTTCTCCGGAAATTAGATTGGCGTAAGCACCGGTACTATTGAGGAAATCGATGCGATCCTCTGGCGCGCCATCGCCGCCGTTGACGATCAATTCGGCTGCAGCGCGCTTGTCCGCCATTGTGGTTGCATTGGTAATACTCGAATGTGTGCCATAAGCTGCGATGAAATTAACCAGTGATTCGGGATGGCGAATGGCTTGCCCGAAATCATTCCAACTTTCATAAGGCAGTAGTGCACTATTGTGTCCGGTATCTTCGTAGAACATGCGCCGTGCGTCGTTGAGCGACGGAATCCCCGCATCTCTTCCACGGGTGATATTCACTGCTGCCAGATCGAGCGGCAAACCGACCAGGTTGTTTCGCAACGCCTCGGTCATGAATTCGTCAATTTCATTTCCCACTTGATTGGTCATGCCTCGAACCACTGCGCTGGCTGCATCAATATGATTGGTATACCCTTCGCCAAATTCG
This sequence comes from Nitrosomonas sp., assembly GCA_024282035.1. Lineage (GTDB taxonomy): Bacteria > Pseudomonadota > Gammaproteobacteria > Burkholderiales > Nitrosomonadaceae > Nitrosomonas. The sequence goes on from JAMWZR010000040.1 coordinate 17,317, forward strand.
ACCGGATTCAGGAACGCCTGGATCAGTCCAATATCGTTGGGCGTGCCATCGGCGTTGGTTCTGGCCACTGTTTCGGTCAACATTGAGTGCCCAAAGCGATATACGACATGCGCAAATTCGGCCATGATGGCAGGATCGATAGAGCTGTTGTAAGCCGCAAAAGCATCAACATTGGGTTGCACTTTACGGGCAAATTCCTCGAACACCAGATGCTGATACTGCATTTCGGTTGCAAATCGCGCAGCCTGGAACAAACGCTCGCCATTCCAGGAACCATCTGGCAAATGCCATTCGGCCTGGAACGCAGAATCACCGCTGCTTGTAACGAAGTCCTTGATATGCTGAATCGTGCGATTATGTTCAGCGTGAAAAATGGTGTGAACCGTCGTCAGACCGATATTTTCGTTGCCACGACCATCACCGGTAATGAAGTGCGCATCCAACAGTTCATCATCATATTCTCCCGACGCTATTGGACCGGTACTGATGACATCGTCTGCATCAGCGATTTTCATCGTGCCATTGGATTTGAGCGGCGCTGCATTATGCGCAATGTCATCCAGAAAAGCATGTCCCGTGCGTATTACATTGCTTGGAACATCCACACCCAGACCACCATTGGCAGCCGGATCGCCCTCAACGACATCGTCATCTGGTGTATTGGCAATCTGATCTGCACCCACACCGGTTATCAGTTGTGCAAAACCATTCGGACCCGGAATGAACTTACCGTAACTATCGGTTCGTAGCAGAGGCAAATTGGTCAGATCGGCGTCAGTCAGGTTGATACCCAACATCTCGTGCGCTTGCGCTTTGATATCCGCCCAGGTAGGCAAACCATCACCCGTATCACTACTTTCTAGCAATCGACCTGTAGCAACCGGCTTGCCATTCAAATCCAGTTCGTATTCACGCAAAAAAACCTGATGCGAAGGATGAGAGGTGTAGGTCTGATTCTGATCTATGAACGGTGTGGTTTGATTACGGTGCTCGTGAATATCATCGGCGCTTTCATCGATTGACGGTGTCGAAGGATCGTCACCCACGACACCATCCGGACCCGGCAAGTTACTGGCCCGTGTCAATGTCATAAAATTCGGTGCCCCCGGATTGGGGTTATACAAAGGATCATCTTCCTGCAATGGAACAAATACCGTGCCACTTTGACCTTTGTTGACCAGATCCAGACCATGATCAAAGAACTGGCCGAACAACGTAAACCAGGAGTTGAATGGTGCATCTGCTCCCAGATTTGGCGTCACATTCGGAATAAAGTAGGTTTGAAAAGGCGTTCCATCCATGCGTGTACCATCGACCAGCGTGGAACCACTCGTTTGGTTTGCTGCAGCCACAGCGGCCGGATTGGCTGCTGTCTGGTCCACGATCAGGTTACTGATGGTTCTGGGTTGTGTATCAAACACAAAACCCTTGGTTTGAGAGTAGGACGTGGCGCTGCCCTCTGGTTGGCCAGGCATACCAAACCCTGCCGGCACCTCGTCAGCCGGTCTGAATTCTGGCGTTAATAAACGTGGAAACACTTGATCGGCTGACCCAAACAGGGTTTGTCCAGGTATCAGGTTATTATAGGATCCATTGACATAACGAAATCCGCTCGAAAGTAGCGGACTACCCACCAATCCAGGCAGCGAATCAAACGTTCCACCAAGCTGCGCCTCTGTATCGCCCTCAAAAATAAGAATCTGCTGAAGAATGAAATCAAGATCAGTTCTGCTAAAATTCGCCATTTTTAATACACCTTATAGTTATGTCTCGATGACTCACTCCATTTGTGCGAGTACAACTTCCATCATCACGACCAGTAAGAAACACGATTTCTCAATGCTCTTGAATTGGTGCAGCAAGCCACGGCGAATATCTTTCTTCATGCTCGTATCGATACAACTGGTAAATAGATACTTCGAGCTTTCTAAGTGGAAAAACTCGGCATGCGAGAAAATAACGATATCTTCGATTGTCTTCTAAGTTTTGAAGTAGCTTGACCGAGAAGCCTTACCTACCTTGACAATCGCTGCCCTACAATTCTCAAGCAGTTACTTTTAAGCTGGCTCAAATTGCATTCCAGCTTTTGCAGGCATGGTAAGGAGATTCGGTGCGGGAAATAAGTGACAGCCTGACTTAACTTTTAGTAGGGTTGTACTAAAAACATACCAATGATGAAATCAGGCCAGTCATCACTGGATTGGAAATCATTTCATGTAATGGGAGTAGGAGTGTTCCATTAAAAGTATCTCATCAGTCCTTTTCTTGATGAGTTCGTGCTTCCTGGTACGAATGAGTCGAACGAAAGCAGGCATTTGTCATATCGCGATCGACGATTTAAGCAGATCGTGTCATGTGCATGATCACTCGCCATAGCACATGATTCTTGTCACAATAGAATTCATTAATTCGATTATTCATTGTCTTACATTCAGGAATTAAGAATTACACCGGTGTATTGTTATTTTTTCCCAGAATTTGTGATATAACATCAATCATGTACTGAACGATAAACGCCACTTGGTACGTAATTTGGATATACACCATCGGACCAGTACGATTGCTACATGTAGAAGCATATTTAATAAACCTGCATAGAAAAGGAGTAATAATCATGCGAGCCTTACATACCGCCCTTGCAACAGCAACATTAATACTTGTCACTAGCTCTCCAGCCTTCGCATCAGATGCTGGACACACCTCGGAAGCCATGGAGCACGCTGGAAAAGCGCAGGCACACGGTGAAATGGGTCATGCCAAAGAATCATTGCAGCATGCAAAAGACAGTCTCGCCCATGCCAAAGCGGCTGGAAAAGAACATGCAGAAGCGCACAAACACATGGATGAAGCCGTCAAGCATCTGGAAGAAGCCATCAAACATGCCGAAATGGGACATGGCCCAGAATCTGCAAAACATACTGAAGAAGCCATGAAACACATGCGTCAGTCCGGTCACTAATCCTCGCAGACTAACCACTCAGTCAATATGAGTTGAGAGTGGTTAGTCCTTTTTCCCTCCGTTCTCTACCGCTTCAATCCCTTAGTTAAACATTGATCCATTTTATGCGGCTCCTATCAGCCCAAATTCTGCAAGCAACGGGATATGATCTGACAGATGGCGCCATGGCAATCCATTCAGCTGAGTACAATTCATCACTTTCAATCCCCTGAAATAGATACGATCCATCGAAAGCATCGGCAACCATGACGGAAAGGTTCGTGCATGCATGCCATGAATTTTTTTAAAAACCTCCTTGACTCCCAAATCCTGGTGCAAATGATTTTCAGCACGGACGCGCCAATCGTTAAAATCACCCGCGATAATCAATGGATCTTGATCAGGTACATGGGAGCGAATACGCTTGGCCAGAATTGACAATTGCCGTTCCCTTTCCAACTCGAACAAACCAAAATGCACGCAGATGATGTGAATCTTCTGTTCATGACCGGGAACCTGAATCAATCCGTGCAATAAACTGCGACTTGCAGACCGGAGTGGCGAGACATTGATATTTTCCCAGTCCACAAAAGCATACTTGCTGAGTATAGCGTTACCGTGGTGCCCTTTTTTATAAATTACATTTTTGCCATAAGCGTGATGCTGCCAGACCTGATCCGCCAGAAATTCAAATTGCCGTGTATTGGGCCAGTCAACAAAATGATTTGTGGCTGTCTTGCGCTCACCTTGAACTTCCTGTAAAAAAACAAGGGTCTTAGGAAGTTAAAGCGGGTTTAGGCGTAATAATTTAAGAACTGCAAGGTAGAGATTATCACGACG
>JAMWZR010000041.1 GCA_024282035.1 Nitrosomonas sp.
GAAAATAGTATCTGTGTTTAACATTCATCTCAGTAAGTTAGCACACTTTTGTAAGTTCTTAACTTCCTAAGACCCTTTTTTTATATTTCATAAAGTTTAAATAATTTTAAACGGTCGCGATTTTGATAAGCTTTGATTAAGTAATTACGGAGAAAATAATGCCTGACAAGAATATAAAATTTTTGGTAGTTGATGATTTTTCTACAATGCGGAGAATTGTTCGCAATCTACTGAAGGAACTGGGTTTTGTTAATGTTGATGAAGCTGAAGACGGTGTAGTAGCATTAAGAAAACTACAGGATGGCAATTTTGATTTTATTGTTTCGGATTGGAATATGCCCAATATGGATGGTCTAACCATGCTTCAAAATGTACGCGCCAATGAAACACTGAAGAAAATACCGGTACTCATGGTAACTGCCGAAGCAAAAAAAGAAAATATTGTCGCAGCAGCACAAGCTGGAGCAAGCGGCTATATCGTAAAACCGTTCACTGCAGCAACCTTGCACGAGAAAATAAATAAAATTTTTCAAAATATGGAAAATAATGCTTCTGCTTGATTTTTATTTCACTTTATCAATAAACCTGAAGAATTCAAATGAACAAGAAAAGTGCTGTAAAAGAAAAAGTGAATGATATTACTCAAAAGAAAGTCAGAGAAAAATCAACCGATACACTAAACACTAATACTATTTCAGCTGTGTCAAGTAGCCCTGAAAATTTTGCGATACTGGATGATAAAAAGGTGGTTGATCGGATCGGTCAACTAACACGCACCTTACATGATAGCCTGCGAGAACTTGGTTACGACAAACGCCTTCAAACTCTAGCGGCTGAAGCCCCCGAAGCACAAGATAAACTTACTTATGTGGCAACGAAAACCGAACAGGCTGCAGAAAGAACATTGAATGCCACCGAAATTGCAATACCGATTCAAGAAAAACTTTCAGCTGATGCTTCACATTTATCCGAGCAATGGAAAAGTGCTTTAGAAAACTCTAAGCATCATGTTGATAGTGAGCAATTTAAATTCTTGCTGATCGACACGCTACGATATCTTGATAATGTCTCCACTCAAACAAGTGCAACCAACTCACAACTGATGGAGATTATGATGGCTCAGGACTTTCAAGATCTTACAGGTCAAGTCATCAAGAAAATCACTTTAATGGTACAAAATCTCGAAAAGGATTTGATTGAAATTCTACTTGCGAGTGTTCCAGCCAAAAAACACGATATAAATGAAGGCTTCTTAAATGGCCCAGTAACTAATCCTGAAAAATGTAGTGATGTGGTTTGTAACCAAGATCAAGTAGATGATTTACTCGCGAGCCTTGGATTCTGATATTTTGGAACGTTAATTTCTTTACCTTACAAAACCTTAAATGACCTGTAGTAATTCAAAACCGAACTGACTTTAACTGTAGTAGTTCAGATTTGATCAGACAGTAAGTCTTGCCAAAAGGTGGGATTACCCGATTTGATAGAGGTGCGAATCTTTATCAACCAAACGCGAAAGCGTAAAGGAGTAATCCCATGAGTAGTGTTCACCGAAATGTTATCAAACACAAGATTGGTCTGCTTAATCTGGCAGCCGAACTTGGCAATGTATCCCTCGCCTGCAAGGTGATGGGTTTTTCTCGCGATACTTTCTATCGCTACTAGGCAAGTGACCTTGCCCCGATAATTCGTACATCTTAACGCGCTTATCACGCGATTTTTTTCACCTGTGCTACGAGCCAGTTTTGCTCGAACTTCATTGGACTAATGTATCCCAGTGTCGAATGCAGTCTTTTGCAGTTATAGTAGTTAAGCCAATCAATCACTTCATCCATTGCCTGAAGGCGCGTTTCAAACCGCATTCCATACAATCTGCCTACCTTCAACGATCCCCACAAGCTTTCAATGGAAGCATTGACGCTCCTATGTCAAGTAACTGTAACCGCATCTGACAAATCTGCGAGAATAAGCGGATACAGTTCACGAACAATATAACGCTTCAGACAGCGTTGAATTTCTTTATTTGACATTCCTTGTGCCGTACGCCGCATCACATAGGCTTGGGTTCTCGGCTCACTGCGCATGCGCACCATCGCTATCGTCCACAGCGCATTGTTTGCAGATCGGTCACCTCCTCGATTTAATCGATGGCGAGTAGTTTTTCCCGAGGATGCCTGAAGTGGGCTTGCTCCACATAACGCTGCCAACGCCGCTTCATTTCTTAAACGTTCTGGATTATCTCCTGCTACAGCAATAAGTATTGCAGCTGTTTGTGGCCCGACTCCGAATTGATTCCGAAGACGTTTAGCTGATTGACTTGTCAAACGATCAAGCGTCGCATCGAGCTCTTTTAGTTCTGCTGAGAGCATTAACCAGCGCTTAGCCAGTAAACGAAGCGTTGCAGTTAATGTTTTAAGCAAAACATTGCCTTCTATATTCCGAAGCCGTGCACAGCCTGCTACGCATTGTTCCGGTTTAGTTTTCCAGAGCCGTTCGCGCAGATCGTCTGGTGCACTGATCAGTAGCGATCTCAGTTGGTTGATTGCTTGCGTCCTTGCTTTGACCGCACTTCGTCTGGCAACCGATAACGTGCGCAGTGCCTCAGCTACACCTGATTGTAACTTTGGCGTTGCCACTGCTTCACCAGAAAGTACCGTTCGAGCTGCACTTTCAGCATCAGTTGGATCTGATTTTCCCTGAAGTCTACGCTTGGCACGATCAGGACGATTTATTTCACATACTTCAATGCCGTGTTCATACAATAATCGAGCAAGACCCGCGCCATATGTGCCTGTTCCTTCAATACCCGCGCACCGCACGTCTCCGAGAGATCGCGCCCATGTCAGTAATTTTAGGTAACCTGCTGCATTCGTGGGTGCGGAAGCAAGTGTACCTATCACTTTACCTTGGCGGTTAATGACTACGCCAACATGCGTATCTAAATGGGTATCAACGCCAAGAATAACTTCATTTTGAATCGATGTGCTGTCCATATTTATACTCCTCAGTCAAGATTGGTGCATTACCAATCCCACTTACCGGACAGGACACTCACGGTGCAAGACAAAGCTCCTATTAGGTCACAAGTATTGGGCCCAATAACGCTCGGGGAATGCCTGGACTAGATCGACAGGTCAACGCAAAGGCACTTCGCCAGTCCCAGAACGGGTCAAATCAAGTAAGGCATTCCAGGACATATTAGACTGAGTATCCCAACAGTTTGCTTTTCTGTTCATTGAACTGTGCATGCCATATTCGGCCAGTGTATTCTGAAATACGTGACTGCAATACTGACTGCCGCGATCTGAGTGGAAGATGAGTCTAGGTTCTGGTCGACATCTGAACTAGGCCATCTTGAGCGCATCCGTCACCAAGCTGCTCTGCATATGAGGTTGCATGCTCCATCCCACAACCTGACGACTAAACAGATCGGGAATCACCGCCAGATACAACCAGCCAGCATCAGTTTGAATATAGGTGATGTCGCTTGTCCATACGCGATTAGGTGCGTTAGGCTGGAAGTTTCGATTGAGTAAATTAGGCGCAATCGCGCAGACTATGCTTGCTGTCGGTGGTTACGATGAATTTACGCTTTCCGCGCACTTTGATGTTGTGCTCTTTCATGAGTCGCCGAACGCGTTCTTTCCAAACTCGCACACTCACACTATTAGCCCGAAGTTCCCGCAAAATCCTTGGCCAGCCATATTCGCCTTTGCTGGCTGTACGCAAAGCCTTGATGTGAACCAGCAGAGCGACATTGCTAAGGCGCTTGCCTGAAATCACCAGATCATCCGCAATTCTTCTCCGCTGATGCCCAAAGTAACCGCTAGCACTGACATTGAGCACTTCGCATTGCCGGGTATAACCGGGCCAACAGCTTTTGTGCCGTTCAATCCAGGCGTACTTCACACTGATTCCCGCGCAAAGTACGCCGTTGGAGATTCAATGGGTGAACGCAACACTTAAAATTGTGTAGTTTACATTTTGAGTGATGTCATGAATTATCAACCTTCAAAACGAAGTTTTACTTATCATCAACAGGAAACGATGTGGCAGTTGTGGTCACAAGGCAAATCGTTAAGTGAAATTGGTCGACAATTGAATAAACACGCCGGTTCGGTATTTTGCTACTTACAAAAATTCGGTGGGATCAAGCCATCGCCGCCCAAACGATCGGCAAGGTGCTTGTCGTTACAAGAGCGCGAAGAAATATCACGAGGTCTATCGGCTCATTTATCCTTTAGAGAGATTGCCAAAAATCTCAACAGGGCCACATCAACGATTTCCCGAGAAATCAGCCGCAATGGCGGATTGTCGAAATACCGTGCCGTGGCAGCCGATCGACGTGCTTGGATGAAAGCCAAACGGCCAAAGACCTGTAAGCTTAATGACAACGCCAATTTACGCGCTATCGTATCGGACAAACTGGCTAGTAAGTGGTCGCCAGAACAAGTGGCGGGTTGGCTGAAGCAAACTTATCCTGAAGCATCGACTATGCATATTTCACATGAAACTCTCTATAAAACGCTGTTTATTCAATCGCGTGGAGCTTTAAAGAAGGAGTTACTCCGGCAGTTGCGGACGCAACGGGTGATGCGTCAATCCAAGCACTTCAATACCAAAGGTAATGCTCGTGGCGGCATTATTGATGCAGTATCCATCCATGATCGACCCGAAGAGGTTAACGATCGAATCATCCCAGGGCACTGGGAAGGCGATTTAATCTGTGGTATCCAAAAATCGTATATCGCAACCTTAGTTGAGCGAAGTTCCCGTTATACATTGTTGGTTAAATTAACTGGAAACGATACTCATACTGTGGTTAGCGCTATCACTCAAAAAGTCATCGAGCTACCCCAACAGTTGAAAAAAACGTTGACCTGGGATCGAGGGATGGAGTTGGCGCAGCACAAACTGTTTACTATTGATACCAATATCACAGTCTATTTCTGTGATCCCAAGTCACCCTGGCAAAGAGGAACCAATGAGAATACTAATAAACTGCTCCGTCAATATATGCCTAAAAAAACTGATCTATCCGATTATTCACAGGAACAGCTCGATCTGATCGCAAAAGAACTAAATGAACGCCCCAGAAAAACATTGAATTTTTTAACACCTGCAGAGAAAATCTTAGCAGTGTTGCAATGATCCATTGAATCTCCAGTCGCTTTTTTTAGAATGTCGCGCTCCATCTTCACTCTCGCAAGCTCTGACCTCAGTCGCGCCAATTCCATTTGTTCCGCACTCACCGGCTTGACTCCTGCACACGCCAATTGGCCTTTTGCCGCTTGCCGAACCCAGTTCTCTAATGTCTGACTCGGCATCCCCAGAACTTTGGCTGTAGCTGCGCATGATTGACCAGCCTGAACCAATCGCACCGATTCCAATTTATATTCCTGTGTATACGATGCTCTACTAATCCTTTCTGCTTTCATTTCTTCATCTCCTTAACTTGTAGTGTAGTCTCAGTTAAGAAATACGTTTCTACAGGGCAAGGTCATAAAGAGCTACATAAATTGCGGCATCTTGTCGAAAATAGATTTCTGCATCATCAAGAGATGGCACGGCATCGCTACAAGATACGCCAGAGCACCACTTCTTTCCTTGCTGCCGTGCAAATCAGATGCATCACTCTATGAAAAAATATCTTATGACTAAACTATCCAGATTTGTTTAACTTGGAATTTCCAGCCCTTCACAGAAACTATCCGTCAAATTGAGGGGATTCCTATCCAAATAGAAATCATAGCCAAATTATTTCCGAGTAAATTAGTCAGAAATTTTGCTGGCATTAAATTTTGTTTGTGCTATACTAAAAATTCCAAATAAAAGGCTTATTAATCTTAGCCTTAAATGGAAAGTGGTTAATAAAATACCATTTATTTACTAATGGTTTTAAGTTAACTGAATTACTAATCTTTTAATCCATGCACGGAGAACGGAGGCAAAAATGAAAATTACCACAATGGCTTTTCCTGTAATTTCTCGAGCGAGACTGTTCAATCTAAACTCACTGATTTCGGTTTTTTGCTTAAATTACACGGAAGTATTTCCTACTTACACTGAACCTTGGAGAAGTTAAAATGGCAATCTTTATTTATGATTGGCGTGTACCAATCAAAAATACTCTCAAATTATCAATTCTATTATTAATATTTATTATGTTACCCGCTTGTGCACATCTGAATCCTGCAGCTGTTCCAGCGGAAATTGCAACTAATGACCATGACGCCTTGGTAGTTTACTTTGAGAACCTAGCCAAGGAAGCAAAAGTTAAGTTGCATGAGAATAAAAGACTTCTACGTAAATATGAAGAGTCCCCTTATTTATTTGGAAGACAGGGACAAGATGTTAAATCTCATGCTGCTGCAAACATTCGCGAGTATGAAAGAACTTTGAGGGAAAGCCAAAACTATGCAGATTTTCATAGAAAAATGGCTATTGAGCTTAAAGGTAATTCACTCAATAAAGCGAAATTAAACCAAGATCGTGATCTTTCATCGAAGCATTTGGAATCACCCGCAATTTCAAACGAGCACCTTTGATAAAGTAGCGAACAACCACCGAAATTTATCGGTGGTTGGTCTTTATAATCTCAGAAACACTTCATATCACTGATTTTCCTCTAATCATACAATCTGGTTGCGCAGTTAATCTAACATGTATGGATAATCCGCTCGACTTTCCCATCTTTTTCTTTTTAGAAATAATTTGTATGTGCCGCCTTCTTACCAATATCATGTTGACTGCAAACTCCGACAAAAGTATATCCGACTTCGCTTGAGGCCAATACACTTGAGACATTACTGCGGCATTTTGCAGCACTAATTGTGTTAAATTGAGCTAATAAATTCTGAATCTGAAGAGACTGTTGCGCTGCAACACGCCATCAAAATAAGGTTACTCAGCAGATGTATTTCAGCAATTTCATACCTTACCTTCAATAATCATGCTTGATAAAATCGCCTTTTTCCTAGTGATTCAACAAAGCTATTCACGTAAATCCAAATAATCTCATATAAGGTATTTTCCCGGATACCATAAATAACAACAAAAAAACAAAAACTTATTTACAAACACTATTGCCTTGAGTACAGCTTGTTCCTACGCTAAAGAACAATTCTATTGAAAACTGTGCAGAATGTTTCTAGTAGACAAAACACTTCAGTCCTCAATTAGTTATTTTATTAAAGAATCAGAAAGGTATCTTAAATCCAGGAGGCAAACTCAGACCACTGGTGATCTCAGCCATTTTTGTCTGAGTAGTTGATTCTACTCGCCTGACAGCGTCATTGAATGCTGCAGCAACGAGATCTTCAAGCATTTCCTTGTCATCTCCGATCAAACTCGGATCAATCTGAACACTTCTGACATCATGCCTACAAGTCATGGTGACTTTGACTAATCCTGCGCCGGATTGACCTTCAACTTCGATCGTTGCCAGTTTCTCCTGCATTTGCTTCATATTTTCCTGCACCATTTGTGCCTGCTTCATCATATTGCCAATACCGCCTCTCACTTTTCACGCTCCTTTATTTTTGAATGGATTTTATGGATGATGCAATCAATTTAGCATCAAAATTTTCGATCAAATCTTGAACAACCGGATCCTGCTCCATCGCTGCAATTGCTTGAATTTGTCTCGCCTGTTCCGCCTGTTGCTGAAGAGCAACCGGTGTCAGTCCGGTCAAGTTGCCTATAGAAAATACGAGTTTAATCGATTTTTTCCAATAAGTATCCAGCGCCAGTTGAATTCTTTCCTGATACTTCTTTTCCAGAAGATGCTTATGCTCGGCAGGAACAAATAATTCGATTTCCTGTTCGGAAATGAATTTGGCTTCGCTATGCTGAGCCAACATTTTGGACATTCCAGTCAGTTTCAAGTGCGGAATCAATTCCGACCACTCTAGCCTAACTTGTCCCACAGGGTTAGTTAGGTTCGACACATCACGGGTGTCAATACCGCTGGCATGATTAACTTTAATTCTGGGCAATTCGATTGGTGACAGCGAAACTGGATGCGCCTGGTTAAGACTGGAGTCAATCGGCATAAACGCCAACATGCGCAGTAAAGTCATGGTAAATCCTGCAAGCTCATCGGGTGCAAGACTCAAATCACTGCGCCCATGAAGTACTATCTGATACATCAATTGTGTATCCTCGGGTGCAAAACAGGTTGCCAATGAAAATATTCGATCGCGTTCAGGTAAATCTTCACTCAATGCTTGTGGAACGATTTGCGCCATGGCGATTTGGTGCAAAATTGCAGCCAGATCCTGCAATACGCCGTCGAATGAGAAACACTGCGCATCCATTTCATCGGCAATCGACATCAATCGAGCACTATCTTTATGCGCCAAAGCTTCCAACAGTTCAAAAAGATTCGACTGATCCACGATACCCAACATATTGCGCACGCTGCTCTCGTCAATCTGACCCTGCCCAAAAGCAATGGCTTGATCAAGCAAGCTCAGCGCATCACGCATGCTCCCCTGGGCTGCTCGCGCAATCAATAACATTGATATCGCGTCATTTACAGGAATTCCTTCAGTTTTCAGGATCATCTGCAAATGATCACTGATCTGCCTTTGCGGTATCTGTTTAAGATTAAACTGCAAGCAGCGGGATAATACCGTGACGGGGATTTTTTGTGGATCTGTAGTAGCCAGTACAAATTTGACGTGTGCCGGTGGTTCTTCAAGCGTTTTCAGCATGGCATTGAAAGCCGACTTGGACAGCATATGCACTTCATCAATGATATATACCTTGAATCGTGCTTGTGTTGGTGCATACAAGGTATTTTCCAGCAGCTCTCGCATGTTATCGACTTGAGTATTGGAAGCGGCATCCAGTTCGATCAGGTCAATAAAATTTCCACTATCGATTTGCATGCAGGATGCACACTGACCACAGGGCGTGGCAGTTACTCCTTGTTCACAATTCAGCGACTTCGCCAGAATTCTCGCTATAGTAGTCTTGCCGACGCCCCGTGTTCCCGTAAGCAAATAGGCATGATGCAGCCGATTCTGCTCTAGTGCATTGGTCAATGCTCTGACCACATGTTCTTGTCCGGTTAATTCAGCAAAACTTTTAGGTCGCCACTTTCGTGCGAGGGCTTGGGTTTGAGACACGTTGTATTGGACTGGTAAGATGATTACAGTTCTAATTAATCTAGCAGAACCACACATCCTGATACTGTATGGGGTGGCGAGCCAGACCCCCGGCACTTGCATGCATGGCTGTGGCTGCTTCCTTCCGGACCTGACCAGATTCACCACTTTACAATGCGGGGAGGCCCGCCATAAATCAATGCCGCACGTCAGTTTAAGATTGATAAAATCTATACCCAAACACGAACAGCAAAAATTGCTGCAAGTATACCAGCAGATCGACAATTACTCCAATCAGACCACTTTTAATGCACATAAATTATACAAGGAAGCTCCACAATAAATCTTGCCCGTAATCCTTGCCATCTCCGGCTTGAATGAAGTGGGTAATACCGATATTCTTCAATTGCTTGAAAACCTATTCAATTCAATAGCTGATTCGAAATCATGTCCATCCAACAAGATCAATCTAAAAATAAATTTCTTCTTACCACTCATCGGGATCACAGCAGGTTTACTTGGTGTCTGTTCACATGAAACCATTAGTACCATCAGCACTGTCACTCCACTGACCAATGCCCCTTGAGACTATGCAGAAACCAGTCCAATCATTCATCAAAGCCAGTGATGCTGCATCATGGGTTTCATGCAAGCGCCGTGCCTGGCTGGACAAGCAACCCGGTACACCCGCAGCAATCGACCCATTTATCCAGCTTCTCGGTCAAGCAGGATTGCAACACGAAGTTGCTGTACTTTCCAAGCTGGAGAACCAATGCCCTGCACACAGAGCAACTTCGATTGAACACACCAGCTTATTGATGCAGCAGAAGATTCCTTTGATATATCAGGCACAATTATTCGATGAGCAGAATGGATTGATAGGATATCCAGATTTTCTCATCTTGCATCCCAATGGTCAGTATCAGCCTGCTGATGCCAAACTTGCCACTAGCGAAAACAAAAAAGCCATACAAATCCAGCTCGGTGTATACCGCAGATTGCTGGCAACATCTTTGCCTGCTTTGGTATTTCTGGGCGATGGCCGAGCGGTGGAACTCCATGATGACTTAAATGCCTGCGTAGATGAATTTGTAGCCGGCATGAAAGAATTGATAGAAAACCAACAGCAACCGGCGGCCCGATATAGCCACAGTAAATGCCGCACATGTCCTTATCAGGCGCATTGCTCACAGGAATTTGAAAGCAAACAAGACATCTCATTGCTCTATGGCATACATGGCAGTGTTGCCGATCAACTAGCCGATATCGGGATTGTATCGATTCCACAATTAGCCCAGAGTCAGGCTGAATCGCTACCAGATATTCCGCACTTGAAAGGTTACAAGAAAAAACTCCGCGCCATCCTGCAGGCTCAATCCATTCTGAGTGATCAAGTAACTCAATTGTCACCTATCGTATTGCCAAAAGGCACCTGGATTCATTTTGATATCGAAGACAACCCGTTAACCCCATCGCGCATGCGTCATGTATATTTATGGGGACTGTTGCCACCTCCGCATCAGGAGGATAATTTCACTTATAGCTGGACAGATGACGAGTCCAATGATTATGAAGGCTGGATCGGTTTCCTGAACCTATTGGAAACATATCGTACAAACTACCCCGATCTGATTCTGGCACATTATTCCAACCATGAAAAAGCCACGATCCAGAAATATGCTGAACGTTACGCTATGACACAACATGCAATTGTGAAATGGCTACTCGGTGAGAAAAGCCCTCTATTCGATCTGCAAAAACCTATTCTTGAATCCCTGGTGCTCCCACTCCAGGGGTATGGTTTGAAAGATATCTGCAAGCACCCCAATCTGGTCAATTTTCAATGGAAAAACGCTGAATCAGGCTCGCAATGGTCGGTTGTTCAGTTTAATCGACTGCAGACGGAAAGCGATGAGACGGAAAAGCAGAAAATCAGGGATGCACTACTCGGTTACAACAGGGACGATGTTATTGCTACGCATAAACTGACACTTTGGTTACAGCAATGGGTAAGCTAATTCTGGAGTTCTCTACAAAAAAAAGACCCCGGTTCGATCCGGGGTCACTTAGAAAATAAGCCTTGGAGTTCGTTCTTCCTGCTTCGGCTTTATCATCGTGCAAGCAAAAATATTTAACTCGCATACTCATTTCCTATATCCGCTATGAAATGACTCATCACTTGGAATAATATTATGTAATGACGAAATCATAGCATCATGTCTATTATTTACCAGATTGACCGGCTTCTTGTTTTGATTTTTCGAGCTCTGCGTCACTTAATTGACTGTCACGCTCTTTATAGAGGCTTGGTGGATATTGACCTGGTTTGCCTTCACCCTTACATGCAGTCAACATAAATGTCATCAGTAAAACAGCTATCAGTGAATATTTCATTAATAATCTCCTTATTAATAATATCAGTCATTATTCGAGGCAATTTGCATACCTCAGTACATTTCCACTTGCTTCGACCATTTACTTCCAACTTTCCAGTCAGAAGTGATATCTAGTCTTATAGTAATTATGAATAAGCAATAAAACCTATTCGACTTAAGGATAGCATTAAAAAAACCTGTAGGGAATTCAAATACGCACGCTCCGTTCAAGGAAATGCCATTTCAGGGATAAAAGTTTTTATTACTGGCAGAATCAGATCTGGCGGCAATCTAAACAAATCAACCGTATATTGGAAAAAATTAAACCATGCTCTCACCTTGAGAATCTCTATATCAACTTTCAATCATCAAATTAACAATCAGATGCTTGTAATTACAGATATCGACAGAGAAAATAAGACAAGTCTATTTGATGTTTTAAGTCTACATAAGCCCACATTCTGGTTTTGAATAAGCTGTGGGTAACTGTCATTGTTGGTCGTTCTGGTGACTCTTATTCAGATCCATAGCACTTTCGCTAACTCAGGATGCGTCCAGCATATGGGTACCCAAATACCCACCACTCTCCCCATTTACATTCATCCAAACATGAGGCAAACCCAAATCCTGCAACCACATGGCGCCTTGTTCCTGTTTGAGCATGGCAATCGTTGATGCGCTGCCGGCCACCACACAAAATTCCCCGATCACACTCACTGCTGCCATGTAATTGACGGGCCAACCCGTTTTCGGATTCAGTACATGACCGTAACGCACGCCATTCAGCGTAATGCAGCGTTCATAATCTCCACTACTGGCAACAGCGCCGGAATCCAAGATCAGCGTGGTCAGGACACCCTCTGGATTACGTGGATGCTTGATCGCAATGCGCCATGGACTACCGTCATCATGCGGACCAATGATCTTGATGTCCCCACCCAAATTGACGACACCATACTGAATACCGGCTTCCCTGCACAACGAAGCAGCGCGGTCCGTTGCATATTCCTTGACCACACCACCGAGGTCAATTTCCATGCCTGCTACGGTAAATGTCAGCTTGGGAGCACGCCAATTCACTTTCTCCCAGCCAATTTTTTCCAGCAAAGATTCGATGACCCCGGAATCGGGGATTGTATTGGATTTGAAATTCCAGGCTTGACGCAAAATACCCGATGTCACATCAAACAACCCCTCGCTCTGCTGATAGCACGTCGCAGCATAATCAAGCAATCCTGCGGTTTCTGGATCGACTTCGATACTGCCAGCATGGGCTGCAGCACGATTGATTTCGGAAAGAAAGCTGTCATCGCGGTATCGCGAAAAACGCGCTTCCAAGCGATAGACATCGTTCTTGACTAATTGAATCACCCGTTGGGCTTGCTCGGCATGAGCAGCATAGAATTGTATCGAACATGGCGACCCCATTGCTTGGAAGTCAAAATGGTAGTATTCAAGTAATGACAAAATTTTTTAATGAGACTGTGTTTGAATAATCAGGGAAATCCACTATAGCCCCCAATTTTTCACATAAAATAAATAGTTCTGAATTGGCTTGTCTATTTCAAGCACCAGTAAATTAGTTCATGCAATCGATCAAGTTTCTATAACGATAAGACCAAAATAAATTACATGCACTAAAAACGGAAGCTCCAGGTAGCTGCCAGTGAACCCTTGCGGTCAAGCTGAAATCCATTGAAATCATTCTGAATCGGTTGTATCCACTCGAACCCGAATTGATTGCCGGCAAAACGGCCTTTGGGAATAACAGCGTTTACACCAAACCCTATATCCCAGAACTGTCCGCCATAATTTCTTGGGAAATCCATCGGACCGATACGCGCGCTGAAGCGATCGAAATCCTTGTGCACCCGGCCCTGCACGGTATAGACACCGCGCACGGTAGCGGTCAACCAGGGCAGTAGATCAAATCCACCCCAGGTTGTCGCCTGGAATTGATCCCCCAGGCGATAACCCGATTCGTTCTTGTCTTCCATGCGTTTGATACCGCTCAACTGTGCCCCCCAAGACCAGCGGTTCAACTCTCCGCTGTAAGTCACGCTGGGCGTAAAATCCCATGTGCCACTACCGAGTTGCATGCCAAAATGAATCAAGCCGGCTTCCTGCTGGTGATTGCGACGCAAACCGATATCCACCCGCCCCGTTGGCGCACTGAATCCGATATTCATGTGCATGCGGTGACCTGAAATATTCAGTAGCTTGATCAAAGAAGAAAAATACGTGTCGCCGATCGCCCCAGTTTCATGACCGGCGGCACCATGATGATGTGCACCTTGAGCGTCGGGTCGAACACCGGTCAGCTGTCGCAAGTTCATGTCCATATCCATGAATGTCGGCATCAGCATCATATTCAGCCAGCGCGTCGGTGCGTACATCAAATCCAGCATGTGCATACGCATGTTCATGTAATCCGGCACAAACTGACAGTTCTGCTGATCACTACACCCCTGACTCACAATCGCGGCATCCCCCGCGTGATGTGTGCCATGCATCATGTTCCCGGTGCTTTTTCCAAGCATGAAACGATACCCAGCCATGAAATCCCCAGGCTTGTCGAGCATGTGCCCAAACATGATGCCCGCTGGTGGAATCTTGTGATGATGGGCTGCGTCAGCGCTAGAGTGAGCATGGCTGGTTTGACCTGCATGCGTAATTGGCAGCGTGCTGGCAGAGGGCTCCATGTCAAACTTGAGTGCTGCATTGGCAACATAGTAATCAAAATCAGCAAAGCTGCTGTTGCCACTACCACCGATCTGCATCGAACCGGCTCGCGTGTAATACTCAAACCCTGTTTCAAGGGCAACACCCTTTCCAAGCATTTTACTCAGAATGACGCCACCACTCAGCGCACCAAAACCCGCCAGACGATGATCACTGGAAAAATTCTGCGGCAATTTGCTGGTATCGAACAATTTCGTTTTTTCGATGGCATTGATGGAAAAGGCATCAACCGGACTGCCATTTTGATCGACCAGACTGAAACGATCTTCGCCAAAATATAACCTGCTTGCATTATTGGCATCAACCCAGACCTTGCGCCCCAGGCTGTCCACTTCCTGTGAACTATATTTCTGCTGGGAAAAGAGATAAGGACGGTAAAAACTGGCCGCATCCTGCGAGTAATAGCGAATGCGTGGCGTCAATGTCCAACCATCGCCAATAGGCTGCACCCAGCTCGCATCAAAGGTATGCGTATTGATGCCCCAGTCGTCGACCGACAGTTTATAACCCAGATGCACTGCTGCATTCACCGGATTGATGTAATGCACATATTTGGCGCTCAAGGCTACTTGATTGCGAAAATTCGGGCGCTGCTCGATCAAGGCCCTGACATCCCCCGTGATCAAACCGGATTGTGGGTTATTGAGCTGCGCGGGATCGATAAAAATGACCGAAGTGGCTTTATAGGGATTTTCCAGAAACCCACTGCTATGCGTGTAACTGACACCGGCATCGAGTAACGCATTCTTGCTTAGAACCTGAGTAACGCCAAGATTGGTGACCCAGTCGTGACGTTTGTCTTTAAGGATAGACGAACCGTTGTGATTAACGATCTGCTGGCTATAAGCTGTCCGGGTGATGTACGGCAGTGAGTCATGATCCAGAATGGCACCAATGTCACTTTGGGTATAACCCCCATTGAATTTGACACTGGTCAGCTTCTGGTTGAAATCCAGACGCCCTCCCAGGCTTCCGAAGCTCGACTGGTAATCCCGCTCGCGCGAAAAACCACCCGCCACATTGATCGCCGCTTCATTCCATTCATGGCTCAAGCCGAAATTGGCTTGGCGCCGCGTTTCCGGTGAAGCCGATACCATCACCATCACGGATCGCGGGTCGACAACCCCAGTCGTCTGTTTGGTCAAAGGATCGCGGCCAAGGATATTGAGATCGTGATCCAGCAAAACATTGCTGTTGAGAATCGGTGAGGCGCCCGTCACCACACCGTTGACCGTATAAGGTCGATTGCCTCCCGTTGTGGCCAGGGGCGTGATCGAAATCGGTGTTGCACCGGACCAGGTATCCTGGGTATAACCAAATGAAAATTGCGTGCGATCGGACAATGAAAACAAACCACTACCATGCAGTACGTCTGCACTAATCGGTTTTAAGCTATGTGGAACGCCATAAAGATTGCGCCCACCTTCTTCGTAACGGCTATATTGAAAATTGATTCGGTCCTGTCCAGCTGCATGTCCAGGTGAGCTGATCAAGCCTGGCAGCATGAGCGCAGCGGATGTGAGCGCTTGCAGCGTATTTCTGGATTTTGCTGTCAGTATCTCTGAATTCTCAGAATTCCCTCTACCCGAATCCTGGCGTGACTTTGGATGATGTTGCAACGGTTATTACCCGATAGATTAAACAGCAAGCGATTCAGTAGCAGCCACATCCTCCACCACCTGCCGAGGATTTATGACTCGGAGCGGCTTCGCGGCTGCTGTAGTTGTGGGATTGTAACTCAGATTGTAATGGACTCGGATCGATGGACATGTGGGGCTTGGCCAAATTTCCCCGCTCCCACGGTGCGACACTGACACACCCTGCCAATCCGATCAGGCAGAGTGTCAACAAGATAATCAATCGAATGCAACGCATGAATGGCTAGACGCCGAAGAAATCCGATTTATTTCAGGGGTGTTCCAGTACCAATTGCGTAATCAGTGCCCGTAATTCTTCGGTTTCACCGTTGCGGAAACCCTGGTGAATGTGGCGTATGTTCCCTTTACGATCGATCAGATACGATGTGGGCATCGCCATCAGTTCGAAAACCTTGGCGCATTGCTTACTCGGATCGGCTACGATGGAAAAATCCGCCGGATGCTTGCTTAAGAAATCTTTTGCATCGGCGACTTTTTCATCGAGATTAATACCGACCACCTGCAATCCCTGTTCTTTCAGTTCGCTATCCAACTGATTTAGGAAAGGAAAGGATTTTACACAAGGCGGACACCAGGAGGCCCAGAAATCCATATACACCACTTTTCCTTTCAATTCCTGCAACTTTATTGCAGGCTGACCATCAAGCGTGGTCAGCGAACAGGATGCCGAAGCCTGGTCCAAGTGCTCGGCAGCAACTGGCGCCATGAAACTGAATAGCAGTAATGAAGAAAAGATTACTTTAAATTGATTCATTGCAATTTAACCTCAATAACACCCTTCACATCACAATCCAAGCAAAAACCATCAATCGAATTGATACACACCGATATCCGTGGGCGTATGCGTACCATCTGCGGCTTTACAGTGATAAGTTACCGTAAATGATCTCGGTCCCACGCCGGTTTTATTGACGATCAGATAATACGTGCCATTACCCGCCTCAACCTTGACCGTTGGACTAAACTGATCATCTCCAGAAATCGGATCGGTCGTATTGACGGCACGATTAATACCACTACCCAGATGAAAAACTTGCAGATTAATCAGCAGATTATCCTGCGGCAAATCGTTATCTTTGATGCTCGCTTCCAGATAACTCGTGGGCAGATTGCCTTCATTGGTACACGAAACTACCGCAAAACCGGTAAAACTGGCCGATGTACCAGCCGGATCCATCGTCGCACCCGCTTCATGCGCACTGCTCAGACCCGAAAAAGTCAGCGCGCTGATCAATAGTGTCGCGTGCGCCATTTTATCAAATAACTTGTATTTCATTTTGGTAAATTTCCTTTTTATAACGCTACGATATGATCAATCATGCTGACGTGAAACGGTTTAGTTAGAACATCACTCATCGAAAAGAAACCTCGCTCTAGGAGGAAAAGGAGGGAAGAGCGAGGATTCGAAGCACGGATTTCCTTGTTAACCTTTTACTGTGGCCAAACCTGTTGACCGTTATAAATAATTGGCATGTCACGATTGATCTGCGTAGCCGATGGTTTAACTTCGACAACCTGTCCGGTTCCACAAGAAGCCGGTAATGCACTGGTACGTGTTACAGTTAACGAAGCAGGGCCGTCATCTTCCGTACTTTGACGGTCATACGGTGTACCTAATGAATTGTGTGTCCAGAGCCCAACGGTATTTTCACTAAAACCAGATGTCGGGGTAATTTCGCAAATATCCGCAATCGAAATATAAAACTTCACGCTGCTTACGCATGATTCTTCATTGAATTGAACAGCATTGACTCTAAAGGGAACATAACCATTCATGTTGACTGGCAAAGGATTGCCACCCGCCCAGAAACCAACCACATTACCCAGCGAGTCGGCTTTTTCATCCTGCAAATCAAATACTGCACGATTGTAGTTTTGTTGCGGAATGTTACCCCAGTTCGTTACAAAATCACCTAAAGAACCGGTGTAAGGTTGACCGTCCACAATAATCGTGGAATCTGAACCATCCGGAAACACCACACTGGTTCCGATTACTGGGCGACGCTCGGTCGAACCCTCTGTGCCACAACCATGACCGATGATCACGTTGTTGGTAACGCGAGTATTGTCGGGTATGGTTGGTGTTTCAAGACGGGTATGCGAAAACGCAGCACTGGTGAAAGCAAGCGATACAGCGGTTAGTGTGAAAGTGACGAGTTGTTTATACATGTATGCAATTACCTTTTAATCCATTGAATTATTATTAAGTCTTGCGTAACCACCCTACTCCCATTTCAAAGTAGTTACTGCAAATCAACAGCTTCAAGTTCAAAATACTTTCTCTTTAACTTAGAGGCTAGAGCGATTATCAAATGACACGGCGCAAAGATCAATGCGGCATAATGTCGCACCTGTGCGCGCACTGGTTTACTTTATTGAAACGGAATCGGAATGAACTGGCGAGAGATAACTCGCAAGAAAGAACAATCTGGAATGTGGGTCGATACATAATTCGAAATCCCGATTTTCCCAATACACCATTGCGGCAATGGGAAAATCAGGCTTCAAGATAATTTACTGCTGTTGCCTGGAAGTAAAGCTGGTACCAGTATGCACACCACCGGTAGTTTTGCAATGTGCAATGACATCGTAACCATCCGTACCTGTCGCAGTATGCTGCACAAACAGATTATAGGTACCCGAACCTTGTGTCACTCTCACCATTGGACTATACCCGGTATCGCTATCGGTTGTGTCCAAACTGAATTGCGCGCATTTGTTGGTGGCGCAACTCGTGCCTTTATAAAGCAGAATATTGACTTTCGAGCTATTGGCCGTCGTATCTTTCACTTGGGCTTCGACATACGAAGGTGCACCGTTTCCATCGTCAAAACAGGAAATCTGGTAAAAATCGACACCTGCCGCCACGCCAGTTGTAAAAGAGCCAGCTTGATTATCCGCTTGTGCCATCGTCATGTGACTCAGTATTACTACGCCTGCAATGGCCTGCAAGCCATGTTTCAGAATTGAAATGTTCATCATCGAATTCCTTTTAATTGATCAGATTCAGTAATGCAAAAAACCGCTTCCCGGAAAATTGCAATTGATTAATGGCTGGCTGACACCGTTGTCGTACCAAGTTTAGCTGCCGCTAATTCCCGGATCGCTTCGGCTTCATCGTTGAGCGCCCGCTCCAAAAGTGGAATACCATCCTCATCGGCATGCAGATTGTCAACGGCCATCAAACGCACTGGCAGTTCACTGTCATTCAGCGCTTGCCCCAGGAAAAGCACAGTATCGGCACAGCCTTGCTGCACGATGGCATGCACAGCTTGCGCTCTGACATTGGCATCCTGATCACGCAGCGCCGCTTGCAGAATCTTTTGTGCGCTAGCGCCATCGACAGCACCTTTTGTTGCTAACTGCGACAACGCGGCAACTCGTTCGCCCGGTTTTACCGAAGTGGCATGCTTTGCAATATCTTCCGCTGCCGTTGCGTTAGACGCGGCACCATCGGCGCCACAGTTGATCTGAAAAGTCTCCAGACTATTGAAAACGGGTTTGCCAACAGCGACTTCTGATTCATCCGCTGCCTTGACCAAACCGCTAAACTGCATCAGCACAAACGATGTCATCGCCAACGTCAATCCGATGCCGATTCTTTGATTGCGTAATTTCAACATGATTACTCCTTGCACGAAAGAGACGAACCGGAGCTCCCTCCCGATTCATCTCTTTCTTTCAAAAACTGCTAAAAAGAATCTAATTAATGACCAACTTTAGGCCAGAATTGTTTACCTTTCTTGACGATCGGCATATCACGATTCATTTGTGCAGCCGATGGAATGATGTCCACTGTTGAACCTGTTTCGCTACATCCTTCTGGTAATGGATTGTTTTCCAGATCGCGAGTATAGGTAAGGGTTGCAGGTGAATTGAAACCGTGCAATCCTGGACCATCAAAATTGGAACCGACAGCCGGCGTCCACAAATTGACTGTGGTATCAGCAAACCCTGAAGGTGAGGTGACCTTGCAAATATCAGCAACTGCAACGGTTACCCTAACATTGGATGCGCAAGAATCGGAATTGATAAAGGCAGCACTGGCACGGAATGGAACATAAGTGGTGTAATAATCGGGGCTTTTTCCACCATCAACCCAGTATCCCACAGTATTACCTGAAGCATCGCGTTTTTCGTCTTCATTGGTGAAAGCACTGTGATTCATGATTTTTTGATATAAATTGCCGTAGTTGGTCAAATAGTCAGAAACTGCCCCTGTAACCTCAGCTCCATCCACTTTGATGATCGAATCCACGCCATCCGGGAATACCACACTATGAGCGACAACATTGGTTCCATCACCGCAACCATGTGAAATAACGACATTATTGGATACGCGCAGTCCTTCAACAACCGTTGGTATTTCCAGGCGAGTGTGCGAAAATGCGGATTGTGAGACTCCCAGCAGCAAGGTTACAACCAGCGCGGCTTGGGTTGATAATTTGAATGGGGCTGTAGTAGATTAGCTTAGTTGTTAAGCTAATCAAATGAAGATAAGCCATTGTAGATTATTGAGGAAAGTAC
>JAMWZR010000005.1 GCA_024282035.1 Nitrosomonas sp.
TTCCTTTCCTCCCCTAATTTAACCACACCTCGCAGGCTAGTCGACCTTGACCTCCAAAGTCAAGTCATTTGTCATAAATAACCTTCTTGACTTTATTATTAATTCCATCTGCAGTTCATCGATCACATATCAGAATAAAATCTAATGCTTTGTTACCAAAAATAAAAATAAATGCCACATATCATTATCAATATGCGAATCATAAATTTTCTAATTTTGTTTAAAATTTAAAACTAATTCTCCAATTTCTTAACTACGTAATTTTGGATTACGCTCAGCAAGCTCTCTGCCGTAAATGGTTTTGTGAGATAACTATCTGAACCCGCCATTCGACCCTTAGCTTTATCAAACAATCCGTCTTTACTAGAAAGCATGATTACGGGTATCGATTGATACTGTGGATTCTTTTTTATTAACATACAAGCTTGATAACCATCCAATCGAGGCATGACGATATCCAAAAAAATGATGTCCGGATTGCTTTCAACAATTTTAGACATGGCTTCAAAGCCGTTTTGCGCCAAAATCACATTACACCCTGACTCTCTCAAAAAAATCTCAGCACTCTTTCGTATCGTACTACTGTCGTCGATTACCATCACCTTGATTCCACTCATCGCATCTCTCACATTCACTTTTAATCCCTGATTATCAAAATAGAATCAAAAAAATTTGAGCCTTAGACTGGGCATATGACCAGAAACTCGAAAACTTACACTTTAAAATAAAAAACTCGGTACTTTTGAAGTATCAAACAAGCTATTTACGCCAGAATGCAGGAGTAAAAATGGCCAGTAACGTAAAGAACTCCAATCTTCCCAGCAGCATAGCAAAACTACATACCCATGTCTGAAAATCACTTAAGCTTGTGTAAGTACCGGCTGGTCCGATACTTCCAAGCCCTGGGCCCAAATTATTAATGCAAGCCGCTGCTGCAGAAAAAGCCGTTAATGCATCTAGGCCGCTAAGAGTTAATATCAAGGTCATTAAAACCATGCTCGAGAAATACACAAATAAAAACACAAGTACTGCAAGAATAACTCGGTTACTGACGATACTTCTTCCCAACTTAGCTGGCAGCACCGCCCCAGGATGCATAATGGTGACAATTTCCCGATAGACTTGTTGATAGAGTATGCGCGCCCGGATCATTTTTATCCCCCCTCCCGTGGAACCGGATGACGTGCAGAAACCTGACAAGAAAAGCATCCAGAGTGGTGCAAA
The DNA here is from genome assembly GCA_024282035.1 of Nitrosomonas sp. GTDB lineage: Bacteria > Pseudomonadota > Gammaproteobacteria > Burkholderiales > Nitrosomonadaceae > Nitrosomonas. The sequence goes on from JAMWZR010000005.1 coordinate 1,225, forward strand.
AATAGGCCACAAACCATAATCTGCATTACTATAACCCGTTGTCGTCGCCACGGAGACAGCATTAAATGATGCGTAACGCAATGCTGTCCACAGACTTTCGTAAATATCCATGACCCAAAGAAATATCCCCAGACCAACACAACTAATACTTAAAATAACTAAATACCAACCCACCTCGGAATCATAACGATACAAAGTCAGGTTTTTTGCCCGCCAAGCCAAGAAATGTGTTGCAAAATTTATCCCAGCCAAAATCATGAAAATGACTGCAATAAACTCGATCAATGGTGAATCCCAATAACCAAAACTGGCGTCATGCGAAGAAAACCCTCCCAATCCAAGCGTGGTAAATGCATGCATGATCGCATCAAACCAGTTCATTCCGGCCAATTTGTATGCCACTGCACACAATAGTGTCAGGCAAGCGTAAATAGTCCATAACCCTTTCGCTGTTTCAGCAATGCGAGGCGTCAGCTTGTTTTCTTTCATAGGACCCGGAATTTCAGCGTTTAATAGTTGACGGCCGCCCACACCCAGCAGCGGCAAAATAGCAACTGCCAAAACAATCAGCCCCATCCCCCCCAACCAGACAATCTCACCGCGCCACAAATTGATTGACGGTGGCAAATTATCCAGACCTGAAAATACTGTTGCCCCTGTAGCAGTCAGTCCTGAAACAGCCTCAAAATAGGCCATACTGAAATTGATATTAGGCATGAACAACAAAAAAGGCAGCATGGCAAATACTGGCAGCACTGACCAAACCAATGCCACTAACAAAAAGCCATCCCTGATTTGTAATTCCCTATGAAAACTGCGCGTCAAGAACCATAACAATAATCCGCAACCCGCGGTCATCAGCATCGACTCTACGAAGACAATTCGTGCTCCATCTTCCTCCCATGCTGCCAAACCCAACGGAATGATCATGGTCAAACCAAAAACCAGGATCATTTTGCCCAGCACGTTAATGACTACAAAAAGTCGATTCATGCACTCACTGCTTTACAAAAATCCGACGTTAACCTGGAATAGTTTTTCCACCTGACGGATCATTTTTCTGTTGATGACAAACAAAATAACATGATCCTTTGATTCGATGATCGTATCGTGATGCGCAATAATCACTTGCACATCATGATCTGACTGACTTTGAACTTTCTCTTGATCGTGCAAGCCCTTCCCAGCAAAATGCTCTTCAGTTTCGGATAATCCTCGTACAATCGCACCAATGGTTGCACCTCTTGGAAGTTCGATTTCCTCTACTTTTTTCCCCACCACCCTGGAAGATCTGGCATCGCCATGCGCAACCAGTTCCAATGCCTCAGCCGCTCCACGACGAAGACTGTGCACGGCAGCCACATCGCCATGGCGCACATAAGCTAGTAGAGAACCGATTGTCACCTGTGCTGGTGAGATCGCAATATCGATCCCGCCACTTTGTACCAGATCCACATAGACCCGGCGATTGATCAGGGCTACAACCTTATGTGCCCCCATGCGCTTCGCAAGCAGAGCTGACATAATGTTGTTCTCGTCGTCATTGGTCAGTGCACAAAACATATCCATTTCGGCTATGCCTTCACTTTCCAGCAACGTTTCGTCAGTTGCATCACCATGCAACACTAACGCATGGTTCACTTCTTCTGCCAGACGCTCGCTAGCCTGATAGTTGTGCTCAATGATCTTGACTTGATAATCTTTTTCAAGCGTCAAGGCCAATCGCTTACCGATTTTACCGCCGCCAGCAATCATGACATATTTCACAGGCTTGTCCATGCCGCGCAATTCGCGCATGACGGTACGAATATCCTCACTTGCAGCGATGAAGAATACTTCATCTTCTTCTTCAATGATCGTATCCCCTTCGGGAACGATCGGTTGATTGCGACGAAAAATGGCCGCCACTCGCGTATCTACATTTGGCACATGTTTGCGCAACTGCTGCAATTGCTGTCCCACCAATGGCCCACCTTTCAGGGCACGAACAGCCACCAGGCTCACTCTGCCCGATGCAAAATCAAGCACCTGGAGAGCTTCGGGAAATTCCACCAGCTTTACAATGTACTCGGTTAATATCTGTTCCGGACTAATGGCAAAGTCGACACAAAAATTTTCTGTCGAGAAAATTTCAGGACGTGCCAGATAATCAACCGAGCGGATGCGGGCTATTCGGGTAGGAATATTGTACAGTGTGGCTGCCAGCTTACAGGCTACCAGATTAGTTTCATCGTGCTCGGTCACGGCAAGAATCATATCGGCATCCCGCGCTCCCGCATTTTCGAGTATCGACGGGTGAGATGCATTGCCAACAACGGCTCGTAAATCTAGTCGATCCTGCAATAACATCAAACGATTTCGGTCAATATCGACCATGGTTATGTCATTGGCTTCACTGACCAGATTCTCCGCCACCGAAGAACCAACCTGCCCTGCACCCAGTATGATGATCTTCAATTTAACTCACTCAGAGTTGAGTAATAATGAAATTTTTAGCCGTTCAAAATCCATTAGCGATTTTGTCTCACCCAATCACGCCACTGCACAAACAACCCGGGATCCAGGGCAGCTATCACAGAACGCTGCCAGGGCGACCCTGCCCAATAATCATCTTGATCAAAACCACACATACTTCCGCCAGCTTCCGCCAGAATCAGCGAGCCGGCGGCATAATCCCAAGGTTTCTGACCGCCATGCAGGTACAAGTCAAAATAACCGGCAGCGGTATAACACCACTCGAGCGCACATGCACCGTAATTCCGTTGTGAAGCATAAGGTGGATAAGCAGCCACTTTTGCCGCCAGTTGGCGATCCAGTCGCTTCAGATCCACATTGGCCATGGAACGCGACAAAACCGGAACATGTTTTTTAAGCGGAAGTCGAGCGCCATTGAGAAAAGCTCCCCCACCTTTTGTCGCGTGGAACATTTCGTTGGTAACGGGATTATAGATAACACCCAATATGCTTTTTCCCTGCTCCATAAAAGCCACAGAAATTGCAAAATAGGGTAGGCCATTGAGAAAATTCGATGTGCCATCAATGGGGTCCACACTCCAAAGCCCATTCTGACCTTTCTGCCACTGCTCCTCCTGCTCCTGCTCCGACATTTCTTCACCCATGGCGGCGGCCGGACAAATTTGTTGCAAAGCAGCCAGCAATGCTTTCTGGGCTGCCACATCGGCTTCTGTGAAAAAGCTGCCATCCAGTTTCACCTGTCGGTCGACTTGCAGATAACGCGGTAAAATGACGTGCTGCGCAACATCCCTGACAACAGCGGTAACTTGTTCTAACACGCCTATTCTGCTCGCCACTTGATCGAACAACCGATACTCGGAATTTGATCTGCTGGACCTTGTCCGGTTTTCGCCACTTGCAACATCGCTTCGAACAAATCACGACGAACATCAGCCGGGGCTGCTTCTTTGCGAGATACATCTAGCCGCCCGCGATACTGCAGTTCCAGTTGACTATTAAAACCAAAAAAATCCGGCGTGCATACCGCACCATACCTTTTGGCTATTTCCTGAGTCTCATCCCAAACATAAGGAAAAGGATAATTCAATCGCTCAGCAACCAGTTTCATATTGTCAAATGAATCTTCCGGATAATCAGCCGGATCGTTAGACATAATAGCGATGGCATTGATACCGTGTGGTTTCAGTTCGTTAACATCACGAATGATACGGTCCTGAACTGCTTTGACATACGGGCAATGGTTACAGATAAACATAATCAGCAATCCATTTTCACCCTTGATTGAGGACAGGTTATAACGTTTGCCATCTACTCCCGGCAAATCAAAATCAATTGCTTTCCAGCCAAAATCACACACCGGTGTTTCCAAACTTGCCATACCGACTTCTCCACTCAGTTTCAATACATTTTTTGAACTCTACCCTGAATCCGTATTCTTTCCACATCATTACGATCGGGCAACCAGTTCATTCCCTGTGCTATATTAGCATGAGTCCATTCGTTAAATAATTGCTTACCCATACCCACGCTTATGCATGCCCGTTTTTATCATCCGGAACCCCTTGCAATCGGCCAATCGATCGAATTAACCGCCGATAACAAGCATCACGCCGCACGGGTATTGCGACTAAAAAAGGGGGATCCCATTACATTGTTTGATGGCAATGGTGGTGAATATTCAGCGTATATCGCAGTCATCAGCAAATCTGGCACTACGGTTACAATTGAAAATTTCCACGATATTAACCGCGAATCGCCATTACACATCGAGCTGGCGCAAGCGATCTGCGTCAACGAAAAAATGGATTGGATCATCCAGAAAGCCGTGGAAATGGGCGTAACCTGCATACAACCGGTATCAACCGAACGCAGCATCGTGCATCTATCGGATGAGCGATCTGCTAAGCGACTGCATCACTGGCAGAAAGTTGTTATTTCGGCCTGTGAACAGTGCGGTAGAAACCGGGTCCCCAAAGTATATCCACTGACTTCCCTGCTGCATTGGTTGAGTCAAAAAAAAACTGCGAGCAACGTTAACGGCTTGTCCCTTATGCTATCCACTACGGCAACGACGCGGCTCAGCCAAATCACCCAACCCGCGGCAAATGTCCCAATTACGCTGGCCATAGGACCGGAAGGCGGCTTCACTGCAGATGAGGACATAGCACTGGAACATGCCGGATTCATTCCACTTCGTCTCGGTCAACGTATTTTACGTACCGAAAGCGCCCCACTGGCAGCCATTTCAGCGTTACAAGCAATGTGGGGAGATTTTTAATCAAACTATGAAATCAATGTCAGTCACTCATTGGCCATGACCTCACCTCATACTTCGACAGAATTTGTTTCGTGGTTCCGCTCGGTTGCACCTTATATTCACGCATTCCGCGGCAAGGTGTTTGTACTGGGATTTGGCGGCGAAATGATCACGGATTCTCAATTTGTCCACTTCATTCATGACATCAACCTTCTAGCCAGCCTCGGAGTGCGTCTGGTGCTGGTACATGGTGCACGTCCGCAAATCCAGTTACGTCTCGATGAATCCCAGTTGGAAACCGAATCCATCATGGGTATGCGAGCAACCGATCCGGCCGCACTCCAATGCGTCAAAGAGTCTGTCGGGCGAGTACATCATGAAATTGCTGCATTATTATCGATGGGATTACCCAACTCGCCAATGGCCAATGCAGCCATACGCGTTGCCAGTGGCAATTTTGTCACCGCTTGCCCGCAGGGAGTAATTCAGGGCGTCGACCTAATGCATACCGGTAAAGTACGCAAGATCCATGTTCAAGGAATTGCTTCGCGCCTCGAACAAGGTGAAGTCGTATTGATCTCACCATTGGGTTACTCACCTACTGGTGAAATATTCAACCTGACCATGGAAAACGTGGCGACCGAAACCGCCATAGCCTTGAGTGCCGAGAAACTGATTTTTCTGCTGGACACACTGGATTCGGCAAACATGGACACAACACCATGCAACAGCATGCCGCGTGAACTGACCGTAGCCGAAAGCAAATCGCTTCTGGAACAGACGACCCCGCCTTCAGGTTGTCATGTACCGGATCACATCAGACCCATACTGCAATCGGCCACCAGAGCTTGTGAAGCTGGGGTCATGCGTGCCCATCTGATCAGTCGCCATTGTGATGGTGCCATATTGCAGGAGCTATTTACACACAATGGTATTGGCACGATGATCTCCCAGGAAACCTTGTTGGCATTGAGAAAAGCCCGAATCGAGGATGTAGGCAGTATTTTACAATTGATCGAACCATTGGAAAACGAGGGTATTCTGGTGCGTCGTGGCCGAGAGTTGTTGGAAATGGAAATCGATCGATTCACCGTATTTGAGCATGATGGCATCATTCTGGGTTGCGCAGCGCTCTATCCCTTCCCTGAGGACAGCGCCTGCGAGTTGGCCTGTCTCGCTATCCATCCCAATTACCGAAGCTCAGGTTATGGCAACCGGCTTCTCAAGCACATTGAAAACAAAGTACGATCGCAAGGCATACACACGCTATTCATACTCACTACTCATGCCATGCACTGGTTTATTGAGCATGGATTCAAACCCTCCACACCGAGTGAATTGCCTAAAACCAAGCAAAATTTATATAATTATCAGCGCCGTTCAAAAGTCCTGATCAAACAATTGTAATCAAAGCCCCGATTGAACCTTTTCATTTGCAGTTTACGAATTCGGATGAAGCACTCATAATGTAAGACTTTTCCCACTTGAATAATTTTACTGGTTAGGAGCTAACCGCACCCATGACAAGAATGGTTAACTGCATCAAATTAGGCCATGAAGCCGAAGGACTCGATTTTCAAACTTACCCTGGTGAACTTGGCAAGCGCATTTTCGACAATGTATCCAAAGATGCCTGGAATCAATGGATCAAGCACCAAACCACACTGGTCAACGAAAACCGTTTAAATCTCTCAGACGCCAAAGCACGGAAATATCTGGCGGAACAAATGGAAGCGCATTTTTTTGGTGAAGGTGCAGAACAGGCGACAGGGTATGTTCCACCTCAAGACCAACCTTAGTTCTTACAGTACTATAAAGCATTAAATCCACCACCAACAGTCTTCTTCACAAGCCACCGAGTCGATGATTGATTATAACGATTCAATTTCCTTAAGCGTTTTCCCGTTTTTGTCCTTCCACGCAGTGAGTCCATTTGCACTCCCACCATGAATCACGGCTGCTGCCGAACTCGGGCTTGTAAACTCCGTATCTTTTGTGAACACCAACATATTATCCTTGATCTCTAATATCCCCTCGTATTTTAAACGCTGACGCATATTTACTACCCAAGGCGTTTTCTGCGATGACGCTCGATCAGTCAGGATAGCTTGAGAACCTCTGAAGACTACAAAGCCATTCGGAGACAAATGGCCTTCTGCTCTGATCCCTTTAATTTCGCAAAATAATTTTTTGTGTTCGGATTCCGTCACTGCTTTTGCTGCTGTTGGTAAGAGTAATTCAACCCCTAGAACTGGCAATAGCTGGTTAATCTTTTCTAAAAAAATTTCCATATCTTCCCTATCTGACTCGGGTAATCTGGCCCCACTGCCTTGACCGTTTGTGACGACAGCTCTCCCAGATTTACGCGCTTGATCTATCAGTTTTCCTTCAAGGAAGCGTATATGCGCCTTAGTTAAATTCTCGTCTTTACTGATAAAAAAGATAATTTGATTCCAGAAATCTCTTTCCAAGTGAGCTCTGATTCGATCTCGAATACTCTCAGCCTCACCAATATAGATTGCTGGCTTACCCGCCTCTGGATCGGATCCCGTCAAAAAATAGACTCCTGCGCCGCCTGATTCATCACGAGAAAAGACACCTTCAAATTCACTTCGAGGACCTGCAACTGCTTTTCCTGTCCAGTTCGACAATTCCGCTGTGCGAAGCCGCTTGGGATCTCCGTGAACTAGGAATATTTTGATTGTTGCACTAGCCATGTACAAAGAGTAAAAATGCTAAAGCAACTTCTGCGACAATTCCCATGATTGACAATGCATGTGCACAGTCAATCATGGGATTATTTGAATACTGCTAGGAATTTGACTTACTTAACAACCGCGTTCAATTCACCTTTAGCATAGCGATTCGCCATACTTTCCAGGGAAATCGGTTTGATTTTTCCGGCCTGTCCGGCGCATCCGAAGGCTTCGAAGCGGGCTTTACAAATGTCTTTAGCAGCGGCAGTCGCTTCTTTCAGGAATTTACGCGGATCGAAATTACTCTTGTCATTTTCCAGGCTGCGGCGGATTGCGCCAGTCATTGCCAAGCGAATGTCGGTGTCGATATTGACTTTACGCACACCGTATTTGATGCCTTGTTGAATTTCTTCAACCGGAACACCATAGGTTTCTTTGATGTCGCCACCGAATTGACGGATGATCTCCAGCCATTCTTGCGGTACTGAACTGGAGCCGTGCATCACCAAATGAGTATTGGGAATGCGCGCATGAATTTGCTTGATGCGTTCGATCGCTAGAATATCGCCAGTGGGTTTGCGGGTAAATTTATATGCACCGTGTGAAGTTCCAATGGCAATTGCCAAAGCATCCACACCGGTTTTGCGCACGAAATCAGCAGCCTCTTCCGGATCGGTCAGCAATTGATCATGCGACAACACACCTTCTGCACCATGACCATCTTCGGCCTCACCCATACCAGACTCCAGCGATCCCAGACATCCCAATTCACCTTCTACTGATACACCAACAGAATGTGCGATGTTAACAACATCAGCTGTCACATTGACGTTGTATTCGTAAGTAGACGGTGTTTTGGCATCTGCCTGCAACGAGCCATCCATCATGACGCTCGAGAAACCGCTACGGATTGCATTAACACAAACGGAGGGAGAAGCACCGTGATCCTGATGCATCACAATCGGTATATGCGGATAGGATTCAACGGCTGCTTCGATCAAATGACGTAAAAATGCTTCACCGGCATATTTCCGCGCACCGGCGGAACCTTGCATGATGACCGGGCTGTTGCATTCATCTGCAGCCTGCATGATCGCCTGGATCTGTTCCAGATTGTTGACGTTGAAAGCTGGCAGTCCATAACCGTTTTCTGCCGCATGATCGAGTAACTGTCTTAATGATACGAGTGCCATCTAGATCTCCTTATAAATTGTCTTACAATGATTTTGAATGAAATAATGTTAATGATTGAAAAACTTAATGCTTCAATCACATGCAGATAATGTTCAGCTCTGATGCAATTCGACTTATGCGTCAGCTATACCTTGTCGTGATCGCCATTCACCCACGCGAATGATTTTCATGGTATTGGTGCCTCCCGATTTTCCGACCGGTTCACCGATGGTCATCACCATGATATCACCATGACGCACAACGCCACGATTAAGCAATTCCTGTTCGGCGCGATTCAGAATTTCCTCTGGATCACTGAGCCCCACATCAAAATCCACCGGATATACACCACGAAACAGTGTCACTCGCCGACGGGTCTCTTCATTGGGACTCAAGGCAAAAATCGGTACCTTAGAGCTACGCCGGGACATCAGCAGCGCCGTAACACCGCTTTGTGTCAATGCTGCAATGGCGCGAATCTGCAAACCACTGGCCGTAAACATGGTGGCACGTGCGATGGCTTCTTCAATGGTTGCTTGACTGATGGTGGTAATGCGCCGGTCGGTATTGACCAAATATTCCTTCTCAGCTTCCAGGCATACCCTGGCCATGGCTTCCACGGCTTCCACCGGATACTCACCAGCAGCCGACTCTGCAGATAGCATGACAGCATCAGTACCATCCAGTACTGCATTAGCCACATCCGAAACTTCCGCACGAGTCGGTATGGGATTGGTAATCATGGATTCCATCATCTGCGTTGCGGTAACCACCACTTTGTTACTCATCCGGGCAGAGCGGATCATTCTTTTTTGCAGCGCAGGAACTGCGGCATCACCGACTTCTACAGCCAGATCGCCTCGAGCCACCATGATGGCATCAGAAGCCTCGAGAATATCTTCAAGTGCAAGAATGGCTTCAGAACGCTCGATCTTGGCCATGATCATTCCCTTGCCGCCTGCTTCCTGCATCAGCGCACGCGCCTGCCGGATGTCATCACCTGATCGTACAAAGGATACCGCCAGATAGTCGGCACCAAATTCAGCTGCAATCTTGATATCCTCGAGATCCTTACTGGTCAGGGCCGGTGCACCCAGTCCGCCTCCTTTGCGATTGATACCTTTGTTGTTCGACAGCACACCGCCTTGTTCAACAACACAAAAAACTTGATGCTCCTTCACAGAGGTGACATTGAGTACGATGCGTCCATCATCCAGCATCAGAATTGCACCGGCCTCGAGATCATTGGGCAATTCCTTGTAGTCCAGTCCAACCCGCTCCTGATTGCCAAGCTCACAAAAAGCATCCAGTATGAATTGATCACCTACTTCTAATCGGATCTTGCCATGTTCAAACTTGCCGATGCGGATCTTGGGTCCCTGCAGATCTGCCAGGACGCCGACGGTTCTCCCGGCTTTGCGAGCCAATGAACGAGTCAATTCGACAAATTCAATGTGTTGCTCGCGAGTACCGTGAGAGAAATTGATTCGAACAACATCCACACCCGCTCGGATCATACGTTCTAAAATCTTTGCATTACTGCTTGCAGGACCTAGGGTAGTTACAATTTTCGTTCTTCGAATCATGGCGCTGTCAGATTATTTAGCTCTTGTTTCCAATATTTCCACTGCAGGCAATTTCTTGCCTTCCAGAAACTCCAGAAAGGCTCCTCCGGCAGTTGAGATATAGGACACTTTGTCATAAATATCATATTTCTGAATGGCAGCAATGGTGTCACCTCCACCCGCCAGTGTAAAGGCTTTGGTTTCGGCAATGGCACGCGCAACTTTTTCAGTTCCCGCACCGAATTGATCGAATTCGAAAACACCCACAGGACCATTCCATACTACCGTTCCTGCACGCATGATGATATCTACCAGCTCTTGCGCACTTTGCGGTCCAATATCGAAAATCATGTCATCGTCTGCAACCTGCGCAGCATCTTTCAATACAGCAGGTTCATTGGCGTCGAATTTTTTACCCACGACAACATCGACAGCAATCGGGATCGATGCATTGCGCTTTGCCATTTTCTCCATCAGTACCTTGGCAGTGGGGACCAGATCATCTTCACACAATGATTTCCCAACATTCTTGCCCGTTGCTTTCAGAAAAGTATTAGCTATACCACCACCCACAACCAATTGATCCACTTTTTCGGATAATGACTCCAACACGGTCAGTTTGGTCGATACCTTGGAGCCACCAACAATGGCCACCATCGGACGAGCCGGACTAAGCAGTGCTTTGGTCAGTGCATCGAGTTCCTCGGTCAGTAATATCCCCGCACATGCAACCGGCGCATATTTCGCGATGCCATGGGTTGAAGCTTCGGCTCGATGCGCAGTACCAAAGGCATCCATGACAAATACATCACATAACTTGGCATATTTCTGTGCCGTTTCTTCAACGTTTTTCTTTTCGCCTTTGTTGATACGACAATTTTCCAACACGACCAATTCACCCTCGGCCACATCGAAACCACCATCAACCCAGTCACGAATCAATCGCACCGGTTTATTCAAACGACCCGCAATGTTATCCGCCACCGGTTTCAGTGAGTTTTCTTCACTCCATTGCCCTTCTTCGGGACGCCCCAGGTGTGATGTCACCATCACTTTGGCACCTTGCTTCAGGCAATGATTAATGGTCGCCATCGAGGCGGTAATACGCGCATCTGATGTCACTTTGCCATCTTTAACTGGCACATTGAGATCAGCACGGATAAAGACACGTTTGCCCTTTAGATCAAGGTCAACAAGTTTAATAACAGACACATCAAACTCCAGAATTGTCTATAAGAGGAAAATAAAAGGATAGCGAATGCTACCCTTCATATTTCATCCATTTGTAAATAAACATTTATATGCTCTATTGCGATGACCCAGACTGCGTATCCGGGTGTCATCACAATTTCACATCCTTACTTGGCGACGGTACGAACCATCTCCAGAACCTTGGTAGAATAACCCCATTCGTTGTCGTACCATGCAACCACTTTGACAAAGCTCTTGTCGAGCGCCATGCCTGCTTCTGCATCAAAAATCGAGGTGCAGCTTTCACCGCGAAAATCGGTCGATACCACCTTTTGATCAGTATAGCCCAGTACACCTTTCATGGAACCTTGCGAAGCTTCCTTCATCGCTTGGCAGATTTCGTCGTAAGTTGCTTCTTTTTCCAGCTCGCAGGTCAGATCCACAACCGATACATCCGAGGTTGGAACACGGAAAGCCATACCCGTTAATTTTTTGTTCAACTGGGGTATCACTACGCCTACCGCTTTGGCTGCACCGGTTGAAGATGGAATGATGTTTTCCAGAATACCACGGCCACCGCGCCAGTCTTTATTGGAGGGACCGTCAACCGTTTTTTGTGTTGCAGTAGCGGCATGTACCGTCGTCATCAAGCCACGTTTGATACCCCACTTGTCGTTCAAGACCTTGGCGATCGGAGCCAGACAGTTGGTCGTGCATGAAGCATTGGATATGATGCTTTCACCTTTGTATGATTTGTCATTGACACCATAAACGAACATTGGCGTGTCGTCTTTGGAAGGTGCTGACATAATGACTTTCTTGGCTCCAGCAGCCAGATGCTTTTGGCAAGTTTCCTTGGTGAGGAACAAACCGGTTGACTCGATGACGACATCGGCGCCCACCTCATTCCACTTCAACTCTGCTGGATCTTTAATTGCCGTCAAACGAATTCTCTTTCCATTTACCACCAAGGTTTCACCATCGATGGAAACATCCCCCTGGAAACGGCCATGCACTGAATCATGCTTCAACATGTAAGCCAGATAGTCGGGCTCCAGCAAATCATTGATGGCAACGATTTCTATATCGGAAAAATTCTGAACTGCAGAGCGAAAAACCATACGTCCGATACGACCAAACCCATTGATACCTACTTTAATTGTCATACTAAAACTCCTTGAAAAGAAACTTGTGACTTGGAGCCAGCACAAGCTCGCCCCAAAATACTTTAATCATTAATTGAATCAGAGAATGCCTTTAACTGTCTTGACCACATTGTCAACAGTAAAACCAAAATGCTTGAACAACACGTCTGCAGGCGCCGACTCACCGAATGAATCGATACCAACCACCGCACCGTCCAATCCAACGTACTTGCGCCAGAAGTCGGTCACACCTGCTTCAATGGCGACACGCTTAATGCCCTTTGGCAAGACACTGTCTTTATAAGATGGTTCCTGACGATCGAAAATACTGGTACATGGCATAGAAACCACGCGAACATGGATTCCCTCGTCAGCAAGTGCTTTTTGTGCGCTCATCGCTAGAGCTACTTCCGAACCAGTTGCAATCAACACGGCTTGTACATTTGCATTACCAGCTTCCGACAACACATATCCACCTTTGTCTATGAGCTTGATCGTCGCTGCATCACGCTTCTGGAAGGGTAAATTCTGGCGACTGAAAATCAGTGTAGACGGTCCATTCTTGCGTTCTATGGCACGCGCCCAAGATACGGTTGACTCAACCGTATCACAAGGACGCCATACATCCATGTTGGGAATCATGCGCAGTGTGGCGGTTTGTTCCACAGGCTGGTGAGTCGGTCCATCTTCACCCAGACCAATCGAATCGTGAGTAAAGACGAAAATATTGCGTATCTTCATCAATGCAGCCATACGCAATGCGTTACGTGCATATTCCGAAAACATCAGGAAGGTGGCGCCATAAGGAATCAGTCCACCATGTAACGACAATCCATTCATCATGGCACTCATGCCAAATTCGCGCACACCATAATAAACATAGTTACCACCATTGACCTTGCTGATCCCCTTGGAACCCGACCACAGGGTCAGATTAGAGCCAGCCAGATCAGCTGAGCCGCCAATCAATTCAGGCAGAACTGGCGCCAGGCCTTCGATGGCATTTTGCGATGCCTTGCGACTGGCGATGGTTTCTGTCTTGGCATTCACTTGATTGATAACACTGTCTAAATGACTTTGCCAGTTAGTGGGTAACTCCCCTGCCATGCGACGGTTAAACTCGGCGGCTTCCTTGGGGTATTTCTCGGCATACTCGGCAAACTTGATGTTCCATTCCGTTTCCAGCTTCTGCCCTTTCGCTCTGGCATCCCACGCGCTATACACTTCCTGCGGGATCTCGAAAGGTGCGTGATGCCAGCCGATATGCGGACGAGTCGCAGCAATTTCCGCGTCGCCAAGCGCTGCACCATGGACCGAATGAGTGTTGGCCATATTGGGCGAACCCATACCAATCACCGTCTTGCAGCAAATCATCGTGGGTTTGTCATTGACCTTCTTAGCAGCTTCGATCGCAGCTTCTATGGCTACCGGATCATGACCATTAACATTAGGCACCACATGCCAGCCATAAGATTCGAAGCGTTTAGGCGTATCATCAGTAAACCAGCCTTCGACATGACCATCAATGGAAATCCCGTTATCATCATAAAAACAGATCAGTTTACCGAGTCCCAAGGTGCCAGCGAGCGAACAAGCTTCATGAGATATACCTTCCATCAGACAGCCATCACCCAGAAAAACATAAGTATGGTGATCGACAATATTGTAGCCGGGGCGATTGAATTCTGCCGCCAGAATTTTTTCTGCCAATGCCATACCCACTGCGTTGGTGATCCCCTGTCCCAAAGGTCCGGTAGTGGTTTCAACACCTGGCGTGTAGCCATATTCAGGATGACCTGGTGTTTTGGAATGGAACTGACGAAAACGCTTGATCTCTTCCATTGGCAGGTCATAACCCGTCAAATGCAACAATGCGTAGATCAGCATGGATCCATGGCCATTGGAAAGGATGAACCGATCGCGATCAACCCATCCCGGGTTTCCAGGATTATGACGCAAGTGATGAATCCACAGCACCTCAGCGATCTCGGCCATGCCCATTGGCATGCCTGGATGACCAGAATTGGCTTTTTGCACGGCATCCATCGCCAGTGCACGAATCGCACTGGTCAAATCCTTGAATACCGGCGCGTCAAAATCCTTGAATGTACCCATCAAAACTAACTCCCTTAAATTTTCAACAAATAAATAAAAACGGCCACCTTTCTCGATCTGATGGCAAAGCTTGCATTATCCCTCAAGATGGGTATTTGGACAACCACAAACCTATATTTTTCACATAAAACCAATCTAGTAGCACGGGACGGGATACCGCACTAATTGCCACGCAACTTGATTCCCAACAACTTTATTTTGCGATAGAGGTGTGTGCGCTCCAAACCGGCACGCTCGGCCACACGAGTCATGTTGCCATTCTCTTGATCAATGAGTCGTTCAAAGTAGTTCTTCTCGAACTGATCACGCGCTTCGCGCAATGAAAGATCCAGTGAAATCTCGGGCGCCACCGAGGACGAAGCCGATTCCGGAAATACCATCGCCTGCTGAACCGCGTCAACCGAGATCTCATCACCAGTACATGTCAGAGCCAATGAATGCACTACACCATTTAACTGGGTTAAATTGCCTGGCCAGTCATAATTGCGCAAACAATTCAGTGCTGCCGTGCTGAATCGCAAATTGGGCGATGCTTCTCCGGATTCCGCGAAACGTGACAAAATCTGATTGGCCAATTCAGGAATATCCTCGCGATGTGCTCGCAATGCCGGGATTCCGACCGATAAGCCACTCAACAATTCATACAATTTAGAATGATAGGTGCCCTGAGCCGTCAATTCCGCCAGCGGTTGTGATGTTGCACAGACAAGCCGCACGTTGTATTTGTCGAGCTTGCTCAGCACCAGCAACAACCCCTTCTGCGCCAACTTGTTGATTTCACCCACATCCTTGAGAAAAAGCAGGCCATCGCGCGCATGCTCCAGCAGATCCAATGGTGATTCTGCCAGCACTGACAGCGACTCCGGTTCCACCCAAGCCGTATTGGGTCGATGCAGGAAACGCGCACATAATTCCGCTCCCACACCGGGTTCACCCATTAGCAACAAGGGAGTTTTCAGATTCGCGACCTGTTCCAGCTTCTTACGCAACTCAGCTATGAGTGGACTTCTGCCCAAACTAACGAGTGACAATGATGCATGTTGCTTATGCTGACCACTGCGCAGGGCCTTGTTGACCGTACTGAGAAGCTTCTGTAGTGGTATGGGTTTTTCCAGATAACCAAAAGCACCGATACGGGTCGCTTCCACAGCCGTGTCGATCGTTCCATGTCCCGACATCATGATCACCGGCATCGTCAGCATGCCATTGCTGGCCCAGTCCTTGAGCAACGTAATGCCATCGGTATCAGGCATCCATATATCCAGCAACACCAGGTCCGGGCGCGTTTGACTGCGCCAGATCCTAGCCTGTTCGGCATTCTCCGCCAATGCCACGCGGTATCCTTCATCACGTAAAATTTCAGACAACAATTCACGTATCCCAATTTCGTCGTCAACAACAAGTATGGTATTGTTCGTTATCATTTTTGAATATTCTCCACTGACGAAATCGATCCAGCTTGTGTATACACACCGACCTTCGCTGAACGCATCCGTATCAAAATTTAATACCCTCAGTTTTTCATCATTGTTATAGTGTCAACATCCTTCTCATACTGATTCTTTCTTATTCTCTGCAATCATTTTCTCTACAGCGGGAAGAATGATCGAAATTTGTGCACCGTGTGGTTTGATATTTTCGACATGAATAATCCCTTCATGCTCTTCAACAATTTTTTTGACAATGGGCAACCCCAGCCCCGTCCCCTTGGGTTTCGTCGTAACATAGGGCTCAAAAACCCGCGCCCTGACTTCCTCAGAGAATCCACAACCATTATCACGGACACACAATTGCACACCACCATGTACCCTCTCGGTGGTTACCTGTATGACCGGCTCAACCGAATCAATAAGCGCATCCTGTGCATTTTGCAACAAATTATGCAACACCTGTCGCAATTGTGCAGAATCCCCTTTCACAAATGGCAATTCTTCTGCCAAATTCTGCCGGATCGGGATGTGTACATGCGGATTCGATGCCATCTGTGAGCTTTCGTACAGTGACAACACTTCACGTACCAATCGATTGAAATCAAGCTGATGTAATTGCAGTTCGGGTGCGCGCGCATACTGGTTAAATTCATTGACCATGCGTTTCAGGGCTTCGACCTGATTGACAATGGTCTCGGTCGAACGCCGCAGAACTCTGGCATCGTCTTCATCCAATTTATGAATCAACTTGTGCTGCACTCGCTCTGCTGACAACTGAATGGGAGTCAGCGGATTCTTGATTTCATGCGCCAGCCGGCGTGCCACTTCGCTCCATGCCACAGCGCGCTGAACCTGTAATAAATTGGTGATGTCGTCGAACACAACGACCCCTCCTCCTCCCGATTGCGTCGGCAGACGAGTGCCGCGAATCAGCAGCACCTGATTCTTACTCTCTCCCTGATGAGTCAGCTGGCGCTGCCATACACCCGCAGAACCACTATTGAACCCCTCCTTGATTTCTGCAACCAACACATTGAGCTGCGGCTCGTTATCCACACAGCCTTCTATGATCGAACCATCGAGACTGATCAATGGCACCTGTAAAATTTGTTCCGCGCTACGATTGGCTTTCGACAACACCAGATTTTCGTCGAAAACCAATACCCCGGACGACAGATTTGCCAGAATACTCTCCAAGTGAGTACGCGCACTTTCCACCTGTTGCTGATTATGTTGTGCAGCTGCGCGCGCTTCTTCCAGTTGCTGCGTCATCAGATTGAAAGACTCGGTCAATACGCCCAGCTCATCGCGACTCTGTACCAGATGCCTGCGGCTATAGTCGCCTTGTGCGATGGCTCGCGTGCCCTCGGCCAGCATCCCCAGCGGCGCACTCAATTTTTCACTTAACAGAGATGCCGTAGCAAGCGCAGAGAACAATGCCAGCAATAGCGCCAGCGTCAATGTCACACTGTACAAACGCGTCAAGCCCTGTCGGGACAACAATAATTCCTGATAATCTTGGAATCCGGCCTGCACTCGCTCAGCATCCCTGGCAAGCTGGATTGGGACAGGCTGCAGCAACTGTAACACACGAATGTCTTCCTTGAGACTCAACACATTGACCGGCGCCACCACACGCAGATACAACCCTTTATCCGGAATGGTCTCGACAACGCTGTAAGCTTTCTGAATTCGGATATGACGCATCACCATGGCACTGGGCATACCGGGAAACAGTGCCAGATTATTTTCACTGGAAAAAGCGATAACCTTACCATCCTGATTGAACAGGGTCGCCTCCTGCACCTGAGATTGCAGCAGCAATTCGTTCAGCACCAGCAGCGGAGGATTGGACGATTCCGACAATATCAGTGCCGTGGCTTGCGCCTTGCGTTCCAGCTCGACCAACAAGCTGTCGAGCATGGTCTGCCCCAGATTCAATCCCCCTTCCAGCGCTCGATCTACCTTGACGTCAAACCAGGATTCGATGCTCTTTTCCAGGAACTGAACTGATACGGTATAAACCAATGCGCCTGGCAGTATGGCGACCAGGGAAAAAACCAGCATCAGGCGCAGGGCCAGCCGGGAACCAAAAACACCGGTTTGTAGTCTGCGTCTGAATCGCCATAACAGGAAACCCAGCACGATCATCAGAAACACGACGAAAGCGATGTTGATGCCAAGCAACAATCGATACTTGCGTTCAAAAAATTCAGTATTGGCCCCTGCCGTTGCCAATAGAAACAACATGACCGCCCCCACACCAGCGCTGATGATCAGCACATATTTCATTAGTGCGCCTTGATCTGGAACGGTTGGCCTGGAGCGGGCAATTTCATCTGCCATTCCAGCTTTTCAGAACTAAAATCCCATTTGCTTGATCCCAAAGCTTCTACCTGGAGAGGCTTGGGCATTCTAGTCAAATCCAGCCAGATGCGCAGTGATGCAAGATAATCGACATCCGTTCTCAACTCCGATTTGACGGTTAGTGGAAAATCCCGAAGCTGACCTAGCGCCTGCAAAGCTTCGGCGAGAGTGTTGAAACTTTGCGATTGCGACGGATAATTCAGAATAAATTGGCGTGTCAACGCATAATATCGAAGCCCAACACGCATTTTCCCCCGAGCCACCTCGTCACTCAACCAGTACCAGCGTGAGTCGATCAAACTGAACTTGGTTACAAAATAGAGCACCACTCCTTTTTCCAGCACCTGCTCCAGGGTCGGGTTCAGGGTAATTTCAGAATCGACAGTAACTTCGTAACCAGTGTTGACAGCAGAAAAACCGACTGACTTGATCGCAATGCCTTCTGCCCGCACTGACATAGAAGCCAGCAACAGGACACAGATCGATAAAACAAAAAACGTAACCGATAACCGAATGCGTTCCATCAATGCACTACACTTTCTGCAACAGGGCATAAAAGAAACCGTCATGCCTCTCATCCGGAAGCAATTGTCCATCCGGCAACGTTTCGGTGGGCAAAATGGTTGGCGTCAACAAGCGGGCATCAGGCTGCTGTTGAATGAATCCTTCTATCAGCGCCAGATTTTCTTCAGCAAAAATTGAGCATGTCACATACAGCAACTTACCATCCCTATTTAAAGTTTTCCATAATGCATCAAGTATCCCACGTTGCTGGATCGCCAGTTTCGTCATATCACTCTCACGTCGCAACCATTTGATATCGGGGTGACGACGAACCACGCCGGAAGCCGAACAAGGCACATCGGCCAGGATACGATCATACTTCTGCCCATCCCACCAACTATCAGGTCGCCCTGCATCACCACAAAGTAATTGCGTTACCGATAGTTTCAGTCGATCGAGATTTTGCTGAACTCTGGCGAGGCGTTGAGCATCATTATCCAGTGCAGTCAGCGCTATGTCTCCCAGCTCCAGAAGATGCGCGGTTTTCCCACCAGGTGCAGCACACGCATCCAGTACACGCATGCCATCTTGCACATCCAGCAGCGGTGCCGCAAATTGCGCTCCCAAATCCTGAACACTCACCAAACCGTCTTGGAAACCAGGCAATTTTTGCACCACAACCGGCTTGTCCAGCCTGAGCGCCGCCGCTCCCAGCCATTCCACACGCATATCCTGTTGCACCAGTAAATCGCGATAATCCTGCACAGCAATTTTGCGTTGATTGACTCGCAAAATCATCGGGGGATGCTGATTACCCGCATTCAGTATAGCCTGAAATTGTTGGGGAAACTGCAACCGCAACTTGTCTATCCACCATTGCGGATAAGAATAATACCCCGTCTCTTGATGTGCGGCTTGTTCGAGTAAGGCATCACGTTGCCGCAAAAAATTGCGCAGAACAGCGTTCACCAGACCTTGCATACCCTTACCGGACGTTAGGGAACGCGATGCGTTCACGGCATGATCCACCACCACGAAGGGACGTGTCTTACTGTAAAGCAACTGGTACAACCCGATCAGCAGCAGATGGTGCAGTTGTGTGTCACGCACGGGTTTGCTCAATAGCAGTCCGAGAATGGCTTCCAGTTGACCATAAAAGCGCAGCACACCATAACTCAAATCCTGAATGGCTCCCCGTTGTTGTGGAGTCAAACTGGATTCGGATTGCCACAGCGCTTGCAATACCCCTGTCAGATTATTGCCGCTTAATACTTTCTGCACGACCGTCGCGGCAGCCAGCTGCGTTTTAACCATGCTGCAATGCTGATTGATCTGCGGTTATAAAACACTCTCCCGGCTGGACAGGATTTCCAGCCAGAAAGTCCGTTACGCCAAGGCGCCTGCCACCGGGCTTCTGTAGCTCCCTGATCCTTAACACGCCGTTCCCACACGCCACTGTTATCGCTTCACGGTCCACTGCCACAATCTCGCCATTTTTTCCAGATTCACCAGTATCTGCCTGTGCTCGCCATATTTTTAATTGCATGTCGCGAAACCCGGTGGATGCACCTGGACTCGGATTGAATGCCTTCACTTTACGCGCAATCTCTACCGCACTAAGTTGCCAATCAATCGCCGCCTCGGATTTGCTGATCTTTACCGCATAGCAGGCTTGGGTCTCAACTTGCGGCAGCGGGACCAGCCTCCCCTGCCGCAACAACTCTAAAGCTTCTACAGTACTTTGCGCCCCCAGGTAACCCAGCTTGTCATGCAGGGATTGCGTCGTGTCATCAGCGTCGATAGGAATCCCCTGTTGCAGCAGGATATCCCCTGTATCCAACCCTGCATTCATCTGCATGATCGTAATGCCGGTCTCAGGATCACCGGCCAGGATGGCGCGCTGTATCGGCGCCGCTCCTCGCCAGCGTGGCAATAATGAAGCGTGAATATTCAGACACCCCCAGCGCGGAATCTCCAGAACAGACTCCGGCAGGATCAATCCATACGCGGCCACGACCATGACATCTGCATCGAATACCCGCAACTGCTGCTGCATCTCGGGCACTTTAAGCGAAGCAGGCTGCAACACGGTAAGCTTATTTTGCAAGGCGAGTTGCTTGACTGCACTGGCAACCATTTTCATCCCCCTGCCCGCCGGACGATCGGGTTGAGTCAGGACAGCAACGATTTGATAATTCGACTTGATCAGAGTTTCCAGCGCCATCGCTGCAAAAACTGGTGTGCCTGCAAAAATAATTCTCATCCTAGGTGCATTCGGTCATTGGTTATACTGCAATACTTTATCTTCATTTTGTAGGGTACAGGGCAAATGCATAGCGGATAACATCAGAGTGCCGCTCACTGCTACATGATACTGCGCTGCTTCTTCTTGAGTTTGGCCAATGTACGCACCTGCTTGAGGCGAGACCAGTATTCGACGAATACTTTACCAGCCAGATGATCCATTTCGTGCTGAATACATACTGCCAGCAATCCATCCGCTTGCAGTTCGAAGGTAGCACCTTCGGCATTCAGCGCCTTAATCGTCACGGACTCTGCACGCTGTACCTTACCATAGACACCCGGCACCGACAGACATCCTTCTTCGTAATCTGATACACCATTGCTGACAACAATTTCAGGATTAATCAATACCAGCGGCTGATCATGCGTCTCGGACGTATCGATCACAATGACACGCTGATGCACATCCACCTGTGTCGCCGCAAGGCCGATACCGGGAGCAGCATACATGGTTTCCGTCATATCTCTTATCAAGACACGGATCTTGTCATCAATTTGCGACACCGGAGCTGCAATTGTGTGCAGTCTTTCATCCGGATACTGTAATATTTTTAAAATGGCCATGAAAAACGGTATAGTAAACAAGCTAAGAATTGAATTGGATCATATCTATTAGCTGATTATTCCATGAACTTTACTTCCCAAGAGTGGGGTGATTTGTGCTCAAATCTATTATAACCGTGATTTTAATGTTGGGCCTGCTAGCTGCTGTTTCAACCCATGCACAGGATATTATACTCCGGAACGATTCTCCCGATCACCATGTCGTCGTGCCCGGTGACACCTTATGGGGCATAGCATCACGATTCCTGCGAGACCCATGGCGCTGGCCTGAAGTTTGGGGACTGAATCGCGATCAAGTCAAAAACCCACATAAAATCTATCCAGGCGATATCGTAGTACTGGAGAAAACTGCACAAGGCAACCGATTACGCTTGGCCGAGGACAAAGGCGGCATGAGAACAGTGAAACTCTCACCCCGCATTCACTCGGATCAATCCAGCACGCTGGCCATTCCAAGCATACCCGCTTCTGCGATTGAACCCTTCCTGAGCCAGCCTCTCATCATCGAAAAGGACGGTCTTGCCAATGCACCCTACATTCTTGGCTCGAGCGACAATCGACTGATTCTGAATACAGGCAATACTGTGTATGTCAGCGGAATAACCGAAGACAAAGGCAGTGCCTGGCAAATCTTCCGTACCGGTAAAGCATTGAATGATCCAGACAACAACGGTTTGATCCTGGGGTACGAGGCCATCTACCTCGGCAATATCAAAGTTAATGCCTTTGCCGACATCAGCACTGCCACAATTACACGTGCAACAGAGGAAGTCCTTAAGACAGATCGCCTCGTTCCCACTCCCGATATCATTTTCAACAATTACGCACCACATGCTCCCGAATTTGATATCAAGGGTCGCATCATTTCGGTTTATGGAGGGGTAACCGAAATCGGCAGGGGTGCCATCGTAACCCTGAACAAGGGCAAGCTGGATGGTCTGGAAATGGGTCATGTACTCGCCGTCTACCGAAAAAGCCAAGCCAAATCACTACGCGGGGACATACTCCAGCTACCAGATGAAAGAACGGGACTGGTATTCGTATTCCGTATTTTTGATAGACTGGCTTATGCACTGGTAGTACAAAGCACAGATTCCATTCGAATTCTGGATGCAGTCAAAACACCCTGATTAAAACCATCCCGCAATGAAATCCGGCACGGACATCGAGTCCTGGTTAAACCTTTGCCTTATTGAGGGCCTAGGCAATGCATCCATACGCAAGCTCCTGATCAGTTTCGGCAATCCAGCCGCTATCTTTTCTGCGAGCAATACGATGCTGGAACGATGTATAACACCAGCTGCTGCTGCATGCATTCAAAACAGGACCAATCGATCCAAGATCCAAGCTACACTTGAGTGGCTGGAAGACCCCATCAATACTGTTATCACGTGGGCCGATCCTGACTACCCCACCCAGTTATTGAACATTCCAGACCCTCCACCTCTACTGTATCTCAAGGGACGCCGCGAGCTACTGCGGCATCCTGCACTGGCCGTCGTAGGTAGCCGCAATGCTACGCCACAGGGACTCTCCAATGCCGAAGTCTTGTCTGAAACTGCCAGCAATGCCGGGCTCTGCATCATCAGTGGGCTGGCTTTGGGAATCGACGCTGCCGCACACACCGGAGGGTTACGAGGCCTTGCATCCAGCATTGCCGTGGTTGGGACGGGCTTGGACATCGTTTATCCAGCAAGGAATCATGCTTTGGCACACCGATTGGCAAAAGAAGGTGCCATCGTTTCCGAATTTCCGTTGGGTACACCTGCAATTGGTCGCAACTTTCCTCGCAGAAACCGGATCATAAGCGGCATGAGTCATGGTTGCCTGGTAGTCGAAGCGGCATTGCGCAGCGGATCATTGATTACAGCACGCCAAGCGCTGGAACAGGGACGCGAAGTCATGGCAATTCCAGGGTCCATACACTCACCATTGGCCAAAGGTTGCCATGCCTTGATCAAACAAGGTGCAAAACTGGTTGAGAATACCCAGGACATTTTGGAAGAACTCAATCACCTTTCGCTTGCAACTCATTCAACCAGACACCATTCTGATGAGAAAAAAGTATTGGATGAAAACGAATCGTTACTCAAACACCTGGGCCATGATGCCGTAGATATAGATACTTTGTGCATGCGGAGTGGCTTGACGGCAGATGTTGTATCAGCCATGCTATTAACGCTTGAGCTGGAGGGTCAAGTTAGCAGTCTGCCAGGCGGATACTATCAAAGAATTTCATAGCACTTATTCAAAAAGAACAACAAACATAAGC
This sequence comes from Nitrosomonas sp., assembly GCA_024282035.1. Classification (GTDB taxonomy): domain Bacteria; phylum Pseudomonadota; class Gammaproteobacteria; order Burkholderiales; family Nitrosomonadaceae; genus Nitrosomonas. The sequence goes on from JAMWZR010000005.1 coordinate 25,283, forward strand.
GCTATATAGATAATTTAAAACTGTTAAAAGATCATGTTCGAAATACTTATTTATTTATTCGAGAATTACTTTGATTCAGGAAGTTACCCTGACTCAGCCACTTTAACACGCAAACTCAGCATGGCGGGTTTTGCCGATGAAGATATTACACAAACGCTGGACTGGCTATCTGAGCTGGCACGACAAGGAACAGGGGATTATCCGGCCGGTTTTGCAAACAGTGATTCATTCCGTTGCTATACCGAATATGAAATGGAAAGAATCGATACAGAAGGCAGAGGATTCATCTGTTTTCTGGAACAAGCCAATATCCTGAATCCCTTGCAAAGAGAATTGTTGATTGAACATGTGCTCAGCATGGATGAAAATTCATCGAGTCTGGAAAAAATTAAACTGATTGTACTGACTGAACTGTGGATTCAAAATCAACTCACCGATGATGCCATTCTTGAAAAGCTGCTAATCGTTAGCGACTCTCACTACCGGCACTAGATTTTCTTGTTCGGCTTAACCAACAAAAAAACCAGAATCGGATTCCTACCTCTTGACATTGATATTCACTATGCACGAAAGCCTCATATCCTTTTGCACCTCGATTCGCTTCGATGAACTGGGTTACGTCACGGCGCACACTCATTTTGCACAAAAATATGAGTAAATCCCTGATCATCGCTGAAAAACCCTCAGTTGCCGCAGATATAGCACGAGTACTGGGCAACTTCACCAAGCATACGGATTATTTTGAAAATGATCAGTATGTAATTTCTTCCGCAATTGGTCACTTGCTGGAATTGACCATCCCGGCCGAATATGAGGTCAAGCGTGGCAAATGGAGCTTCGAAAACCTGCCAGTCATTCCACCGCGTTTCGATCTGAATCCCATTGAAAAGACCTCAACTCGCCTGAAATTACTGGACAAACTGATCAGACGCAAAGACATCGACACGCTGATTAACGCATGTGACGCCGGGCGCGAGGGGGAATTAATATTTTATTACATCCTACAGCATGTCGGATCCCCCAAACCCGTCAAGCGACTTTGGTTACAATCCATGACGCCTGATGCAATCCGCGAGGGATTCAACAAACTGCTGGACAACTCCGAAGTCCAGGCTTTAGCCGAGGCTGCTGTCAGTCGTTCGGAGTCCGATTGGCTAGTTGGAATCAACGGCACCCGGGCCATGACTGCCTTCAATTCGCAAGAAGGCGGGTTTCACAAAACAACAGTGGGCAGAGTTCAGACCCCTACACTGGCCATCCTGGTAGAACGTGAAGAAAAAATCAAAAAATTCCGCTCTCAGGATTACTGGGAAATTCAAGCTATTTTTGCCACTGATAATGGTCATTATCCCGGCAGATGGTTTGACGAAAAATTCACCAAGGACAAAATCAATCAAGAACTAAAACCCGAACGGTTATGGGACATCAAGCAAGCCGAGGCTTTGCGCGACAAATGTGCCGGCAAGCCTGGGCAAGTCACTGAAGAAAGCAAACCCAGCAAGGAGATTTGCCCACTACTCTATGATTTGACCAGTCTGCAACGTGAAGCCAACAGCCGATTCGGATTTTCTGCGAAAGTCACTTTAGGGCTTGCACAAGCCTTGTATGAAAAACACAAGGTATTGACTTACCCTCGTACCGACTCACGCGCACTACCCGAAGACTATATCAATACCGTCAAGGATACTCTGCAGAGCCTGATCAAAACCGAATACGGAGAATTTGCGCAGCGCGTTCTGTCATCCAATTGGGTCATTCCCAACAAACGCATCTTCAACAATAGCAAAATCTCGGATCACTTTGCCATCATCCCGACGGCCTTGACTCCGGGCAAGCTCAATGAAGCCGAGATGAAACTGTACGACATGGTCACCAAACGTTTCCTGGCCATTTTCTTCCCGGCGGCAGAATTTCTCGTCACTACCCGTATCACCCGGGTCGAAAACGAGCCCTTCAAAACGGAAGGCAAAGTCATGATCAATCCTGGCTGGCAGATGGTTTACGGCAAAACAGTCCAACCGGAAAATTCAGATGAACATCAATCGCTGATTGCGATTACCCCTGGTGAACCCGTTTCCACCGAAAGCATCGAAATCGTTGCTCACCAAACTCGGCCTCCAGCACGTTTTAATGAAGCCACCTTATTATCCGCCATGGAAGGTGCCGGCAAACTCGTAGAAGATGAAGAATTGCGTGCAGCAATGAGCGCAAAAGGCCTGGGAACTCCAGCAACTCGCGCGGCTATCATTGAGGGCTTGGTATTTGAGAACTATATTCAACGTGTTGGTCGTGAATTGCATCCGACTGCCAAGGCTTCCTCACTGATCACGTTGTTGCGCGGCCTAAAAATTCCTGAATTGATCTCACCAGAGTTAACAGGTAATTGGGAATTTCAGTTACGGCAAATCGAACAAGGGCAACTCAAACGCTCCGCATTCATGGAAAAAATTGCGGAAATGACTCGCCATATCGTGGTTCAGGCCAAATCCAACCGCGGCGAAACCATTGCTGGAGATTTTTCGGTACTGAAATCACCTTGCCCCAAGTGTGGAGGCGTCATCCATGAAACATACAAAAAATTCCAGTGCCAGCAATGCAATTTTGCACTCTGGAAAATTCTTGCGGGACGCCAATTCGAAGTCTCGGAAATGGAAACGCTGATTACTGAAAATGCAGTGGGACCTTTACAGGGATTCCGCAGCAAGATGGGACGTGCATTCAATGCCATCATCAGATTGACCGACACATTCGAAATGAAATTCGATTTTGGTCAAAACGACGAACAATTGGAAGATGTCGACTTCAGCAACCAAACATCATTGGGAAAATGCCCGAAATGTCAGCATGCCGTCTATGAACATGGATTGCATTATATTTGCGAGAAATCCGTTGGTGCAACACGCTCTTGCGACTTCAAGACGGGAAAAATTATTCTCGAACGCCCTATCGAACGCGAACAGATTGGTAAACTACTGGAAACCGGCAAAACCGATCTTTTGACTAAATTCATTTCTAAAAAAGGTAGGCCCTTCTCGGCGTATCTCGTTAGAAATGCGGATGGAAAGATTGGGTTTGAATTCGAACAAAAAACCCCAAAGGAGAAGAAAGTCAAATCAGAGTCACCCAAAACCACCAAGAAAGCACAAAAGACCGAATCCTGAGACATTGTGGAGTTCAGAACAAACACGACTCAGGAATATTCCCAGAACAATAAGATGTGCTTGTACTTGCGACGGAGGATATCCGGAAACAATCCGAATACCCTGCCTTTTATTGATTTAGAACGATGATGGCGTCATGCAGCATAGAATTTTATGATGTACTTGATCACGCCCCCCGCTCCCATAATGATCATGATCAGCCCTCCTACGATAGCAGTACCTTCGATGACAATGGCGAATAATGCACGCCCTGTGCTCTCGAACTCTTCTTCGCCCATTGAATTCTTACGTTTCAATTTCTGATTCTTCACCCACAATTGCAACCAGATAGCAACTGGAATTGCCAGTAAAGAAAACAGCAATACAGTTTCTGCGTCTCCCATTCAAACCCTCTTATAAAAAAATGATGATATTGTTAACTCATCTGCAACAAGCTTTTCCAAGCTTCTCAATCAGCAGACATTATTTGAGCAATTACACTGCTATGCCCGTTAAAAAATCTACTTGAATAGATTACCCTAAACCCGATCGTTTGATAAAGATTTTTCCGGCCGTTTAAATCTCGAACAGCTATATCTTCACCGCTTATTCCGACGAAAAAGGTTACAAATAAACAATTATAATTATTGCTTCATCTTTGTTATACGATATTATCTCAACTTTTTCAGTCTGCAATACAATGAAGTGGTTAGACCTCCCCCTTGCTCAATCTGCTGCAGGAACTGTCCGATTGCCGGGTTCAAAGAGCATCTCCAATCGCATCCTGTTACTGGCCGCGCTGTCCAAAGGTACAACCCAGATTCGGGACCTGCTGATTTCGGATGATACTGCGCGCATGCTCGACGCACTGAAGGCATTGGGCATTGCAATCACGCAAACTGGTGACACCGATTTTTCGATTGTGGGCAGTCAAGGACAATTCTCCGTTTTGCAAGCAGATTTGTTTTTGGGAAATGCGGGAACGGCTTTCCGCCCTTTGGTAGCCGTACTGTCACTCATGCATGGTCATTACCAGTTATCGGGTGTTCCTCGCATGCACGAGCGCCCCATCGCCGATCTTGTCGATGCGTTGCGTCAGATCGGTGCCAACATAACTTATCTGGGCAACCCTGGTTTCCCTCCCTTACAGATTGCACCGCAATCGAAACAGTCCTCGGAAATCCATCATTTGACAGTCAAAGGCGATGTCTCCAGTCAGTTCTTGACCGGATTGTTGATGGCCTTACCCCTCAGTGGAAAAAAATCTGTCATCGACGTTTCGGGAACTTTGATATCCCAACCCTACATTGAGCTTACACTGGCGCAAATGCGGCGTTTTGGTGTTGATATCGAACGACAGGGGTGGCAGCAATTCACCATACCGGCAGCGCAGCGTTACCGCAGTCCAGGTTTGATTACTGTCGAAGGCGATGCTTCGTCGGCCTCTTATTTTTTGGCTGCAGGAGCAATTGGGCAGGGTCCCGTTAGGGTACAGGGTGTTGGACGCAACAGCTCGCAAGGCGACGTATTATTTGCTGCCGCACTGGAGCAAATGGGCGCACAAATTACCATGGGGGAAAACTGGATTGAAGCCAGTTGTCGTGAGAAAAACCTGCATGGTATCGACCTGGACTGCAATCACATTCCCGATGCGGCAATGACACTTGCAGTTGCAGCACTTTTTGCCGAAGAAGTCACCACGCTGCGCAACATTGCGAGCTGGCGGTTGAAAGAAACGGACCGGTTAGCTGCCATGGCCAACGAATTGCGCAAACTGGGTGCCATTGTGGAAGAAGGCCTGGATTACCTGCGGATTGTGCCGCCGACACAAGGTTTGATTCCCAACGCCTGCATTGACACCTACGACGATCACCGCATGGCGATGTGTTTCTCGTTGGTCGCTTTCGGTGCACCCGTTCGCATCCATGATCCGGATTGTGTAGCCAAGACATTTCCTGAATATTTCTCGGTATTTTCACAAATAATTTACCCGGCAGTGAAATAATTTTCTCTTTTCTAATGATTTCATCATTTTCTTGTCATTCCTTTTAATGGATAAATTAACCCTCCCTCCCGTTATTGCCATCGATGGTCCTTCCGCTTCAGGAAAGGGCACGGTTGCGCAACGTGTTGCCCAGGCACTGGGTTTTCACTATTTGGACAGCGGCGCCCTGTATCGCTTGGTCGCATTGAAAGTACTGCAGGACGGTCATAATCTGGATGATGAAACCCAGCTTGCTGATGTAGCCAGAAATTTGAACGTTGTTTTTCAGGATAGCGCCATTTTGCTGGGAGGATGCGATGTCACGGATGACATCCGTACCGAGCAATGTGGCATTCTGGCGTCGCAACTGGCGGCTTATCCTGGCGTTCGCGCTGCACTCACCGATCGCCAGCGTGCTTTCCGGCAGCAACCCGGACTGGTCGCAGATGGCAGAGACATGGGTTCAGTGATCTTCCCGGATGCCAGCCTTAAAGTGTTTCTTACCGCCAGCGCAGAAATTCGCGCGCAAAGACGATATAAGCAGTTGATGGAGAAAGGAATAAATGCTAATATCGCCGACTTATTGCAGGATATCAAGAATCGCGATGACCGTGACCGCAATCGCAGCATCGCTCCGTTGCAGCAACTCCACGACGCTCAACTCCTTGATACATCATCGTTAACCATATCCCAGGCAGAAAATACGGTACTGTCTTGGTATGATGAAATCCATGCAAAAAACTGAGTTTGAACGGACAAACACCCATGCCTTGCCACTGCAAGATGAGGTATCCGGCATCAAACATTTTATTAACTAACCGAGCCCGTTGGTGATCCGTCCCGATGGTGCTATCAATCAGGTATCCTTTATAATGACTAAAGCTTCCACAGTAGCCCAAGAATCCCCAGAAAGTTTTGCTGCCCTTTTCGAAGAAAGCCTCTCGCGCCAGGAAATGCGCGTCGGTGAAGTCATCACGGCTGAAGTCGTGCGTGTTGATTACAACATCGTTGTTGTCAATGCCGGACTGAAATCCGAGAGCTTTATCCCCGTTGAGGAATTCAAGAACGATCGTGGCGAAATTGAAGCCAAACCCGGTGATTTTGTCAGTGTAGCCATTGAATCCCTAGAGGATGGTTATGGCGAAACACGCCTTTCCCGCGACAAAGCCAAGCGCCTGACGGCCTGGCATGATCTGGAAGAAGCCATGGAAAGTGGCAAGATCGTCACCGGTATGGTTAACGGCAAGGTCAAGGGTGGCCTGACTGCCATGATTAACGGCATTCGCGCATTCTTACCTGGTTCACTTGTTGACATACGCCCTGTCAAAGACACGACACCGTATGAAAACAAGGAAATGGATTTTAAAGTCATTAAACTGGATCGCAAACGCAACAACGTTGTCGTATCCCGACGCGCTGTACTGGAAGCCACGCAAGGTGCTGATCGCGAAACCCTGCTGTCGAATCTGCAGGAAGGCGCAGTGGTTAATGGTATCGTCAAAAATATCACCGATTACGGTGCATTCGTCGATCTGGGCGGCATCGACGGCTTGTTGCACATCACCGATCTGGCATGGCGTCGCGTCAAGCATCCTTCCGAGGTTGTCAATATTGGTGACGAAGTTACAGCCAAGGTACTCAAGTTCGATCAGGAAAAAAATCGCGTTTCATTGGGCATGAAACAACTCACCGAAGATCCATGGGTTGGCCTGTCAAGACGCTATCCAGCTCGCACCCGTCTGTTTGGCAAGGTCACCAACCTGACCGACTACGGTGCGTTTATCGAAATCGAACAAGGTATCGAAGGATTGGTGCATATCTCCGAAATGGACTGGACCAACAAGAATGTCTATCCTTCGAAGATCGTTCAATTGGGCGACGAAGTCGAAGTGATGATACTGGAAATCGACGAGGAACGTCGTCGTATCTCCCTCGGCATGAAGCAATGCCACCCCAATCCATGGGAAGAATTTGCCGCCAGCCACGAGAAAGGTGACAAGGTCAGTGGACAAATCAAGTCTATTACCGACTTCGGCGTATTCATCGGATTGCCTGGCAATATCGATGGACTGGTTCATTTATCCGATTTGTCCTGGAATCAGGCAGGGGAAGAAGCCGTTCAGAATTACAAGAAAGGCGATGAAGTGGAAGCCATCATTTTATCGATCGACGTCGAACGCGAACGGATATCACTGGGTATCAAGCAAATGGAAGGCGATCCTTTCACCAGCTTTGTTGCCGAACATGACAAGAACAGCATTATCGAGGGCACGGTCAAATCGATCGATGCCAAGGGTGCAGTAATCGCACTGACTGATGAAGTGGAAGGTTATTTGCGTGCTTCGGAAGTTTCGCGCGATCGCGTTGAAGATATCCGCACACATCTGAAAGAAGGCGACAAAGTCGAGACCATGATCATCAACATCGACCGTAAGAATCGCTCGATCAATCTGTCCATTAAGGCTAAAGATAAATCGGATGAAACCACTGCCATGCAAAAAATCAAGGCACCGGCCAACGCTGGCACAACCAGTCTGGGTGCACTGCTCAAAGCAAAAATGGATAGTAAAAATACAGAGCAATAAGGATGTTTCATGACAAAATCAGAATTAATCGCTCGGCTTGCGGCGCGTTTTCCGCAACTCGTCCTCAAGGACGCCGAGCTTTCAGTAAAAACCATCATCGATGCCATGGCCAAAAGCTTATCGCAAGGCCAGCGCATTGAGATTCGTGGATTCGGAAGTTTTGACCTGAATTACAGACCGCCACGTTTAGGACGCAATCCAAAATCAGGGGAGAAGGTAAAAGTACCTGAGAAATATGTCCCGCATTTCAAGGCAGGCAAGGAAATGCGCGAGCGTGTCGACTTCAAGGAAAAAGAATAATTCAAGTATCACTTGCTCAGGGTAACCTGCCTATTCGTTTCAGGTTACCCGGGGCATTGCGGCATGAGTATTCCAATCAATATAAATTGATATAACTTATCAACTTAACTAGGCCAAACTCATCATGATGAACCTCATATTGTGGATTTTACGCATTGGCGTATTTCTCGTTCTCGCTGTTTTCGCTTCCAAAAATGCGCAATCCGTCATCCTGCATTATTATCTGGACAAATCGATCGAATTGCCCTTGAGCGTTGTCGTACTGTCTTCCTTCGCGCTGGGTGTGATCATGACTTTATTATTGGCATGGCGTCCACGCTCCAAAAAATAGCGACTCAATGCTTATCTGTTGTTTGATTTCTTTCCGTGAACGATCCACGCATCATTGTCGCACTGGATTACAGTAATCCGCAGGATGCGCTGGATCTCAGCGCGAGACTGGATCCCAGCCTATGTCGACTCAAAGTCGGCAAAGAGCTGTTTACTGCAGCAGGCCCTGTCATTGTCGAAAAACTGCAGAATCAGGGCTTTCAAATCTTTCTTGATTTGAAATATCACGATATTCCCAATACCGTGGCTAGTGCCTGCAAGATAGCCGCACAGAGTTTAAGCGTATGGATGCTCAATGTGCACGCCATGGGCGGCCGCAAGATGCTCCTGGCTGCCAGAGAAGCTGTTTTACAGAGCCAAACCAAACTGATTGCGGTTACCCTGCTCACCAGCATGGATCAGCAAGATGTCAGCGAGCTGGGATGGCAACACACACCGCAGCAAATCGTATCCAGGCTGGCACAACTTACCCATGAATGCGGGCTGGACGGTGTCGTGTGCTCCGCCCAGGAAGCCCGGCTGCTGAGAACACAGCTCGGCACGGATTTCTGCCTGGTTACACCCGGCATCCGCCTTCAATCCGATGACACAAACGATCAGAAACGAATCACCACACCGCAGCAGGCCATTCATGATGGTGCATCCTACCTCGTAATCGGCAGACCGATCACGCAAGCGCGTGACCCTCTGGCAACCCTACAGCTTATTCTGCAAAACATTTAGAATGTCACTGACGGATTCAGTGAAGATATTTTCACGAGCCCTTATCCTTATTCTTATCTTTTTTTACACCCTTTGCCTTCACTTTCTTGTTGGAATAACAAAATAAAAAAAGCCACCCAATTATGGGTGGCTTTTTTACTGAAACTAAAACTTCTTAACTTTGGCTTAAATCTTAGAAACCAAAGTTAGCCAAAGTTACATCGGTTACACCTGTCAACTGAACAACTGCATCGTCGGTTGCGTTAAAATCACCATCCTTGTTAGCATCAATGAATACAAAGGTATTACCACCATTCGTACCGATTGCCACACCACGATCCTGACCACCTGATGAGAAGAAGTTGGTTGCAGTCAGTGTTGAACCATCCACAGCTGAGTTAGCCAATGCACCTTTGTTGGCCAGTGCCGAACCTTGTTGTCCGGTGAATCCAAATGCACCAACATCAATGACGTCAAGTGCACCCGCCCCGGCAGCAGTACCAAAATCGGTCACAATATCATGTCCATCTACATCGGCATTCAATTGCGAATCGGTTGCTGCATTCAGAATCAATGTATCGACAGATGCAAACGTACCATCCAGAGCTATGGTATCGGCTCCACCATTGCCTGCAACCGTATCACCATTGGCAGTACCTGTGTATTCATCATCACCCGCACCACCGATAAACTCGACACCACTTGTCGTTGTGCTTGCACCAGCATCAACAGTCAATGCACCAGTCATATCGGTTGCATCGATTTTACTGAGTACAGGGGTAACAAGAGCCAAGATATCCAAATTTGCACTGCCGCTAACATTCAATGTTTCAACACTATCGCCTTCAAGCGAAGTGATCTCATGAGTGTAATCGGTATTGGCCAAATCAGGATCGATATCAGCAATATTTGAAACGATATCAAAGGATTCAATATCATCCGCAGTGAGTGTCTGTACAGTAATTTGACCTTCAGCCGTTGCGTCATCATCGCCATCTGCACCATTCAGTGTCAGTGACAGCGCATCTGACGTACCAGCAGCATCTGCCAGAACATAAGTCAAATCGTTGGTCAAATCCAGATCCGTTGAAGCATCTGCATTGACTGTAACCGTTGTGTCTGCAACAGCGTTATCAATGGTTGCTGCAGCAGCAAGTGCTGCACCAGCGGTAACGGCTGTCAAACCTGGCAGGTTATCCATATCATATGTGCCGGTTCCACCACCGATTTCCAGGGTTTCAAAATTGGAATAGATATCGGCCGCATCAGCATCGAGGAATGCACCATCGGTAACACCCAATGTATCGGTGCCATCGCCCGCATCGACGGTTGCACCAGCCAAAGAGGCTGCTGCAATGGTAAAGGTATCATCACCTTCACCCAGTGTCACGGCAGCATCTGCAGCCAATGCAGCGGTGTAAGTAATGTCATCCGCACCCGAACCACCATCAACTGTCACTGCGCTATCATCTACCGTTGCTGTTACACCACCTGAATTGTCTGTTGCAGTCAAGGTTGTCAATTCAGTAAATGCAGTCAGCAACTCAACAGTACCTGTTCCAGTTATGGTTGCAGTTGTTGTAACACCACCAGAACCTTGAGTAATGACATTGGCGCCCGATGCATCAACCGTCAATGTTTCAACAGAAGCCAAGGTAACAATATCAGCAAAAGCATTATCAACCGTCAGATTGAGTGTTGTTGCACCGTCATCCAAAGTAACCGTATTTCTTGTCGTTTCATCTGTACCAACGGTATCCAAATCGAGGTTTAAGCTGGTTGCAGTATTATCGGTGAAGGTAACGTTCTGTTTTTGACTTCTGACAGACAAATCGGCTGCATCACCCACTCCCGCAACGGTACCTGCACCTGAGCTTGAATTTACTGTGATAGCTTGAACACCCGTAGCGTTACTCAGATCAAGCGTTTGCGCTGAAGCAAACCGTACCATAACATTCTCGATATTATTCAGCAGAGGCGCTGCACCAGCACCATCCAATGTTGCAGTCAGCGTATCTTTCGATCCGGCACCGCCATCAAGTTTGTCGATATTTTCCAACGTGTTGGCTGTACCACCGCCATTTTGTTCGGCAACCAAAGCCTTGAAAACATCGTCACCAGCTGTTCCTGTGAGATTATCTTCGCCAATGATCAGATTGAATTCGCTGCCCGAACCCGTTGGCACGCCGCTATCGTCCAGAGCTTTCTGAACATCAGCATCAGTATATTCACGATCGCCTGTAACTTTGCTCAATACAGTTTGCAGCAAGGCAAGATCGGTAGATCCAGCTTGAGATGAGTAGGCTGCTGCAACTTTAACCTTGTTTGCCAGCAAGGTTGCTGTTGAAGCAAATCCCTCGGCAGGTGTGCCTTCTAGATAAGTGATGGCATCTGATACAATTTTTCCGAATCCTTCACCGTCGGTCAATTTACTTACAAAGTAAGCTTTGGCTTCGGAACCAGCACTACCTTCGACACCGTCATCTACCAGACCAAAATGACTCAACATAATGTCAGCTTGCTCTTCGACCGTTACATTACCGCCAATGATGCCAGTTTTGAATATGGTGGTATTAGCCAGCAAATCAGCCAGCCCTTCGCGTGAAACACCACTTTCAACTATCGATGCCAGTTCTGGCAAATAAACGTTACCCGGTGCGCCACCAAACAAACCAACCACCACCTTCAAAATATCATCACGTTGTTCTGATGTTATAGCCATGGGAGCTCCCTCACTTAAAAATTAAAAAAATACTGAAGAAAAATAACTTGCAAGCTTTTTTCACTTTGATTCCATGTAACTTCTGCGCCACCCGCAAACCCACTAGCAGAAAGTATCACAAAAGCCAAGTAAAATTCATTCTGCCCAAAACCCCTTTGCTTTGCAAGTATACAGTGGAAGTATATGTTTCACATGTTGCAATATTACAACGCACCCTTACTCTGAATGCGATACTTTTTGTGGCTTATTTTTATGGTTTTACACGATTTTTTCATCTCCTTAGTCGATTACCAATCAAAGCGCAAATGATTCCCATTGTTCCAAGAAATTTTACAATGTGCTTTAATCTAAACTACACATTGACTCCTAAAAAGAGAATTTGTCCTGAAAAGCAAAATTTCCGGGAGCATTCTAAAAGTTGACTCCGTAAAGCAAACCAAAGAAAACTGGTAATTTCCCACTGTTTTTGAATTGATCACCTTTTCTTATGTTGTATTATCCTAGAAGATTTACAAATCGAAATAGGCGCATACTATTTCGCTTGCACGAGGAACGGAGGTAATGTTTGTTTCCTGATTGCAACAGCGCCACTTCGGCAGCCATCCAAGCTACCGATCTATCCAAGTGTTATCCGCTGTATCATCACCCCCGTGATCGTCTCAAGCAGTTCTTGTGGCCCTCCCGTTGGTGGGGAGAACACAAGTTTTATCGGGAATTATGGGCGCTCAGACACGTCAACTTTTCGATAAGCCGCGGTGAGGTTGTCGGCATCGTGGGTCAAAATGGCTCCGGCAAATCGACACTGTTACAACTCATTTGCGGAACCCTGACACCGACGCACGGCCATGTAAATTGCGAAGGGCGGATTGCAGCCTTGCTTGAACTCGGCGCCGGATTTAATCCAGAATTTACCGGACGGGAAAATGTGCTGATGAATGCTGCGATTCTCGGATTGAGTCAACAGGAAATCGACCATCGCCTGGAAAGCATCATCGATTTCTCCGGAGTTCGCGATTTCATCGATCAACCGGTTAAGACCTATTCCAGCGGCATGTACGTACGACTGGCCTTTTCAGTGGCCATCAACATCGATCCCGACATTCTGGTCATCGATGAGGCATTATCGGTCGGTGACGGTGCTTTCGCCCGCAAATCGTTCAACCGCATCATGCAAATGCGCGATAACGGCAAAACCATCTTGTTTTGTTCCCACTCCCTGTTTCAGGTTGAGTCCTTGTGTGCACGCGCGATCTGGATCCACCAAGGCCAGATCGTCATGGATGCCGATTCACCCAAGGTGGTCAGTGCTTATCAAGCTTTTCTGGATCAGAACAACAGCGAGTCACCACCATTGGATACGCTTGCCACGGGTATTACCGAAAAACCGCCGGAATTGAGCAGCACGAACACTTCCGGATACGCACGTTTTGACAAGATTGTGGTATTTGCAGACGACATTCCCATGCGAAATGCCATCGTTGTCAGCGAACAATCCGATATACGCTTTGAACTGGATTTCACCTCGGATCCCATGCTACCTTGTCCCACTATCGGCGTCACGATCCAATCCAAAGACGGGCGCACAATCACCAGTGCAGCCACATGGGAAGATGCATTTACGATGCAACGCTCTGCTTCCGGCAGCGGAAGGGTTTGTATCGAGTTTCGCCATGTCCCCCTGCTCAAGGGCGAATATCAGATCAATACCTACCTGTTGTGCGAAAGGGGTCTGCATATCTACGATACAGCCGAAAATATCGCATCGATGGAAGTCAAACAAACAGGACGACTGCAAGGCTATTTCTCGATTCCTCACGAATGGAAAAATACTTAACGCACGGATGAAACCCATTTCATTCACACAACACAGTACTGGCATTGGCCATACTGCCGAAGTATTGCAGCCAATGGGAACAGACAACGCCCTTGATGCTGCACCACTTCCACATGCTATTCGTGCCTATTTGCTGGCACTGGAGCATGATGACGCAGAACCTCAGCATTATGGACTGTTTCGGGATGAGCACGGCACACTGGCACAAGCTCAACAGCATCAGATCGACTGGCTGATTGCCAAAATTCCCGCCTCTCCTGATTACCCAAGGATCGGCGTCAATGTGAGAAAAACAACAGCCCGCCTGTTGCAACGAGGTTATGCTGCGCATCACGTCAACTTTGACATTGACTCAAATTCCCCGACTTCGAACCCGATGTATCCGCCAATCTCACCGGACTTGCCGACATCCGATAATCGGGAATGTTTTGGTACGCTAGTTCTGTGCGAATCGATACAAAACACCGAACCATTGATTGCCATTAACCAGGCATTTGATCGCTTACCGATCCATGGCGATTTACTGATCATGGATGAATTTGCGCTCAGACATGACGCAACGGAAACCACCCCGCTATTTTTTCTGGAAAACATGATTACCCTGGCTGAGAGACTGGGATTCAAGCTCATCGAGCAAATCAACTTGTCGGATTTAGCTGCACCCACACTGGTCTACTGGCGACAGGCAATCCAGACTCATCGACAAGAACTGCGGACTAAATACGCTGTCACCGATAAGCAATGGACTCAGTTCGATCAATTCTATCAGCATCGGCAATTGCAGTTCAGCAAGGCTCTGTGCGGTTATGTTTACCTGCATTTCAAAAAACTATCCGCACCTAAATGGCGAGTGCAGCTGCTGCACTTCAACCAAATGCCCGACATGCTTGCTCTGTTCAAAAAAACATTTCATCACGACATGACGCCCGCGGTCTGGCAATGGAAATACGGTGCCAATGCCGGCCGTGCCATCGGAGTGTGGCGTGACCACAATTTGATCGCCCACTACGGCGGTATCGGTCGTAGAATCCTGTTTTTCGGTGAATCCCAGACTGCTGTACAGATCGGTGACGTCATGGTGGATGTTGCTGAACGCGGCACACTAAGCAAAAAGGGGCCGTTTTTTCTAGCCACAGCAACCTTCCTGGAAAACTACATTGGCTATGGTAAACCCTACCTAGTGGGTTTCGGTTTTCCAAGCGAGCGGCATATGAAAATCGCCGAACACCTGGGCCAGTATGCCAGAGTAGGCAACCTGATCGAATTTTCATGGTCTCCACGTTTCCGCTATCCGCACTGGCGCACAAAACTACAGCTCATCGATGATGCGACTTCGGACGCCAACAAAGCTATTGTAAATTCGTGCTGGCAATATATGCTTGCTGATATGCAGAGCGCGATCATCGGTGTGCGCGACTGGGAATATGTACAACGCCGGTATTTGCAACACCCGAGCCAACCCTATCAGATTCTCATGATCAAGAGTCGCTTCAGTCAGCAGATTGAAGGCATTCTGGTACTGCGATACGATGCCGCGGACTGCGAAATCATGGATTTCATTGCCCCATTGCGAAGTATTCCATTGATGATTCATCATGCCAGACGGCTAGCGGGTCTGCACGGCTGCACACGGGTGTTTTGCCATATCACCGAAAATTTCGCGGACCACTTTGCAAAAACTGGTGGAACCAGACAACCGGCACACATTCCGATTCCAGCCAATATCTGGAGTCCGGGACCAACGCCCGAAACCCTAAAAAATCACTGGTGGCTCATGAGTGGTGACAAGGATTTCCGTTAGTCAATGCTGAATGACAATACTCGTCTTGCTCGTTCATCGTTCGCCATATTTTTGAATATCGCCAGACCAGCCTCACCTACAAGGATGGCCAGACATATAAAACACCTGTTTTCGGGTTAAAATAGATGCAAAAGCAATCTGCGCGCCATAAGTGCCTTACATCTTCAATTCTTGACTGAGAGACTCTTTGGAAAACCTGCTTATCCCTTACGAAGCCACTCTATCCATTCCCTGCGCTCGCGCACTTGTTTTCGCCCCCCATCCCGATGACGAAGTATTCGGTTGCGGTGGCGCCATCATGCGTCACGTTCAGCACAACACACCGGTGCATGTCATCATCGTTTCGGATGGTACTTATGGTGTCAGTGCGGAAGCCGAAAATGAACATGCAATACAACGCCAGAATGAAAGCATCGCGGCCGCACAGGAACTGGGATACGGTATTCCGGCATTCTGGCATTATCCGGACAGACAAATCAGTTACAGTGAAAAGTTGATCCAGCACATTCTCGCCAGTATCCGTGAGATCAATGCCGATCTGGTTTACGCGCCATCGGTACTGGAAATGCACCCGGATCACCGCGCTCTGGGTATGGCTGTCACGGAGGCCGTACGCCGCATCGGCATGATGATTCGTGTAGCATTCTATGAAGTGGGTGTACCACTACATCCCAATCTGCTACTCGACATCAGTGACCTGGCTGCACGCAAGTCTGCTGCGATGGCGTGCTTTTCATCGCAAAATGCCAAACAACGCTACGACCAGCACATAGTCGCACTCAACTGCTACCGCACCTACACCCTGCCCGAACAAGTCAACGCTGCCGAAGCCTACATGCTGGTCAACGCCGAAGAATTAGCAGACGATCCACTCAAACTTTACGAATCCGAGCACACCCGCCAGAAAGCACTCGGTCTACCGCTTGATCGCAGCGATCTACCATTAGTGAGCGTCATCATTCGCAGCATGGATCGCCCTAGCCTAACCGAGGCACTGGATTCAATCGCGCTGCAAACCTACCCTCACATTGAAGTCGTTGTCGTCAATGCCAAGGGGTCGAACCATGGCAAAACCACCGAATGGTGTGGCAATTTCCCCATCCGCAGAATCGACATGACCGAACCGTCGCATCGCAGTCATGCCGCCAATGCAGGGTTGTTGGCCGCTCAGGGCCACTATCTTGTTTTTCTGGATGACGACGACCTGTTCCTGCCGGACCATGTCGCGACCCTGGTTCAGGCACTGCACAATCACCCTGGAAAACGCTGCGCTTACACGGGAGCACGAGTCGATTACTTCGTCGATGGCCAATTCCAGAAGACCACGCAATTTAATGATCCATTTGATGCCGGTCGGTTGTGGGGCAGAAATTTTATTCCAATCCACGCCATGTTATTTGAGCAATCTCTGGTCACAGAAGATCACTGTCAATTTGATGAGTGCCTGGAAATTTTCGAAGATTGGGATTTCTGGATTCAACTTTCTCAGCACACCGACATACTCCATATTGACAAGATTACAACCGTTTACCGGAACCATGGGTATTCGGGAATGGGATTTCAATACAATGCGGATTTTGTCAGAAAAGCCAGAATCAAGGTTTATGATAAATGGAGGATGCTACTGACTGGAGAGCAGCTGGAAGAATTGATTCAATACCGTGAAGACTTGACGTCTCGTTTGCATAAACTATTAGCCGAGAATGCTGATCAGTTCCACAATCTAAACCTGGAAAATCAGCAACGTGAGCAAACACTACAACAAAAAATCAACAACCTGACCAGCACCGTCGATTATTTGAATAGGGTCAATGCAGACTCTAAACGAATTATCAATGACCTCAACACTACTATTCATTCCGTTTTCCATTCTACTTCATGGAAGATAACATCCCCACTGCGATTCCTGGTTAGGATAGCTCGTGGACAGTATCACGAGGCATGGGATGGCCTACGTCGTAAAATTCTGTTTGTGCTGAAAGCCATTTACTGGAGATTGCCGCACCGCTGGCGCGACAGAATGGTAAACAACGCTTATCGCGTTGCTGGTCCTCTGTTCAGTGGAATGGGGCATTATGAAGCGTGGCGAGCACGAAAATCAAACTCCTCTTTAGTCTTCCGACGACAAGCCGGTAGTCAGCCAGTGGTCATGATTGATTTTGCTGAAACGCCTCTCCTGATGAAACCACCTCTTGGACGCATCGCCATTCATGCGCATATCTTCTATGCCGATCGAATCCCGGAGTTTTATGAACATCTGAAGGTGATACCCTTCGCTTACGATTTGTTCGTTTCAGTACCCGATGAATCGGTCGATCAGGCTTGCAAGCAAGTCTTTTCCAAGTTGCCGCATAGGCAACAACTTACCGTCACCGTGGTGCCAAATCGCGGACGTGACATCGCACCGTTCTTCTGCACCTTTGGGGAAGCATTACAGCAATATGACTATGTCGCACACATACATAGCAAAAAATCCCTTCACAATAATGGCGGCACCGATGGTTGGCGAGAATATCTGTTGACTGGCCTGCTGGGCAGTACTGAAAATATTCGCAAAATCTTTACGCTGCTTACCGGTGACCAGAAAATTGGATTGGTTTATCCGCAGAATTTCGCCAAATTACCTTACTCTTCTTACACTTGGCTTTCCAATCGGCAGATGGGCCAGATCTGGTGTAACAAGCTGGGTATTCCCTTACCCAAAGGGTATTTTGATTTTCCCGCCGGCTCCATGTTCTGGGCACGAGCAAAAGCACTGCAGCCTTTGTTCGATGCACACTTCAAGCTGGAGGATTTCCCCGAAGAAGCTGGGCAAAAAGATGCCACGCTGGCGCATTGTCTCGAGCGCCTATTCGTACCCGTTTGCACTCTCGCTGGATACAATACGTCCATTCTGCAAGATACTGCAACGGCGAGTTGGTCACGCTGGCGTTTCGATCAATACCTGTCACATAACCGGGAAAATATCCAGACCACACTGATCGATCCGGCGGTTCGGATCATCGTTTTCGATATTTTCGACACGCTTTTGACGCGCCCCCTGCTGGATCCGGAAATGACCAAGCATATCGTTGCGAAACGGGCTGGCGAAAAGATCGGGCAAACTTATCTGCAATATCGCGCCTTGGCTGAAACGCAGGCAAGGCAGAAGGCAGGCAGAGACGTAGATCTGAATCTCGTTTATGCCGAATTTTCGATACTGTCCGGTCTTCCTCGCGATGCTGTCGAAAGACTCCAGCAGCTCGAACAAACCCTCGAACAGGATATCGTGGTGCCGCGACCGGAAACCATTGCACTAATGCAACACCTGATTGCCACTGGCAAGCGCGTCATCCTGGCCAGCGACATGTATTTACCCCGACCCATCGTCGAATCCATGTTGCTGAAGCATAATATTATCGACTGGCATGCTCTCTACCTGTCATCGGACATTGGCGTAAGAAAGGATACCGGAGAGTTGTACCGACAATTGCTAGCGCAGGAAAATACTTCTCCGAGCGCAGTCATCGTCATCGGTGACAATGAACACTCGGATGTTCAGGTGCCCTCTGAATTAGGTATGCGAAGTTATCACATCCTTAGACCGGTTGAGCTGGCGCGCGCAACACCCCGTTTGGAATCCATCATTGAGAACACATTTTATCGTCCTGCACTAAATGAACAACTCACCTTGGGTTCCATCGTTCAGGCCGGCTTCGGTCCACTATATTACCCTGGATTCAGCCCTGCAAACTTGCTCCCGCCCTCACCTTGGATTATTGGATACGCCATTGTTGGCCCAGTGATTCTATCTTTTGTCCAATGGCTGGCCAACAAGGCACAGACTGATAATCTGTCGTGCTTATATTTCCTGGCACGCGAAGGACAAATCTTGAAGGCCGTGTATGATCGCTGGGTGGCTGGGAAAGCCGATGCCGTTCCATCTGATTATCTGACCCTGTCACGCCGGGCCATCACCGTCCCAACGATCACGAACCTTGAGGACATTTACAGCATCGCAAGCACACAGTACTATGCCAATAGCCTGCAGCATTTTATCCAAGAGCGTTATGGTGTGGCACTTTCCGATACCGAATGCGAAGAACTGGATCGCCAGAAAGTGTGGAAAAAGAACAAGCAGATCAGTGTCGACAAAAGTAATATAGAGCATCTAAAACCATTATTGCAAACCTTACAGCAGCGTATACTGGATGCAGCCCAAACTGAACGTCCTGAATTGCTGTCTTATCTGAACAAAATCGGTTTGTCTGAGTCACCGAATGCCGCGATTGTGGACATCGGCTATTCGGCTACCATCCAGCGTTATCTCAATCGACTTTTGGAAAAGAAAATTCATGGATACTATTTCGTTACTACAAACCGTGCCGAGAATGTATCCTCGGAGTTTGGCGTCACCGCAGCAGGTTACTATGCGCATAATATCGGACCTCTGACTACACAAGTACCCATTTATACAAAGAGCTTCTCTTTGGAAAAACTCATGAGTTCAGACGACGCGCAGATTGTTCGCTATCGGCTAGAAGCATCAGGCAATATCGTTCCGGAATATCGCCAACTTGCCGACGAAGAACGTAAATCGGCACCGACACGGGCAGAAATAAGACGCGGCATACTCGATTTCGTCACTCAATCGATCATGATCAGGGAGCGGTGGGTAAGTGATTTTGAGGTTCCCATGGATATTGCAGTTGCCTTATTCGATGAATTCATCCAGCACGCCTCACCGGAAGAACAACGCATTCTTGGTACGATTGTACTCGACGATCATTACTGTGGTCGCGGCCTGGTCAGTTAGGACCCTACAAACCGATGAGCGACCTTCAATCCAGCACAAGTAGTCTTTCCAGAACAAATCCTTTTTTCTCTATCGTCGTCGTTAACTATAACGCTGGTGCAATGTTGGCACATGTCATGACTGCACTTTCAGAGCAAACTTACCGGCACTTTGAAGTCATCGTCATCGACAACAATAGCCAGGATGACTCCTGGCGCGCAACCGAGAATCTGCCTTTTCCATGCCGGCTGGTGCGGCTAAACGACAACACTGGATTTGCTGCTGCCAACAATCTTGCCGTCAAGCATCATGTGCGCGGGGATTGGCTGTTTCTACTCAATCCCGATGCCTTTCCAGAACCCGATTGTCTGGAGAGAGTGGCACGCGGCATCGATGATTATCCGACCGTGGATTGCTTTGGTTGCGCACTGATCAATGCCAGACACCCAGACCGCCTGGATGGTTTGGGCGATGCCTATCATGTCTCCGGATTGCATTGGCGGCAGGGTCATGGCGCCCCATGCACAACGACACCCACCGATCCGCAGGCAATCTTCTCAGCCTGCGCAGCCGCAGCCGCCTATCGCACCGCTGTCTATCGTCAACTTGGTGGCTTTGACGAATCCTATTTCGCTTATTCCGAAGATGTCGATCTGGGTTTTCGCCTGCGGCTAGCTGGCGGCCAGGCCTTACTTTTGCCGCAAGCCCGAGTTCACCATGTCGGCTCGGGCATCACCGGGCGCTCCAGCGATTTCTCGATCTACCATGGACATCGCAACCTGACCTGGACATTCATCAAGAATGTACCCGGCCCGCTATTGCCTCTGCTACTTCCATTGCATCTGGTAATGATTGTATGTCTGGCAATCGTCTTTGCAGCTACAGGTCGTTTTGAACCTTACATTCGGGCTAAAACCGATGCAGCTAGTCGGATCGGTCACGCATGGCGTCAAAGGAAAGTAATCCAGAATGCGCGTGTCTGTTCGTGCATGGACCTGCTGCGGCTCATGTCATGGTTACCCCGGAGCATTCAAGTCAGAGCGCCAGTCCGGTACGAAAGTACAACACTGTAAGAAAAAACATAAAAAACTAACGCACTGTTCACTGCTCGGTTCGAGATGACAATCGGACTCGGAACTGCTCCATCTGTGTCAACATCTCAAGCGCACTGGAATCCCGCTTGAGTATCATTCCTGCAGCATAATGCTCGAGCGTTTCCGCCGGGGCGCCAAGATCGAAACAACACAGCGGTACACCACAAGCAACCAACTCATGCGTAACATATGAGAAGGTTTCCGGCCAGATCGACGGAAACAGGAAAATATTGGCTCCAGATTGCGCAATCAGTGAAGGCAGTTTCGTTTTATCATAGCGACCAGTCTCATTCAGACACCGGGCAGAAAATGCCGGTACCATCGCACCAATCACCGTAACCCGGTAAGGCAAGGCATGATCATCGATGGCCTCGCACAATTGCCTGACGATATCCCAGCCTTTTTGCCAACCTATCGTGCCGACAATACCGATATGCAGTGGTTTTTTTAAATCAACTGTCACTACCCGATGATGAAAATGAGTCATCGAGTGCGGGCGTACCACAATCTTGGTTGCATGTTCGGGATAGATGCGTGCATACAGATCGCGTGTACTATTTGAAAAAGCCACCAGGGTTTCCGCTCTGGCAAACATTTTTTCCCAGGCAATGCGCCATTCGGCGATAGATTCGACGCCATCAGGAAGATCATGTATTGGCAAACGGCGGTAGCAATGATTACAAACCTTGCTGTCAGGCAATCCACAATATTTGCGCTCGCTATCGATCAGAAAAAGGCTGGGACACAGCATCAGAAAATCATGTAATGCAATGTGAACCGGAATTCCCTTCAGCACCGCTGGATTACCCAACCAGTGCAAAAAATCCTTCGGCCGGCGATAGGAGTAGATATTGTTGATCAGTATGCTGCCAGGCTGAATTCCCTCGATTACCCGCTCCCAGTCAGGATAATCCTGAAAACGCAGGTTCAGTTGCGCCGAATGCGATTTCCACTCTGCGCGCAGCTCACCGGTTCGATAATCATCGAGCAAGTGTAAAACAGGTGTCCCCGATTCCAGCGTATTGGCGATCAGCTCCTGACAGTAGGCAAACGCTCCCCCTTCAACAACATTATCGATTACCACCAGTGCGGGTAGTCCCGCTTGCTTTGCCAGCACCATCAGATAGAGAAAGTCGCGCACAGGTCGTATAGGATCGCGCCCGATAAAATCATGGTATTCATCAAATAGACCGGGATAGCGGTCCAGCAGGACCCGTTCGTTACGATCTGCCAGAGCCTGGCGCTGCTGCGACGGAAACGAACCGCCATGCTTATGATAGACGAACAGATTGGGGGCTAGAACATGCTGATAACCCGCTAATCTGGCACGTTGACACCAGTCGTTCTCCTCTCGATAGCCCATACCGAAAACAGGATCAAACATGCCAATACGCTTCGCCACTTCCAATCGAATCGCCATGCAAAATCCCACCCCGGTTGGAATATTGATTGCTGCTGCATCCGCAAGCCGCCCCAGAACCCCATCCACATCCATTGCTTGCATACCCTGAGGTAATTCATTATCGGTAAAAAAATGGGGGAAGCTGCAAATCGCTCCGGCATTGGTAAATGGCGTGACACTGGCTATTTGCGGATTGGCAAGCATAGGGGCAAACAACCGTTCCAGCCAGAATGGCGGCACTTGCACATCCGAATTGAGCAACACGAAATCATGTGTCACATGCTCAAACAAGCGGTTTACCGTTCCGACGAAACCCAGATTGCTCTCATTTTGCAACAGAACAGCATCAGGAAAATCCTGCAAGCGCTGTTCCAGCCATGGCTGGATACGCTGATCAGGACTCGCATCGTTTGCCACCAGCAGCCGAAAAGGCGAGCTACGGGCTTGTGCCAGGCTGTCGAATAGCGACTCCAGATATTCAAAACCGTTATAAACCGGAATGATCACATCGATCTTAGTTGTCAATGGTGATAAGTACGGAAATGTCCGATGCATGCAAAGTGAAGCGACAACAGGCAAAACCGGATACACAGACTGCGCTCCCGCTTGCTGCAAAGCCATGACCAGAGCTCGGCGCACCTGCGCAAACTGCCCTGTCAGCAACCACCCCAGAACCTTGAGCTGCATCAATCGGTTCAGAAGATAAAATCCCTGCCGGGCAAGCCGGATTCGCAACCAGTGTGTGCCAAGTTTGCGCAGTGGGCTGGTAATGCGCCAAGACCGGGAGTTTTCATACAAAGCAATCGTGCTATCGAGTTTCTGCCCCAATGCTGCAAGCTGATCCGATTGTTCTTTCAGTTCGCGCTGCAACCTGTCGACTTCGACATCCGGCGTATTCTCCTCGCTCCGCACTGATCGCGAATTCGTGCTCGCGCATGCCCGCCTGACCAGTTCCTGAAAAACTGCACTATCCATGCGTGACTGCCATTTGAGCAGAATCGCACGTTCAGCCACTGCATTGTCCGGCACAGATTGCTGTTTCTGATCAGTCACCCGATTGATCGCGGTCAATTCATCGATGAATACAAAGCTTCCCCATTGAGCCAGCTGCAAACAAAAATCCCAGTCAGCATATCCTGCCAAGTTCTCATCGAAACCGGTTCCTGCTTCGATGAGCCGGCGACGAAAAATCAGGGATTGAATAGATAAAAGCTGACCAGAATACAAATCGACAGGATCGAAGGGAGCCCCCCATTCATTCAGCACAGTTTCAGCTGAATCGATCATCCGTATTCGCGAATATGCTGCCACGGCATCGGGATGATCATTGAGTACCACCACAAGTTGGCGCACATGCTCGGGATATAATTCGACACCGCCATCGAGCACCGTAATGCAGTCTCCATGCGCCGACTGCAAACCTGCATTGGCCGCAGCAGCCAGGTTCATCGACATGCCCTGATAGCCGATCCTCTGCACGGAAAAAGAACCACACTGCAAAACCGATTCACCCTGCTCTTTTACCTGCATGTCTACTACGACAACTTCTATGTCGGGATACGTCTGTCTTGCGATCGACTCCAGCGTAACCGTCAATTTTTGCGAATCTGCACTGCGTACGATGATGGTGACCAATGTCGGAGAACGGGGCGTAGGAATACTCATGCTGGCTTGGCGGGCTCTGAAGTGAAATATCGATGGAATATGAATAACGCCGGATAATATACGCCCGATTCCCCATCAGGCAATATGATACTTCTCACAGTTGCCGTGAATTGGATTGGATTCATGCTGCCTCGTCAGCAAAAGAAAATTGACCTTCCTTCATGTTTAACCCGGGATGGGTATGCCCTATCACTACAAATACCACCCTGACCAGATAAGGTCGCATGATGATGAAAACTTTCCATTCTCGCCCCATAGCTGCTGTCGCCATTCATCCCTTCGCTCCATAGCAGGCAGGGTATTTCATGTTATCCTGTCCACATACTACCCTCCCTCCAGAAGGAATCGACTTCAAATTGCATGTCACCCAGTCCGAACCGATCTCGGTCATTATCGTCAATTACAATGCCGGTGTATTACTGTCACTCTGCGTTCTGGCGGCACTTCAGCAAGCCCGGGAGGTCATCGTCATTGACAATGCATCATCGGATTCCAGTTTGGCAGAATTGCAGTCCAAGCTGCCGGCAGACCGGCAGGTACACATCGTTCCCCTAGATCGCAATGTCGGTTTTGCTGCAGGCTGCAACATGGGTATTGATCGCGCAACGCAACCCTATCTACTCTTCCTGAATCCCGATTGCATCCTGGAACCGGGCTCGCTGTCACGCCTGTTCCAGGTACTCCAGTCCGATCCGCGTGTCGGTATGGTCGGTGGATTTCTGGCCAATCCCGATGGATCCGAGCAAGGCGGCGGACGGCGCGCCATCCCCACTCCCTGGCGAGCCTTAGTGCGAGCTTGCGGTTTGTATCGCCTGGAGAAATTCCATCCACAATTATTCTTCGACTTTCATCTGAACAAACAGCCTCTACCGGCTACGCCAGTCGAAGTCGAAGCCATTTCAGGTGCGCTGATGCTGGTTCGGCGCGAAACCCTTACCGATGTAGGCAAATGGGATGAAGGATATTTTCTGCACTGCGAAGATCTGGATTGGTGCATGCGCTTCCAGCAAAAAAACTGGAAGATTCTTTTCGTACCTGATGCGCCGGTCACGCATTATCAGGGCACCTGCAGTCTGTCACGCCCTTACTTTGTAGCCTGGCACAAACACAAGGGCATGTTGCGTTTTTACCGAAAATTTTTCCGGGATCGGTATCCTGGCGTACTGATGGGATTGATTACACTGGGTGTATGGTTGCGCTTTGCAGTCACGGTTGGGTATCACGGCGTGCGCGATTGCTTTAATTTGCTTAACCCCAAACATGAATAATCGGCGTGTCGGCTTACTGGGCGCCACCAGTCTGGTGGGCGAGTGTCTGCAACAACAACTAGTCCAGCAGCAATGGCAGATCGTGGCCTTTTCCCGCCGCGCACAAGTATCCAATAATGCGGCCATATCGTGGCTGCAACTGGATGGATTGCCCTTGGAAACCGGTCACTCCACTGTCGATAACATTCCTGACTGGATCTGTACCGCCCCGCTGTGGGTATTGCCGCGCTATTTCGACATGATGCTGAAACTGGGAGCCAGACGCATTGTTGCGCTCTCCTCCACCAGCCGGTATAGCAAAACGGCTTCACCGGATACGAGCGAACAGCGCATCGCACAACAGCTGATTGCGGGTGAAGAAGCCTTGCACACCTGGGCAACCCAACACAGCATCACTTGGATCGTTCTGCGTCCGACACTGATTTATGGTCATGGTCGCGACAAAAACATCACGGAAATTGCCCGCTTCATTCTGCGCTTCGGGTTTTTCCCGGTTTTAGGCTCTGCTCGTGGCTTACGGCAGCCCATACATGTGGACGATGTGGCAGCTGCCTGCTGCTCGGCTATTTCCGTTGAGGAAGCAGGTAATCGTGCTTACGATCTATCAGGCGGGGAAACACTAACCTATCGTGACATGGTAATCCGTATTTTTGAGGCACTCGGCAGCAGGCCTCGTATTTTTAGTATTCCACTGTGGCTTTTTCATCTGGCACTACAGGGATTGAGATGGTTACCGCGTTACCGGCACTGGACCAGTGCCATGGCACAACGAATGAACCAGGATCTGATCTTCGACTGCGCGGATGCGCAACAGGATTTGCACTTTTCCCCAAGGTCGTTTAAGCTCGCGCCTAGAGATTTGCCTAGTCAAAATTAAAGTATAACCATTATAATCGTGGCGAACTTAATTCGCCGGATACCTCAAAATTCTAAATTGCCTTGTCAGTATTAAACGTTTGTCAATGAGCGCCTGATCATTTACGTTCTAATATCTATCGATGAAATTCAAATTCAAAGCACCTCAAAATGAGGTTGCACTGGCTTTGGCCAGTTTCAGGAAAACTTTCCGCAATATCGGAGTTTTCAGCGCAGTCATCAACATGTTGATGCTGATGCCCGCAATTTATATGTTGCAGTTGTACGACAGCGTATTGACGAGTCGTAACGAAATGACATTGTTCATGCTGACCCTCATCATGCTGGGTGCGTATATTTTCATGGGCTCACTGGAGTATGTCCGCAGTTTCGTGCTGATTCGCGTCGGCGCGCAATTTGACATGAAACTCAACAAGCGCGTGTATACGGCAGCATTCGAACAAAGCCTGAAACAGGGTGACGGCAATGCCGGACAAGCGCTCAAGGATCTCACCAGTATCCGGCAATTTCTGACAGGGAATGCACTGTTTGCATTTTTTGATGCCCCCTGGTTTCCGATCTATCTATTTGTCATTTTCATGTTTCACCCCGGCTTGGGTGCTTTTGCACTGTGCGGAACCATCATCCTGATTACGCTGGCCTACATCAACGAAAAGGTTTCACACAAACCCCTGGCGGATGCCAATTCCATGGCCATCGCCTCTACCAATATTGCTTCAAACAACCTGCGTAATGCCGAAGTCATCGAGGCCATGGGCATGCTGCCCAATCTACAATCGCGCTGGTTCAAGCTGCATAGTCGTTTTCTCAATCTGCAAGCAGAAGCCAGTGAAAAAGCAGGCATTGTTACAGCGTTGTCCAAATCGACCACCGTTGCCCTGCAGTCGCTGATGCTCGGACTGGGTGCGTTACTCGTGCTGGAAAACGATATTACCCCCGGCATGATGATCGCCGGTTCCATCCTGTTGGGACGAGCTATTGCCCCCGTACAACTGCTGATCAGTGTATGGAAGCAGATCGGCAGCACGCGCAGCGCATATGAGCGTTTAACCAAGCTTTTAGAACAGAATCCGGCTCGCGAGGCTGGTATGGCCTTGCCCAAACCCAAGGGTATCATTGCTGTGGAGAATGTCACCGCGATGCCTCCCGGTAGCAAAACACCGGTGATCAAGGGCTTGTCGCTGTCGCTGGGAGCAGGTGAGGTTCTGGGTGTCATCGGCCCCAGTGGCTCCGGAAAATCCACATTGGCGCGTCTGCTTGTGGGAGTGTGGCCTGCGGCGGCAGGCAAGGTCAGGCTGGATGGTGCCGATGTCTATCTCTGGAACAAGGATGAACTGGGTCCTCATGTCGGATATTTGCCACAGGATATCGAATTGTTTGCCGGCAGCGTTTCCGAAAATATCGCCCGTTTTGGAGAGATTGATTCCGAAAAGGTCATTCTGGCCGCCAAACGTGCAGGGGTACATGAAATGATCCTGAATATGCCGGAAGGATACGATACTCATCTAGGTGAGGGCGGTGCAGGTCTCTCAGGTGGACAAAAGCAGCGCCTCGGTTTGGCCAGAACCATGTATGACGATCCGTCATTAATCGTGCTGGATGAGCCGAATTCCAATCTCGATGATGTTGGTGAACAAGCTTTGCTGGCTGCCCTGACTGATCTCAGAAAACGTGGAAAAACGATCGTACTGATTACGCATCGAACCAGCATCATCAGTGTAACCACCAAACTGTTGTTATTGCAGGATGGTACGGCGAAAATGTTTGGTCCTACCAGTCAAATCATAGAAAAGCTCACCAAACAGCAACAACAGGCTCAGCAAGCCCTGGTAGCGAAGCAGGAAGCACAAAAACAATCCGCCCAAGGCGAGCCGCCACCTGCAGCTGCTGCAATACATTCCGAAGTCTGATCAGGCGCTACACAATCAATGACTCTCAGAAAAGTCCAATATCCTGAATACAAAAAATCATGAAGCTTGTTGCCGAAAACAAAGAAAAAATCATTGAAAACATTCCGGCCGAAAGTTCAAGCTGGGTGGAAACGGACGAAACCACCCACACCCGCCTGGGTTGGTGGATTGTGCTCGCTGGATTTGGTGGTTTTGTACTGTGGGCAACTTTTGCTCCTCTCGACAAGGGCGTGCCGGTGCCGGGTACTGTTACGGTATCCCGCCATCTTCAGGCCGTTCAGCATCAAACCGGGGGAATCATCGATAAGATCCTGGTCAAGGAGGGAGACCATGTCGCCATGGGGCAAGTACTGGTGCACATGAATGAGGTACAAATCAAAGCACAAGCCGAAATCACCCGTACACAGTTGATGACGGCTCAGGCAACGGAGGCTCGGCTCTTGGCGGAACGCGATGGAAAAAACGAAGTGAGCTATCCACCTGAATTGCTGTCCGCACAAAGCGACAGCCGTGTCACCAACAACATCATCATACAGAATCAATTGTTTTTGTCCCGCAGACTGGCGCTGCAACACGAAATTGCTGCGCTAGATGAAAACATGTCAGGCCTGAAAGTGCAATTACGCGGTCTCGAAGCGTCCAAATCCAGTAAAGTTCAGCAATCCAGGTTACTGGAAGAGCAGCTCGTCAACATGCGCGATCTTGCGACAGATGGTTTCGTTCCGCGCAATCGCGTTCTGGAACTGGAACGCACCTTTACACAATTATCCGGAGAAATTTCCGCCGACATCGGCAACATTGGGCGCACCCAGCGCCAGATTTCGGAACTCGAACAACGCCGCATCCATCGCCAGCAGGAATACCAGAAGGAAGTACGGCAGCTACTGTCGGATACCAAAAAGGAAGCCGAATCGTTACAAAACCGGTTGAATGGTCAGGATTTCGAATTGGCCAATGTCGAAGTTAAATCACCTGTCGATGGCACAGTGGTAGGCATGAATGTCTTTACTGAAGGAGGAGTCATTGGCTCAGGGTTCAAATTGATGGATATTGTCCCCAGCGATGACATGCTGATCGTAACCGGACAGGTCCCAGTGCACTTGATCGATAAGGTTCATCCGGATCTGCTTGTCGATCTCATTTTTTCTGCACTCAATCAGAAAAAGACACCCAACATCCCTGGTGTTGTAACGCATGTCTCGGCTGATCGCCTGATCGACGAAAAAAGCGGATTGCCCTATTACACGATTAAAGCCAGGGTCACTCAGGATGGCTTGAAAATGCTGACAGATCAACAGATTCGCGCTGGCATGCCAGTAGAAATCTTTGTCAAGACCGGTGAGAGATCGTTGATGAGTTATTTATTCAAACCCATCCTGGATCGTGTCCATTCATCCATGAGTGAAGAGTAGTAACGATGTTTTGCTTTCGCCGAAAATTCATTGCCTTGACTTGCGTCATCCTACTCAGTCAGCAAGCTAGTGCTGCGCATGCCATGAGTTTGCTGGATGCTTATGAAGCCGCACTCGAGCATGATCCTACATTTCGTTCTGCATATCACGAAAACGAGGCGGGACAGCAGGCAGAGGCACTTGGACTGGCCAGTTTGCTGCCTAATCTGACGGTCACTCACAACCAAAGCAGAAGTGCCGGAACCATCACTGGGATCAACCCCTTGACCGGACAAAGTAGTCCTGATCATACACATTTCGATAGCCAGATCAGCTCGCTCACTTTGCGCCAACCCTTGATCAACCTGGAAGCCGTGGCCAATTACCGTATCGGAAAAGCTCAGGCCGAATCGAGCCGGGCCAAATTTTCCGGACGTAGTCAGCAACTTGTCGTTCGCCTGGTAGAAGCGTATGTCGAAACGTTATTGGCACAAGATCACGTCAAGCTGGCTGAAACGCAACTCGTTTCACTCGATGAACTCAAACGCGTCAACGAACGCATGCTGCTCAAGGGAGAAGGCACCACGACAGACGTACTTGAAACACAGTCCAAGCATGCCATTGCCCAAGCAAAAGTTATCGAAGCTCATGATGAACTCGAGACAGCCCGACTTAAACTGGAAGCAATTACCGGCCTGAAAACCCAGAAGCTGGCTCGACTATCCGATATGTTCAGTTCGCGCTCCATTCAGCTTCAGGATTTCGATGACTGGCATACACTGGCACTCGAGCGCAATGCCGAAGTTGTCACACAACGACATACCGTTGTTTCCGGAAAGGAAGAAATCAAAAAAAGTTATGCCGGTCATGCGCCACGCGTTGATCTGGTAGCCAGCCTGTCAAAAAACAATCGCGGATCATTCATTACCCGCAATCAGGATGCGGAACTGGGGACGGTTGGCATCGAGGTCAATTTTCCGCTCTACACGGGCGGTCGTGTCACCGCCACGACTGCACAGGCAAAAGCCAACCACGCCAAAGCTGAAGCCGACCTGGATGCCATTACAGACAAAGTAATCGTTGAATTACGCAAACAATACAATCTATTGCAAAGTGGAATAAAGCGAATCGAGTCACTTCAGCTTGCCGTCAAATCGGCTGAGCTGCTGATTGACGCGACCGAAAAAAGTATCCGTGGCGGTATCCGGATCAACTTGAATCTACTGGATGCCCAGCAACAATTACATACCGCACGGCGCGATCTTACCGAAGCCAGATATAACTACCTGCTTGCCTACCTACGATTACAACTGGCTGCCGGAACACTGGTGCTTGAAGATCTCAGAAATGTTTCCAGTTACTTTACTGTGATTAACCAGAACGATTAATAAGTTAGTTGGAGTGATCGGATTTGAGCTTATTCCATTCTCTCAATCCCTGACCGCAATATCCCGAAACACTCCAAAATTTTGGTTAGGCTTGACTCGTTACCCCATTGCCGCCAATTCAAGCAGATATAATTCATAGCTGATCAACACACTGTAGCCTATCAGGGTTAAGTACTTGATGTGCTTGACACGCACGCTCCCGAGCAAGGTTACATTATGATGAATGGCAAGTAGCATGACCGCCAGTGCCGTTAGCGCTATTTTGAATTGCACAAATTGTTCTGAACCCTGCTCAAGTAAAGCGGCCATGAACCAGTTGAGTTCCTCTCCACCCGCAGCCAGAATGCGCAATGTCAGCATGGCATCCAGACCACTCAACAGGATGATGGCCATTGAACAGAACACCATATATCCGGTGTACCGATCCACATAAGCAGCCTTGCCTCGGTCCATTCTGCGTTCAACAGCGCGATTTCCTTCCTTAAAGCCCAGATGGTAAGCACACAAAAAAGGTGTTACCCCCCGACGATCATCTTGGCGTCTGCACGTTGCTACACTACTCTCCATTACAAACCTCTCTGACTGTAATATCCGAACAATTAATCAAACGATACCGAACTAAGAAAACTTCATTCAACAAACTCTTGCGAGTTTAATTTGAATCTATAAAAACACAATCCAATCAACCTCCTTTTTTTTTCCTATGAGGTTAATTAAAATAGCAAACTGACAATATGACGTAATTATTTTCTGCTTTCAGTCTCTCTTGTATCTATCAATTCGGAATCTATATTAATAAAAATATTGACACCACAAAGTAAAAAAGCTTTAATACGCGGTTATTTTGTGAAATGCAAACGGACTAAAAAAATGAAACGAACATACCAACCTTCAGTAACGAAAAGAAAACGTACCCATGGATTTCTTGTGCGCATGAAAACCCGCGGCGGAGCTGCTGTGATTCGAGCTCGCCGGGCAAAGGGTCGGGCCCGCTTAAGTGTTTAATGATCTGAATTTATTTTGACTGATTTATTGAAATTCATTCATTATCCAAAAATTATCGGCTGCATACAGCGGTCGAGTTTGCTGCCACAATCAAATTAAGGCATCAGGCGTGTGGTTATTTCATTCAAATATATGCAAAACCGAATGATCTTACCCACGCGCGCTTGGGCATGATTGTTGCCAAAAAAATTGAGCGTTATGCTGTCAAGCGTAATTGGATCAAGCGAATTTTAAGGGAAACCTTCCGCCAGAATCGATCCAGCGAGTCTATGAATAATATGGACTGGGTCATCAAGCTGCGTCGCAAAGTATCCAGAAAGGATTCCGCTCAACTTGTTGTTGAAATGAAAACTTTGATGTTTCAATTGCAGCAATGTCACGAATAATTATTGCTTGTATAAAAGTTTATCAGTACTGCATTAGTCCTTTTTTGGCACCTTCGTGCCGATTTAGTCCAACCTGCTCGCATTATGCTTGCGAAGCATATACAAAATATGGTTTTTTTCGTGGCACTCGCCTCACTATCTGGCGCATATTACGCTGCAATCCATGGAACAAAGGTGGATATGAACCTGTACCCTAACCAGTTTGGCAAACCGGCAGTCTTTTTATTACTCTAAGATCCATTGCACCAAAAAGTAAAAAATAGAACACAATCGCAACAATAAAAATTTGGTAACAATCAATTCTGTGATAAGCCCAGAAAAATAGCTCTATCAAGAAATTAACCTGATCAGATCATAATGGAAACAAAAAAACTAGTACTCCTCATCATCTTCTCCTCTTCCCTGTTATTTTTATGGGATGCTTGGCAAAAGGAATTAAATCCGCCTCCTGCATCAAAAGTGATGACCGGGACAACTGATGCCGCCAATCAACGTCACGATCCGCTACCCGTTCCAGGTGATGGTTTTACTGCGTCAACCGATGGAAAGGATCATAGTATTGCGGCTGGAATCGAGGGTGTTAACTCTTCAATTACTCCCAATCTGTTCCTAACAGGTGAAAAAGTTACGGTCAAAACAGATATGATTGTGGCGGAAATCGATACTGCCGGTGGCGATATTCGTCAACTGGGGCTGTTAAAACACCCTTCGCGTGAAGACAAGGATAAGCCCTACGAGTTGCTCTTGGATAAATCTGCACGTTTTCAGGTTGCACAATCAGGACTAATTGGTGACAACCTACCGAATCACAAGACAAAATTCACCGTCGACTCAAACCAATATAATTACGAACTTGAAACGGGACGAGACACGCTGAAGGTACGCTTGCTGGCTCCGGAAACAAACGGTATGCAGGTCGTGAAAATTTTCACTTTCCATCGCGGCAGTTATGTGATTGATGTCGAGTTTGAAATCGTCAATGAGAGTGATTCCACTATCATGCCGTTTTCTTATTTTCAGATGCTCAGAGACAGCAACGAACCAGCGGGCACTAGTTCGATGGTGCAATCGTATACTGGTGCGGCGATATATACGGAATCTGAGAAATTCCAGAAAATCAAATTCGCAGATCTGGATAAAAACAAGGCAGAATTTCCTACCAATGCCGATAATGGTTGGATTGCCATGCTTGAGCACTATTTCCTGACAGCATGGTTGCCAAAGCAGAATACGCCTCGTGAATACTATGCAAAGCGCTTGGCGCCTAACCAGTACAGTGCCGGTATCATTACTCCGGTCGGGGCAATTGATTCGGGACAAACCAAAAATATTTCCATCCCTTTTTATGCTGGCCCACAAGAACAGGACAAATTAGCCGAACTGGCACCCGGTCTGGAGTTGACAGTCGATTATGGCTGGTTGACGGTACTGGCTGTTCCGCTTTTCAAGCTCCTCTCGTTCTATCATGGCTGGACCGATAACTGGGGTGCATCAATTATTCTATTGACGCTGACCGTGAAGTTATTGTTCTTCCCACTATCAGCAGCAGGTTATCGTTCGATGGCCAAATTGCGCGTGGTAACGCCCAAGCTGCAACGCATACGCGAACAATATGCCAGTGACCGTCAACGCATGCATCAGGCGATGATGGAATTCTACAAAGAAGAAAAAATTAACCCGATGGGTGGATGCCTGCCTATCCTGGTTCAAATTCCAGTGTTCATTGCCCTGTTCTGGACACTGATGGCTGCAGTTGAATTACGTTATGCACCTTTCGTATTATGGATCACCGACATGTCGGTACCGGATCCCTACTATGTCTTGCCAGTCATCATGGGCATTTCAATGTGGATTCAGTCCAAACTCAGCCCACCGCCTGCTGATCCCATTCAAGCCAAGGTGATGCAGATCATGCCGCTTGCATTCAGCGTGTTCTTTTTCTTCTTCCCATCCGGGCTGGTGCTTTATTCCCTGTGCAACAACATTCTTTCCATCGCCCAGCAATGGCAAATCACCAGGATGTATGAAAACAAATACGGTGAAAGCAATAACAAGGACAAAAGCAAGAAAAAAATCAAAAACAAACCTGAATCCACTTCAGAGAAAAATGCTTTGCCACTGCTCAAGGATACCGAAAATGCTGAACAGTCAGTCGTCACCACCGAAACAAGTGATAAGCCGCAAGCACAATTACCCGCCGCAAATAACAAAAAGGTAGTGGCAAAACCAAAAGGTAATCCTGCGAGCAGGAAACCCAAAAAGCGATAAATCGATAGGCCGGTCTCTTACTAGACCGGCCATCAAGAAAAAGTATTGAATCTATCGATGGGAGCAGATGCTGATACCGATATCATTGCTGCCATTGCCACACCACCAGGACAAGGCGGTATTGGTGTCATCCGCCTGTCTGGCAAGAATTTAGCTGGGCTAGCCCAAGTCATTCTCGGCAAAATCCCCCGTCCCCGCCACGCCCAGCTTTGCAATTTTCAAGATACCGAGCATCGCATCATTGATCAGGGCATCGCACTCTATTTTCCAGCACCCCATTCATACACAGGCGAAGATGTTCTTGAACTGCAGGGACATGGTGGTACCGCCATCCTCAATCTTCTGCTCGAACAATGTCTTAAGGCTGGAGCACGTATGGCGCAACCCGGTGAATTCACTCTGCGCGCCTACCTGAACCATAAAATTGATCTGATACAGGCTGAAAGCGTGGCCGACATCATTGCTGCCAGCACAACCGAAGCTGCTCGCTACGCCATCCAATCTTTGCGTGGTCACTTTTCTCAACGCATCGACGACATGGTTAACGCCTTGGTCGCCCTCAGAATGCTCATTGAGGCCACACTCGACTTTCCCGAAGAAGAGATCGATCCTATCCAGATAATGCAGATCAGAAATGATTTGCAGGCATTACAGCAACGATTCGAGGACATTTTTGCTGCCGCCCGTCAAGGCCATATCTTGCAGGAAGGCATCAAGATCGTTCTGGCTGGCAGTCCCAATGTTGGCAAATCCAGTCTGTTGAACCAACTCGTCGAAGAAGATGCCGCCATAGTCACCGACATTCCCGGAACCACCCGAGATACCATCCAAAGAAACATCACCATTAACGGCATTCCGTTGCACATCATCGATACAGCGGGATTAAGAGATACCAGCGATCTCGTTGAACAAAAAGGGATTGAACGCACCCTTGCTGCCATTGACAATGCTGATGTGATCATCCATTTGATCGATTCTTCGTTAACGCCACACCAGCATCCTCTCAATAAAAGCGATACCCCCAATATCCCCACCAACAAGCCAATCATCCTTGTGTTCAACAAGATTGATCTCCTAGGTCAGGATCCCAGGATGGAACAGACCGATACGGCACACACAGTTTTTATCTCCGCCAAAACCGGTGCTGGCATCGAGTTGCTGCGCAACACCATACTGAATGTCATCGGATGGAAGTCACAATCATCCCCAGAGGGAATCTACATGGCTCGACAACGCCATTTGGAAGCATTGACACAAGCCAGAAGCCACTTACAAGCTGCCTCCACTTTCATCGACTATCAATATCAGCTCGAATTACTTGCTGAAGAACTCAGACTGATGCAAACCGCCCTGACATCCATCACTGGGCGCTACACACCCGACGATTTGCTTGGCGAAATTTTTTCACACTTCTGCATCGGAAAATAAAATTTTCGCTAAAGCCAGAACGCGAAAATGCCGCTGAAAAAACGCGACCAATACTCAGTTAAGTAACATACCATGCGCCTAGGAATCCTCGAAGACGAAGCAACCCAGATTTCGATTTACGAACTGCTCTTCTCATCAACACAATATCAATACGATTTCTTTGGAACAATCGCTGCCTTTCTTGCCGCGCTCAAACAGGAAAAATACGATCTATTGATCATTGACTGGATGTTGCCAGATGGCACGGCAGAAGAAGCGATCAAGTGGGTACGAAAAAATATAGACTGGCGCATTCCCATCATCTGCGTGACTTCGCGCAATAATGAGTCCGATGTTGTCAATGCCTTGCACCTTGGCGCCGATGATTATTTTGTCAAATCGCAGCGTTATTTCGAGTTGCTGGCCAGAATCGATTCATTGGCACGCCGCGTTCGTGAAAAACAAGAAACCACAAATTTGCAGTTTGGTTTATATGAAATCAAGCCAAACGACCAGGAAATCACTTTTGCAGGAAAAAATGTCGGGTTGACACAAAAAGAATTCGCACTTGCCCGCTATCTGTTCCAGAATCCCAACAAACTGCTGTCCCGTGTCCATCTATTGGAAAAAATCTGGGGACTCGCCGCTGAAATCGACACACGAACCGTCGACACTCACATTAGCCGCCTGCGCAGCAAATTGGGCCTGTCTCCTCAAAGCGATTGGGATATCGCAACCGTGTATGGTTATGGATACCGCCTGCAATCCGCCAAAGAAACCAAAAACACTCACACCATCCAGCGTGTGATGCACAATTGAGCCGTTTATGTCACATCAATCACGCTCAGGCTAGCTCGCATATTGCAATAACACATCCCGCGTTCTCGCCGGCTCAAATACCACATTAAAACACCATCGCCCGAAACCGCCTTATTCGTTGACCGTCTTGATCCAATCCGCCATCGCGGCACGCTTTTGACCTAGCTGCGTTCATTCTCAAAACCTCTTAGCATGCTCTATAGCCCGTTCTGATAGAATGGAGTCATTCTTTGCGTGTCGTTTTTATCATTAATCATACACATACACAATCTTCATATGGCCCAGTTCTGTCCGCTCGATAACGTACGCATCGTACTCAGTCACACCAGCCATCCTGGCAATATCGGTGCTGCAGCTCGAGCGATGAAAACAATGGGATTGCGTTCGCTGTATTTGATCGCCCCCAAATCGTTTCCCGATGCCGAAGCGGAAGCACGCGCCGCACATGCAGCGGATATTTTGCAACAGGCACAGGTTTGTAGCGAATTGCATCAGGCACTTGATCAGACCGTGCTGGCTGCGGCGGTGACGGCACGACCACGCGAGTTGTCCCATGAGATATTCGATGCCCGTCAGGGTGCGCGGGAATTACTGCGCTATGCACATCAACAGCCTGTTGCCGTGCTGTTTGGGCGCGAGAGTTCCGGTCTCAGCACATCGGAAGTGCACAAATGCCAGATCATTATTCATATCCCAGCCAACCCACACTATCCGTCGTTGAACCTGGCCAGTGCAGTGCAGTTGATAGCGTATGAACTCCGCATGGCGCTAACCGAACAAACCACTGCCCACGTCCCCATTTCAGGTTCACCAGCCAATTTTAACGAACTGGAATTGCTGTACACGCATCTCGAAGAATTGATGATCCAAAGCGGTTTTCTGGATCCGGACAAACCCAAACTGCTGATGCCTCGTGTACGCCGGATGTTTGCACGTGCCAGACTGGAAAAAGAGGAAGTGCAGATGCTGCGTGGCTTGCTGACTACTCTGCACAAACGCCAGTAAGTTGTGCTAGCTTTCCTTGATCAGTGTGCCGATGCCCTGATCGGTCAAAATTTCCAGCAGCAACGCATGCTCTACGCGACCGTCGATGATGTGACAGGATTTGACACCCTTTTTTACGGCATCCAGTGCCGAACCAATCTTGGGCAACATGCCACCGGATATCGTGCCATCGGCAAACAATTCGTCGACCCGCTGTGCAGTAAGTCCGGTTAGCAGCTTACCTTCCTTGTCCATGACTCCGGGAATATTAGAAAGCAGAATCAGCTTTTCTGCTTGCAGAATTTCAGCTAACTTTCCAGCCACCAGATCGGCATTGATATTGTACGATTCACCATCGCTGCCCACTCCGATGGGTGCTATGACCGGAATGAAATCCTGTGTGTCGAGCAAGGCGATCAGCGCCGGATCAATCGATTCGATTTCTCCGACCTGGCCAATGTTGATCCATTTTCCGGCAGATTCACGATCCGGCATCAGCATTTTCTTTGCGCGAATAAAAGCTCCATCCTTGCCGGTCAAACCCACAGCCTTACCGCCATGACGATTGATCAGATTGACGATATCCTTATTGACCGAACCGCCCAGCACCATCTCCACCACGTTCATGGTTTCAGCATCGGTGACACGCATGCCTTGTATGAACTCACCTTGCTTACCTACGCGCTTCAACATTTCATCGATTTGTGGGCCACCACCATGAACAACCACCGGGTTCATGCCGACCAGTTTCAACAAGACGACATCACGCGCAAACCCATGTTTCAGATTTTCTTCCACCATGGCATTGCCGCCATATTTGATGACAATGGTTTTACCGTGGAATCGTTGGATATAAGGTAGTGCTTCGGCCAGAATCTTGGCTTTGTCTTTGGCGAGAATCGTGGATATGGACATGACGGATACTGTAAAAAGAAGTTATTTCGTACTTGTAAGGAATATTGCCGTTATTGGCGTTCGATATGTTGAAACCTTTCGTCGTGAACCAATTCAAGGAGATTCAGCTTGCGCCATACGCGCCCTTCCAGATCCTTGTATTGGGCCACCACACCTTTGGGTAGCTTCTTCTTGCTGTGTTTCACCAGTGAAAACTCCGACAAATCACGGATACCTAGCATGCTGTTGACGATGAAGCCCCCTAGTGCCTTGCTGCCGGAAGCAACTAGCAGAATACGGGATTTCAGATTGAATACAGCAGGACTACCACCCAGAAAAACACCCAGATCATTGATGCCGTAAAGATTTCCCCGCACATTGGCCAATCCGAGAAACCAGGGTTCAGTCAACGGAACCTTGGCCAGTTTGGGAATGGTGATGACTTCGCTGACATCCGACATGGATATCAAATAACGTTCCTCACCGGCCGCCACTCCGAGTACGGCAACCGCTTCCACATCT
Organism: Nitrosomonas sp.; assembly: GCA_024282035.1. GTDB lineage: Bacteria > Pseudomonadota > Gammaproteobacteria > Burkholderiales > Nitrosomonadaceae > Nitrosomonas. The sequence continues at coordinate 64,734 of JAMWZR010000005.1, forward strand.
TCCGCACTGTCATCCTTGGATGTATTGCTGGCAACCGTGTTTTCAGGTTTATGGGTCATACAGGTTGGACTCCTTTACGCAGTGTATTTTGATCACAGAATATACGTAATTGCGCTATTTTACTGTATTATCGGGCATTCATTATTGAATTCTTCGGAGTCAAACCCATGAGACATTGCTATTCGTTCTGGCTGCCCTTTTTATTGATTCTTCCACTGCTTAGTGCTTGTGTACCCATGTTTACCATTGGCACGGCTGCAGGTACAGGTACTTATATTTCAGAGGATCGCAGGACCAGCGGCATGTTTATCGAAGATGAAGGGATCGAACTCAAGAGTGGAAGGAGAATCCACCAGCAATATGGTGATACGGTTCATATCAATGTCACCAGTTATAACCGCATGGTTTTACTGACTGGAGAAGCACCATCGGAAGACATCAAGGCTGCAATCGAAAAGTTGATCATGGGCGTCGACAATGTTCGCAAAATCTTTAACGAAATCGCCGTTGCCGGTAATACTTCACTTGCTTCGCGTAGCAATGACACACTCATCACTTCAAAAGTAAAAGCACGCTTCCTAGCTGAACGTAAATTTCAGATCAATCATGTCAAGATTGTGACTGAAAATGAAATCGTCTACCTCATGGGAATCGTTTCGCGCCAAGAAGCCGATAATGCAGCCCAAATTGCTAGTTCAACACCAGGCGTAAAAAAAGTTGTCAAAGTATTCGAGTACATGAATTGACCTGAAACAACATAGTGAGCGTGCTTTCCGCATCCGTCAAAACCAACCTTGAGAAGCTATTCCCACCGGATCGCTGCTATACCGATCCGGTTGAGTGTTATGCATATGCATACGATAACAGCCGCAAGATATTCCCACCTGATGCTGTCGTGGTTCCTTTGTGTACAGAAGAAATTCTGCAAACACTCCAACTCTGTAACCAACACCACATTCCATTAGTACCTCGTGGTCGGGGAACCGGAACAGCCGGTGGCAGCCTTCCCGAAAAAGGGGGTATTGCCATGTCACTGGAGCGCATGGTCAATATCGTTTCAGTGGATCCTGCCAACCGCGTCATCGTCACCGAACCGGGTGTCATCAATCAGACCATACAGGAAGCAGCCAAACCACACGGATTTTTCTGGCCTCCTGATCCTTCCAGCGCCATGTTTTCTACTATCGGTGGCAACATCGCTACCTGTGCAGGCGGACCTCATGCCGTCAAGTATGGCACTACCCGTGATCATGTTCTGGGTCTGAAAGCAGTAACCGGTGCTGGCCAATTGATAACAACCGGTTGTTACACCACCAAGGGAGTAGTTGGTTACGATCTCACCAGACTGCTAATTGGCTCTGAAGGCACACTTGCGATCATCACCGAAGCCACACTCAAACTGACTGCATTGCCGGAGGTTGTCGCAGGCATCACGGCACATTTTCAAGACTTAGCCAGTTGCACTGCTGCAATTGTCAATATCATGTCGCTATCGCGCTTACCCAGCGCATTGGAATTTCTTGACAGTGGGTCCTTAGGACTGATTCGTAACCGCTATCCTGATCTGCTACCTGGCATGAGTCATGCCATGCTCATGATCGAAGTCGATGGCACACGAGATGAATTGCCTCATGCCATTGCAAGCATTATTTCGGCATGCCAATCCGATTCTCTCATCGAAGCCAGAGAAGTGCCTGACACTCGCGATCTCTGGAAGGCACGCAAGGCGCTTTCGCCCTTGTTACGTGAGATTGCACCCAAGAAGATTAATGAAGACGTTGTGGTTCCTGTTACTCGCTTACCCGAATTCTTACGGGGATTAAAGCGGTTGAGTCAACATTACCAATTACAGAACGTCAATTTTGGGCATGCCGGGAATGGCAATATTCATGTTAATTTACTTATTGACCCCGAGAATGCTGATGAAGTCAGACGGGCCGAACACTGTTTAAATGATATTTTTGATTTGGTCATCTCTTTGCATGGCACGCTATCAGGAGAGCATGGCATTGGCAGCGAAAAACGTGCCTTTGTTCCCAAGGAGATTGATGATGTGACAATGACCCTAATGAAGAATATTAAAAATTTATTCGATCCGAACAATATTCTGAATCCGGGCAAACTTTTTCCTTAGCTTAACTTGAAACAAAAAAGGCGTAGCATTTTTATATGCTACGCCTTTTTTACTGATAATCTTTAAAAGTAAAAATAATGATCGACCAACAGTGCTACAAATAACAGTGCCAGATATAAAATCGAATAGCGGAAAGCTTCTCGCGCTAACTGATCACTATAATTACGATATATTTCAATTGCGTAATACATAAAAATACCATTGAGAATGAGCGACCCAACCAGATAGATTAATCCGCTCATCTGTGTGACATACGGCAATGTAGTCACAACGCACATGATAATGGTATATAGCAAAACTTGTAGTTTGGTATATTGATCACCATGTGTCACTGGCAGCATGGGCATGCCAATCGAGGCATATTCCTTCTTACGATACAGAGCGAGCGCCCAGAAGTGAGGAGGAGTCCACGCAAAAATGATGAGAAATAACAACAATGCATCGCTGGCAATTTCACCTGTCACTGCTGTCCAGCCCAATACTGGCGGCATAGCACCTGATGCACCTCCAATAACTATGTTTTGTGGTGTCAGTGGCTTGAGAATTACCGTATAAATTATTGCATAGCCTACAAAAGTGCCGAGGGTCAGCCACATGGTCAATTCATTAACCCAGTAATAGAGAATGTATAATCCGACTCCACCAACAATCAGAAGAAAAAATAATGTTTCAGGCACACTCACCTTACCTTGCGGTAGTGGTCTTCCTTTTGTTCTGGCCATTACGGCATCCATTTTTTGCTCAACGAGACAGTTGAGTGCCGCCGCTGCTCCGGCCACTAACGCTATACCCAAAGTACCAAAAAACAGAATATCCAGCGGTACAGCACCCGGTACAGCTAGAAACATACCAATAACCGCCGTAAACACAATCAACGAAACCACGCGTGGTTTGGTCAATCGATAAAACTGATTTATTCGTACAGCTGTTTCTTGCCATGCCAATGTAGCCATGTCTACGTTCTCCTTATCTTGTTATCCTAAATTATTTATATCTAAGCGTATCTCAATCGCTTGTCAGAATATCAATGCTCAATCTGGGATACGTGTAATAGTCTTTTTAAATCCTGCCCCATTTTTGTACCGTCAACTTTCTCTGGAAATTTCAACATCAAATTGCCGATCGGGTCTATTAGATAAATATGTTTTGTCTGTGTGTCTCTGGTTTCAATGGCATTAATAATGTCACCATCTCGATCCTTCAGAATATAGGTTCCTTCATATTCTTTTATTAAATCTTCGTTCGGCGTCCCCTCATCATTGACCAGCCATAGTCTTTCGATACGATGCCTTTCTTTACCTTGCACCATTCTAACTTGCCGCATGTAATAGAGTTTATCTTTGCAAGCCTCGTTACAATCTGCAGAATCAACAGTTAGCAGAACCCACTTACCATGTAAATCCTTCATGCGTAGGATGGTATTGTCGACCAAATTTGTCCCTTTACCCTGGAGCTTGACTATCGGTTTGATCAAGTCACCATAGTTTTTACTATTGGGTCGGAAATCTGAAAAATATAGCAAATATGAAACTACTACCGGTGAGCACATCAGCACCAAGAGTAACAGGAATTTTCTTCTATTTGCTTTTTGTAAATTCTCGTTTGACATTCAATATAATGAAAATAATTGCTGTAGTTATTGCTAGCGAAAACCATTGCACTGCATAACCGAAGTTTTTTGCTGCTCCAGATTCTGGTCTGTTCCAATCTCGGATTAAACCATCATCAAAAGCATCTTTTTGTAACACCATGATGGGTTGCACTTCTAAATCTATCAAAGCTGCAAATCGTTGCAGATCAAAATTTCCCCAAACATTCCCGCTTTCTACCTGATTTGACAACGAGAGAGCTTTACTATCAGGAGACATTACTCGTCCTATTATCTTCACTAAGCCTTCTTTATGAGTCACTACTGGCAATATCGAGCGATCTGCATTTCCTCGCACCCAACCCCGGTTGATTGCAACCACCATAGTACTGTTTGCCATTTTCAACGGTGTAACTATGTGATAACCAGCCAAACCTTTGTGCGTTTTATTATCTAGATAGATTGTCTTGTCGATCAGAAATTCTCCGCTCACTTCCACATCGCGATTTTGGAAATCACTAAATTTTATAAGCGTTCCTGGCAATGCTACCGCTGGCTCTTTGGCATACTTTTCAATTTGTTCATATGCAGATTCTTTTTCATCTGCACGAGATAGTTGCCATTGCCCCAAATTGACAAAAACAATTATCGCAAGCAATGTGATGATTATTGACCAAAGTTTCGGTTCAAAGCGATATCCAAATACAATCATAGTCTTGTTATCAATGGATAAACTGAAACGATATTCCGGCTTTGATTTTCGAAGTGTTTCGTAGATAAAAATGATTTCCGGTTTTTAACTTAGCTGCATTCTACTTGCTAGTTTGACAGTAAATTAAAAACCGGATTTTAAGCATTTACATCAGATAGACAAAAACAAACAAACCTAACCAGACTACGTCAACAAAGTGCCAGTACCAAGCTACGCCTTCAAATCCAAAGTGATTTTCAGGTGTAAAGTGTCCTGCTGCACTGCGAAAATAAATGACAGTCAGCATGATGGTTCCAATCGTCACGTGAAATCCATGAAAACCAGTCAGCATAAAGAATGTTGATCCATATGCACCGGTGGTTAGTTTCAGATTCAGATCATTATAAGCATGAATGTATTCATAAGCTTGACAAGCAATAAACAGTGCGCCTAGGAAAACGGTCGCTAACAGCCACAATTTCAAGCCATCACGTCTATTTTCTTTAAGTCTCCAGTGAGCAATTGTCACCGTTACACCAGAAGTCAATAGTAACAACGTATTGAAGGCTGGCAATCCCCAGGCACCCATTGGTGTAAATGGATCGGTTATGCCAGGACCTGAAGTTGGCCATTTTCCATCGTAACTTGACCAGAAGGTATTTCCCAATACTGTGCTTTCTTCAATCAACCACGGTATTGATAAATTTCGCATGTAATACAAAGCGCCAAAAAAAGCACAGAAAAACATGACTTCGGTAAATATGAACCAACTCATTCCCCATCGGAATGACTTGTCTACTTGAACTCCATATTTTCCACTTTCGCTTTCTCTTGCAACAGTTCCAAACCAGCCAAACAACATATAAACCAATATTGCAAAACCAAATGCCAACATGCCATAACCCATCTCCATTTTATTCATGGTCAAAGCAGCGCCTGAACCCATGAATAAAATTGCTGTTGATCCAATGATTGGATACATCGAAGGTGCTGGGACGTAATAATGTCCAGATTCTTGACTCATTCTTATCTCCTCCTACTTATAATTTATACAAACCCTAACTAACCACCATTCTCACAACCAGGATGATGCTAACTACAAATATTATCGCTCCAACAATTCCACCAATAATCAATTCTGTTGGCTTTAGTGTAGCCGCATCTTGTTCTAAGTCACTTTTCTTACGTATACCCATAAAAGCAAAGAGAACTGCTTTGGCTATCTGTAAAATCCTTATGCCTTTTTTACTTTCTGCGGTCACTCTAAAATCCTTAATCACTATTTTTTAGTATTCCCTGCACCAGGTAATAGCTCAAAAAATGTATATGATATTGTTACAGTTTGAATATCAGTTGGTATCCTAGGCTCAATCACAAATTGCACCGGCATTTGTTTTGTTTCATGTGGTTTGAGCACTTGTTTTGTAAAACAAAAACATTCAAATTTCTTTAAATGCTTATCCAGAAAGCGAGGACTATAACTCGGTATTGCCTGTCCAGTTACCTCACGATCTGAATTATTTGTAATTTCATACATCACTTCAATTGTCTGCCCTGGGTGAATTCGTGCGCTGGATTGTAGAGGTTTGAAATTCCACGGCAAATCTCTTGTGTTCGCATCAAACTCTACCGTTATCCAACGCTGCTCATCCACCCAGTTATCTTTGACTTGTACATCTGGTTTTAACAAATTATTAATTCCAGTTACTTCGCAAAACTTTTCATAAAATGGTACTAGTGCATAACCAAACACAAACATGATCAATGTGAAAACCAGCAACTTTTTCATCATTAAAACATTTGCACTAGAAGTTCTATTTACCATTGCTTTGCTATAACCAAAATATAAAGTGCTACCACCGTAACTAACAGAAACAACGCCGTTCTAATCTTTTTTCGTTTCTGTTCTGTATCTTTATCAGACATACAAAATCTCTTTACTTGACTACTGGTGGTTTTTCAAAACTATGATATGGAGCTGGTGTTGGCAAATGAGTCCATTCCAGCGTTGTTGCTCCATCCCATGGCATCTGAGCTGCTTTCTCACCACTGCGGATGCAATTTATCATCACGTACAGGAATAAAAGCTGTGTCAAACCAAACCCGAATGCACCGATACTCGAAACCATATTGAAATCTGCAAATTGCAAATTGTAATCTGGGATTCTACGTGGCATGCCAGCTAGTCCTAAGAAGTGTTGTACAAAGAAAGTCAGGTTGAAGAAAAACATGGATAACCAGAAGTGCCATTTACCCAGTGTTTCGTTGTACATACGTCCTGTCCACTTTGGAATCCAGTAATAGGCGCCAGCAAATAATGCAAACAAGGATCCTGATACCAATACATAATGGAAATGTGCAATCACATAGTACGTATCTTGAACTTGAATATCGATTGGAACAATTGCACAGATAACGCCACTAAAACCGCCAATCACAAACAGGAAAATAAATCCGATTGAAAACAACATAGGGGTTTCAAATGACATTGATCCTTGCCACATGGTTGCAGTCCAGTTAAATACCTTAACTCCTGTTGGTACTGCGATCAACATGGTTGCATACATGAAGAACAACTGACCCACTGTTGGCATACCCGCTGTGAACATGTGATGTGCCCAAACCACGCAAGACAGAATAGCAATCGATGCCGTAGCATAAACCATTGATGAATAGCCAAATAACGGCTTGCGTGAGAATGTTGGAATAACTTCAGAAACAATACCAAAAGAAGGCAAAATCATGATGTAAACTTCAGGATGCCCGAAGAACCAGAAAATGTGTTGAAACATCACTGGATCACCACCACCTGCGGCATTGAAAAAGCTTGTACCAAAATGGCGATCTGTCAGCAACATGGTAACAACACCAGCCAGTACTGGCATAACCAATACCAGCAGATAGGCTGTAATCAACCATGTCCACACGAACATTGGCATTTTCATCAATGTCATGCCAGGAGCACGCATATTCAGAATCGTTGTGATGATGTTAATCGATCCCATGATTGAAGACGCACCTAAAATGTGCACCGAAAAAATCATCAAATCAACACCCAAGCCACCTTGCGTTGACAGTGGTGGATAAAAAGTCCAGCCACCTGCTGCCGCACCCCCAGGCACAAAGAATGAACTCACCAGTAGAGTTGCTGCAACCGGCAGCAACCAGAAACTCCAGTTGTTCATACGTGCAAATGCCATATCAGGCGCACCAATCATCAGTGGCACTTGCCAGTTAGCAAAACCCACAAAAGCTGGCATGATGGCACCGAACACCATGATCAGACCATGCAATGTAGTAAATTGATTGAATAATTCAGGTTGTAATATTTGAATTCCCGGTTGAAATAACTCAGCACGAATTCCCAATGCTAAAGTTCCACCCGTAAGAAACATTGCAAAACTGAACCATAAGTACATTGTTCCAATGTCCTTATGGTTGGTAGTTGTTATCCAGCGCATTATTCCACTGGGATGATGATCATCATGTCCATGACCGTGCGCGTCACCATGTACTGCTGCCATAGTTATCTCCTTTTACTTGTTTTCCACATGCATTGATGTTTTAACTGCTGATGTACCTTGAGCTGCTACCCATTTCGTGTATTCAGCTGCTTCGAGTACTTCCACAACGATTGGCATAAATCCGTGATCTTTGCCGCACAACTCAGCACATTGACCACGATAAATTCCTGGTTTATCCGCCTTAAACCAAGTGTCTCGTATAAAGCCTGGGATTGCATCCTGCTTGATTCCCAGCGCAGGCACCCACCACGCATGCAGCACATCATTAGCTGTCAAAATGATACGCACCTTTTTGCCCACAGGCACAACCACGCGATTATCGACTTCTAACAGATAGTTCTCACCTTTGGGAGCTTTATTTTCTATCTGAGCACGTGTTGTTGATAATTTGCTGAAAAAACTAATACCTTCACCTTCGCCTTGCAAATAATCATAACCCCACATCCATTGATAGCCCGTAGCCTTGATTGTCATATCAGGACTGGATGTATCTTTCATCGCAATAACTGTTTTTGTAGCTGGCCATGCCATAACCACAAGTATCAAACAAGGAATAACTGTCCAAATTATTTCGACAGCAGTGCTATGGTGAAAATTTGCCGCTTTATAGCCCAGTGATTTACGGTGTTTAAGAACCGAATAAAACATAACACCAAACACACCGATAAATATGACCAAACAAATCCACATCAGAATGATGTGCTGGTCATATATATCTTTAGCAATGACGCTCTGAGGCTCTGGCAAATTATATTTCGACCCTAATGCCATGCTTGAGTACAGAGCAAGAGCGGAGACCCCCGCCAGGGTTACAGCTGATTTACTTCTCATATTTCCCCCCACATGATTACTAATTTTACAGATTCCAGGTATGACTAAACGTCATCAAACCTGACCGTTTGCTTTTTCCTGCTAGCTTTTGGAAACCTTACGACGAGTTTTATTATGCAAAAAACAAGTGTCGACTGACGATTAATCTTTCCTTGGTCAAATTTCCTTTTTATCCGCAACTTAGATTTTATTAGTTATAGAGTATCTTCTACATGCTAATTAATCGAATGGAAATTCTAGCACGCCACTCTTAGGCAAACAAGGAAAATCATGATTTTTATAGCAATATTCCCCTGTTAAAAAAAGGGTAATGCTTTTCTTTATCTCTACAAAATCATTCTATCAAACAAAAAATTTCTTATTTTTTAATCTATATTTTTGTTCTTCTTATTTTCGAACACTTTTTTGCATTTTAAAAATTTTTGATCCGCTTATAGCGACATTAGCAACACACCCACAAACAACATAACAGCACCGATTATCACAACGAAAGTTAACCAATCCTCAGTTGTTCCACGTGGATTGTCCTTTAGCTTGTTCTTAGCTACAGGGTATAGCACTACAATAAACATTGCCAACGCCAACGCAGAGATCAATTCGTTCCAATTCATATTTCTGTTTTTTTCAAAAAAAACCCCGGCTTGACCGGGGTTCTTGATTAACCTAACATGCTCTAAAAATCAATCATCACTTCCCATGATACCCAATATCTGCAACAAGCTAATGAATATGTTGAAAATAGTCATATACAAACCAATTGTTGCCAATACATAATTGGTCTCGCCTCCGTTAATGATGCGACTGGTATCATACAAAATGAAACCACTCATTATCATAATTACAACCGCAGAGATTGTGAGCGAGAGCGCAGGAATCTGCAGAAAAATATTTGCAATAGCAGCAAGCATCACAAGCAAAAATCCCACAAACAAAAAACCTCCCAGAAAACTAAAATCTTTCCGAGTCAAAAGAACATATGCTGACAATCCCATGAAGATCGCTCCTGTTCCCACGAACGACATCATTATGATGTTACCTCCGTTTGGCAATGCGGCATAAGCTGTCAATATTGGCCCCAAACCAAACCCCAATAATCCAGTAATCAAAAATACGATACCAATTCCAGCAGATGAATTAGCAAAACGGGGCAAAACAAACATGGCTAAAATCATGCCACCAATTACAGATATCAAATAGGTCATCTGTGGCATTTTAAGAAACATTGATAATGCAGCGGTGAATCCGCTGAATAGCAATGTCAGAGACAACAACATATAAGTATTACGCAACACCTTGTTTGTTGAAAAAACCGCTGAGGATTTTTGTGCAACTGACAAATAATCTTGATTCATAAGAAGCCTCCCAAAATTCTAAATTTTATCAAAGTACCCATACGGCCAATAAGACTAACATAGAGTAAATATAGTTCAAGTCTTACTAAACCGGCAACATTTCCGTTTTTAAACAGAATCAACCTTTTTTGGCTAAAGCAAAATTATATATTTGAAAAAATCCCCCTCGCTCCACAAGTGTAATATTCAAGCTGACCAAGCCTGTATCAAAATTAGCTGTACCTGAATAATTGATGCGCTTTTCACCTAACAGCGAGAAAGCACTTACCGTACGAGAAAAATCAAGCTCCTCAATGGACCGATATCGTCCAAATGTTCTATAGAGTTCCAATAGATCTTCTAATTGCTCATCACTTACTTTTTCTTTGGCTTCAGGTGCCAGCTGTAACATTAGGGACTGCTTTTCCCAATTCGAGATTTGGGTCAGAATCTGTGCAACGGCCGGTTCGGCAGATTTGCTATATAACTCCTTTTCTTTAGTTGTATGAAAATACAGCATGACAACCAGAGTTAAAAGTAAAGCAACAACCATTCGCAATGTTTGAATTCGCATAATTCCAGTATCAAGTGTTATTTTCTTCCCACAAATCTACATTATCCATTTTATGTGGTATTGAAATTCCAAAATGCTGATAAGCAGCAGAGGTGGCAACACGGCCGCGTGATGTGCGTTTCAAAAAACCCTGCTGGATCAAATAAGGCTCCAATACATCTTCAATAGTATCGCGCTCTTCGCTAATTGCAGCAGCAAGGCTATCCACTCCAACAGGCCCCCCTTCAAATTTCTGTAACACCGCCAGCAACAATTTCCTATCCATAAGATCTAACCCAAGAGTATCGACATCCAGCATATTCAAGGCCGCATTCGCAACCGAACCTGTTACATATCCATCGGCTTTTATTTCAGCAAAATCCCTTACACGTCGCAACAAACGATTAACAATGCGAGGCGTACCGCGTGATCGACATGCAATCTCTGCTGCTCCATCCGGTGATATATTGACGTTTAGCAAACTTGCAGAACGCATAACAATCCTGCTCAACTCTTCTGATGTATAAAATTCTAGTCGTGACACAATCCCAAATCGATCCCGTAGCGGATTTGTAAGCATACCGGCACGAGTAGTTGCCCCCACAAGGGTGAAAGGTGGTAAATCGAGTTTAACAGAACGGGCCGCTGGTCCCTCCCCGATCATGATGTCCAGCTGATAATCTTCTAATGCCGGATAAAGAATTTCTTCCACCATGGGTGACAAACGATGAATCTCATCTATAAACAACACGTCATTAGGATCGAGATTCGTTAGTAAGGCAGCCAAATCACCAGGACGCTCCAGAACCGGCCCGGAAGTCTGTCTTAAATTGACCCCCATCTCTTTGGCCACAATATGTGCCAGCGTGGTTTTGCCCAATCCAGGAGGACCAAACAATAAAACATGATCCAGTGCTTCGTTGCGTTTTCTCGCAGCAGCAATAAAAATCTGCAATTGACTACGAATCTTTTCCTGACCAACGTAATCTTCAAGTTGCTTAGGGCGTAATGCACGCTCCACATTCTCTTCCTGAAGCGTAGAAGGCACTGCTGCAACTAAACGATCTGTTTCAATCATGCCATTTCTTGAAGCCTAGATTAATTACCTTTAGACAACCATTGCAGCGCCTGTCGAATACCATCTGAAACTGATAAATTTGCAGGCATTTGCTTAACAACCTTATTCACCTCTCTATCACTGTAGCCCAGAGCAAGCAAAGCATTATAGATATCGTCGTTTTCAGTTGTACTAGAACGAATGTTTTCCAATGCTGGCGATACCGCATCCAACTTATCCCGCAATTCAAGCAGCAATCGCTCAGCTGTCTTTTTACCAATACCCGGAACTCGAATTAAGTAAGTAGTATCCTGAGCACGCACCGCATCATGCAACTCTCCAATACTCAACCCGGATAACAACGCCAAGGCGGTCCGTGCACCGACACCTGAGATTTTGAGCAGCTGTCTAAAAATTTGGCGTTCACTCTCAGTCGCAAAGCCAAATAGTAAATGAGCATCTTCCCGTATCAATAAGTGTGTGTAAAGTGTTACCTCAGACCCTGTAGCCGGCAAATCGTAAAAAGTGCTCATTGGCACGTCGATTTCATATCCCAATCCCTGCACATCCAGAAGTACCTGTGGAGGATGCTTTTCCAGCAGAACACCGCGCACACGACCGATCATACCAGACGCCCCTTCTTCATGTGATAACCGGCAATCGAGGTTTTTCCCAGCCCCAGACCGCCATGAGCATGACAGATCGCACAAGCCAATGCATCAGCAGCATCAGCACTTGGTGCGCCTTTCAGATTCAATAGTCGCATCACCATTTGCTGCACCTGATCCTTCTTTGCGTGACCATTTCCAACGACAGCTTGTTTTATTTGCAGCGCCGAATATTCTGCTACCGGCAAATTATTCATAACTGCAGCACAAATAGCCGCGCCACGTGCTTGCCCCAGCATTAAAGTCGATTTTGGGTTGATATTGACGAAAACCTGTTCAATGGCAACATGTTGAGGTTCAAATTGTGATATTACCTGAGCCAGATTATCAAGTATGGATTTGAGTCTATCCGGAAGCTCCCCTTCGGGTATCTTGATACAGCCACTGCTGACATACACCAGATCATGGCCGTTTTTTTCGATAATACCAAAACCGGTAATCCGTAAACCAGGGTCAATGCCGAGAATTCGAATATCGCCACCCGCTCCAGCTACGTTTATGTATCCAGCATAGCCGTGGTGTAAACAGCTTGCACATCATCAAGATTTTCCAGTGCATCCAGTAATTTCTGCATTTTAACTGCATCTTCTCCGCTAATCAGCGCTTCACTACTCGGTTTCATCGTTACTTCGGCCAGCTCCGATTTAAAGCCAGCTTTCTCCAAGGCTTCTTTCACTGGAATAAATTCATATGGAGCCGTAATTACCTCAATACTCCCATCATCATTACTGATCACGTCCTCGGCTCCGCTCTCCAGTGCGGCTTCGATCAGGCTTTCTTCATCAGTCCCAGGTGCAAATATCAATAAACCGCAATGCTTGAATAAAAAACTTACCGAACCATCAGTTCCCAGATTTCCACCATATTTGCTAAAAGCATGACGCACATCGGCAACAGTTCTTGTTCGATTATCCGTCATACAGTCAACCATTACAGCAGCACCAGCAATTCCGTAGCCTTCATAGCGAATTTCTTCATAATCTACTCCATCCAGTGCACCACTACCGCGTTTTATCGCACGCTCTACATTATCTTTTGGCATATTCTGATCATATGCCTTATCTACTGCCAGGCGCAGCCTGGGATTACTGTTGAGATCCCCTCCCCCCATGCGGGCAGCCACGGTTATTTCTTTGATTAATCTAGTAAAAACTTTACCGCGCTTGGCATCCTGCGCAGCTTTCTTGTGCTTTATATTAGCCCATTTGCTATGACCTGCCATTTTCTATATCCCTCTATAAAGAAGGTTATATTATCATCGCGTATGCCGAGGTTAAAGCCATAATACCGAATCAATAAGTTTTGTTTCTGCAGTTCGCTAAAGAGATGTGATTAAGTATCTTTAAATTTACTCAACGGTGACAGCTTTTGCTAGATTTCTGGGTTTGTCGACATCTGTCTTTTTCTCCAGCGCGACATGATAGGCTAATAATTGCAATGGGATTGTATGTAATATCGGACTAAGCAATCCTGCATGCTCTGACAAACGAATCACATGCAAGTGTTCACTTTCAGCTATTTGCGAGTCTGCATCAGCAAAAACATAGAGTTCACCACCTCTCGCATGAACTTCCTGCAAATTGGATTTCAGTTTGCCCAACAATTGATCATTTGGTGCAATAGCAACAACTGGCATTTCTTTATCAACCAATGCTAACGGACCATGTTTCAGTTCACCCGCCGCGTAAGCCTCAGCATGAATATAGGAAATTTCCTTAAGTTTGAGCGCACCTTCCATAGCAATTGGATAATGTACCCCACGCCCCAGAAATAAAGCATGTTTCTTCTGAGAAAATTTTTGTGCCCACTTTTTGACTTCGGGCTCAACTTGAAGTGCGAGCTGAATTGCAACTGGGAGATGCCGCAACGCTGCAATCATCTGTTGCTCCTCTTGTGGCGATAAGCAGTGCCGCATTTTGGCCAATGTTGCTGTCAGAAGTAATAGAGCTGCCAACTGTGTTGTGAACGCCTTTGTGGAAGCCACCCCAATCTCAGGACCGGCGCGTGTAAGAAAACGCAATTCGGATTGTCTGACCAATGCACTCTCTGGTACGTTGCAAATGGCCAGGCTATGTGAAAGTTCTAATTTCCTAGCATAATTTAAGGCTGCAAGGGTGTCGGCCGTCTCACCGGATTGTGAGATTCCTATCACCAAAGTGTCATCATCTGCAATTGGCTGACGATATCGATACTCACTAGCAATATCTACACTACAGGGTATTTTCGCGACACTCTCCAACCAGTATCTAGCAACTAGGCCTGCATGATAGCTCGTACCACATGCAAGAATTAATATATGCCTTGTCTTAGAAAATATTTTCTCTGCTTCACTACCGAATAAATTAGGCGATATCGATTGTGCATTTGTGACCATTTCGAGTGTATTGGCCACGGCGCTTGGTTGCTCGAATATTTCTTTTTGCATGTAATGGGAGTAAGGACCCAATTCGATCGAATCACTAGTCATTTGACTTTCGTGAATCGTTCTCTCCACCGATTCCCCTAATAATTGATGCAAGCAACTCACAATACGATATCCATTACTATCCAACTCAGCAACATCGCCTTCCTCAAGATATATAATATTACGAGTAGCTTGTAGCAAAGCCGAAGTATCAGATGCTACATAATTGGCATCCTTCCCGACCCCAATTAGCAAAGGTGCTCCGTTTCGCGCCACAACAATCCTTTCCGGATTGGATTCTTCCATCACGGCTATTGCATACGCACCTTGTAATTCTGCAATTGACAAGCAAACAGCTTTAAATAAATCCTTACACTCCTTTAGTTTTACACCAATGAGGTGAGCTATAACTTCTGTATCAGTATCAGATGTAAATCGACATCCTTGATTCATTAAGCTGGCACGAATTTCCTCGTGGTTTTCTATAATTCCATTATGAACAACCGCAATTCGAGACTCGTCTCCAGAGAAGTGCGGGTGTGCATTGCGCTCGGATGGTTCTCCATGCGTTGCCCATCGGGTATGTGCGATTCCTGCATGTCCCTGTATTTCTTGTAATGCAACCAACTTGCTCAACTCAGTCACTCGTCCCGTTGTTCGCAATCGCTGCATACCTTGATTCGTTATCACTAACCCAGCAGAGTCATACCCTCTATACTCCAAGCGTGACAAACCCTGTAGTAGGGTTGGAACGACATTTGCTTTCGCTATTGCACCGACTATCCCACACATAATTGTCCTTTTACTCTTCTATACTATGACTTTCTCGGGCGTTTCCAACCTGTGATACTAATTTGCTTTGTTCTACTCAATGTCAATGCATTCTCGGGTGTATCGCGTGTAATGGTTGAACCTGCACCAATCGTTGTACCTTTAGAAATCCTTATTGGTGCAACCAACTGTGTATCCGATCCAATAAAAACATCATCCTCTATAACTGTCTGATGTTTATTTGCACCATCATAGTTGCATGTAATTGTTCCAGCTCCAACATTAACATTTGCACCAACTATCGAATCTCCTAAATAACTAAGGTGATTTGCTTTACTTCCATTTCCTATTTGGCTATTTTTCACTTCTACAAAATTACCTACATGAACCGACTTCATGAGTTTTGTACCTGGACGAATACGCGCAAATGGGCCAATTTTGCAGTCTCGACCAATTTCTGCATTCTCAATATGTGAGTACGGTTGTATTGTGCTATCGGAAGCAATTTTTACATTCTTAAGAAAACAGTGAGCCCCAATTTTCACATTACTTTGGAGTTCCACTGTGCCTTCAAATATACAGTTGATATCAATTGACACATCCTGATCACAAAGCAAACTTCCCCTAATATCAATGCGGGCTGGATCGGCCAAACTGACACCCTGCTTCATTAATTCGTTGGCGTTTTCAAGCTGGAATATTCGTTCTAGATCTGCTAACTGCTTCTTATCATTAACCCCAAGCACTTCATAAACATATGATGGTTGCACTATTTTAATCTGTATATTTTCTTTTACCGCCAACGCTATTACATCTGTGAGATAATATTCTCCTTGTGTATTTTCATTTGTTAACCTAGGCAGCCATTGATGCAAATACTCATTGGGCACTAGCATAATCCCAGTATTCACCTCACATATGTCTCTTTGAAATTCACTTGCATCTTTGTGCTCTACAATTGAAGTTATAGCTTTAGTTTTTATATCCCGTATTATTCGCCCATAGCCGGTTGGATCATTCAAATTAACCGTAAGCAATCCACATTGCTTATCCCCGACTTCTGACAGTAGATTCCTCAAAGTCTCAACACGAGTCAGTGGCACATCTCCATACAATATCAATGTCATTCCATCACTGGCTATTTCATGCTGTGCTTGCATTAAGGCATGTCCCGTACCTAATTGTTGTTCCTGCTTTGCCCAGCACAACCCCTGATCATTGATTTCTTGTCTGACTTGATCTCCACAATGACCTATCACAACACAAATCTTTTTAGGATTAAGTTTTCTACTTGTATCAATGACATGCTGTAGCATGGTACGCCCACCCAGACTATGTAGCACTTTGGCTTTGGATGATTTCATGCGTTTTCCTGCACCTGCCGCAAGAATTATGATTGTTAAACTCATATTTTCATTTTGTGTCTGCATTAAATTATTTATGGCAATAAAATTCTTTTTATATGTTGGTTAAATTTCCAACTAAACTTTGCTTACCTAGTATATTCGACACCGTCTAATTTTTTATAAAAAAAAAGGCGACAAAAGTCGCCTTTTTTTAAAACCAATCTTTTTAATGACCACGTTTTCTGAGCTTATCAATAGCTGCTAATTGTGCCATTGCTTCAATCAATTCAGCTTGTGCCTTAACATAATCCAGCTCTGATTCACGATTCTTTATTGCATCTTCTGCGGCACGTTTGGATTCCAATGCTTTAGCTTCGTCTAAATCGTGACTGCGTATAGCTGTATCCGCCAATATTGTTACGGTATCCGGCTGCACTTCTAACATTCCACCCGATACGTATATGAACTCCTCCTCGCTAAGTTGAGCCTTTATCTTTACCATTCCTGATTTAATACGCGTCAGCAAAGGTGTGTGACGAGGATAAATACCTATCTCTCCCATTTGAGCAGGTGCCACCAAAAATTCAACAGCCCCGGAATAAATAGAATCTTCCGCACTTACAATATCTAGATGAAAAGTCATACCCATTTAATTCGTATATTTCCTATTGAAGAGTTTTTGATTTCTCAACAGCTTCTTCTATTCCACCAACCATGTAGAAAGCTTGTTCAGGTAAATCGTCATAATCTCCTTCAACGATACCTTTAAATCCTTTAATAGTATCTTTAAGGGACACATATTTACCTGGTGAACCTGTAAAGACTTCAGCTACGTTAAATGGCTGTGACAGAAAACGCTGAATCTTACGAGCCCGACTCACTGCCAACTTATCTTCGGCAGATAGCTCATCCATACCAAGAATAGCAATAATATCTCTTAACTCTTTATAACGTTGCAAAGTTTGTTGTACGGCACGTGCTGTATTGTAATGCTCTTCACCCACAACCTGAGGATCCAATTGTCGTGATGTCGAATCTAACGGATCCACTGCTGGATAAATACCTAAAGAGGCAATATCACGCGATAAAACAACTGTCGCATCCAAATGACCAAATGTCGTTGCGGGAGATGGATCCGTCAAATCATCTGCAGGCACATACACTGCTTGAATTGAAGTAATTGAACCAGTCTTTGTTGAAGTAATACGCTCCTGTAATCTACCCATTTCTTCTGCAAGCGTTGGTTGATATCCCACCGCCGAAGGCATACGACCTAGTAATGCTGAAACTTCCGTTCCCGCTAATGTGTAGCGATAAATATTATCGACAAAAAATAACACATCTCTACCTTCATCACGGAATGCCTCTGCCATTGTCAACCCCGTCAGTGCTACCCTTAAACGATTTCCTGGAGGCTCATTCATTTGTCCGTATACAAGTGCTACTTTATCAAGAACTTTTGAATCTTTCATTTCATGATAAAAGTCATTTCCTTCACGGGTACGCTCTCCCACACCTGCAAAAACGGAATATCCACTATGCTCAATCGCGATATTACGGATTAGTTCCATCATGTTGACGGTTTTTCCTACCCCCGCGCCTCCGAATAATCCGACTTTCCCACCTTTTGCGAAAGGACAAATCAAATCAATAACTTTAATTCCAGTTTCAAGAAGCTCAGTGGATGCAGACAATTCGTCAAAAGAAGGTGCCGGCCTATGAATTGACATATTCTGTTCAGCACCAATATCGCCCATTTCGTCAATGGGTCGACCCAAAACATCCATAATTCGTCCGAGCGTTTTGGTTCCCACTGGAACAGAAATTTGCTCTCCCGTGTTCTTTACTATCATCCCGCGTCGCAAACCATCCGATGATCCAAGAGCAATCGTACGTACAATACCGTCCCCGAGCTGTTGCTGTACTTCGAGCGTGAGCTCCGATCCTTCCATAGTTAAAGCATCATATACTTTGGGAAGAGATTCACGCGGAAATTCCACATCAATCACCGCACCAATACATTGAACAATTTTTCCTTGACTCATCGTTGTTCCCTAAACTTTATTCAAAAAAATTAAACTGCTGCCGCGCCACCAACAATTTCTGACAACTCTTTCGTTATAGCAGCTTGGCGTGATTTATTATAGATCAGCGTCAATTCGTCGATTACATTACCTGCATTATCAGAAGCAGCTTTCATTGCAACCATACGCGCAGATTGCTCAGATGCCATGTTCTCTGCTACCGCTTGATATACAATTGCCTCAACGTATCGAGTCATTATATCGTCAATAACTGGTTTAGCTTCTGGTTCATATATGTAGTCCCAAGTCATTCTGGATTTGGAATCTGAACCTGAATTCTTCTGTATGCGTTCATCTGTCAAAGGCAGCAATTGTTCCATTAGAGGTTCTTGCTTCATTGTATTTACGAAGCGGTTGTAAAAGATATAGACTCGATCGAATCTGTCTTCTATATATCCATCAAGAACCACTTTTACTGCTCCAATAAGCTTAGCAATATCAGGCGCATCACCTAGAGCGATTACTTGCGAAACGACGTTTGCATTAATCCTACTCATGAATCCAAGGCCTTTGTTTCCTATGCAACAGACCTCAATTTGTTCCCCTTCACTTTGCCATTGCTTCATCTGATTAACAGCTTTTCGCAATATATTGGTATTCAGACCACCACACAATCCTTTATCCGAAGTTACCACTATGATCCCAATACGTTTCACAGTATCGCGAGCTATTAAAAATGGATGACGATATTCTGTATTCGCTTGACTCATATGAGCGGCAACCTTACGTATTTTTTCTCCGTAAGGTCTTGCTTTTTTCATACGATCTTGTGCTTTTCGCATTTTCGAAGCCGCAACCATTTCCATCGCACGTGTAATTTTTTGTGTATTTTTTACACTCTTGATTTTATTGCGAATCTCTCTACTGCCAGCCATTTCTTAATATGTCCCGTTTTGCTTGAATTCCTGAATCGCCGATGTAAGTTCTTTTTCTGTTTCGGAATCAAGTTCTTTATTCTTCTCTATTTTTTCGAGAATGTTACCATGTTGACTCCGTATAAAACTTTTCAACGCGGCTTCAAATGCTAATGCGCGATTAACTTCTACATCATCAAAATATCCATTATTGATTGCAAATAAAGTTAATGCCATTTCCGAAACGCTTAATGTTGCATACTGAGGCTGTTTCATCAACTCTGTTGCCATTTTGCCGCGCTCAAGTTGTTTCCTCGTTGCTTCATCAAGATCAGATGCAAACTGAGCAAATGCTGCCAATTCACGATATTGCGCTAATGCTAAACGTATGCCACCACCTAGTTTCTTGATAACCTTGGTTTGAGCTGCGCCCCCTACCCTTGAAACAGAAACACCCGCATTAATTGCTGGACGGATACCTGCGTTGAACAAATCCGTTTCCAAAAAAATCTGTCCATCTGTAATGGATATCACATTTGTCGGCACGAATGCTGTTACGTCACCCGCTTGTGTTTCAATAATCGGTAACGCGGTTAATGATCCCGTCTTCCCTTTTACTTTCCCATCCGTTGCTTTTTCAACATATGCTGCACTTACCCTTGCCGCTCTCTCCAACAATCTTGAGTGCAGATAGAACACATCACCTGGATAAGCTTCGCGCCCTGGTGGGCGTCTTAGCAGAAGAGATATCTGACGATATGCCCATGCTTGTTTCGTTAAATCATCATATACAATTAACGCATCTTGTCCGTTATCGCGGAAATACTCACCCATGGTACAACCTGAGTAAGGTGCGATAAACTGCATTGCTGCGGACTCTGATGCTGTAGCTGCAACAACGATGGTATAGGCCATTGCACCATGTTCTTCCAATTTTCTAACTACATTGGCAATTGAAGACGCTTTCTGACCAACGGCAACATAAATGCAAAGCATATTCTGTCCCTTCTGATTCAGAATCGCATCTATTGCAACTGCGGTCTTTCCCGTTTGGCGATCTCCAATAATTAACTCACGCTGCCCTCTTCCTACTGGAACCATGGAATCAACAGATTTCAAACCTGTTTGAACGGGCTGATCTACGGACTGACGCCATATTACCCCTGGAGCAATCTTTTCAATCGGCTCCGATCTCACTGCAGTAATGGGACCTTTACCATCAATTGGTTGTCCTAGTGCATTAACCACGCGCCCCAGCAATCCTTCACCCACTGGCACCTCAAGAATGCGCCCCGTACACTTAACGGTATCACCTTCCCGTATATGTTCGTATGCACCCATGATCACAGCACCCACTGAATCACGCTCAAGATTCAATGCTAATCCATAGGTATTACCTGGAAACTCAAGCATTTCACCTTGCATCACATCCGACAAACCGTGAATGCGAACAATACCGTCAGTTACAGAAACTATCGTACCTTGAGTACGCACTTCCGTTGAATCAACAAGTCCCTCAATCCTTTGTTTTATCAACTCACTGATTTCGGATGGATTTAATTGCATATTTATTTAACTCCTAGCTCTTTAGTGCAATTGCCATGGCCTCAAGTTTTCCGCGTACCGAGGCATCAAAGATCTCATCACCAACTTCAACCTTAACACCGCCAATCAACTCGGGATCGATACTCACTTGTGGTTCTATTTTACGTTTAAATTTTAGCTCAAGATTTTCCACCAACTTCTTCAATTGCTTACTTTCCAGTGCAAAAGCACTAATAATCTTTGCCTCTAATGTTCCTTCATGCTGTGCTTTTAATTGTTCATACAATTGACTAATTTGTGGCAAAACCAGGATTCTTTTATTCTCAGCAAGAATTTTTATTAAATTCTTAGCTTCTTCATTAAATTTGCCCCGCCCAACTTCCAGAAAAATTGCACAAAGCTTATCTGCAGACACAATTGGATTACCAATCAATAACTTAACCTGATCATTTCCTGCAATTTCAGCACATAGTTGTAAAATTTTAGACCATTGCGCCAAATTATCTTTTGCCACACCCAATTTAAAAATAGCCTCTGCATATGGCCTTGCAACTGTAATCGCCTCTGCCATTATTTCAGATCTTCCTCAATTGAAACCAGCAAATCGGCATGTACTTTAGCATCCACCTCGCGACGCAGAATTTTAGATGCCCCAACTATCGCAAGTTGCGCCGCATGTTGCCGCAATGCTTCTCTAGCACTGTAAATTTCATGCTCTATATCAGCCTTTGCTCCAGCAATTATTCGATCCCCTTCACTTTTGGCTGCGTCTTTTGCTTCTTCAACGATTTCAGATGCTCTTTTCTCAGCCTGCAAAATTATCTCAGATGCCCGCTGCTTTGCTTCCTTTATTACATCAGATGAACGTTGACTTGCCAATTCCAGCTCATGCCTACCTCGCTCACCCGCAGCCAATCCATCAGCTATTGTTTTTTGCCGCTCTTCAATAGCATGCAACAGGGGCGGCCAAACATATTTAACAGTGAACCAAATAAATACTGAAAAGGCTATCGCCTGAGAAATTAAAGTAAAGTTAATATTCATGACAAGCCTTTATTGTTAACTTTTATGGCAACTTACTTAATAACTGCCAATAATGGATTACCGAAAGCAAACAACATTGCCAAACCAACAGCAATAATGAATGACGCGTCAGTCAAACCAAGTAACAAAAACACTTTACCTTGCAAAGTAGGTATCATTTCTGGCTGACGAGCTGCCCCTTCCAAAAACCGACTACACATTACTCCCACACCGATACAAGCTCCCGCAGCACCCAGACCAATCATCAAACCAATCCCAATTCCAGTATATGCTTGAATCATAGCTAAAAACTGTAAATTTTCCATTTCATCTTTCCTCTATAAAATTAAACAAACCAAAAAGCAAACTTTCAAAATTTAATGTGATTCATGCGCCATCGAGATGTAAACCACCGTCAACATCATAAAAATAAATGCCTGCAACGTGACAATTAGAATGTGAAATATCGCCCATCCCGCACCCAGAATTGAGCCAAAAATTGTTCCTGAAACTCCCGTCGCCGCCCACATACCCAAAAGCAAGAAGATGATCTCACCCGCATAAATATTACCGAATAGTCGCAATGAATGCGACAAAGGCTTTGAAACATACTCAATAAAATTAAATAATAAATTCAAAACCCAGAGCAGCGGGTTTTTTCCAAATGGTGTACAGAAAAGTTCATGCATCCATCCTCCAACGCCCTTGACCTTTAAATTAAAAAAGATCATTAAAAACCAGATCGAGAGCGCCAAAGCAAATGTTGTATTGACATCGGTAGTTGGAACGATTTTCCAATTATGCAACCCAAACCCATGCTCCAGGACCCAAGCCATAATATCAATTGGCAAAATATCCATCGCGTTCATCATCAGAACCCAAATAAATATGGTCAGCGCGGTAGGAGCAACGAAGATATGCCGATTCCCATGGAATGTATTCTTCACTTCGTTATCTATAAATTCTACAGCCAACTCTACAAATGCCTGCGTTTTAGATGGCACTCCGGACGTGGCTTTACGTACTGTCATCCATATAAAACCCAAACTTAGCACACCCAGAATGATTGATGTAATTAGTGTATCAACATGCAATACCCAGAATGAACCTTCACCCACTTGCGCGGTTAAATAGGTTAAATGATGCTCTATATACGATGTTGGTGTTAACTCTGTGCCTGATGCCATATGCCCGTTCACTTAAAATTATTTTACTTTTTTGTTTCTTCCCCAGCCAATAACCCAAAACTATTAGCCAAAACCACAACAATAAATGTGCCAATAAATGCCACTGGGCTCACATTTTCATAGAATCTGAACACGATCCATAAGAGAATAATCGACAGAAAAATCTTTACTGCTTCAGCCCTTAACGCCGTTCTTACGGCTTCATTCGCCGTATACCCTCTATGTTGCGATACTATAATCGCGTACGAGGCTGCGGATACAAAGCTTACAAATCCACCCAATAGTGCCGAAATTGATTCGCTGATACCCGAGAACAACAAGACAAATATCACAATGATCAGTGTAACGACTATCTGTACTCTTAGAGCATAACCGAACGACCTATTTATTATCCAAGGCATGCAAATTCTTTCTTGGAAAACAACATTGCATACGGCATGCGCTTAAAAAGCCGTAATAATAGCCCAATCAGAAAAACCAGTCAATTCAGAATACTGATCATTCGACTAATCTTAGGCGTGAACGAGAAGAAATCATATGGGGCACTTCTCTAATATGAATAAAGCAGATTCTTACTTAGTTGGAAAAGGAATTTATGTGATGGTTAAATGTTCAAAATTTGAAGAAAAATCACGATTCTGTGCTTCTGCACTATCGATTTTTATCTGCAAGCGCAATTCATTCATGGAATCAGCATTTCTCAGCGCATCCTCATAACTGATTTTACCTGCCTCATAAAGTTCGAATAATGCTGCATCAAACGTCTGCATGCCCATCTCACGAGACTTTTTCATTATCTCTTTTATTTCATGTACATTCCCTTTGAAAATCAATTCAGCAATCAAAGGCGAGTTCAACAGCACTTCGATAGCAGCAACTCTTCCCTTGCCACTCTTATCAGGTATCAATCGCTGCGCAACTAGTGATCTTAAATTCAATGATAAATCCATCAACAATTGCGCTCTTCTTTCCTCGGGAAAAAAGTTTATGATTCGATCCAGTGCCTGGTTTGCACTATTAGCATGTAGCGTTCCCATACACAAATGTCCCGTTTCTGCAAATGCAATGGCATGCTCCATGGTCTCACGATCACGAATCTCCCCTATTAGAATGACATCAGGAGCTTGTCTCAATGTATTCTTTAAAGCAGCTTCCCAGGATTCGGTGTCAACACCCACTTCGCGCTGGGTAATCACACAATGAATATGCTCATGAACGAACTCAACCGGATCTTCGATAGTAATAATATGACCATGGCTGTTCTTATTACGATGCCCTATGAGTGCAGCCATGGAGGTGGATTTACCTGAACCAGTTCCACCAACGAATATGACCAACCCCCTTTTGCTCATAACCACTTCCTTGAGCACTTGCGGCAATCCTAAATCGTCAAATTCCGGAATTTTTGTCGTAATGGTTCGCAACACAATACCTACTTTCTGTTGCTGTACAAATGCATTTACTCTGAATCGCCCTATTCCTGCTGGGTTAATTGCAAAATTTGCTTCTCGAGTTGACTCAAACTCTGCCATTTGCTTTTCGTTCATGATTGCCTTGGCTAACGCTTCTGTGTGAAGCGCTGTTAAGGATTGCTGGGATACAGGAGTCATCTTCCCATCGATCTTCATCGCAGGAGGAAAACCAACTGTAATGAATAAATCCGATGCTTTTTTATTCAGCATCAACTGTAATAAATCTGACATAAATTTTGTAGCTTGCTCTTTATTCATTTTATTTCCCTAAATTTGCACACAATCCTAGAAATACTAGCCCCTGAAATTGTCTTTGTTGGCCGCCTTGGCTCGAGCTTCCTGCATCGAAATCACACTTCGTTTCACCAATTCTGTCAAATTTTGATCCAATGTCTGCATCCCCACACCCTGACCTGTTTGAATGGCTGAATACATTTGCGCCACTTTGCCTTCTCTGATCAAGTTTCGTATTGCCGGTGTACCAATCATAATTTCATGAGCAGCAACGCGACCATTACCATCTTTTGTTTTGAGTAGCGCCTGCGAAATGACTGCCCGTAATGACTCGGACAACATCGCTCGTATCATTTCTTTTTCTTCTGCAGGAAAAACATCAATAATCCGATCAATTGTCTTTGCAGCCGAACTGGTATGTAGCGTGCCAAAAACCAAATGCCCTGTTTCAGCGGCCGTCATTGCTAGGCGTATCGTTTCCAGGTCACGTAACTCACCCACCAATATAATGTCCGGATCCTCACGTAATGCCGAGCGCAATGCATTGGAAAAACTCAATGTATCCCTACCAACCTCTCTTTGGTTAATCAAGCATTTTTTGCTCTCGTGAACAAATTCGATAGGATCTTCCAAAGTCAAAATATGACCATATTCATTTTCATTGATGTCATTGATCATGGCTGCCAGAGTAGTCGATTTTCCTGAACCGGTTGGCCCTGTTACCAACACAACGCCCCTTGGCTGCCTTGCTATCTCGGTAAAGACTTTTGGCGCCTTCAGTTCTTCTAGACTCAATACTTTTGAAGGAATAGTCCGCATTACTGCAGCGGCGCCACGTTGAGTTTTGAAAGCATTTACACGAAAACGTGCAAGATTGGCGATAGCAAAAGAAAAATCACATTCCAAATACTCCTCGTATGCCTTTCTCTGACTATCATTCATGATGTCGTACATCATATCGTGCACTTCCTTGTGACTCATTTCCGGCAAATTGATACGCCGAATTTCACCGTGCACTCGAATCATCGGTGGTAAACCAGCGGACAGATGCAAATCGGATGCGCGATTTTTAACCACGAACGCCAGCAACTCTTGGATATTCATCGAAATAACCTTCTAATGATTTATCGAATCATGCTCAAGGGCTATTACACAACCAATCCTGATAGTGGGATAACTCACCTTGAGCCAACCCACTTGCTAACGGGAACAATCAGAAAAAATTAAGACGAGAAGAAATGAATTGAAATGAACGCAAGCACACATATACTTGCATCTTGATTAAGGATTAGGGAGAACACTGCAGGAGAATCTGTTTTAAGAAAATACGGATCGAATCAAAGCCGTTAAAATCCGCGCTTATGCACAATCCAACCTTACTATTTTGCAATAAGGAATTGATACTTTTCCTGCAATTGCTCTTTGCTTTCAATCCTGTCCGGATTGGTCACGATACAATCGACAGGACAAACCTCTACGCATTGCGGCACGTCATAATGTCCGACGCATTCCGTACATAAATCAGCATTGATCATATAAATTTCTTCACCTTGTGAAATCGCGCCATTCGGACATTCCGGTTCGCACACGTCACAATTGATACATTCGTCAGTAATAATCAAAGCCATATTTAAATCCGTTTGGTCATTTTCTCAAGTAGCCGTTGTGCCACCAAAGGATGCACAAACGTTTCCGCATTTCCACCCAATGACGCAATCTCTCGCACCATTGTTGCCGAAATGAACATATACTGCTCCGCTGGCGTCATAAACAATGTTTCGACATCAGGGTACATACTACGATTCATTCCCGCCATCTGAAACTCATATTCGAAATCCGATACCGCACGCAGGCCGCGTAAAATAACCCGCGCATTTTCCCGTTGCAAGAAATTCATCAACAAACCTGAAAAAGCCATCACCTTGACGTTTGTACAATCCGAAAGAACTTCCTGCGCCATTTCAACTCTTTCCTGCAATGAAAAATACGGTTTTTTCGTACTGCTCTCGGCCACCGCAACTACAACCTGATCAAACAATCGGGCAGCTCGCCGCACGAGATCTTCATGTCCCCGGGTAACAGGATCAAATGTCCCAGGATAGATTACCTTTTGCATTACCCATGAAGCTCCACAAGTTGATAAAACACATTTCCAGCTTGACTCTGACGCCTGATTTGCCATTCACTGCCTAACGTGGGTTGTCTATTGCTCTCCAGATAAACCAACCCATTTTCCTTAAGGTGCAATGGTAGTAATGTCAAAATCTGTGACAATAGCTCAAGTCGATAAGGTGGATCGACAAAAATGACATCAAATCGCCGCACATCCCGATGTAGAAAATGCAATGCATCCTCTTTGATCAACTCAATTTGATCAGCCTGTAATTCATGCTTATTGTGCTGCAATGACTGATATACCAGAGCATTATTTTCCAGCATTACTACTTGACGCGCTCCTCTTGAAACCGCCTCAAACCCTAAAGCACCACTACCTGAAAACAAATCGAGGCAACTCATGCCAGTCAAATCCTGACCCAACCAATTAAACAAAGTCTCACGTATTCGATCTGTAGTCGGGCGCAAATCGGGTAACTGCGGAAAACTGATCAGTCTACTGCGCCAATGTCCACCAATAATCCGCACTTTTCCAGTTTTCACTTTTGCATCGCAGGCTATCAGTTGGATTCAACGGCTCCGACTATCACTGCCACCATCCCGTCTGGCTTGACGCGCCGCTGAAACGCTTGTCGAACCTGATCTACGGTAACCGCTTCCACCGCAACCAAATAATCATCGAGGTAACTAAGCGGTAATCCATAAAAACCAATCATGGCCAAGAAACCCAGAATCTTGTTATTGCTATCGATCCGCAGTGGAAATCCGCCGATGATATTTTGTTTGGCCGCGACCAGTTCCTGTTCGGTCGGCCCTTTTTCCACAAAATCCTTAAGCACCTGTTTGGTCAGGGCAAAGGCTTCTTCCGACTGCTCTTTCTTCGTCTGCAAACCAATCAGGAAAGGCCCTTGTTCCTTGAAAGGAGAAAAAAAGCTACTGACACTATACGCCAGGCCACGCTGCTGCCTGACTTCCTCCATCAAGCGAGAAACAAAACCGCCCCCTCCCAGAATATGATTACCCACCAGCAGCGTAAAGTAATCCGGATCCCCCCGGCGCAAGCCAGGGTAGGCCAACTGAATATGACTTTGCGATGCCGGATGTGCAATGCGTTTCGTAGCCGGCTCGGGTAACGACACAGCAGCAACACCAAACTGATGCCCGCCTGCTGGCAATTGCGCGGTCAATGATTCCGCGACTGCTGTCGCTTCAGTCCGATTGACGTCACCTATGATGACCACCACCGCATTCCGGGCAACATAATTGGATTGGTAAAAGCTAAGCAAGTCTTTACGCTGCAATGCACTGACCGTCTCGATCTCACCACTGTCATTCAGACCATAGGGATGGGTTCCATACAGCAACTTTGTGAGTTCACGATCCGCAATATAATCTGGCTTGGTGCTTGACTCCCTAATGCTCTGAACAATACGGGCTTTTTCTCTTTCCACCACTTCCTGTGGAAACTCCGGGCGCTGAACCATACGAGTCATGACATCGAGTGCCTGTTTGCGTTCTCGTTCGCTACTGAGCGTGCGCAATGCAATTCCTGCACGATCCTGATCGAAATGATGATGCAATTGCGCACCCACATCAGCCAGGCTGGTCGCAATCTGATCTTCTGACAATCCACCTGCTCCAAGATTAAGGAGGTGTCGCACCAAGTTAGCACATCCGGATTTTTCCGCCGTATCCATGCTACTACCTGCGCCAAACTCCACGCTGACATCCAGAATCGGCAGATCATGATTCTCAACAAAAAGCACTTTCGCACCGGAAGATGTCTGCCATTGCTGAATCGGCAAGGCGGACCAAGCCGACATCCATGGCAGCATGATGAGTAGCGCCACAAAAAACCGTTTAAACCACACAGATTTTCCTCCACCCGAATGAAAATTGATAATACTCATGACAACAACTACCCGCTGTTACGCAACCCTGCAGTCACACCATTGATAGTCAGATGAATGGATGGCTTGACATCTTCGCCCTCCTCGCCAGAACGGTAACGACGTATCAACTCCACTTGCAGATGATTCAGCGGATCGATATAGGGCATTCGATTGCGGATACCGCGCGCCAGTGTCGGGTTATCCTCCAACAGCTCAGCATGTCCTGTCACGGCTAATAACCACTTCCTGCTCCGTTCCCATTCTTCATTGATGTGACCAAAAATCTTCTCACGCAATGCGATGTCACTCACCAGTTCAGCATAACGCGAAGCAATACCCATATCAGTCTTGGCCAACACCATGTCAATATTGGAAAGCAAGGTCTGCATCAGGGGCCACTGCTGATACATCTCCTGCAACAACTCGAGTCCTTGCCCATTAGAGTCTCCCTCTTTAACAAAGGCCTCAACAGCATGACCAAAACCATACCATCCTGGCAACATCATACGACTCAGACTCCAGCTGAATACCCAGGGAATAGCCCGCAAATCTTCTATCGAGTCGGAATTCTTTCTCGATGGAGGTCGACTGCCAATATGCAATCCTGCCATTTCCCGTATTGGAGTGGATTCCAAAAAGAATTCCTTGAATCCAGGAGTCTCATAGACCAGATCGCGATAGGCTGAAAACGAAGCAGAAGATAAAGCTTCCATGGCCTGATAGTAGCGATCGGCATTCGCGCCAATTGAATCGTGTGTCAACAACGTAGCTTCCATCGTTGCGGCCACAAGCGTTTCCAGATTCCTGCGCCCGATTTCAGGTTCGGCATATTTGCTGCTGATTACCTCGCCTTGCTCCGTCACCCTTATTTGGCCATTAACACTTCCGGGAGGTTGCGCCAGTATACTCTGATAGCTTGGTCCTCCTCCTCGACCAACCGTACCGCCGCGACCATGAAACAATCGCAGTTCGACTCCGTGTTTGGCAAAAACCCGGGTCAGATCGATTTCGGCTTTATAAATCTCCCAGTTGGATGTGATAAATCCACCATCCTTATTGCTATCGGAATACCCCAACATGACTTCTTGTACATTTCCACGAGAAACCAACATCCGACGATAATAAGGCAGTGCAAACAGCTGATCCATGATAGCGCCACAACTGCGCAAATCGGTGATGGTTTCAAATAATGGAATGATATTGAGACTAAGCTCAGGGTTATCACCTGTCTGCAGCAATCCCACCTCCTGCAACATCAGGGCCACCTCCAGCACATTAACGATGCCGGTGGTCATCGAAATAATATAATTCGGCATTGCAGCACTACCGAATTTGCGGTGAACTTCAGCCGCACTCTGCAAGATCTGCAATTCACTTTGCACAATCTCGGAACATGTGTCATAAGCCGAGCGCATATTGCGCGGCTGCTGAATCTGCGCCAGCAACCAACGAATCCGCTCGGCTTCACTCATTTGCAGATAATCCTTGCCACCTGTGTCTAGCTCATACAGCTCCGCCACCACTTGCTCATGAATTTTGCTATGCTGCCGCATATCCAGCGGCGCGAGATGAAAACCGAACACATCAACAGCACGTCGCAAATCCCTCAAAGCACCACGTGCAATCCAATGGGATTTATGCTGTTTTAGCGATGCGATGATGACATCGAGATCACGCAGAAACTCACTGCTACTTGCATAAGGCTCCGCGGATGCCACGGGATCATGAGGCATGACCTGATAGCCCAACCGGTGACAGGTTGCAACTAGGCGCGCAGCAAAACTGAGAAAAATACGTCGATAGGGCTCATCCGATCGATTCGGGATATCCGGTGCTGCCTCGGCCAGCTTTCTGACTTCTTCGCTGACTTGTACCAAACGCTCGGTGATACTCATGGAACGACCAATTCTCCTGACTTCATCCAGGTAAAAATCCATCACCACTGAGAACTGCCGTTCGACAGCACGCTGCATGACGTCATGGGTTACAAAAGGATTACCGTCCCGGTCGCCTCCAATCCAGCTACCGATTCGCAAAAACGAGGTTACTCGAGGAGCATTCCCGCTCACCTTACGCTCCAGAAAATCTTCTATCTTGGCATAGACATAGGGAATTTCTGTCAGAAAGGTATAACTGTAATAGGCCAAGCCGTTTTCAATCTCGTCATACACAGACAAGCGTGAAGGCCGCAACATGCGTGTTTGCCACAATATCTGGATAGTAGCCCGTATGTCCTCTTCATTGTGTCGCAATTCATTGGGCGTAAGCTGAGTGCGTGCACGTTCCTTTAACAATCGTTCGATCGTTAGCTGGCAATCCAGAATGCTTCTTCTCTGAACTTCGGTCGGATGTGCAGTCAACACCGGAGACACGACGGCCTTGCCGAAAAATTCGGTCAATGCAGCAATACCATCCGAATTCTTAAGGATTCGATCAAGAGCAAGCGTCACACTTCCTGCTTGCAAAGGTGAATGAGCGCACAGATGCGCGCGTCTTCGCCGATTATGATGAACATCCTCGGCAATATTTGAAAGCAGTGAAAAGTAGCTAAATGCACGCACCACAGGGATGATGTTGCGATTGCTCAATCCATTCAGCAATTTATCCAATTCTTGTCGTGCCTGAGGATCCTGATCTCGATGAAACCGTATGGCCGTTTGGCGTATGCTTTCAACCAGCTCGAAAGCCGTTTCCCCTTCCTGTTCCCTGAGTGTATCACCCAGCATGCGCCCCAATAAGCGGATGTCTTCACGCAACGGCAGATCCTTGTCTACCAGTGTATCATCATGAAAAATCGAATTTTCTGGATTTATCGTACCCATCACGTCTCACCTACGACACAAAAAAACATACACACATGCCATAAGCCAAGTCGCTATCGACCGTGATAGAATGCTTGCCATTTAGATTTTCTTGTATTTTTTTCATTTTAGATTCATGCCCAATTCACTATTACTGCCTCAGAAAATTACCATTGCTTCTCGCGAAAGCCTGCTCGCCATGTGGCAAGCCAAGCATATCAAGAGCCGTTTGAACGAATTATACCCGCAAACTGAAGTCAGCATACTCGGGATGACAACGCGCGGCGATCAGATCCTGGATCAATCTCTATCCAAGATTGGCGGAAAGGGATTGTTTATCAAAGAACTAGAGCAAGCTCTGGAAGATGGTCGAGCCGATATTGCAGTACATTCGATGAAAGACATGCCGATGAACGTTCCCGAGGGATTCCAGTTAGCTGCCATAACGGAACGCGAAGACCCACGTGATGCATTTGTTTCCAATAAATACAACGGATTAAATGATCTGCCTGAAGGCAGCATTGTCGGCACATCGAGTTTACGCCGTGAAAGCCAATTACGCGCCCAATTCCCTCATCTTCAGGTACACCCCCTGAGAGGAAATGTGCAGACTCGCTTACGCAAACTGGATGAAGATCAATATGCTGCTATCATACTGGCAGCCGCAGGCCTGAAACGCCTTGAACTGTCTCACCGTATCACAGCATTGTTAGCCCCTGAACAAAGCCTGCCCGCTGTCGGTCAGGGCGCTCTGGGAATCGAATGCCGGGATGATCGCCCGGATTTGGTCGAATTACTGCGCCCCCTGCATCACACACAAACAGCAAACTGCGTTGAAGCAGAAAGAGCCATGAGTCGGGTTCTTGGCGGCAGCTGCCAGGTTCCTTTGGGCGCATTCGCCGAAATCATCGAGGACAAACTGCAATTGCGAGGTTTTGTTGCTCACCCCGATGGTACACGCATGGTGAGTGATAAGCTATCTGGCCAACCTGAAAATGGCATTGCTCTTGGTCAACAGTTAGCTGAAATGCTAATCAAGCATGGCGCTGACAAAATCTTAGCCAGTATAGTAACCGAGGACGGCTGGAAATAACCTTGACCACCCCTGTTCGACTTGCCGGCATTACTATTCTCGTCACTCGTCCGATCCATCAAGCCGCGGCCCTCGCCGAAGGCATTCGTGCTGCAGGAGGCAATCCTTATTTATTTCCGGTTCTTGAAATCACGGATATTCCAGATCCAACCCATCTAATCGAACTCGCTCATCGGCTCGATCAATTCAATTGGGCCATTTTTGTCAGTCCCAATGCAGTCGAAAAAGCCATGAATCTGATCAATAAGCACGGGGAGTTTCCAATCGATCTAAAAGTGGCCGCAGTTGGAAAAGGCAGTGCGGCCGCCCTGAAACAGCATGGTATTGCTGATGTGCTCATCCCTAACGATCAATTCGACAGCGAGTCCCTACTCAAGTCCGCTGACTTACAAAACATGACAAATCAACGTGTAGTTATTTTTCGCGGCCGAGGCGGACGACAGCTATTGGGTGAAACATTGTCACAAAGGGGCGCTACTGTCGAATACGCTGAGTGTTATCTGCGCAAAAAACCCAGTGACATGGATACCACGACACTCATGCAGGTCTGGTCAACAGGAAAAATTGATGCTGTGATCATTACCAGTTCTGAAGGGTTGCATAATTTATTTGACATAATAGGTACGGTTGGCCAACAATTACTCAAAAATACTCCAGTTTTTACTGTTCATGCGCGTATTGCTCAAATAGCCAAAGAACTTGGTCTGAAAAAAATTGTACAAACAACTTCTGATGGCGACAAAGGATTACTGGAAAGCCTAAAAATGTATTTCGATTCGTGACACAAGTCAAAGCAGCCTGAGAAGTCGTATATGAAAATAGCAACTCATTTTTTAACAGGTAGACCTGCATGTCGCCTGCATTCAATCATCATTCGGCTCCCATGCAATTAGTTCACGATGAATATTGTTAATTATTGACTCTACCGTAACGAGGAGAATTTATGAAACTGATACTCTGGCTATTGGCGCTTTTTGCTGCTGCTGTAGCTGTGACACTCGCCGCAAAACATACCACCGGTCATGTGCTGTTGTCGGTCCCACCCCACCAGTTGGAATTAACTCTGGATCATTTCATCATTGGTGCAATTGCCGCTTTTTTTGTTTTCTACTTTCTAGTCCGATTCATTCTGGGCATTCTGGGGTTCAATCAACGGCATCGCCATAAAAAAACCGATGAAATGCTGGCAACGGGACTCAAAGCCTACTTTGAAGGTGATTTTGCCAAGGCCAGAAAAAATGCCTCAGTCGCTCTGAGACTTTCAGATTCTCCTCTTGTCGCTTCCATCAGCGCTGTCATTGCTGCTCGATCCGCCGATGAAATGGGCGAAACCACACTCCGCGATCAATACATTTCGACAGCATTGGACAAGGCATCCAAGGATAAATCGTTGTGCCAAATAACCCAGGCCGAATTTCTGCTCAAGGATGGTTTTTATTCAGAAGCACTTGAAACACTGAAGTCAGTCTATGCGGGTGGAGGACTACAGCCATCTGCTGCTTTGCAAATTGAATTACTTGCGCAACAGCAAGCCAAGAACTGGGATGCAGTGCTGGAACTGACAGAGATGCTCGCAAAACGGACTTCTACCAATAAAACAGTAGTAAAAAAATTGCGACATGATGCACAAATAGCGAATTTAAAAGCCAAGGCATCCGACTTACAATCATTGAATCATTACTGGCAACACATCTCACCGCTGGAGAAAATGGACAGCAAGCTATCAGTTGCCGCTGCTCGTGCCTATATCACTGCTGGTAGTTGCACTTCGGCTCATCAAATCATCGAACAAAATGTACCTATCACCTGGGATACCGAATTGATCGAACTGTATGCCGAATGCCTTGATTACCATGTCAATCGGCAGATCGAATGTGCAGAAGTCTGGCTCAAGTCTCAACCCAACAATGCTCAACTGCTACTGACACTAGGTAAACTGTGTACCTACTGTGAACTCTGGGGTAAAGCACAGAGTTATCTTGAAGCCAGTTTATCGGTTGAGCCTGGACACAAGGCGCATTTCGCCCTGGCACAGCTAAATGAAAAATTGGGTAAGCACGACGAAGCCATGAATCATTACAATCAAGGACTTGAATTGACACTCAAGCAATTGAGTTAAATCATTTCTATGTTGCAATTTCCCAAGGGTTAGCTGCTTGAAGGTGTAAAAACATCCGAAAAGAAGGCATCCTTGGGTAATTGATTCTGCGTAGTGAAATCCTGATAAGCGGCTTTCACCATAAGCGGTGAGCCGCATGCATACACCTGATGATGCGCAAGACTCGGATAATCCTGCATTACTGCCTGATGAACCAATCCCGTTCTTCCCGTCCAGTTATCCATGGGTAAAGGTTCAGATAAAACAGGGATAAACTTGAAATTGCTGTACTGCTGCTGCCACTCATCAGCGAGATTCATCAGGTATAAATCAGCTTTGACACGCCCCCCCCAATAGAGAATCATCTGTTTGTGTTGGCCACGATGATTTTCCTGAAAAAAGACATGCTCCAGTATACTTTTGATAGGTGCAAAACCGGTACCGCTTGCCAAGAAAATAATCGGTGTGCTGTCATCAGAATCGCGCAAGAAGAATGAACCGAGAGGTCCGGTGAATCGCAACATATCCTTGACCTTCATGCGTGTAAACACATGCTCGGTAAATGCTCCACCCGGATAATTTCGAGCATGCAGCTGTAGAAACTCATCATCATGAGGTGCATTGGCCAATGAAAAACTGCGGCGTTTATCATCCTTGAGCAAAATATCGATGTATTGTCCAGCGAGAAATTGCAGGCGCTGATTGACCGGAAGCTTCAAATAAATAATCATGACATCGGATGCAACGAGTTCCAATTTTTGTACACGACATGGCAGCGTTTTGATTTCAATGTCCTTTATCGCGCTGATTTCACGACATTCGATGATCAGATCCGTGATTGGAGATGCACAACAGAACAAGGCCTGACCCGCTTGCTTTTCGGCCTCGGTTAACGTCTCGGGATTATACTGCCCGTAATCGACGCTTCCCTGTATGATTCTGCCTTTACAGATACCGCACGAACCATTCCGGCAACCATAGGGCATTGAGAAGCCTTCGCGCAGAGCAGCTTCAAGTATTGTTTCTCCCGTTTCTACATGCAGAGTTTGCCCGCTGGGCTGAATGAGGACTTGATGCGACATGAATGACAGTCGAGATAATTAAACAGAAATATTATGAAGAAAAAAACATTGTTACTTGTCGGTTGCGGAGATATAGCACTGCGAACTGCCCCTTTGCTGCACAAACATTACCGCATTATCGGTTTATGCCGGAATCGCGAAAACGCTTCGCTATTGCGATCACGTGGCATTATACCCATTCACGGAAATTTGGATCATCCAGAAAGTCTTGAGAAACTTGCAGGCATTGCACAAATCATCATTCACCTCGCACCTCCTGCCAATCAGGGATCACACGATCAGCGAACCACTCATCTGCTATCAGCACTCAATCATCGGGCCACGAGACAGGCGTCGATTCTACCACAACGACTGATCTATATCAGTACCAGCGGAGTCTATGGCAATTGCCATGGTGCCCTTATCGACGAAACACACCCCATTCACCCTGAAAGTGACCGTGCCAGCAGGCGTGTTGACGCAGAAAGACAAATTCGTGCATGGGGAAAGCGCAATCATGTCACCATTTCTATTTTGCGCGTACCTGGTATTTATGCAGCAAACAGGTTGCCACTGGTACGCTTAAAAGACAAACTGCCGGCTCTTCAGGAAACCGATGACTGCTACACCAATCATATTCATGCTGATGATCTGGCGAGAATCATTTGTGCATCCATACACTACGCCAAACCATGCAGAATCTATCACACCTGCGATGATTCCCATTTAAAAATGGGAACCTATTTTGACCTAGTCGCCGATT
The DNA here is from genome assembly GCA_024282035.1 of Nitrosomonas sp. GTDB lineage: Bacteria > Pseudomonadota > Gammaproteobacteria > Burkholderiales > Nitrosomonadaceae > Nitrosomonas. Next base: position 101,854 of record JAMWZR010000005.1, read on the forward strand.
ATTTTGACTTGCCGCGCCCACCGCGGATTCCGAGGAACGAAGCCAGTAAACAGATTTCACCAAGCATGCTCTCATTCATGAAGGAATCGAGAAGACTGATCAATACACGAATGAAAAAGGAGTTCGGCATCCAGTTACTGTATCCAACGGTTGAAGAAGGCATCAAGTCAGCGCGGGCGGATCTTCAAAAGAATTGACAAAACCGATCCCTCAGTCCTAAAAATTGAATCATTTCTGCCGTTAGACTCCGCACATTTCAATTGTTGCGGCACTGCTGGCCTAGCCCCAATGGCGCCGAGCAATTCGAATTTTCAGATCATGCAATTTTCAGTTTCTGAGGAACTCGCAATGGCAAGTGTATCCGCAACAGTAGACAAGAAAGTCAAAGAAGATAACTACTCCTGGGAAGGCGTAGACAAAAATGGCAAGGCAATAAGAGGTGAAATGCGCGCAGCTGGAACCGTCATCATCACTTCCACATTGCGACGCCAGGGCATCAAAGTCAATAAAATCAAGAAACTCCCCACTGGCGGCAAGATCACTGACAAAGACATTACCCTTTTCACACGGCAGATGGCCACCATGATGAAATCGGGTGTACCCCTATTGCAGGCTTTTGATATTGTCGGCAAAGGACATAGCAATCGCGCAGTCAGCAAACTGCTACTGGACATCAAAACCGATGTGGAAACCGGTAGCAATCTGGCCGATGCATTTCGCAAATATCCGCTCTACTTCGACGCACTGTTCTGTAATTTGGTCGGAGCCGGCGAGGCTGCAGGTATCCTGGATACCTTGCTGGATCGTCTGGCCACCTATAAAGAAAAAATTCAAGCTATCAAGAGCAAGATCAAGGCGGCACTTTTCTACCCGATTTCAATCATCGTAGTGGCATTTATCATTACCGCTTTGATGATGATTTTTGTCATTCCATCGTTCAAGGATCTATTCGAAGGATTTGGCGCTGAATTACCGGCTCCAACGCTACTGATCATGACGATTTCCGATTTCTTCGTGGCTTATTGGTGGATGATACTGGGCGTCTTGGGTGGCGCTATCTATGCCTTCTTTTATACATGGAAGCGTTCTGTCGCCATGCAGCGTTATATCGATCGCCTGGCACTCAAACTGCCTATTTTGGGTGAAGTGATCCGTAAGGCTACTATCGCACGCTGGTCCCGAACACTATCGACGATGTTTGCAGCAGGTGTACCATTGGTGGAATCACTGGATTCCGTTGCAGGTGCGGCTGGAAATTTCATTTACTATGAAGCAACCAAGAACATTCAAGTTGAAGTCAGCACTGGTAACAGTCTGATGGCTTCGATGGCCAATACCAATGTTTTTCCAACCATGGTCATACAAATGGTGGCAATCGGTGAAGAGTCCGGATCACTGGATTCCATGCTAAGTAAAATTGCTGATTTCTACGAAGCCGAAGTCGATGATGCAGTTGCCGCGCTTTCCAGTCTGATGGAACCCATCATCATGGTTGTGCTGGGATCACTGATTGGCGGGATGGTTGTCGCCATGTATCTACCCATCTTTAAAATGGGTATGGTTGTTAGTTAAATTTGATTTCTCAGATTCTATATTGCCAAGGGTCTTAGGAAGTTAAAGCGGGTTTAGGCGTAATAATTTAAGAACTGCAAGGTAGAGATTATCACGACGATGA
>JAMWZR010000042.1 GCA_024282035.1 Nitrosomonas sp.
GCGGAGTGGACGGGACTCGAACCCGCGACCCCCGGCGTGACAGGCCGGTATTCTAACCAACTGAACTACCACTCCTAAAACTAGCGTGTAGGGTTTGTGAACTGGTGGGTGCTGACGGGATCGAACCGCCGACATTCGCCTTGTAAGGGCGACGCTCTACCAGCTGAGCTAAGCACCCGTTCACAAAGTCCGCTAGTTTACTGCATCTTTGAGCGCTTTACCAGCACTGAATTTAGGAACTTTAGCTGCTTTGATTTTTATGGCAGCGCCAGTACGGGGATTGCGGCCAGTTCGCGCTGCTCTTGTGCCCACTTTAAATGTTCCAAATCCGACCAAAGTAACACTCTCATTCTTTTTAAGCGCTCCCTTTATTGCAGATAATGCACCATCCAACGCACTACCTGCAGATGCTTTGGAAATTTTAGCTGACTTTGCGATAGCTTCGATAAGTTCGGATTTGTTCATATAATTCCCCTTCTAAGTTAATGGTAATTAAATCACAAGCAAGCACTGCAAACGCTCTTATATCAAGCTGCCAGCGCTCGGTCAAGCAAATAAAGGCTTTCCGCTTTCATCAACTGATTGATCTCATGATACAAAAAACACCCAAGCAATTTTATCGCCAGCCATTTAGTTATAAAAAACAATCAACTAATCATTTATTCAATAAATTACTCGAGCCCAATCCTTAAATTTATGAATCAATAGATTTCAGATTTTTGTTCGCGATTTAACAACACTTCTACCGCCTCACGAGCCGATATTTCCTCATTTAATATGCTACAAACAGCTTTTGTAATTGGCATATCGACATGTAAACGCATGCCTAACTCCAAGGCTGATTTGGCTGTATACACCCCCTCAGCCACATGTCCAAGTTCCCTCAAGATTTCATCCAACGTCTTTCCTTCAGCCAGCATCAATCCGACTTGTCTGTTACGCGAAAGATCCCCCGTACAAGTGAGAATGAGATCTCCCAAACCGGCCAACCCCATAAAAGTTTTCATGTCCCCTCCCAAGCTAAGCCCGAGCCGGGTAATTTCCATCAATCCACGTGTAATCAACGCGGCTCTTGCATTATGTCCAAAACCAATACCGTCCGAAATTCCTGCCGCTATCGTGATGACATTTTTTATTGCCCCCCCCGTTTCCACTCCAATAACATCATCACTGGTATAGATTCGAAGACGCGAATGATGCAATTCACTTGCAATTACTTGAGCAAAGTCGGCTTCTGTTGATGCCAGGGTCAATGCCGTAGGCAAACCACGAGCAACTTCTTCAGCAAAGCTTGGACCAGACAATACTCCACAAGAAGGTAACCTTTCGGCATAAACCTGACTCACAATCTGATGTGGCAAGTGACATGTCTCTAGCTCGAATCCTTTACAACCCCATAGAATGGGCAACTCGGGCTTGCATTCCAACACCGATCTGAGGGTATCACGAAAACCAACAATAGGTACTACAACGAGAGTCAACTCAGCGGCATCCAGTGCCTCAGGCAAAACAGAAGTGATTTGAATAGACTTCGAGAGTACAAAGTCTGGCAGAAACCTGCGATTTGTCTGCTCTCGTCGCATTTCAGTCGCATGATCCGAATCCTTGGTCCACAAATTGATCTGATGACGTGCAGACAAACTGATTGCCAGCGCGGATCCCCAAGCTCCCGCGCCTAAAATCGCAATTCTCATGAACCCCAGACCTGATTGGTTCTGACGAATCCGCTATTACCATTTTTATGGCGCACCTTGACCCACCCGTCAGTATCAGAATCCAGCCATTCCAGAATTACATTTTCAACGACCTGAAACACAACTGGAGAATAAATATCAGTAGACTGATGCACATCGGCAACAGCAGTCGTGACAATGACGTATTTCTGATCACTTAAAAACTTTTTTTCGATCCATGCGAGACTACCACTACTATCACGAACCTTAACCCAGCCTTCAACGTGAACGATAGCTTCGACAGGAAAGTGCAGACCAACCACAAATAACTTATCCGCCTTCAATGACGGCGCGTCGTACATTACAACAGCATTTTCATTCACTGACAGAAATTCGAGCTGCGCATTAACATGAGACGAACTAAATAAGAAACACAGACAAAATAATCTCAGTGTTTTTCCTAAAAAAAGAATTTGAAAGGAATCAGGGATTATTTTCATCATATCGCCAGCAGTATGGGTTTTAAGAGGCATACAACTTAGTTTGTACTTATCTCGGCATTCTTTTGTTGATATATGGCCTCAAAATTAACTGGACTCAGTATGACCGGAGGAAATCCTGCCCGCGTTACGATATCCGATACCACTTCCCGCAGATATGGAAAAAGAATATTTGGACAGCCAATACCCAGAACCGGGTCCATCTCATCAGTTGCCACATTGCGGATACGAAAAATACCGGCTTGCTGCGCTTCTACAATAAACATGATCTTGTCTTTTATCTTGGCCGTAATCGTAACAGTCAGCAAAACCTCATAGAGACCATCTTCAATACTTTCATTTTTGCTCCCAAGTTGCATATTGATTTCTGGCGTATCCCGTTCTAGAAAAATATTGGGAGCATTCGGTATTTCCAATGACAAGTCTTTAACATAGATTTTTTCTATTGCAAATACAGGTTGTTGCTGATCATTCATATATTTCACCAAAATAAAAGTTTATCACAGTAACCTCAAAACCATGAAACCACTAGATCGCAAGGAGTGCCGTCAATTCACCAGCCTGATCCAGTTTCACCAAGTCGTCATAGCCACCAACATACCTATCGCCGATATAAATCTGCGGAACCGTACGACGCCCGGTTTTTTCCATCATCAAACCACGTTGCTCGGGCTCTAGATCAACTCGGATTTTTTCGATTTCCTTAGCACCTTTGGAAAGCAACAAGCTTTCTGCCATTTTGCAATAAGGGCAAAAACCAGTGGTATACATGACTATCCTGCTCATGATACTACCGTTTTACAATTGGCAAGTTAGCGCGCTTCCAAGAATCAATTCCACCCATCAGGTTAAAAATTTGCGCAAATCCATTTTTTCTCAGAACCAAACTCGGATGATTTGACCGGATACCTCCAGGATATATGACTACTATGGGTTTATCCTTGAATTTCTGTAACTCAACCCACCGTTCTTCAATCTTTTGGGAAGGTATATGTTTCGAATTTGGTAAGTGCCCAGCGATGTAATCGCCATCATCCCTAACATCAAGAATGACAGCATCCTGATAATTGATCAGCTGCACTGCAACACGTGTATCAACTTCCTTGATACCTCGCTGCGTTACCATTGACCATAACAGCAACAATCCGCTTACAACTGCCGCAATGGCAAACAACATATTTTCTAGCTTAAAAAGAAAGTGATCTTGCAAAAAAGATAATTCCATACAGTTCTAACTACTCAATTAAATTACAAAATTTCAAAAAAAGAAAAGCAACCTGACTTTTCAATCCCAAAAAGCTTCAGGATAATAACATCATTGATTTTCGTCTTGATATTAATTCTCTCAATCTCGACAGAAACACTTCAATTCCATCCCGAATTCTCTGCACGTATTTTAACAAAGACAACACAACATCAAGTAATTCTCCTCAAATGAGACACCTTGCAGGTTATATTCACATAAAGAATCAGCTAGATGCTGCATTCTCCATCAAAATATAATAAAATGTCACAGGTTTTTAGTTTCTGCCCCCTTACATTTCACAAAAGCAAATATATGAAGAAAATTATTCTCCTGCGCCACGGAGAAAGCACTTGGAACAAAGAAAATCGATTTACCGGCTGGACTGATGTTGATTTAACTCCTCAAGGCATATTAGAGGCCCAAAAAGCAGGACAACTCCTCAAGAAACAAGGTTATTCCTTCGACATCGCCTACACTTCAGTACTCAAACGCGCTATTCGCACACTCTGGATAACCCTTGATGAAATGGATCAAATGTGGATTCCGATTCATCATTCCTGGAGATTGAATGAAAGACATTACGGTGCTCTTCAGGGATTGAACAAGGCTGAAACCGCTGCAAAATATGGTGATGAGCAAGTGTTACTATGGCGTCGCGGCTATGACTCGAGACCACCTTCACTCACACCCGAAGACGCCCGCTATCCTGGAACTGATCCTCGATACAGAGATCTGAATCCCGATGAAATACCGTTGACTGAATGTCTTAAGGATACAGTGGACCGTTTCTTACCCTACTGGAATACCGCAATCGCTCCTCAAGTTCAGGCGGGCAAGAAAGTGATTATCGCTGCGCACGGTAATTCGTTAAGGGCGCTGGTCAAATATCTCGACAATATGAGTGAAGCAGAAATTCTAGATTACAACATCCCGACTGGCATCCCTTTGGTGTATGAATTGGATGACAACATGGGTGCAATCCAGAGCTATTATCTTGGTGACCCTGCTGAAATCCAGGAAGCCATGCAACTTGTAGCCAATCAAGGAAAATCAAAATCATAAAATCGGTTGACTTGCAAATAAAAATTTGACGATATCAAATGCGCGCCATACAGTCGATCAATGATGACAAGTGAGTCAAAATCAGTTTGTTTTGCTCGCTCTCGATTGTTCAAACTGATGCTTCTTTGTAGTTTGCTAGCATTATGGCAATCTGCAATAGCTGTATCAGATAATCAACAGAATCTTAAATCACTGCGTGAGCGTATTCAGGCTCTTCAAAAAGACCTGGCTGAAAAAGAAATTACCAGAAACAAAACATCTGATGCCCTAGCGGAAGTCGAACGTAATATCCGGTCCATGCAGCAGAAATTGGCAATAATCAAAGAAAGTGATTTACAGGCTAAAAGTGCACTGGCACAGCTCGAAGAACAATTTAATCAACTCAGGAAAAGTATCGGAACTGAACAACATCAACTAGATAAACTGATTTATCATCAATATTTGGTGTCGCATCAGACCTCGAATTACTTAAAATTGATCTTAAATCAGGATGACCCCAATCAATTGATGCGCGACATTCATTATTTTGATCAGATTGCCCGTGACCGAACCAACGCCATTGAACAGCTTCAAATGCATCAATCCCAAGTTCGCATGCTTGCAATTGAAAGTCAACAGAAGAAACAGGCTATCAGTCTCCTGCGTGTTGAATCTGCTGCACAACAAAAGATGCTAGAGCATGAAAAAAGCAAGCACCAGGTTTTACTCAGCCAAATATCAGGTCAAATCACACAACAGCAACGCGAAATCAATAAACTTCAAGGTGATGAGAAACGTCTGACGGAACTGGTTCATGAACTGAACAAATTGTTGTTGGAAAAGAAATCCAAGGATAATGTCATCAATAACAAGCTTCCGGATGCTTCGATCACTGGCGCGCCATTTTCTGCGCTGAAAGGAAAACTCAATTTACCGGTGCGCGGGAAACTAATGAACCGTTTTGGTGGTCAACGGTCAGGTAAGCATGTGACATGGAAAGGATTATTCATCCGGTCAGACAGTGGTAATGAAGTCAAGGCCATCTCCGATGGAACGATCGTTTTTGCGGATTGGTTGAGAGGATTTGGAAATCTGATCATTCTGGACCATAGTAATGGATTCATGAGTCTCTATGGCAATAATGAGACACTGTTAAAACAAGTAGGCGCCCACATACGTGGAGGCGATACAATTGCCACCGTCGGCAATAGTGATGGCGATTCGGACTCGGGTTTGTATTTTGAACTTCGGCACAAAGGCAAGCCTATTGATCCGATGACATGGATAACAATCGAGTAGACTAGTAATTTTTATACATTTGATCAGTGCGGAGATAGTGTCATGAGTAGTGCAATTAAGAAAACAGGTTTACTGCTAATTGGTTTAGTTGCGGGAATGATGCTCAGTTTGAATTTTTCTGCCATTGCCAAGAAAGACAACATAGAAGCAATTCACCCACTGCCGATAGATGAATTACGCACATTTGCCCAGGTTTTCGGTCGCATAAAAAGTGATTATGTGGAATCAGTAGAAGACAAGAAGCTCATCACCGAAGCCATCAATGGCATGTTGGTAGGTTTGGACCCACATTCCTCCTATCTCGACAAAGATGATTACAAAGAGTTACAAATTGGAACACAGGGCGAATTTGGTGGACTAGGCATTCAAGTTACCATGGAGGACGGAGTCGTCAAAGTCATATCCCCGATTGAAGACACCCCGGCTTTCCGTGCCGGCATCAAAACCGGTGACCTAATCGTTAAGCTGGATGATACCGTGGTCAAGGGCATGACATTGAATGATGCCATCAAACTGATGCGCGGCAAGCCCAATACATCGATCAAGATCACCATTGTTCGCGAAGGAGAAACCGAGCCACTGGTATTCAATCTGATCAGGGATATCATAAAAATTCAAAGCGTCAAATCAAAAATGATCGAACCGGGTTATGCCTATATCCGCATTACCCAGTTTCAGGAACAAACCGGGGAAAATCTGGCGCAAGCCATCAAAACACTATTCGCCGGACACTCCAATGACATGAAAGGCTTGATTCTGGATTTACGTAACGATCCGGGGGGCTTGCTCAATGGAGCAGTCGCCGTATCTGCCGCTTTTCTTCCTGAAAATGCCCTGGTTGTCTATACCGAAGGTCGCAGTCCTGATGCCAAAATGAAATTGCACGCCAATCCGGAATACTATCTGCGTGGTCCCGATGAAGACTTTCTGAAAGGATTGCCCGCAGCAGCGAAAACCGTCCCCATGATCACACTGGTCAACGGGGGTTCGGCATCCGCTTCGGAAATTGTGGCCGGAGCCTTGCAGGATCACAAGCGCTCTATCGTAATGGGGTCGCAAACCTTTGGTAAGGGCTCGGTTCAGACCATTCTGCCATTGGGTAATAACACTGCGATCAAACTGACCACGGCTCGTTATTACACTCCAAATGGTCAGTCGATCCAGGCCAAAGGCATTACACCGGATGTTCTGGATGAAACCGATAGTGGCGATGATGAACGTTTACGTGAATCGGATTTAAATCGTCACTTATCGAATGGCAAGAAATCTGAGAAAAAATTGGAATCCGAATCGGATTCGGATAAAAGTACCAAGAAATCTGCCAGCAACAAGAAAAACAAGAAGAATAAAAACAAAAATGACAAGGCACCTGTTGAATTCGGCTCCGAAGGAGACTTATTACTTATCCAGGCAATGAACTACTTCAAAGGAATCAAGCCACCGGTTTCCGAGAAGAAATCGGATGAAACAGATAGCTGATGATCGCGCAGGACCGTGAATGATCAGCAGCTGCTCCGTTACAGTCGACATATCCTGCTGCCGCAAATTGACATTGCGGGGCAGGAGAAACTCAATCAATCGAATGTTCTGATTATTGGTGCGGGTGGACTAGGTTCCCCCGCCGCCCTTTACCTGGCAGCCAGTGGTGTTGGTCATTTGATCATCTGTGATGGCGATCAGGTCGATTTAACCAACCTACAGCGACAAATCGTACATACCCACCACTCGTTGGGTCAGGCAAAATCTTTGTCAGCCCGCGCATCACTCGCAACAATCAATCCTGAAATCAAAGTGACCGCAATTCAGAAACATGTTGCGGCAATCGAACTAGCTGATCTGGTCGCTCAGGCTGATGCCGTGGTCGACGCCAGTGACAATTTTTCAACACGCCATGCCATTAATCAGGCCTGCCAAATCCATAAAAAACCTCTGATATCCGGCGCAGCTATACAGTTTGAAGGTCAGGTCAGCGTATTTGATTTGCGCCGGCCTGATAGTCCCTGCTATCACTGCCTCTATTCAAACGAAGGTGATGATCGTGATATGGTTTGTTCGGCCATGGGCGTATTTGCTCCACTAACCGGTATCATTGGTTGCACACAAGCTGCAGAAACACTCAAGATCCTGCTCAATATCGGAAAAAATCTGAGTGGTCGATTGTTATTGCTGGATAGTTTGACCATGCAGTGGCGTTCATTAAAACTCAGCAAGGATCCAGCCTGTCCGGTTTGCTCTGGGAAAAACAACTGAGAAAGAACTTAGCCATCGCACTTGAATAGTTCGGAGGGCAACACCAGTCGTCGCTGATTTTCCCAGTCAGCCAGAGGATCGCGTTGGAATCCGCTTTTCACAAACTGATACCAGCGACCGATCACAAAACACATCATGGTATTGGCTTGCGCTGTGATATCGAATCGCACCGATACCTGCTGCTCTGTGATGGCGAAACGCAGTGCTTGTTTCAGTGTAACCTCAATACGATCATGCAATTGATCAATGCGTACTTGTAAGTTTCGATGTTCGCCAACCAGTGCATCGCTGATCAGGATCCTAGTCATTCCGGGGTTCTTTTTCGAAAAACCCAGTAACAACAGTATCAGATGCTCAATTTTCGCAGCCCCCTCGTCTTGCTTCTCCAGAATCTGGTTGATCCGTACAAATAATGTTTGCTCGATAAATTCAATCAAAGCTTCAAACATCTGAAATCGTTTTGGAAAGGTACGATATAGCGATGCCCTTGAAACCCCAGCCTGCGTCGCAAGCATTGTGACTGTGATTCTCTCCATGCACGGATTTTCCAACATCTGTGCGAATGCCTGCAGAACGCGATCTTGTCTTTGATGTGGCACTACCATGGAATGTCGTTACCTCAACTAAAAAAGAAATACGTCAGCATACTTACTGAGTATAGACATATTGTAAACTGCCTAACATTGGAACAGTCGGTTAATCGGACTCGATCACCTCTTTTGGGAATACAATCCAGCAAACTTAAAAGCACTTCGAGTGATATCACGGACAAACTTGGGAATTCCCCTAGAAACTGGACCTGTTTGCTTTAATCACGTTAAAATTGCTAATTTTTCAGTCTTTCACATGCATACTTGGCGAAAAGCGGCGACACGCAACGAGTCACCCATTGCCCTTACGATAGGCAATTTTGATGGTGTACATCTGGGACACCAAGCCATACTTGCACGTTTGAAGGAAGCAGCCAGAACGCTTGATCTGTCTGCACATGTCATGACATTTGAACCGCATCCACGTGAATTCTTTGCTCCGGATCAAGCTCCCGCACGACTGACCAGCTTGCGTGAAAAAATGAAATACTTGAGAAAAGCAGATGTCGACGGTATTCACATTTGTCGCTTCAATTTTGATTTTGCCCGAATCAGTCCGGAGCAATTCATTACACGTATCCTAAAACAGGAATTGGCGGTTCGCTGGCTTCTGATTGGCGATGATTTCCGTTTTGGTGCCCGCCGCGCAGGAGACGTCGAATTATTGCAATCCCTATCAGCCGCCAATCAATTCGAAGTGGAAGTCATGCCGAGCATCACCATCGATAATCATCGTGTATCCAGTACTGCGATACGCGAGGCCCTCGCATCAGGAAATCTGGCAGCAGCCAGAAAACTGTTAGGCAGACATTACAGCATCAGCGGTAGAGTTGTCGATGGCGATAAATTGGGCAAGCAGATTGGTTTTCCGACAGCGAATATACAATTGAAATACTTTCGTCCGGCACTTTCAGGCATCTTTGTAGTTGCAGTACACGGAGCGATTGCATCTTCTCCTGCCACGGTTCTACCCGGTGTCGCCAGCCTAGGCGTGCGTCCAACCGTGCAAGAAAATGGCAAACCGATTCTGGAAGTACATCTGTTTGATTTCAACGATGAGATTTACGGGCAGCATTTGCAGGTCGATTTCTTGCACAAGTTGCGCGATGAAGAAAAATATGCGCATATAGATACGCTGGTTAGTCAAATTGAAAAAGATGTCAACGCAGCCAAGGATTTTTTCAATTCAACCAGGGACAATTTCTGCGAACCATGCACAGCCTTTTAATTGATATGTTTATTTTCCATGACAGATTATAAGAAAACCCTTAACTTGCTCGACACACCATTCCCGATGCGAGGCAATCTCGCAAATCGGGAACCCGAAATACTAAAAGCCTGGCAAAGTAGAAATTTGTACCAGAAAATTCGTGCTGCAAGCAAAGGTCGCCCTAAATTCATTCTGCATGACGGCCCCCCTTACGCCAATGGCGACATTCATATCGGTCACGCCGTCAACAAGATTCTCAAGGACATCATCATCAAGAACAAAACGCTGTCCGGATTTGATGCACCCTATGTTCCAGGTTGGGATTGTCACGGTCTGCCAATCGAGCACCAGATTGAAAAAAAACACGGCAAGCATCTGCCCGCCGATAAAGTGCGGGCATTGTGCCGAGCATTTGCACAGGAACAGGTAGAACGGCAGAAAGCCGATTTCATCCGCCTGGGTGTGTTGGGCGATTGGGATAACCCCTATCTCACGATGAATTTTAAAACGGAAGCCGACATCATTCGGGCACTCGGTAAAATTTACCAGAATGATTTTCTGTATCAGGGACAAAAACCTGTCAACTGGTGTATCGATTGCGGCTCGGCACTGGCTGAGGCCGAAGTCGAATACGAAGACAAAAGCTCACCAGCCATCGATGTAGGATTCAAACTTGAATCGTCGGCGCATGCAGCCCTGAGCACTATCTTCGGCATCACCGTGCCCGCTGGCATGGATGCGTATGCACTCATCTGGACAACCACCCCATGGACATTACCGGCCAATCAAGCAGTCAGCGTTCATCCCGATTTCGATTATGTTTTGATACGCACTCCACGTGGCTTGCTGATCGTTGCTAAAGAATTGCAGCAATCCTGCCTGCAGCGTTATGAGCTCGATGGCGAAATACTGGCGACTTGCACAGGTAGGATGCTGGAACACCTAGTCTTGCATCATCCCTTCGAATCACGTCTGGTCAAGATCATCTGCGGCAAACATGTCACACTGGATGCCGGTACAGGACTAGTCCATACCGCTCCAGCCCATGGCCTGGACGATTATTTTGTCGGTCAGCAATACGGATTACCTAGCGATAGCCCGGTGGACGGAAATGGTCAATTCATCTCCAGCACACCGCTGGTAGCCGGATTATCGGTCTGGAAAGCGAATGATGTCGTCATCGATACGCTCAAAACGAGCGCTCACCTGTTTTGCCTGAAAAAAATCGACCACAGCTACCCACATTGCTGGCGCCACAAGACACCGATCATTTTTCGCGCAACACCGCAGTGGTTCATAGGCATGAACCTGCACAACACCAACGAAAACCATCCAACCAAAACCAGCTTGCGTGATCTGGCCATGCAGGCCGTCGATGCAACAGCATTTTATCCCGCATGGGGACGTGCACGTCTGGAGTCGATGATTAAGAATCGTCCGGACTGGTGCGTCTCACGTCAGCGCAACTGGGGTGTGCCCATGACTTTTTTTGTGCACAAGGAAACTCATGCCTTGCATCCACGATCACTCGAGCTACTGGAACAGGTAGCGCAAAAAGTGGAACAACAAGGCATCGAAGCCTGGTTTGCACTGGAACCAGCGGAACTGCTCGGAGAAGACAGTCAACATTACCGCAAGCTAACCGATACGCTGGATGTCTGGTTTGACTCCGGAACAACACACAGCACGGTGGTCAAAGCCAGTGAACAACTTCGGTTTCCCGCCGACCTCTACCTGGAAGGCTCGGATCAACATCGTGGCTGGTTCCAGTCGTCATTGCTGACAGGCTGCGCCATGGATGGTCGTGCACCCTATGATGCTCTGCTTACACATGGTTTCGTGGTGGATGGCAATGGTCACAAGATGAGCAAATCCAAGGGTAACGTCATCGCGCCCCAAAAGGTCATGGATACTTCCGGTGCAGACATACTGCGTCTATGGGTGGCTTCGACCGATTATTCCGGTGAACTGTCCATTTCCGAAGAGATCCTCAAACGCGTCGTAGAAAGCTATCGGCGTATTCGCAATACATTACGCTTCCTGCTGGCCAATCTGACGGATTTCGATCCCCAGACTGATTCCATAGCGACTGATGACTGCCTGGAAATTGACCGTTACATGCTGGCATTCACCTCGGCCATTCAAGAGGACCTGATTCAATGCTATCAACGCTACGAATTCCATCAGGTCGTGCATAAACTGCATAACTACTGTTCAGAGGACCTGGGTGGTTTTTATTTGGATATTCTCAAGGATCGTCTTTACACCTCAGCAACAGGAGGCTTACCACGCCGATCGGCTCAGACTGTGCTTTATCACATCGCACATGGTTTGGTGCGATTGTTTGCACCGATACTCAGTTTTACAGCCGATGAAGCTTGGGAACATTTCACCGGTGAAACCGACAGCAGTGTTTTGCTACAAACCTGGCACGTCTTTCCTGCACAGCCTGAAGCCGAGAGCCAGCAGCAACGTTGGGCAAGAATCCGGGAGCTCCGTTCGCAGGTGCTGAAAAAACTGGAAGAATCACGTACACAAGGGGACATAGGTTCTTCACTGGCAGCTAAAGTAGATATTCACGTACATGCCGAAGATTTTGCCATACTTAATTCGCTTGATGATGATCTGCGCTTTGTACTGATTGTCTCAGAGGTAAACTTGATCCAGGCTCCAGAAGAAGCCGCAGAAAGTATTTCGGTACAACCGAGCGTACATTCAAAATGTGAACGCTGCTGGCATTACCGTGAGGATGTTGGACAGCACGCGGAACACACCACACTGTGCCAGCGCTGTATCAGCAATCTCTTTGGACAGGGTGAACTGCGTCATTACGCGTAAACCTGCCTCATTACTATTGGAAAACCTGCGTTATGAAAATGTTTGTCAGCCTTGGTATCGCCTCCTTCGTTCTGGCATTGGATCTGATCAGTAAATTCTGGGTCGAGTCGACGCTGGAGTTTGGTCAAATTATCCCTGTCACCAGCTTCTTCAATCTGGTACTAACATACAACCCAGGTGCTGCGTTCAGCTTTCTTAGCGATCAACCGGGCTGGCAACGCTGGTTTCTCAGCGGTATTGCCATGGTGGCTGCACTGCTGATCCTGTTTCTGCTTCGTAAATACCAGCAAGAAAAATTGTTCTGCCTGTCGTTGAGTCTGATTCTGGGCGGTGCACTGGGCAATCTGTATGATCGTATCCTACTGGGACACGTCGTCGACTTTCTCGATTTCTACGTGGGTAATTATCATTGGCCTGCATTCAACATTGCGGACTCTGCCATTGTTGTTGGCGCAGTGATAATGGTTCTGGAAAGCTTCCAATCCAAGGAGAATTCGTAATATTGTTAACGTATCACAGCATTACGAATCCTCCGACACTGCCACAAAGGATCATTTTTCCGATTTCTTTTCCTTTGTGACTGGATTCTGCAGCGTATAACCATTTTCTTTCATCTTGTATCCACCATATGCACCCGCTCCAGCAGCCGCCAAGGTCCAGCACCCGGTCATCAGTGGCAGCAAACCTGCTAGTATCACCACAATCAGTATGCGTTTGAGTTTCATGTTGTATCTCCCTATCAGAGTAATTTATTGTAAAAATTATGACAGCCTAATCAACCAAAAATTTCTTCTGGATTGAGCTTGCGATCAATGCACGGTCGAATCCCATGGCTGTTAATCATAACGGTAAAACTGCAAATTCCCATATTTTCGTAGCCATAGAGATAATGAATCTTATGACCAGAGTGATGAAATCAATGGGCCCAGAATCGATTCCTGAGTTGATGACAATACGACTTGTCCCATTGGAGGTGGTTCAAACCCTGCCATCGCAGTGGCGAGAGCTTCAACATCGGCACCCATCAGCATCATGCCGTCATAAACCTTGAATTGTTCGATGAGATGTTCAGAACCAAGGTACCAGTCCTGGATGATCAGTTTATCTGTTGTGCCTATGATACTCACTTCCAAATTATCACCTTTATGCTGGAACCAGATCTGATCCGACCTGATACCGTTCAAAAATTCAATCCTATCGTTACTCTGTGTCGCTGAGTTATTCTCGATAATCCAGTCACTGCCATATCCACGCCCAAACATATAGCTGTCGTTACCAGCGCCGCCAACCATCCAGTCCTTGCCCAGACCACCATCCAGCACATCATTGCCTGTATCACCAAACAGGGAATCCGCACCTCCCATCCCGGACAATCGATCGCCTCCCGCACCACCCCAAATGATATTTGCCGTATCGCTGCCAGTTATCACATTCGCAGCAGTATTCCCACCCCCAAAAAACGCATAGGATCCAGATAATGTGAGATTCTCCAGATTCGCACCCAGTGTATAAGTGATTGATGCAACTACCGTGTCGCTACCATTTCCAGCATTTTCCAAAACTTTATCCCTGGCACTATTGACCACGAAAGTATCATTTCCGTCACCACCGCTCATCGCATCGTTACCGATGCCACCATCAAGACGATCATTTCCGGCATAGCCGTTCAACACATCGTTACCCGCCAAACCCAAAAGCGTATCGCTACCGTTTCCCCCGTTCAGAATGTCATTACCCGATGTACCGGTATGTGTTTCTCCGCGGCCTTCGACAATGATTTCAAACACATCGGATACTGCAAGATTGCTTTTATCTCTGGCTGTGACATTTACACTGATGGTACCCGATACATTCGGCACACCACTCAACGTGCGTGTCTCAGCATCGAAATTAAGCCATGCTGGCAAAGCGCTCCCATCCAGTTGTGTTGCACTGTAAACAAGCTCGTCACCCACATCCGGGTCAGCAAACGAGCGGGAATCGATCACATAATGCAACGGGGTTCCTTCGGTTACATTTGCATCTGGCAAGGAAATCAATACTTCCGGCGCACGGTTGCTTTCCAGTTTTGCTTTGATGGTATGCAGGTCCCAGATGGCGTTATCCTCTGCAAATGTAATCAACTCAACAGAATACGGAGTTCCATCATTTTGCAGATAATTCCGGATTGTAAGTGTATCGGTGGTATCGATGATGGACAGTACCAAATCGTTGCCCGAACGACTGACATGCACTTGATCGGCTGCAATACCTCGACTAAACTCCACTCGATCATTTTTCCCCGTTGACATGTCATAACTGTCAATCGTATCGTGCCCCGAGCCCAGTGCGAAAAGATAGACATCATTACCGGCATCACCCTTCAGAACATCATTACCTGCCCCGCCATTCAGTATGTCGTCGCCCTCACCACCCGCTAACGTATCGTTGCCACCCTCGCCATAAATCACATCATTTTTGTTGCTGCCAGCGATGTGATCGTTCATCTCCTGAGGATTCAGCTCAAGCACAGGTCCTGCCAGTGCGATCAGTTCCGGCAAGGTCAGCTCGGTATCATCGCCAAACCGGATTCGTTCCAATCCCATACCTGGCAGATCGGTCGAATTCGGTAGCACGATTTCAACACCACTACCCATCCATGACAAGGTGATCGTAGCATGCATGGTCTGACTAGCCAATGTTTCGACATCACTGGGATCTTCATAGCGCATTGCACGCATTCCTTCAACTACACGCTGCCCCGCTGTGATGGCAATCTGCCCCGGGTTAATTCCTACCAGACGCAGTACATCTTGGGCAATTGGTTTGGGTTCCACTGTGTCATTCAGGTGAGAATGGACACTCTCCCCATCTCCATCCCCAATCTGCCACAATTGCGCCCCTGTGTCCCAAAGCGTGTCGAAACCGGGCTCACCAGCCAGCATGACATAGGTATCCTGACTGAAACCGCCATTGAGAAAATCGACTCCGTCGCCGCCGATCAATGTATCACGGGCATGGCTACCGTACAGTGCATCGTTACCGGTATTGCCATAAAGAAATCCGCCAAGGTTTGGTGCGACATCGGTGAAATAATACATCTCATTGTTGAGCGCAATTTTGCCTGACGCAAAAAGCGTATCGTCGCCACCGCCACCATCGATAAGCGAGATCTCACCAATGGAAGCTAAATCGCTCTGCCCGGACCCATCGTTATACCGATATCCGTTACCGTGTTTGTAACCCAAGATGATATTGTCATCGGCCCCACCCTGTATGCGCTCGATCTGTGCATCGATAGTCGTCGTTCTCAGCCAGTGGCTTTGCATTGCATCGGGTGACACAGCAGCCTGATTGTTTTTCATGAAGCCGATCAAGACATCACCGTCAAAGACGAGCGACATGCCATTCATGCTTGTGATACCTGCCGGAAGACCTTGTTTATAAAACTTGTACCACTCAGAAACCGGAATGAATTGCTGTTCTGTTGCCATACTACCATCCGGGATGCCGGCATCGGCATTCTCGAACAAATCGACCATGGAATCGGAAGACATGTCGCCATCCGACTGTCGTCCTATCAGAGCGGTATTCGCAGCGGTATCCAGCAAGGCAAAGTGCTGCAGTACGATTTGTGTTTCATTGGCTGATACCGATTCCGCTCGGTAGGTTGCATCGTCTATCCGCGTATAGAAACCAAAAT
The DNA here is from genome assembly GCA_024282035.1 of Nitrosomonas sp. GTDB lineage: Bacteria > Pseudomonadota > Gammaproteobacteria > Burkholderiales > Nitrosomonadaceae > Nitrosomonas. Next base: position 16,330 of record JAMWZR010000042.1, read on the forward strand.
TCGTACCGTAGCGGTGACTCAACACATCATGGGTCCACTGTGCATGTGCGGCACCCAGAAAATCCGCCTGCAATCCGGCAAGATCGACAGTTGTATCCAACGTCGCTAGCCAGTCGGCAATGGTGATTGCCTCGCCGCTCTCCTGTCGGATCATCCAGACATGCGACGATGCAAAATAATCCTGCAGCGTCAGCGTCGCACCACTGCCATGCAATGTCAGGACGAGATCGTTACCTGTCCGTTCATATCGCAGTTCCGCCAGTGTCGCACCTGGAGTCAGTTCAATGACACTGATCCCATTCGCCGCTTCCACTGCCACATCGTTTCCAGCCGATAACCAGCCCCAGAGATAAGTATCTGTGCCTTCGCCGCCGATCAGGGTGTCATTGCCCGCATTACCGTCGAGAATGTCGTTACCTGCAAAGCCTTCGATGCGATCATCCGCAACCGTACCCATCAACCTGTCATCGCCCGATGTACCGCCCAACACGCTGACAGCTAGTGCTGTCATTTCATCGGCATTCAACACGACCTGATCACTGAATCGTAGTGCCGCAACATTTCGCCCCTGGGTATACCAACCTTCATAAAGCAGGCTGTCCTGCGTACCTTCGATGCGCATCAGCAAACTGCCATCCGCCAGGGCATAAAAGCGCAGATCATTTGCTGTGACACCTGCCCCCAGTTGGACTGCATCGCCAGCAGCATCCTCACTCACTGCAGCAACAAGGGTATCGGCACCGTCACCACGGTTGAAAACATAAGTGTCGGCGCCAGCTCCTCCCGCATGACGATCATCACCTGCTCCGCCTTGCAAGGTATCATTGCCGGCATTCCCGAGTAGCACGTCATTCCCCGTTCCACCAGCAATCCAATCATCCCCGGCGCCACCCAGAAGGTAATCGTTGCCACCGTAGCCTTTTAGCGTATCGTTGTTGACGCCGCCCCGAATGAAATCGGCACCCGCTCCACCGTAGGCTTCTGTCACCGGTTGTCCGGAGCCAGTCGTGACCGATGATAAATTCAGAACAACGGATTGATGCAAGTTCTCACTAACCCAAGATTCCAGGTCGATTATACTGCTGCCATAGTCAGACTGGATTTGCACCGACATACCATACAGCGCGTCTTGCAGATCGAGTGCCTTGCCATTCGCCAGGGAAATACGCAACATGCCGGAACCGCCCTGCCAAGTCACACCCGGCGATGTAGTGGATGAAGATGCGCCAGTACCCGCAAGCCTAATGACATTGTTTCCTTCCAGATCGCTGATCAAGTCACCTTCATCGACATCAATATAAACATCGTCCCCTGCACCGCCATATAACTCGTCATTCCCGGCTCCTCCAACCAGCGTATCCTTACCTCCGCCGCCAATCAATTGATCAGCGTCGGCACCGCCATCGAGAAAATCATCGCCCTGATAGAGCAACGAAATTCCTTTGTCGTCACCAACCAAAACATCCAAGCCCGCACCACCGGCAAGATAATCAGAACCTCCACCACCCCTCAAGGCATCATTACCACTACCGCCATTCAAAAAGTCATCGCCATGCAAGGATGCATCCAGGCTTGCCGGAGCATTATCTCCTTGCAATACATCATCGCCATCCTGCCCAAGAATGGTATCGTTACCCGTTTCACCAAAAATCACATCGTTATCGGCGCCGCCGTCAATCGAGTCGTTACCCCCGCCCGTAAAAACCCAATCTTTCCCGTTGCCGCTCGCAATAACGTCATCGTCCCCAGCAGACATGGCAACTTCCGCAGGCGACGTACCGAAGTTATATTTCCGGGCATAGGTAGTAACATTATCCTTGCTGCCGATCGAGCGATCTATTTTCCAATTCCTATCGAAGGATTCGATGTTGAGGTCACCCTCAATCATGTCGTCTCCGCCCAACCCGAGCAAAATATCTTTGCCCATGCCTCCCATCAGGATATCGTTACCGTCATTGCCCAAAAGTGTATCGTTACCCGCACCGCCATCAAGCAAGTCGCCTTTTTCGCCGCTTCCAGTTTGGGTATTGCTCAGTGCATAGGCGGCATCCAGGGTATATTCGGTTTCTGCGTAAAGCCTATCGTCATCCGATTGCCCTCGGGCAATATCGCTATCGGTGCCTCCCAAAATCACGTCACCACCATCGCCACCGGACAGTATGTCCTCGCCCGCTCCACCTTCGACACGATCTATGCCACCCTTGCCCTCAACCTCGTCGTTACCACCGAGACTGCGAATATGATCGTTTTCGACGCCACCAAACAACACGTCCTCACGATCCACTGCTTCATCCACGCCGACAACGACATTGCCGAGTTCATCGTACTCAAGCGGATCTTCGGGTTGCAGATCGCCCACGATCGTTCGATCCAAAACCGGCGCATCCACAGGCGCATTATCGCCAAGGATAATGCCCAGTTTGCCTTCACTCCAGTTCTTGATCCGCACCCTCGCACTTTCAGCGGAGCCGACAAAGCTGACGAACAAGTCATTGGTGCCATTCTCCTGAGCCACCAGGAGATAAACCAAACCATTGTTTTGATCTGCCCAGGTATTACCGACTCTCACCCAATCCTTGCCATCGGTCACACCGCTTATGCCCTGTGCGATCACAGCACCGAACCGGACAATTCCGGTACCATCGATATCAAGTACCGTATCCGTACCGTTGCCGGGATTGATGACATACGTATCCGAACCTGCGCCACCCTCCAGATAATCGTTGCCTTCCAATCCCTTCAACGTGTCATCACCCCCACCACCATACAGATGATCTTCGACGGCTGAAGCGGCCGGATTATCCGCGCCATCACTACCAAAGAAATAACGCGGTGTAGTCCCTGACAATTCACTTTGCGAAATCTTGTATCCCGATGCGACATCCTCAAAATAATCATTGCTATTTTGAAAACCGTGATTGCTTGAACTGAATGAGATTGTTGAGTCCAGAGGATTCTTGTCCTCGATATTGAACCAGTTCTTGCGGATCAGCATCGTCAGGCGATCAACCAGATAGGATGAAGTCAGCGCACCCGAACCAGTACCAGAACCTGGATTGTAGAGATTCAGCTCACCATTTAGATTGAAAACACCATAATCGATTTTTTCCCCTTGCAGGATATAGGGATTCAGTGCGAGCAATGCAAAGCGTGCCCCCAGACCACTTTGATCATGGCTTTCGACCTTATCAATGATCGCACTCGCAGATAGATCGGATAGAAATGTCAACTGGATTTTGCCTGTCGATTCCTTGAATGATTCATTGTTTTGTAGTACATAGAGATACTTATAAAATTTGTCACGATCACCGACTCCAGTCTTCAGATTTTCGCCCAGAGCAATTTTGCCACTTTCGGGATTCAGTAAAATGACACGCAACGCATCAATCGCAGATTCCAGTGTTTTAGCATTCGATCCCCCTATGTCTTTAGTTGAACCGAAGGCATCGACTAGTTTGCCAAGCTGCTCCTGACTCAGACTAGGTATCAATTGGGAATACACAAAATAGACGGCTAATGAATCGGTTAGTACTTGCTGGCTGTGGTTACGTGCGCCAGGAGGGTTACTAATATCTGTAGCCATCTGATCTTCAATGATGATATCGATCAGGGGAGCGGCGTCAAAACCCAAGCCTGAAATTGGACTGATGCCGGTTACCGCTTCGATATTGCTGATCTTAGTTTGGTCAAATGTAGATGCAGCAACACCAAGAAAATTCAAAACCGCATGAGCCGCTGCATGGGAACCAGTAAAACCACCCATACCCGGAGCGTTAAATAGATATACATGCGAAATATGATTGGCAATTAAGGGTTCCGCAACCAACCCTGCAGCCAGAAAACCACCTAAGCTGTGACCCGTAACGGTAAAGCTTTGCGGAAGTACCCCATTCTCAATCCATTCAGCAACTTTAAACTTGAGGCT
>JAMWZR010000043.1 GCA_024282035.1 Nitrosomonas sp.
ACCTGTTGAAGCACGACGGCGGCAAAGCCGCAGTGGTGCTGCCCGATGGTTTTCTGTTCGGCGAAGGCGTCAAGACCACGCTCAAACGCGAATTGCTGGAAGAATTCAACCTGCACACCATCGTATGTTTGCCCAAAGGCGTATTCAGCCCATACACCAGCATCGCCACCAACCTGTTGTTCTTTGAGAAAACCGGATCGACCCAGGAGGTCTGGTTTTTTGAGCATCCCTATCCCGAGGGGTATAAATCCTATTCCCGCTCCAAACCGCTGACCATCGCCGAATTCGACCTCGAAAAAAGCTGGTGGGGCGGCAGCGGGCGCGATGGTCGTAAAACTACCGAATATGCCTGGAAAGTCAGCGCACAAGACATTGCCGGACGCAATTACAACCTCGATTGCAAGAATCCGCACGAAGTGGAAATCAATCACCGCGCCCCAGAAGAACTGATTGCGGAATACCAGCAAATCGTCAAACAACTCGAAGCCGCGCAGCAGGACTTGAAAGCCGAGCTGATGGCCTGCCTAGGGGAAAAATCATGATGACTTCACGCCTTGGCGTGAACGAGCTTCTGGAACAGCACTTCGACACCGCTTTCGCCGCTCCCGATGGCATCAAAAAACTACGCGAATTGATTTTGACGCTGGCAATGCAGGGCAAATTGGTGGAGCAGGACCCGAACGACCCACCGGCTAGCGAATTGCTGAAAGCCATCGAAGCCGAGAAACAGCACTTGGTGAAGGACGGCAAAATTAAACAACCCAAACCCCTGCCACCCATCAAACCGGAGGAAGTCTCTTATGAAATGCCACAGGGGTGGGAATGGGTGAGGTTGGGGGAGATCGGGATTATCAATCCTCGTAATGACGCAAAGGATTCTTTCATAGCGGGTTTTGTTCCGATGCCGCTAATCCCTGAAGGATATTCCGAAAAACATCAATTTGAAGAGCGTCCATGGGGTGAGATCAAAAAAGGCTACACACATTTTGCAAACGGAGATGTTGGTATGGCCAAAATTACCCCATGCTTTGAGAATGCAAAATCTTGTGTGTTCTCAGGGTTACCAAATGGAATCGGAGCTGGTACGACAGAACTTCATATATTTAGGAATTCGTTCAATACGGTTGTTCCCAGATTCCTCTTGTATTACCTGAAAAATCCTCATTACATTTCCAGTGCTGCTTCAAATATGACTGGCTCAGCAGGACAGAAGCGTGTACCGACGCCATTTTTTTCCGAGCAACTATTTCCTCTTCCCCCTTTTCCCGAACAACACCGCATCGTCGCCAAAATCGACCAGTTGATGGCGAAATGCGATGAGTTGGAAAAGCTGCGCAAGGAGCGGGAGGAGAAGCGGCTGGCTGTCCACGCTGCCGCGATCAAGCAACTGCTCGACAACCCTCTGCCATGCCCGCGCAGGCGGGAACCCAGTCGGACGGAGGAATTGAACTCTCGTTTCCCATCTGCACAAGGGCACGCTTGCGGAGGAGACGAAAAAGGACTTGCGGGTGATGGCGTTCCGGTTAGCGGCTGGGACTTTATCCAGCAGCACTTCGGTGAACTCTACACCGTCAAGGAAAACGTCACCGAATTGCGTAAAGCCATCCTCCAGCTCGCCGTCATGGGCCGTCTCGTCCCCCAAGACCCCAACGACCCGCCCGCCAGCGAATTGCTGAAAACCATCGAAGCCGAGAAACAGCACTTGGTGAAGGACGGCAGAATTAAACAACCCCAACCCCTGCCACCCATCAAACCGGAGGAAGTGCCTTATGAATTGCCGGAAGGATGGGAGTGGGTAAAGTTTGAAGAAATCGTAGACATAAGTAGTGGAATAACTAAAGGTCGCAAATTTGCAGACCAGAAACTAATTTCAATACCCTATTTAAGGGTTGCCAATGTTCAACGTGGTTACCTTGATCTTAAGAAAATAAAAGAAATCGAAATTCCTGTAGTAGAAGTAACAAAATATCAATTGATTAATGGCGACTTGCTCATCACTGAAGGAGGTGATTGGGATAAGGTTGGCAGAACTTGCATTTGGATGGATGAGATACCAGATTGTGGGCATCAAAATCATGTTTTCCGAGCACGTAAAATATTGATTTGTCAAAACGAGAAATGGCTCGAAAAATACTTAAATTCACCAATGTCAAGAGACTATTTTGCCAATGCATCTAAGCAAACCACAAATCTTGCATCAATAAACATGTCACAGCTTAGGCGTTGTCCAATTCCACTCCCTCCTCTTCCTGAACAACACCGTATCGCCGCCAAAATCGACCAATTGATGGCCTTGTGCGACAAACTGGAACAGCAAATCGATGCCGCAACCGGCAAGCAGATCGATCTGCTCAACGCCATGATGGCGCAGGTATAGCCCATCAACGTATCGGCGTACGATTATTGTCACCGACCAAGTACCGACTAAGTGACCGATCAAGTAACAACGTTTTTCCAGAAGAGATAGAAAGCGATAGAACCGGATTTGACGATCAAGTGAGCCGACGATTTTCAGCCATTTCCAATCCGCTCCCGCACTTCCAGCACAACTGAAAATTCGCCGGATTGTCTTCGCCGCAGGATGGGCATTGCACGTTGTCGGTGGTGACCGGGGTGTTTTCGTAGGTCTCGATGACGTGTTTGGCGCGGTCGTAGTCGTCGTCGCGGGTGATCCAGACTTGGGGGCGGGCGTGGTCAACCGGTATTTCCCCGGCCATGCCCTGTGCATACTGGTTAAAAATTTGCGCGGGTATATAGGCGTGTTCGAGCAGATCCAGTACTATCTGCGCTTCCATCAGATTGCTGGCGGAATACATTTTTTTCATATCATCTGAAGTACAACATCATCAACCGGTTAATGGAATTCAACGATGTGGTTTAGAAATCTGCTTATCTATCGTATCACTGGTGGCAATATAACACCGATCAGTCTGGAAGAGGCATTGTCGCAGCACGCGCTGCAGTCCTGCCTGCAAATGGAAATGCAAAGCCTGGGGTGGGTGACGCCGCGTGAGGAACAGGACAATTTTGTGCATGTCTACGGGCAGCAGTGGTTGATCGCCATGGGCATGGAGAAGAAATTGCTGCCGGCGTCGGTGGTCAATCAGCAGGCGAAGGATCGTTTGCAGAAAATCGAGCAGATGCAGGGCTATAAACCCGGCAAGAAGCAGATCCGCGACATCAAGGAGGCGGCGCTGATCGAACTTATGCCGCGGGCTTTCGTGCAGCGGCATAAGACATACGCCTGGATCGATTCCGTGGCTAACCGGTTGATCATCGACACCGCGAGCGCCAACAAGGCGGAGGAGTTCATTCAGTTATTGCTGAAATCGCATGCCGGGGTGACGCTGGCGCCTTTCGAGACCAAGGTTTCGCCGTCCACGGCGATGACGCGCTGGCTATCCGGGGATGAACCGTCGACGGCTTTTAGCATCGACCGCGATTGCGAGTTGCAGGGCATGAATGATGAAAAGGAAATCATCCGCTACAGTTGCCATGTGCTGGATACCGAGGAAATTACCCGCCACATCCGCGTCGGCAAGAAAGTCATCAAACTGGCGATGACCTGGGATGGCAAGGTTTCGTTTGTGCTGCACGACACGCTGCAATTGCGGCGCATCGCTCCGCAGGACATCCTTAAAGAATCGACCGAAAGTGCAGAGGAGTTGTTCGCCAGCGATTTTGCCATCATGAGCGGCGAGGTGAGTCAATTGATCACGGACATCGCCACCGAGCTGGGCGGCGAGGACCGTGACTAGGGCGATCAGGATTTGTTGTTCTTGTTTTGATCGTGCATGCCGGCAACGACGCCGCTGGCGAGCTTGCTGACAAAATCGGCTGTGGAGTTGGCGAGACTGACGCCGGTTTCCATTTGTGCGTGCCCGACGGAAGCGACCTGCTGGGCGAAGATGGCCAGCGTTTCCTTGATTTGCGAACCGACAACCGTACCGTTATTTTGCGCGTGCCGTCCGAGGTCGTGCAGGATGTCGGCCACCAGACCCTGCGCGCCGGCCGCGGTATGATGCAGCGTATCGAGAAACAGGCTTTCCAGTCCTTCCAGGTCCGAACGGGTACGCGATAATTCCGTTTGCGAAAATTTCTTGGCTTGACCGGCGGCTTCCTGCACGGCCAGTTTGGATGCTTCAGCAAAGCTGGCGAGCGCAGAATCCAGTCCTGCCACCGCTTCACCGATTTGCGATTTGGCGGCCTGGGCCTGATTGGCGACGAGTTGCAGGCGCTGCTGCGCGCCATCATGCACGCCACGCATGACTGCAGCGACAATACGTTGCAGCGCATCCAGGTTGATATGTTGCGCATTCATGGCTTTCAGCGTCAGTCGGCGCACCGTGTCCTGCACATGCGCGCCTTGTGCAACCGCCTCGCGAATTTCGGCTTCCAGTGCGCTGAGATCATTGTCAGAAAAACCGGTATTGTCATTGTTCATGATTATTGATCCTATAGATTATTGGGGGATGAACTGTTTTCATTTTCCCCCGCTACTCCCAAGTTGGTCAAGACCATTCATGTAAGGTTTCAATACAGCCGGAATGGTGACGCTGCCGTCGGCGTTCTGATAATTTTCCAGTACCGCGACCAGTGTGCGGCCAACGGCCAGTCCCGAGCCGTTCAGGGTATGCAGCAGCGCCGGTTTGCCATTCTCGCTGCGGAAGCGCGCCTGCATGCGGCGCGCCTGGAAGGCTTCGCAGTTGCTGCAGGAGGAAATCTCGCGGTAGGTATTCTGTGCGGGTAGCCACACTTCGATATCGTAGGTTTTGGCTGCGGAAAATCCCATATCGCCGGTGCACAGCGCCATGACCCGGTAGGGCAATTCGAGTTTTTGCAGGATTTTTTCCGCATTGCCGACCAGTTGTTCCAGTGCTTCGTAGGATTGATCGGGGTGCACGATGTGCACCAGCTCGACCTTGTCGAATTGATGCTGACGGATCAGGCCGCGCGTGTCACGGCCGTAGCTGCCGGCTTCGGAACGGAAACACGGGGTGTGCGATACGAATTTCAGCGGCAATGCCTCCAGCGGCACGATGGTGTCGCGCACCATGTTGGTGATCGGCACCTCGGCGGTTGGAATCAGGTGATAATCCGGCAGTTTTTCCTGGCCTTCGGTGGGGCCGCTACCGGCATGCACGGAAAACAGGTCGGCTTCGAATTTGGGTAATTGTCCGGTGCCGCGCAAGCTGTCGCGATTGACCAGATAAGGCACGTAGGTTTCGACGTAACCGTGCTCTTGCGTGTGCGTGTCGAGCATGAACTGCGCCAGAGCGCGATGCAGGCGCGCCAGACCGCCTTTCATCAGGCTGAAGCGGGCGCCGCTGAGTTTGGCCGCGGTTTCAAAATCCAGCAAGGCCAGTCCTTCGCCGACGCTGACATGATCCTGGATGGCAAAATCAAAAGTACGTGGATCACCCCAGCTGCGGATTTGCACGTTGTGGGTTTCGTCCTTGCCTTCCGGCACGGTGGTATGGGGCAGGTTGGGGACTTCCAGCAGGATTTTCTGCAGTTGCTGCTGAATCCGCTCCAGATGATCTTCCGCCGCTTTCAGGGCATCGCCGAGGTGGGCGACTTCGGTCATGATGGCGGTGACATCCTCGCCCTTGCTTTTGGCCTGGCCGATTTTCTTGGATGCCGAATTACGCTGTGCCTGCAATTCCTGAGTCTGTGTCTGGATGACCTTGCGTTCTGCCTCCAGAGCATTGAAGGCATCTGCCGGAAAAGCAAAGCCGCGTTTGGCAAGCTCCCGGGTGACGTGATCCAGATCGCTGCGTAATTGTTGAATATCTAACATGCCAAGACTCCCAAAGTGATCGATAAAAACGAAGCGCTATATTTTATGCTGTGCCTTCTTGTCCAGGTTGCGCAAATAAGCCAGTTTTTCCTGAATTTTTTGTTCCAGTCCATACGCCGTGGGGTGATAAAAGCTGATTTCGGGCATGCCATCCGGGAAATAATTTTCACCTGCCGCGTAGGCCTCGGGGCAATCGTGTGCGTAACGATAGGCGGTGCCATGACCGAGTTCCTGCATCAATTGGGTGGGAGCGTTGCGCAAATGCAGGGGGACACGGCGCGAACCATCTTCTGCGATGAAGGCGCGGGCCTGCTTGTAGGCCAGGTAGGCGGCGTTGCTTTTGGGGGCGCAGGCCAGATACAGAACGGCCTGGGCCAGTGCCAGTTCGCCTTCCGGACTACCCAGGCGCTCGTAGGTTTCGCAGGCATCGAGCGCCAGCCGCAGTGCGCGCGGATCGGCCAGGCCGATATCCTCGGAAGCCATGCGTACCAGCCTGCGGCCGATATACAGTGCATCGGCGCCGCCATCGAGCATGCGGCACAACCAGTACAAGGCCGCGTCCGGTGACGAACCGCGTACGGATTTGTGCAATGCGGAAATCTGGTCGTAAAAGGCGTCCCCACTCTTGTCGAAACCGCGGTTATTGCGTGACAGTGCATTACGCACCAACGCTTCATCGATCAGCGTGACTTTGGCGGCTGCGGCTGCGGTATCGATCTGCTCCAGCAGATTGAGCAGACGCCGGGCATCGCCATCGGCAAATCCGATCAGTAACTGACGGGCTTCGGGACTCCATTGCCAATGTGCCAGCACCTGCTGGCAGGCGCGGTCGAGCAATTGGCCCAATTCCTGTTCGGACAGCGCTGTAAGGACATAGACCTGAGCGCGGGAAAGCAAGGCGTTATTGACTTCAAACGAAGGGTTTTCCGTGGTTGCACCCACGAATGTGATCAAGCCCTGTTCGACATAAGGCAAGAAAGCGTCCTGTTGCGATTTGTTGAAACGGTGGACTTCATCGACAAACAGGATGGTGTGGCGTCCGCTGTGCTGCAATACCTGTTGTGCCCGTTCGATGGCGGCGCGGATGTCCTTGACGCCACTGAACACGGCAGATAGCGCAATGAATTCGCAATTGAATTCGGTCGACATGATGCGCGCCAGCGTAGTTTTGCCGCTTCCGGGGGGACCCCAGAGAATCATGGAGTGAGGTTTGCCGGCCTGAAATGCCAGTTGCAAGGGTTTTCCCGGGCCTAGCAGATGGGTTTGACCGATGATGGCGCCCGGGTGTTTGGGGCGCAATTGTTCTGCAAGCGGCATCCGTGGCGGATGCGGTGCAAACAGATCATCACTCGTTGATGACATCGGCGTTATCGGGTGGCGTGAATTGGAAAGTATCGGTTGCCAGCTCGGGGTTTTTGTGCAGATCGGAAAATACCAGCACGGTGGTTTGTCCGAGTGCGTCCCGCAGCGCCATGATCTTGAGTTCGCCGTCGGTTGAAAATGCCATCTGCACAAATTCAAATGCACTTTCCTTGCTTTTGGGGATGGCTTCGAGCCATTCCATGTCGTTTTGCAGGCCCAGTTCGTGCAATTCGAAGTTTTCCTCAATGCTGCTGTTACCTGCGAGAAGCGCAGCCGGGCTGCTGCCGATGGCGTTGGTGAATGGGCGTGCCGTGACCTGATTCAGATCGGGGTCGTAGAACCATACCTTGACACCGTTGCCTACGATCAGTTGGGCATACGGTTTGTCATAGCTCCAGCGAAATTTTTCCGGGCGTTCGAATTGCAGTGTGCCTGCCGATTCCTGCAGTGTGCGGGCTTGTTTGTCATACAGGGTTTGAGCGAAATGGGCGCGTACCGTGCGTGTTTCACCGATGAATTTCTTCAGGCTGCCGATGGCGGTGGCATTGGCCTGCGTGGGATTCAGCAGGGTGCAGAACAGCAGCAATGCGATGCCGGTTGTGTGTAACTTCATGGTATTCCTCAAAGGGGAGTGGCAGGAATGACGTATTGGGTAACAAGGCCATCATTCGGCGCGGGCCGGTGCCAGAACCTCGCGGTTGCCGTTGCTTTGCATCGTCGAGACCAATCCGGTACGTTCCATTTCTTCAATGAGCCTTGCAGCGCGATTATAACCGATACGCAAATTGCGCTGCACCAGTGAAATGGAAGCGCGGCGTGTCTTGACGACAATCGCCACAGCCTCGTCGTAAAGCGGATCGGCTTCACCCTCTGCGGACTTTTTGATATCGACGCTGCCTGCGGCATCGCCTTCTTCTTCGGTTTGCAGGATCTCCTCGATGTAGTTGGGCTCACCGTGTTCCTTCAGATATTCGACCACCTTGTGTACCTCGTGGTCGGCAACAAAGGCGCCATGCACGCGCTGCGGATAACCGCTACCGGGTGGCAGATAGAGCATGTCACCTTGTCCCAACAAGGCTTCGGCACCCATTTGATCGAGAATGGTGCGGGAATCGATTTTACTCGATACCTGAAATGCAATACGAGTCGGGATATTGGCCTTGATCAGACCAGTAATGACATCGACCGACGGGCGCTGCGTGGCCAGCAGCAGGTGAATGCCGGATGCCCGGGCTTTTTGCGCCAGCCGTGCGATCAGTTGCTCCACTTTTTTTCCGGCAACCATCATGAGATCGGCCAATTCATCGATGACGACGACGATGAGCGGCAGTTCTTCCAGAAAATCTGCGGCGTCACCCGTGGGGTTGAATGGATTGAGCAGCGGCTCTTCCTTTTTGATGGCTTCCTGGATCTTGTGATTGTAGCCGGCGAGATTGCGTACCCCGAGAGCAGACATCAGCTTGTAGCGCCGTTCCATTTCCGCCACGCACCAGCGCAGCGCACTGGCGGCTTCGCGCATGTCGGTCACCACCGGTGTCAGAAGATGCGGGATGCCTTCATAGACCGATAATTCCAACATTTTGGGATCGATCAGGATCAGACGGGTTTGTTCCGGCGTGGTTTTATAGATCAGGCTCAGGATGACGGCGTTGATGGCAACCGATTTGCCCGAGCCGGTCGTACCTGCGACCAGGGCATGCGGCATCTTGGCCAGATCCGATACCACCGGTCGACCGCTGATGTCTTTGCCCAACGCGATGGTCAGTGGCGATGCTGAATCGGCGTAGGCTTGAGCACTGAGAATTTCCTGCAGGCGAACGACTTGCCGCTTGGGGTTGGGCAATTCCAGTCCCATGCTGGTTTTGCCTGGAATAGTCTCGACCACGCGAATGCTGGCAACGGAAAGCGCGCGTGCCAGATCCTTGATGAGGTTAATGACTTGATTGCCTTTGACACCAACGGCTGGTTCGATTTCATACCGGGTGATAACCGGTCCGGGAAATGCAGCGACGACCTTGACTTCTACGCCGAACTCCTTGAGTTTGCGTTCGATCAGGCGGGATGTGAATTCCAGTGTTTCCTTGGAGAGTACCTCAAAATCTTTTTCGGGTTCATCCAGTAAATGTAAGGGCGGTAGAGGAGAATCGGGTAAGTCGGAAAACAGCGGTGTCTGTTTCTCGCGAACGACACGCTGGGATTTTGAAATGGTTGTGGCAGGCAGTTCGATATGAAGTTGCGGTGTTTCTTCAATGCGTTTCTTCTCGATTTCGACCATTTCTTCACGAACACGCGAGGCGATGGAGCCGGCGAACTTGTCTTGCCGGGTCTGCCAGGTATCTTTCAGGAAAAGCAGGGCATTTTCGATATTTTCACCGATGCGTTCCACAAAACGTACCCAGGAAAGACCGGTAAACTGACTGAAACCGATAGCTATGAGAATCAGCAAGGTCAGCGTTGCGCCGGTAAATCCCAGTATTTTTTCCAGATAAAAACTGATGGTGTCGCCCAGCATGCCACCGGGCATCAGTGGTAGCGATATATTGCTGGTATGGAAGCGCAGGGCTTCGAGGCCACTACTGGCTGAGAGCAGGAGCAGGAATCCGCCGGCGGACAGAAGTAACGAATGTCGGTCAAATATGCCGGCGACATCGATGCGTCGATAGCTCCAAGCAACTGCGGACAGGAAAAAAGCAATCCACCACCAGGCAGATGCGCCAAAAAGGTAAAGCAGCAAGTCTGCCAGCCATGCTCCGGCATGGCCACCGGCATTGGCCGTATACCCCGAATCGCCACTATGCGACCAGCCCGCATCGCCGCGGTCATAGCTGATGAAAATCAGGATCAGATAGAGGGCTGCGCCGACGAGAATCAACGTACCGGACTCGCGCAGCAGTCGGGCAACCTTGGGGGATAGAGACTGGCCGTTTGTTTTTTTGGCCATGGGTTTGTTGATTAAACTCATAGGTTTTGCCGAGACATGCAATCGTATTGGATTGGGATGTTATTAATTATACAGGAGAAAGTGATTTTTCAATCGCTATGAAACGAATGTGTGCGATTAACACTTTAACAAATCTGAATAGAAATAGTGGTCAATCAACTTGGACGAAATCAAACTAGAAATATTCGATTGTCAATCGTGACCAACTATTTTTGTAATTTTTGATTTACCGAAATATCTAACGAATTGTCTTAAACATGCACGTCATTCGTACAGATAGACGGGAAACGGATCTTAACAGTTTTTAGTAGCAACGGGGCTGCGATCAATCCGACCGAGATCGCGTTAGAATGGCCGCTACCTGTGATTTATCCTTGCTGGGTACTTCGGGTAAGGTGGTGACTAGATTGCCGCCATTGCGTTTGGACATGAACAGTGCTTCTTCTGTGCGTTTGCACAGACTTATCTGGCTATCTGCATTGTCCAGCATCGCTACCCCGATACTGATAGTGATCTTGTTTTCGTTGACGGCATCCATTCTAGCAGAAACTTTTTTGCGGATGGCTTCGCAAACTTCCTTGGCTTTGGCCAGATCGGTCTCAGGAAAGGAAATGGCAAACACATTGATGTCGATGCGGTAGAAAATATCCGATGTCCTGATGTTGGCAGTAATTTCCTGTGCGATGGTTCTGATGGAATTGTTTGAACCGCTGAAATGATTGGGACGATCGATGAAGAGTTTGAAAAGATCGATGTCAATGATGGCAATCGATAAGTTTCGTTCATAACGCTTGCATCGAACGATCTCGGTTTCGAGTTCGGTCTCGAAAGCTTGCCGGTTTTTATAGCCAGTCGTTGGATCGATCAGTGTTTGATTGGTGAGTGCTGATATGTCGATGTTGGCTTTCTTAAGCTTTAGCACCATGATAGCTGAGCAGATGATCAGCATCAGCGTCAATCCACGATTGATGATAACGGCTTCCATTGTCGTGATGATTACCGGTGTTAGGAAGAATTTGGCAATGGTAAAGATCACACCCAAAACTGAAATCAAAATCGTGAACTGTGCACTGTTTACCCAGAGTGTGGCAAAAACGACCAGTGCAAAGGGAACCGCAGCGGCAATGCCGAGAGGCAATTGCATGTCAATGAAGAAAATGAAAAACGTGGCAAACAGTATGATGACGTAGTTTGTTTGAATGGGTAAATCTCTAAGAAATAACTTCAATGCCGATGCTACGGAGAGAATATGACTACGCATTTTTCTAGGCTATTACATCAAATTAAAGAAGTTTGCTCACGAGGAAAACAAGATGGAACAGATGGTTTTCTTGCGCTATTAATCTCATCATTCAGTCACGAAGCGTTAATATAAATCTGAAAACACATTGATACAAGAAAATTTTCAGCGATCATGATTATCCAAGGAAAATAATGCGTGTTTTAGCCAGACGATCATGCAGAAACTGGTGATCGCGATCAATTAACGCCCAAAAAATTCCTATGCCAAAAAGGGAGTTGCCGATGAGAGCAAGCAAGTAGCGGGTTATCGCTTGTTTTAATGTCAACCCATCGCCATCGATGGTGACTACACGCATCTTCCAGGTTTGCATGGCTAGGGTTTGTCCGCCGTGAGTCCAGAACCAGGTGAAGTAATAACCCATGATGAATAGCAAATAGAATTGAAATAAGGGTCTGAAATAGGCAGTTTGCGTGTCGGTGACAATAAAATGAAAAATAAAGCTGGCTGCGAACAGAACTGCAAGAATGAGTAAAAATTCATAAATCAGGCAAATAAGTCTGCGCCAGAATCCGGGAGTAGAGTTTGTCATGTTTGATATAAAGCAATAAATGATTTTCTTAGTTAATATAACTTCCAATTGTTTTGATTCTCTGTTGCATTTTAAGGCGAGTTCAGCGCCCGTTAAATACTTTGTCAGTCGAAGAGATCGAATTAAAAGAGTTGGCGATTGATAATTGTTATCGTTTTCGTTAATATGTTGTTTGTTAAAATTCGTGTTTTGTGTTCTTGAGAATAGAAGTTATACAGTTTTAAGAAATAATTCTCTATTTTTTAAAGTTGTAACTTCAAATTTCACAAGTTAGTTTGGGTCTCTAGTTTTCAATGCATTCATTATCTCGGAAAAATTTTGATTATTTGGGGCCGTCCCAACGTCTGATTTCATTACCCGGTTTGTTGTTTGTGTTGTTGATTCATGCAGCAATTTTTTATTTTTTATGGAATCAGCGATTGATTCAGAATCCGGAACGCGTTGTCACATTATTTGCTGAGCTCATTACTGCGCCTGTCGCAAATCCGGATAAATCCACTAAGATTGCTCCCGAACCTGAACCAGTTAAACTCCAGCCAGCAAAAAAACCTATCGTCAAACCAAAACAAGAGCGCCTGGTTGCAAAAGCTCCTTCGGAATCCAAGCAAAAAGCCGTGGAATCGATGCCTGAACCTGCGCCACAATTGCCATCCGAGCCGATGAAGCCTGCTGCAGCACCGGCATCACAACTGCCTGCCGGACCGGTTACATTGTCCACCGAATTGTCGGTTTCTTGTCCCAAATTGACTCCCCCTGCATATCCTGCTATTTCAAGGCGGATGGGCGAAGAAGGTAAATTGGTACTGCGTGTGGAGCTGGATGAAAGGGGACGCATAGACGATGCCAAAGTTATCAACAGTAGCGGTTATGAGCGTCTCGATACGGCTGCATTAACCGCAGTAAAAGGCTGGCAGTGCAATCCTTCGCTACGGAATGGACAACCAGTGCGAGCTGTTGCATTGCAACCTTTCAATTTTGTCCTGCAAGGAAATTAAGGAATGGAACAAGGATTGGGTTTTTCTCATTTTCTCGACCAGATAGATGGAGTCGGAATGAGTGTATTGGTGCTGCTTGTGTCACTCTCGATTGCGAGCTGGTATTTGATCATTACCAAGATCGTTGGTAATTTTATGGCGAAGCGACGTGCGGAAGCTTTTTTGACACATTTCTGGAGTTTTGACTCATTGCAAGCTGTTAATGTGGAGTTTAAGAATGCTGCTCCCGATAATGCTTTTGCTGAATTGGCCAAACTGGGTATCGATGCCGCAGCAGATTCCAAGATTCATGGAACGCATAAGTTGGCAGCGGCAGGTGGTACGAGTGAATTTCTGACAAGGACGCTGCGTAATGGAATCGATCAGGAAGCAACGCGGATCGAAAACGGTTTGACCTTGATTGCCACGGCTGGTTCTGCCGCACCCTATATAGGTTTGTTCGGCACGGTATGGGGCATTTACCACGCGTTGATTCAAATCGGACTGTCAGGGCAGGGAACGCTCGATAAAGTGGCTGGTCCGGTTGGTGAAGCCTTGATCATGACGGCGTTGGGACTTGCAGTGGCTATTCCTGCAGTATTGGCATACAACGCATTTGTGCGACGCAATCGTATCTGGCTTGCTCGCCTGGAAGCATTCGCTCATGATCTGTTCATTTTGCTTACCGTTGGTGATAATCAGGATGCTTCTGTGGCATCGCAGCCATTGATCGAACAGAATAACGAAAACTCCATCACTGCGCGAGGACAATAATGGCATTTGGAAGCATGCAGGACAGCGGACGTCAGGCGCCCATGTCGGAAATCAATGTGGTTCCACTGGTTGATGTGATGCTGGTATTGTTGATCATATTCATTATTACAGCGCCACTGCTGACACATTCTGTAAAAATTGATCTTCCCAAGGCGGAGAGCAATCCCAATTTTACTCAGCCTGAGCATGTCGAACTGGCAATTCGTGCTGATGGAAGTTTGTTTTGGAATGGTGAAACGGTTCAGTTCGAACAGCTGCCTTCGCGTTTTGCAGCTACTGTAACTCAGACTCCCAAAACGGAGTTGCATATCAAAGCTGATAAATTATCGCATTATGAACATGTCGCTCGTGTCATGAGTGTGGCGGCCAAAGCTGGCATGTCAAAAATTGGTTTTATCACGGATCCTTCCTTGGAGAAATAAGGGTAGGCGAATCTTATGATATGCATTGTTACTTTAAGAATGATATGACTAATACCTAAAGAGAGTATGACGTTTTTTCTATTTAGTTGATTGTTTTTGTTAGATTGTTATGTGAGTGTTTTCGAAGTGTTAATCAATGTTGCATTTTTTTTTGGAAATAATATAATTGGTAATCATTCTCATTATTGCTTTTGTTAGGTAAAACTTAAGGATTGTGACCAATTATGTATGTTTGTGTTTGTAAAGGGATAACGGAAAATGCAATTCGTGAAGCAGTGCATCAAGGTGCTGATCGAATGCGTGATTTAAAGACAAATCTGGGGGTATCTGAGCAATGCGGAATTTGCGCATGTCACGCAAAGCAGGTGCTTGATCAGACCTTATCTCAAAAATCGCAAATCCAAAATCTCATGTCTGTATCATCGTGCTTGTGTGAAACAGGTGCGTAATTTTTGGTATGCCCTCTTTGAATTAAATTTGTAGTCTTCTCTGAGCAATTTGTAATGTTATCCAGTCCCATCTTTTCTTCGAGTAAATTTCGCAAGTGTTAGGTGTTTTTTTAGGGTTTGAAAACCCGAGAATGTTGTAAACCATCATGTCTATTAGTAATTTGGTAGTAATAAGGATTTGTTTCAGAGTAGTACTGTTATGTGTGGGTGTGGTGGCATTCGCTTTTGTGACTCCTAGTTTTGCTGAAGGTACTGGGGCTGATGTTAAAACGGTAAAAACCTACAATATTCCAGCCGGAACCTTGCAGGATGCTCTACAGCTCTTTTCTAAACAAGCTGGAGTAAAGCTGGAATTCAATCCTGCGCTTACTCAAGGTAAGGTTTCATTTGGTCTCACCGGTGATCACGGTGTCAAAGTTGGTCTTGATCAAATACTCTCTGGATCGGGATTGCAAGCCATTGAACAGCAGGGTGGTTATACAGTTTTGGAAATTGCAGAATCCTCCACCGATCCAGTTGTTACTACCTTACCATCGATTCAAGTCACCGCAGATAACGTTAGCAATCGTTACGCTGCTGCCAGTACTAGCACGGCTACAAAAACGAATACATTACTTAGAGACGTACCTCAATCCATTTCCGTCATCACCAATCAGTTGATCCAGGATCAATCAATCCGGAGTATTGGAGACGCGATACGCTATGTACCCGGTGTAGGTGTCTCGCAAGGTGAAGGTAATCGAGATGCCGTCGTGTTTCGTGGTAATCGTTCCACCGGTGATTTTTTTACCGATGGGATTCGAGATGATGTTGAATACTATAGAGACTTGTACAATATCGAACGGTTAGAGGTGCTTAAGGGCGCCAATGGCATGATTTTTGGGCGCGGAGGTTCGGGGGGTGTGATCAACAGGGTGACCAAGCAGGCCAACTGGAATCCCACCAAGGAGTTTTTCTTTCAAGGTGGATCCTATAACCTGAAGAGAATGACTGCGGATGTGGGGCATGTCATCAACGATGTTGTTGCCGTGCGTTTGAATGCGTTGTACGAGGATGCAGGCAGTTTCAGGGATGGGGTCGATTCGGAGCGACTAGGTATCTCGCCCACGGTCACGATCAAACCTACAAACCGAACCAAGGTAGTGGTCAACATGGAACGCTATCATGATGACCGGGTTGCCGATCGCGGTATCCCCTCATTTAATGGGCAGCCGGTAAATGTGCCACGCTCACAGTTTTTTGGGGACCCCAGACGCAGTCACGCCAATGTCGAGGTTCTGGGCTTTAATTCATTCATTGAACACAAATTCGAATCTGGTGTGACTTTCCAGAATCGCACCAATTATGCCCTGTATGATAAGTTCTATCAGAACATCTACGCCGCGTCACAATATACGGCTTCCAGAGGGGTGTTTCTCGGCGCTTACAACAATACGGCTGACCGCGAAAATGTGTTCAATCAGACCAATCTGATTTATTCATTGAATACAGGTCCTTTTCTACATACTTTGATGGCTGGTGTTGAAGTAGGAAGACAAGAGACGCACAACAGGCGACAAAGTGGGACTTTTAAGGGGGGGAATAACCAAGTTTTTCTGAATAACTCGATTACGAATGTTCCAGTTATATTCGCTACCAGTAACGCGATTGGCAATGTCGATGCGTATAACCGAAGTGTGGTCAATGTCACTTCACTTTACATACAAGATCAGATCGAATTTACACCTCAACTTCAGGTTGTGGCAGGGGTACGTTACGATCTTTTTGAAGTTGATTTTCAACAAAAGAATGGTACAAAAGAACATTTGAAAACGAGTGATGATCTGATTGCTCCGCGCTTTGGGGTGATATACAAGCCCTTTGAACCTATTTCATTTTATGGTAGTTACAGTCGTGCTTATGTTCCCAGAGCGGGAGATCAGCTCACTGGATTAAATGTCACAACAGCCGTTCTCAAACCAGAGAAGTTCACGACTTTAGAAGCCGGGGTGAAATGGGATATTCGACCCGATCTGGCCGTAACGGGCGCGGTATTTCAGCTTGATCGTACCAATGTAATCACCATTGATCCTGTTGACTCTTCAAAGTCTTTCTTAACCAAGGGGCAGAGGACACATGGTGTTGAGGTTGGCATTAATGGCCAGCTTACTTCAAATTGGAATATTATGGGGGGGTACGCTTACCAGGTGGGTGAGATAACCAGTAATCAGTTGGGAGCACCGAAAGGTGCATCTGTTGGTGAACTACCACGTCATACTTTTTCTGTTTGGAATCGTTATGATTTTACGCCTCGAATTGGTGCTGCCGTTGGTGTCATATATCGAGGAAGCATGTTTGCTTCTACTGACAATACTGTGCGTATTCCTGATTTTACACGCGTGGATGCAGCACTATTTGCACAATTTTCCAAGCACTTTCGTGGACAATTGAATATCGAAAATATTTTTGATGTTCACTATTTTGCTTCGGTTCAAAACAACAACAACATCTCCCCCGGTTCTCCTATCGCGGTAAGAGCTTCTTTAATCGCTAATTTCTGAGTTTATTAGACTGATGCATTAAAGTCATTTCTAAGATTCGTTGCAGATATCTTATCAAACAATTTATTTGTTGAAATATAAAATAGGAATAGTTATCATTTGTCTTCGTATTTATAAATAATGTGAGATATGAATGAAAATACTCTTGAATCGAATGGGCCCCTTTGTTTTTGATATGAAAATTGCAGGTTATTGTTTGTTTTTTTTCGGTATGCAAATTATGAATTTGCATGCAGCAATTCCTGAAGATTTGACGAATACAGAATCTGTTGAAGCTGCGGTTACCGCATACAAAACGATTGGTGATTTGCGCAAACAATCTCCAATTGACGCCGATGCCATTGCACAAAACTACACTGGTGCTTTACAGAATTTAACGAAAGAAGTAGACGAAGCCAACAATCTGGGGCTGGATCGGGATATTCTGGAGGCAATCAATGAATTAAAACTGGGTCATGAACCCGCCCTGGCGGCACAGGTTATTGATAAAACACTGCAGCGTGTTTTTTATCAAATTATCTGGAATCGTATCACCATGATACGAGATGAATTTGAAACGGCCTCACCGGCAGTATTGACTTCTCTGCTGGACAATGCTGAAGCAGCATTTCAAGCCATTTCTGGCACGGTTGCCAGAGAAATTCAAGTTCTAAGTGCTGATAGACAAACATTGATCACCGGCGCCAATCCAGGACTGGATACGGACGTCAATTCTGCCTTTGCACGTGTCAGAACGGCTGTGAGCAAAGGTAATGTTGCTGAAGACGCAGGTGTGATTGCAGTGGAACGCTATGGCATCAGACTCTCGCTTGCTCAGGCCTATTACATTGCCGTATTGCGTGAAATTGCCGGTGTCATAGAGCATAGAGATTCCGATGCTGAAGAAACGCGCAAAGAGCAGAAAGAAGCCGAAATTTTTTATCGCGTAATCGAGCCGCTCATTGTGCGGGGGAATCCTGCAGGTAATGCTTTCATCAAATCACGCTTGACCGGAAATGTAGCTGATATTCGCGCCGATGAAATCGTCAGTGAATTGAGTAAAGGTTTAATTCCGCGCGTTGAAGGTGAACTCAATGGACAGGCGGGTGCAATTGGTCAGGACCGCGTGCACGCCATGGCGGAAGCTGCGGGCGCAGCCCATTTTGCCAAGATTTTCCTGCCGGATCTGGAGTTGCGCCAGGGTGCAAATGTGCGTGCTGATCTGGAAAGCGCGATGTCTCGCCTGCAAACTGCAAGTAGCGATAATAACGTGAGTGCATCGGAAGAAGCGCGTCAATCCATTCAGATCATTCTGGATAATTACAAGACCGGTCTTCGTTTGGCGCAGTATTCGACGACTACCGATGTGGCTTTTATCAACAATGCCGTGTCGAGCTACCAAGCCATTGGAGAGTTGCGCAAGCAATTACTGATCGACGCCAATGCAATTGCGACCGAGTACGAAGGTGATTTGCAGCAACTCGTTCAGATAGTGGATCAAGTTTATGGTCTGTCAACCGATCAAACTATACTCACCGCGATCGAGCAAATCAGAGCGTCGGATCAGGCCAACCTGGCGGCACAAACGATCGACAAATCCCTACAGCGTACTTTTGCCCTGGTTGTTTATAACCGGACAACCCTGGTTGCCGAGCAATCTGGCACTCTTCCGGCAAGCACTGCCATGCTGGAATGGGACAGAGCCTATGCCGCGTATCTCGCGCTGGCCAATACCGCAGCGAAGGGAAATATTGTGCTGTCGGATGACCGACAAACATTGGAAAGTGGTACCGATCCTGATCACGATTATCAGATTACTCTCGCATTCGTCCAAGGCAAGGATGCTTTCGGCAAAACTCCTGTCGATGGCAGTGGTGTTGCTGTGGCCCGAGCCAATATCATCGTGCCGTTGGTCAGAAGTTTCCTGAATGCAGCACTGGGTGAACTTGAAGAGCTGATTGCGGATCGCGACACCGATCGCGATGAAGCCAAAGTGAAGCAGCTGGAAGCCGATCTGTACTATCGCATCATCGAAAGTTTTGTGGCTCAGGACAATCCTTCTGGTAATGAACTGGTCAAGGCACAATTAACCGGTGATGTATCCGGCGTCGTTGCAAAGGGCATCATCAATGAAATCAATAAAGGGGTCATCGGTCAGGTTAAAAGCTACATTGGTCAGATCGAATCCTCGTTTGAGGTTGAAAAAAATCAGGCTGTCCTCGCAGCTGAAAATGCCACATTGTTTGCAGGCATTATCCTGCCCGATATGGAATTGCGTCTGAGCGTGTTGCAGCGTGTGCAATTTGAAAATGCACTGCGGGACATGAAGGAAGGCTGCCTGACCGATAATTCAGCCAGAGCCTTGTCGGCACATGCAATCATTCTCGACATTCTCTCTGCTTATCAAGCTACTTTGATTTAGCGCCGCCCGGGCCATCGCACGAGCAAATCGTGTGATGGCCACCCGATTGCAGCAATCATTTTGTCCCATTCCAGGTCAGTTCTGTATTCAGGTCTTCAATAAGCCTGGTACTGGTTACGCATCAACACGAACCGGCTTTCTATTCGATCGGTATTGGTGATACCCTGCCTGCCGGTACAAGAAAAATGTTTTTCCTGATTCAATAAACCCAATGAGAAAGTAGCATGTTGCGTCGTGTCCCCTTGGATCGTCTCGATAATTTGGATTCGCCGCAGGCAGGTCTGCGTTCCGAGCAAGTAGAAACGCGTCGGCAACAGTATGGCGACAATGAGATCCTGGAGAAACCGCCTTCCGGCTGGCTGGATCTGATACGTGACACGCTGAAAGATCCGATGCTGTGGTTTTTGCTGGGTACGAGCGGTCTGTTCATGGTGGTTGGTGAATGGATCGATGCTGTCATACTGTTGATTGCGCTCATTCCTTTCCTGGGCATGGATTTTTATCTGCATCGCCGTACGCAAGCCTCTACCGCAGGCTTGAGCCATTCGCTGGCGGTACGGACT
>JAMWZR010000006.1 GCA_024282035.1 Nitrosomonas sp.
AACTGCTTCTACTGAACCCGATACTTGCGCACTCATCACCACATCTGCCAAACCATCGCCATTGATGTCCCCCACACCACTGACCGACAATCCGGCAGAATGTTGTCCTTCGATTCCATCCAGGCGAAAGCCGTTGTGGCCATTCAGATCGGAAAGTTTCATTATCTTTGCACCCATGCTCAAAATTTCCCAATAAATTAGAACCTTCAAGCCCGGTTAGGCTAAGATGATTTGTGTTGAATGTAGGCAAGGATTCATGATCCACGACTTCGCTTGCATGCTGTCGTCCTTCATCTTTTCCCGGAATGAATGTTATGGTTCATTGTCTTCTCATCCATGAAAGCAAACTTGATTTATGACAACATCCATTAACGTGCTCATTCTGGGTTATGGCGAAATGGGACAGGCGATGGCATACCTGCTTCAGGATCACCATAAAATTGCGATTTGGGAAAAATTTCCGCGTACCCGTCACGCTTACATTTCCCTGGAACAAGGTGTGCCACGAGCGGATATCGTACTGTTCTGCTTGCCGGTCAACCCGCACCGCGAAGTCGCGCAGGCCATAGCGCCACTTCTGCAGAAAACCGGCTTGTGTGTCAGTATCGCCAAGGGACTGGACGAAACCGGCAAAACCGCGGCACAAATCCTTGCCGAACACTTACCGGCGAATCAACCGCACGCACTGTTGTACGGTCCGATGATTTCCGAGGAGATTCGAGCTGGGCGATATGCATTCGGCCAATTGGGCTGCCGTGATCCCGCTTGGTTTAGAATCCTGCAAAACTGTTTTCGACCTACCAGGCTGTGCATCGAACACACTGTCGATATCACCGGCATCAGTTGGTCGGTGATCCTGAAGAATGTCTACGCAATGGTATTTGGCATGGCCGATGAACTCGAACTGGGCGACAACGTGCGCGGCTTTCTGGCCACCGCAGCATTGCAGGAACTGGATCGTATCGTTCTCCACCAGGGTGGACTGCCGGGCACGCCATATCATCTGGCGGGACTGGGCGATCTGATCACCACCGCCACCAGCGAAAGCTCGCATCATCACGAACTGGGACGACGGCTGGCCAGGGGAGAAACACATGACATCACAGGCGAGGGGCCGCATACCCTGGCCATGATCGAACGTCATCGCTTGCTTGATATGCCGGATTATCCCTTGCTGCATTTCATCCATTTGATCGTGCGTGACCCCAGTCATGTTCGCGAGCACTTCCAGCGCTTTATTGCCTATCTTTTTGAAAAATCACGAGGTAGCTGATTCATTCGCTATTCGATACTTATTTGTGCGGCTGCGTTTTAATGTTGCTGCAAAAATAAGTTAAAATAAGGCTTTTGGATTTGATCAGGAGTTTCTGAATGTCAATGGCTGACCGTGACGGTGTAATCTGGTATGACGGGAAGATGGTTCCCTGGCGGGATGCCAATACACATGTGTTAACCCATACCCTGCATTACGGACTGGGTGTGTTCGAGGGCTTGCGTGCGTATGAAACCGCGCAGGGTCCGGCAATTTTCCGCCTGCAGGAGCATACCGACCGGCTTTTCAATTCTGCGCACATCTTCATGATGAAAATACCGTACGACAAAGACACGCTGCTGCAGGCGCAATGCGATGTGGTCAAGCAAAACAAGCTGTCGTCCGCTTATATCCGTCCGATCGCTTTTTATGGCGCCGAAGCCATGGGACTTTCCGCCAGAACACTGTCGGTGCATGTCGCCATCGCTGCCTGGTCTTGGGGAACCTATCTGGGACCTGAAGCACTGGAAAATGGCATTCGTGTCAAAACTTCGTCGTTTACCCGACATCATGTCAATATCAACATGTGCCGGGCCAAATCGGTGACGACCTATGCCAATTCCATTCTGGCAAATCAGGAAGTCGCGATAAACGGCTACGATGA
The DNA here is from genome assembly GCA_024282035.1 of Nitrosomonas sp. Taxonomy (GTDB): domain Bacteria; phylum Pseudomonadota; class Gammaproteobacteria; order Burkholderiales; family Nitrosomonadaceae; genus Nitrosomonas. The sequence goes on from JAMWZR010000006.1 coordinate 1,917, forward strand.
AGCGCTGTTGCTGGATGTAGAAGGTTACGTGGCCGAAGGTTCAGGCGAAAACATCTTCATCGTCAAACAGGGCAAGATTTACACGCCGGACCTGACTTCCTGTCTCGAAGGCATTACCCGGGCATCCGTGATCGAACTGGCAGCGGAACTAGGCATCCCGGTCATCGAAAAACGTATCACCCGCGACGAGATCTACTGCGCCGACGAGGCTTTCTTCACCGGCACCGCTGCGGAAGTAACGCCGATTCGTGAGTTGGACAATCGTATCATCGGGTTGGGCAAACGCGGACCGATCACCACGCAAATCCAAAACTTGTTCTTTGATTGTGTCAAAGGGCGCGCCAATCATCACGCAAACTGGCTCACCCTGGTTTAAAACAGTTATCTGGAGTCATTTGATATGGAATCGCAAGACAATAAAAAAACACGTGAAATCGAAGTCACCGCAGACGATTTGCCGCTGCACTGCCCCACACCGGCCATGTTGCTGTGGAACTCACATCCACGGGTCTTTCTGCCGATAGAAGCCACCGGCGAAGCACTTTGCCCCTATTGCGGCACGCACTATACGTTAAAGGGAGGCGCCGTTTCCGGGCATCACTAGCACGCGCCCTGGGCCAGACACGACTTGCCGCTCAACACGGCAAGGCATGGAGTCAAAGCGTATTTTCCTTCATCACTTACATTTTTGAATTGGATCCATTATGCACGTCATCCCTCCTGAAATCTTCAAAGCGTATGATATTCGCGGCATTGTAGGCAAAACCATCACCGTCGAAAATGTGGAAAAAATTGGACATGCGATAGGCTCCGAAGCCCGCGCCCGTAACCTGACCGCCATCGCCATCGGTCGTGACGGTCGTTTATCCGGAAAAGAGCTTTCACAGGCGTTGGCGCGTGGAATCAGGAGCAGCGGCATCGATGTCGTCGATGTCGGCATGGTGGCTACGCCGATGCTGTATTACGCGGCACATGAACTGTGCCAATACTCCGGTGTCATGGTGACCGGCAGTCACAACCCGCCGGAATACAACGGTTTCAAGATCGTCCTCGGAGGACAAACGCTGGCTGCCGAATTGATCCAGGCGCTGCGTATCCGTATCGAACAAAACGATCTCGCTCACGGCAGCGGCAATTATTCCCAGCATGAGATTGCCGACCGCTACGTGCAGCGCATTATCGATGATGTCAAGCTGGCCCGGCCGTTCAAGATCGTCGTCGATTGCGGCAATGGTGTGGCCGGTGCGTATGCGCCCGCACTGTATCGTGGCTTGGGGTGCGAAGTGACCGAGCTGTTCTGTGAAGTTGATGGCTCATTTCCCAATCACCACCCCGATCCGTCCGTACCGGAAAACCTGCACGATGTGATTCAGGCCCTCAAAAACAGCGATGCCGACATCGGGTTGGCTTTCGATGGCGATGGCGATCGTCTCGGCATCGTCACCAAACAGGGTCAGATCATCAATGCCGATCGCCAGCTGATGCTGTTCGCCGCCGATGTGCTGTCGCGCAATCCCGGCGGCAAGATTATTTTCGACGTGAAATGCACGCGCAATCTGGCGCCGTGGATCAGCCAGCATGGCGGCACACCAGTCATGTGGAAAACGGGGCATTCGTTCATCAAGGCCAAACTGATCGAAACCCAAGCATTACTGGCGGGTGAAATGAGTGGACACCTATTTTTCAAGGAACGCTGGTATGGCTTTGACGACGGCCTGTACGCCGGTGCACGCCTGCTCGAGTTACTCAGCCACGAAACCGACATCGATGCCACCCTCCACAATCTGCCCGACAGCATGAATACGCCGGAATTGCAGGTGCGCACCGCAGAAGGCGAAAATCATGCCCTGATTGCAAAACTGCAGCAAACAGCCACCTTCGACAATGCGCAACAAGTCATCACCATTGATGGATTGCGGGTTGAATACAGCGATGGATTCGGCCTGGCACGCGCATCCAATACCACGCCGGTCATCGTGCTGCGTTTCGAAGCCGACAATGAATCCGCGCTGAAACGCATACAGGAAGATTTCCGCCGGAATATCCTGGCTGCCAAATCCGATGCGCAACTTCCTTACTAGCCTACGGTAAACATTGTCCATCATGCGTATCGCAATCGCTCAGATCAACTGCAGTGTGGGTGATATCGACGGCAATGTCACCAAAATTCGCAATGCCGTACAGCAGGCCCGGGAAGCTGGAGCCGATCTGGTCATTACCCCGGAACTGGCGCTGTCAGGCTATCCACCTGCCGATCTGTTGCTACGGGAAAATTTCTGTCAGGCCTGCGATGCGGCACTGGTGGAATTGGTCAAGTCCATCGATGGCATCACGCTCGTCATCGGTCACCCCAACTTCCATGAAGGCAAGTTGTATAACGCCGCATCGGTCGTGCAACAAGGCAAGATCACGCACACATACCACAAGCGTATTCTCAGCAAGTCGCCGTTTTTCAACGAATCCTATTACTTCGATGCCGGAACCGAGCCTTGCGTATTCGAGTATGGTGGATTGAAATTCGGCATCGATATTTGTGCCGACTTCTGGCTCGGTCACTTGCCGGCCAAAGTCAACCGTTCGCATCTGGATATCCTGCTGGTCATGAGCTCATCGGCCTATCATATCAACAAGCAGGTATCGCGCTACCAGATCACCCATCAATTCATCAAGCAGACCGGTATTCCGGTCATTCATGTCAATCTGGTGGGCGGTCAGGACGAGCTGGTATTCGATGGGGCATCTTTCGCCATGAATCGGCATGGTGAGCTGACATATCAACTGGCCGAATTCGTCGAGGCCACCGAATGCATCGATATCTACAGCAAACAGCCCAGCAGAGGCAAACTGGCCGACACACAGTCGCCCATCGCCAGCGTGTATCAGGCCTTGTGCATGGGGGTCAGGGATTATATTGGCAAGAATGACTTTCCAGGCGTCATCCTCGGACTCTCGGGTGGCGTCGATTCGGCGCTGGCTCTGGCCATCGCAGTCGATGCCCTGGGAGCAGACAAAGTCAAAACCGTCATGCTGCCGAGTGAATTCACGTCGACCATGAGTCTGGAAGATGCGAGCCAGATGGCAAAGCTATTGGGCGTCACCCATCTAGAGTGCCCGATCCATCCTCTGCTTGATCACTATCTACAGTCCATTGCACAGGACCTGAGCTTACAACTCGATCCCGCTGCACCGAGTACCGTCCCGGAAAACCTGCAAGCACGTATCCGCGGCACCCTGCTAATGGCCTTGTCAAACCACAGCGGCGCAGTGGTTCTGACCACAGGCAATAAATCCGAAATGGCTGTTGGTTACTGCACGCTGTATGGCGACATGGCCGGCGGATTCGCCGTACTGAAGGATGTCAGCAAAACGCTGGTGTATCAGTTATGCGAGTACCGCAACAGCCTTGGAAACGTCATTCCCGAGCGCATCATACAGCGCGCTCCATCAGCCGAATTGCGTCACAACCAGACCGATCAGGATACGCTGCCACCTTATGAAGTACTCGATGCCATCATCGAAGCCTATGTGGAAAAAGATTACTCACCTGCGGAAATCATCGCGCTGAATTTCGATGCTGCTGTGGTAAAGCGCGTCATCCACCTGATTCATCAGAATGAATACAAACGGCGCCAGGCTCCTCCCGGCACTCGCATCACCCACTGCGACTTTGGCACGGCCTGGTACTACCCGATCACCTCCAACTACAAAACCTGGTCAGCGCCCTGAACACGCGTGTCACAGCCGGAACTCGACCAGTAAATCGCAATCCTATTGTCATGAAAATGACCTGCCTCCTTGTCACCCTGTCGCTGTTATGGCCGACTCGCCTGCTGGCTCACGAATTGCCCGATCTGGGCGATGTTTCGCAAGCCACCATGTCATCGCACGAAGAACGTCAGGTCGGACTCAGAATCATGCGCCAAATCCGTGCCGACCCCAGTTACCTGGACGATTCCGAAATCGCCAGCTATCTCAGCAACCTGGGACACAAGCTGATCGCCAATTCCACCGAGGCCACTTCCGATCAAGCCTTTGAGTTTTTCGCCGTGGAGGACTCGTCGATCAACGCTTTCGCCCTGCCGGGTGGATTCATGGGATTCAACAGTGGACTCATCGTCGCCGCACAAAGCGAATCCGAACTGGCTGCCGTGATGTCGCATGAAATCGCGCATGTCACCCAAAGACATCTGGCACGCATGATTGCCGCGCAAAAATACGACTGGATCAAATCGATAGCCGCCCTGGCAGCGGCCATCGTGGCATCGCGTTCCAACAATCCGCAGGCCAGCCAGGCGGTGTTGATCACGTCCCAGGCCAGCATGATTCAGTCCAAACTGGATTTCACCCGCAAACATGAAAAAGAAGCCGATCGCATCGGTCTGAATATTCTGCTGGATGCCGGATTCGATCCGCAGGGTATGCCTGCCTTTTTCGAACGCCTGCAAAAGGCCGGACGTTTTCACGAAAATGGCGCTCCTTCGTACCTGCGCACACACCCATTGACCTACGAACGTATCGCCGACATCCAGAATCGTACCCGCGAAATGCCCTATCGCCAGGTACCGGACAGTATTGATTTCCTGCTGGTACGCGCCAAGTTGCGCGCCATGCAGGGCAAATCAGCCGATGCCGTGGCACAGTTCCGCACACGCCTGCAGGAAAAACGTTACAGCAATGAGGCAGTCGAACGCTTCGGCTACATTCATGCCTTGTTGCGCAACAAAAAAACCAAACAGGCCGATACCGAACTGGCGCAGCTGTATCAGGTTCTGCACAAGGATCCTGCCGCTCCGGCGCTGAAGGATCACGTTCTCGGCAAAACCATTCGGGTCGAGCAGAAAAATGTCATTGGCGGCGCCATGATCGAAACACTGGCTGCTGACGTCAAACTGACGAATGGCAAATTCAGTGAAGCCTTCGCCATCTATAACAATGCGCTGAAGGTCTATCCGCAGCACCGCGCGCTCATTCAAGGTTACGCCAACGCCCTGATACAAAACAAGCAAACCGCCACGGCGTTGGAATTCATCAACAAACAGTTGCAACTCTTCCCCAACGATGCCAAATTGTTCAGCCTGCAAGCGCAATGCTATGCCCTTACCGGCGACAAGATGCTGGAACATCGCGCACTAGCTGAGTCGTATATGCTGAAAGGCCACTATACCGCCGCCGTGGATCAGTTGAAAACCGCGTTGCAGAGCCGGAACGACAACTTTTATCAGATGTCCAGCGTGGAAGCCCGGTTGCAGCAAATGCAGAAACTCAAGGAAGAAGCAGACAAGGAAGATAAAAAATGGGGAAGCAAGTAACCGAATCCCCTTTGCCGGATCAGCGGCATTTTACAGAACAATAATTTATTTCAGGCTTTTACATGTTTACTGTCAGTCTCAAACAAGCCGTCATCGCCAGCGGCATACTCATTGCTGGTTATGTCTACCTGTCCGGCGGCAACGCCAAGGATTCCGGCGAAAGCCAATACAAAACCCGCACGCTGGAACGCGGCGATATCGTGCAAACCATTTCTGCCAACGGCACCCTGACGCCGGTGGTACTGGTCAATGTCGGCACGCAAGTATCCGGTACCGTGGCAAAACTGCATGTGGATTTCAACGATCAGGTACAGACCGGCCAGATTCTGGCTGAACTCGACCCGGCGCTGCTGCGCGCGCAATTGCAGCAATCCAAGGCGAATCTGTTGAATGCCCAGGTCACGTTGAGAATTGCCCAGAGCAAACTGCGCCGAAACCAGCTGCTGAAAGAAAAGGACTTCATTTCACTGGATGCTCTGCAAGTGGTCGAACAGGAAGTCGAGGCCGCCCGCGCTCAGCTCGCGATCAGCAAGGCGCAGGTTGAAAGGGATCAGGCCAATCTGGATTACAGCGTCATCCGTTCGCCGATCTCCGGTGTCGTCATCGCCCGCGATATCGATATCGGTCAGACCGTGGCCGCCAATTTCCAGACCCCGACGCTGTTTCAGATCGCCAAGGATTTACAGCAAATGCAGGTCAACATCAGCGTTGCCGAGGCCGACATTGGTCAGTTGCAGATCAATCAACTGATCAACTTCACCGTCGATGCTTTCCCATCGCGTAAATTCGTCGGCACCGTCAAGCAGATCCGCCTGAACCCCACCATCCAGGAAAACGTCGTGACCTACAACGTCGTGGCCATGGTGGACAACGCCGATGGCACGCTGTTGCCCGGCATGACTGCCAACATCGGTTTCGTGGTCATGCAGAAAACCGATGTGCTGCGTGTATCCAATGCAGCGCTGCGCTATCAGCCCAAGGACGCGGAATCGGCCGACACCGGCAAAAAGGAAAAACCGTCTACTCTACCGACACTGCATGTGTTAACCGGCGACAAACCCAGACCGGTTCAGGTCGGCACCGGCATCACCGATGGCAATTACACGGAAATCCTCAGTGGCGAAGTTCAGGCCGGTGACAAGGTCGTGATCAGCGAAGTGGTCAATAAAAAGGAAGCCGAAAGCAAGTTCAAATTGCGGGTGTTCTGATGACTTTCGCCCAAACCGCCCCGGCGACGCAAACCCTGATCCGCATCGACGATCTGTGCAAAAGCTACAGCCTGCAGGACGCCAACGGCAGAACCGTGACCAATCAGGTGTTGTTCGACATCAACCTGACCATCCAGCGCGGCGAATTTGTCGCCATCATGGGTCACTCCGGTTCGGGTAAATCCACGCTGATGAACATACTGGGATGCCTCGACGTCCCCACCAGCGGTTCCTACTGGCTGGATGGCCAGAATGTGGCAACGCTGTCGAGCAACGAACTTGCGCAGATTCGCAACCAGAGCATCGGCTTCGTATTTCAGGGTTTCAATCTGCTCAAGCGCATGACCGCACTGGACAATGTCGCCACGCCGCTGCTCTACGCCGGTGTCAGCCGCTCGCAAAGCCGCATGCGTGCGCTCGAGCTGCTGCGCCAGACCGGACTGGAACGTTTTGCCGAGCATCAACCGAATCAGCTTTCCGGCGGACAGCAGCAACGGGTGGCCATCAGCCGCGCCCTGATCAATCATCCACCACTGATCCTGGCCGATGAGCCTACCGGCAATCTGGATACCCAGACCAGCGCGGAGATCATGCAACTGTTCACCCAACTCAACGAAGAGCAGGGCATGACCATCGTGCTGGTGACCCACGAGGACGATATCGCCGCGTACGCCAAGCGCCTGATCCGGCTCAAGGATGGCCATGTCATTGTTGACAAAAACAACACTGTTGCGGATTTCGTGGAGAGCGCGTCATGATTTCGATTGGCTTAATGCCAGTTAGTAACTATAGTGGTGCGCATGACCCATTGGTGATACTTCGATGAACTTGTTGGCTATCATAAGTGAAGCACTGCGCGCGCTGCGGCAAAACCGCCTGCGTACCGGACTCACCATGCTGGGCATGATCATCGGTGTGGCGGCTGTGGTGCTGATGTTGTCGATCGGCCAGGGCGCCCGCACCAAAATCAACGAAACCATTGCCGCCATGGGCAGCAACCTGTTCATCGTCGTACCCGGCGCAACCTCTTCAGGTGGATTCAGTTTCGGCAGCGGCAGCGTACGCACGCTGACCATCAACGATTCGCATGCCATCGCCGACCTGCCTTCCGTCAGTGCCACATCCCCGGTCGTTACCGGCACCGTGCAACTGAATTACGCCGCCAAGAACTGGAGCACCATCATCACCGGCACCACCCCCAATTACTTCACCGTGGGTAACTGGAAAATGGAATCGGGTGCCGGCTTTACCGAGTCCGATCTGCGTTCCGCCGCGCGCGTGGTCATTCTGGGTTCGGTAACTGCCAAGAACCTGTTCGGCGATGAAGATCCCATCGGTAAAACCATACGCATCACCAATCGCCCCTTTCAAGTCGTGGGCGTACTGATGGCGAAAGGCCAGAGTCTCACCGGACGGGATCAGGATGACACCGTCATCATACCGATCACCACCAGTGAGCGGCAGATCACCGGCAGCCAGTTCCCCGGTTCCATACGCTACATGCTGGTGCAGGGCAAATCGGCCAGCGACATGGACATCGCCGAAATCGAAATCACCCAGTTGCTACGCCAGCGCCATCGCATCGCCAAGGGCAAGGAAAACGATTTCACCGTACGCAACCTCACGGCTATCGCCGATGTCGCCACCGACGCCGCCAAGGTCATGTCGATCGTTCTGGGCTCGATTGCATCGGTTTCATTGCTGGTCGGCGGCATCGGCATCATGAACATCATGCTCGTGTCGGTCACCGAACGCACCCGCGAAATCGGCATCCGCATGGCCATCGGCGCCAATCAGCGTGCCATCCTGACGCAATTCCTGCTGGAAGCAATCATGATCTGCATCATGGGTGGCGTGATCGGCCTGCTGCTGGGCATAGGCGGCGCCTGGCTGGTCAGCCGCTTTGCCGACATGCTGATCGTCATCACATTGGGCATGGTCGGACTGGCTTTTCTGTTTGCATCTGCGGTCGGTATCTTTTTTGGTTTCTATCCTGCCAAAAAAGCCGCCTCGCTCAAACCGGTGGATGCCTTGCGCTATGAATAACGGGGCATATCGATGATTGTTGTGAACTTGCCTAAATTTTAACGGGTGGATAATACGATGAAGATCGCGCAGAAAGAAAAAGTACCTATGAGCATCAAAGAGCACCCTACTTCCGATTTTCTCGCCATCGTCGTCTTGGAAAACCGAAAAGAGATTTTGACGGTCGGCGAAATCAAACACGCTCTGCGCGAGCGCGGTTTCGGCATATTGCTCGCTCTCGCCGCCGTACCGATCTGCCTGCCGATTCCGGTACCACCCGGCTACACCACGGTTTTCTCGATCCCCCTGTTCATTTTTTCGTTACAAATGATCCTTGGCATGCGCGAACCCTGGCTACCGACCTGGATCGAGAACAAATCCGTCAAGCGCACCATACTGGAAAAAATCATCGCCAAGGCCGATCCTTGGCTGAAACGCATCGAAAACCGCATGCAGCCACGCATGACATACATCAGCGTACACACCTGGGAACGCGTGATCGGCTTTTTCTCGTTCGTATTTGCACTGGCCATCGCCCTGCCCCTCCCGCTGACCAACTTCCCTCCCGGTTGCGGCATCCTGATCATGGCGCTGGGACTGTTGAACCGTGACGGCCTGACCATCCTGATCGGCATGATCATCGGCACCATCGGCATCGGTTTCACAATGATCGTGCTGGTCATGCTGTGGATGGGATTGTCAATGCCTGCGTTTTATTGAGTACCTAACATTTGCATTTACTAACTAGGTATCTCTATCGATTAGCTTTTTAGACTTGCTCTCTTCTGTGCTATTCGTGCTTCAGCTTCATGGATAATCTCCATACATACATCATCTGATGTTTCGTCCCATACTAATCGATGCTCTTGATACGGGTAAGTATGTACATCATCTGGATGAATTTTCATATCTTGCGGTTTTAGAGGAGCCGGAAATCTTCCCTTGATACGAACCCACATAGACAAATAGTAAAGAACACGTTCTTGCTTAGGTGTAACGGAAAAGTTGACAGCCTTGGCCATCGCAGGTAAATCATGTGCGCCAAATGTCTTTTGCTTTTCTCCATCGTGAAGCGTATTTCCGCTTGCAACAAAATAGGCTTTAAAATAACACTCAATGGCCATTCCTGCACACATACGTGCAACATTCCGAACATCCTTTACCAACTCATTAGGCTCAGAGTACTTGTCGAGAATATACGCAGACTGAACAAGACGTCGTGCAAATATCAACCAAGGAAATGGATCATTTGCGGTTTGTGCGATCATAATTCGCGGATCTCTACCATATATATCGCGATTACTCATCCTCCTGCACCTTCCACTCCAAATCCTCCCCTGCCGCCAGTGGGATCAGCGTATCGCCTCCCAGTTCATAGCTGGGTGGTACGCTCCAGCGTTGTTTTTGCAACGTGATATGCCCCTGATTCCGGGGTAATCGATAAAAATCCGCGCCATGAAAACTGGCAAAGGCTTCGAGTTTATCCAGTGCACCGGCCTGCTCGAAGGCGGTGGCATACAGTTCCAGCGCAGCGTGAGCAGTAAAGATTCCGGCGCAGCCGCAGGCATTTTCCTTGACTGCTTGCGCATGCGGCGCACTATCCGTACCCAGAAAGAATTTGGGGTTGCCACTGGTAGCGGCCTGCAATAATGCTTGCCGATGTAATTCGCGCTTCAGCACGGGCAGGCAATAGTGATGGGGACGAATGCCCCCCTGAAACAATGCATTGCGACTCAGTAGCAGATGGTGCGCGGTGATGGTGGCCGCCACGGTCGACGGCGTCTGTTGCACGAACTGCACCGCATCGCGGGTGGTGATATGCTCGAACACAATGCGCAATTCCGGGAAACGCCGGGTCAGCGGTTCCAGCACGCGTTCGATGAACACATTTTCACGATCAAACACATCGACACTGGCATCAGTGACCTCGCCATGCACCAGCAACGGCATTTGCTGCTGTTGCATCGCATCCAGCACAGCATGGCATTTATCGATTGCCGTCACGCCGGCATCGGAATGCGTGGTCGCCCCCGCCGGATACAGTTTCACGGCATGCACCACTCCGCTGGCCTTGGCACGTGCGATTTCCTGCGGCGCGGTGCTGTCGGTCAGATATAGCGTCATCAACGGCTCGAATCGCGACTTCAACTCGACTGGCAGGGCTGCCAAAATGCGTTCACGGTAGGCCAGTGCCAACTCCGTGGACACGACCGGGGGTTTCAGGTTCGGCATGATGATGGCACGGGCAAACTGCAGCGCGGTATGCGGCAGCACGGCGCGCAGTTGCACACTGTCGCGCACATGCAGGTGCCAATCGTCGGGACGAGTCAGTGTAAGGCTATCCATAGTTTTTTGGTGTCATGTTGAAGGTTCAGGTGTCATGCGCGTCTGCGTCAGATTCTGCCTTGAGCGATAGCGCCAGCGCATACAAAGCGCTCTTGTTTTCCCCGGTAATGGCTGTAGCCAGCTTGACAGCCTGCTTCAGTGGCAGTTCGGCGAGCAAGCAGGTCAGAGTATAGCGCGCCTGATCGCTGATCTCGCCGGTAACCGCAACTTCCGCTCCGCTGACCACCAGCACGAATTCCCCTTTCTGCTGGTTGGCATCGGCTTGCAGCCAAGATAGAGTTTGCATCAGGTTCGCGGTATGCACGGTTTCGAACAGCTTGGTCAGTTCACGTGCAATCGTGATCTGCCTTTCAGGGCCGAACACCGCGATCAGGTCCTCTATACAAGCCAAAATGCGGTGCGGCGCTTCATAAAAGATCAGGGTATGCGTGTATGCCTTCAGGTCTTCCAGCGCACGCTTGCGCAACCCGCTTTTGGTCGGCAGAAAACCGTAAAACAGGAAATGCGGTTGCGTGATCCCCGATGCCGACAAGGCACAGATAGCAGCACAGGCACCGGGAACGGGAATCACTGGAAAACCGCGAGCCCGGACTTGCTGCACCAGAATTGCGCCCGGATCGGAGATACCGGGTGTACCTGCATCGGACACCAGGGCTGCGCTATTCCCAGCCACCAGCAGCGCAATGATCTTGTCCGCGACCACCGATTCATTATGCTGGTGCAGACTGATCAACCTGGCGGCCGTAATTCCGTGCGCCGTCATCAGATGCCGGGTATTGTCGACATGCTCGGCCGCCACCACGTCGACCGCGGCCAGAATCTGCAGGGCGCGCAAACTGATGTCGCTTAAATTTCCTATTGGGGTGGCAACCACATATAATGCGCTTTTTTCTAGCATTTTCCTCACGATGCAACGTTTTTACTCAATCTTGCCGGCGATGATCCTTGCTCTTTGCAGCTACCATCCGGCATGGGCCAACGAAACGGAAACACCCGCTGTTGCAGAAACCACTTTCGAGCTGGTTTCCGAAAAACATGTGGCCTTGTTGTTACCGCTGGATTCCGCAACCTTTGCCGAAGCAGCCAAGGCGGTCAAGGCGGGCTTTGAGGCAGCCGGTCAACACGAACGGACAGTGCCGCGGGCCATACGATTATATGCCACCTCGGACGATCCTTTGGACGTCTTTGTCGGGTATTTGCAGGCGGTATCAGCCGGTGCGGTGCTCGTAATCGGCCCATTGACCCGCGACGGCGTAACGGCAGTAGCTTCCAGCCATGTCAGCGTACCGACCTTGACGCTCAATACCGTCGATACTTCGGCAGCCCTGCCTGCCAAGCTTTACTTATTCGGTCTGCAGATGGAAAACGAAGCCGTGCACATGGCCACGCTGGCAGCCGATTCTGACAAGCACCATGCCATTGTCATCGGCGACGACAGCTCGCTCTCACGACGCATGCAAACCGCTTTCACCAAAAGCTGGCAAAGTACGGATGGTAATACTTCCTCCGTACTGCGTTACAGTGACGATCCCAGCAAACTGGCGCAGTTCCGCAGCCTGACGACGGGATCCACTCACCTGATTTTTCTGGCGCTGGATGCTGCGAAGTCACGCCTGCTGCGTGCCTACCTCGATCCGGAGGTACCGGTATACGCCACTTCGCAAGTTTTTACTGGCAACGATCATTTTCTGCAGAACAATGACCTGAACGGCATCATTTTTTCGGATATGCCGTGGCTATTGCAACCGGATCACCCCGCCGTCATGGTGTACCGTCAATCCGGTAAAACCCAGAGCGCCGATATGGAAAGACTGTACGCCCTAGGTATCGACGCGTTCCGCCTGATGGTCCGGCTGCTGCGTTCGCAGGATGCCAGGGAGATCGCCCTGGATGGCGTAACCGGTCAGATTCGTTCGACTTTCCCTGCCTTGTTTGTGCGTGAGCCGGTTACGGCGCAATTCGTGGAAGGCAAGGCGCAGCTCATCCAAACTCGGCAACCCTCCATCACGCCATGAATGGCCCGGATGCCGAGCAGGCTGCCCTCGATTTCTTGCTCGGCCATCATCTGATTTTGCTGGCACGCAATTATCGTTGTCGCTTCGGTGAAATCGATTTGATCATGCAAGACCGGGAAACCGTGGTGTTTATCGAGGTGCGTTTGCGAACCAGCGAACGCTTCGGTGGTGCGGCAGCCAGTATCACGGCAAGCAAGCAGGCCAAACTGCTCAGTACAGCCAGACATTATCTGGCACAGTTGCAACATGAGCCGCCATGCCGCTTCGATGCCGTTCTGTTGTCAGGTCGCAGCGATTCGCCAATCGACTGGATCCAAAACGCATTTGGCGAATGATTTGAGGCAAGACTGCGCACTGGATTGTTACAAATGAATGCTGCGTCCCCCGTCGACCGCGATGATCTGACCGGTGACATAAGGCGCATCGGCCACGAGAAACTGCACGGTTCTGGCGATGTCCTCGGGCTCTCCGCAGCGCTTCAGCAGCGTGCTGGCGATGATCTGCTGGCGCTCGCTCTCGTCACTCCATTCGCCATCCTCGGGCCAGAGTATCGGGCCGGGCGCCACGCCATTGACCCGGACTTCCGGAGCCAGTTCGACCGCCAACGATTTGGTCAATGCCACCAACCCGCCTTTGGCCGCATTGTAAATCACATAGTTTTTCAACGGCCGTTCGGTATGGATATCAACGATGTTGACGATGCAGCCGCGCTGCACCTTCAGGTAAGGTGCAGCAGCCTGCGCCAGAAACAGCGGCGCCTGCAGATTGCTGCCGACGAGATCGTGCCAGCTATCCATGGTGCACTGCTGCATCGGGGTCGGGAAAAAGCTGGAGGCATTGTTGATCAGCGCATGCAGTTCACCAAAACGATTCGCCGCTTTGTCGATCAAATCCGGCAGTAATTCAGTATCGAGCAAATCGGCCTGTACCAGTGCTGCCGAATCCGCACGTTGCCGATTCAGATCGTCGCACAGTGCCTTCGCTTCATCGAGCGATGAACGATAATGCACAATCAAACGCGCACCTTGTGCGTGCAGCCTGCGACATATGGTTGCCCCCACCCGCTTGGCTCCGCCAGTCACCAAAACAACTTTGTTACGCACCTGCTCCTCTCCTTGAGTACTGCTGCTAAACTACAAGCCTGTGAAATAGGATTTCACTGCAAATTTACCACAATCTGATCGCGCACCAATGCCATTACATTCCACTTTGCCACCTGCAAGCGACGTTGCACTTGCTCATAGCCATGCCCTGCAAAGCCTGATCCGTGACAGGATTGCTGCAACCAATGGCTGGATCACCTTTGAAGAATTCATGAATCTGGCGCTGTATGCACCTGGACTGGGATATTACGCCAGTGGCGCCACCAAGCTGGGCAATGCCGGTGACTTCGTCACCGCGCCGGAGATGTCCCCCCTGTTCGGTCAAACACTGGCACGACAAATCATGCAGATCATGCAACAACTCGACCAGACTGACATTCTGGAATTTGGTGCCGGAACCGGCAAGCTGGCTGCGGACATTCTGCTCGAACTCGAGCAACACCAAGTCTTACCGGAAAACTATTTCATTCTGGAAGTCAGCGCCGAACTACGGCAGCGCCAGCAACGCTGGCTACAGGATCGCGCTCCGCATCTGTTTTCCAGAATTACCTGGCTGGAGCAGCTCCCGGCGGATTTCAACGGCATCATGCTGGGCAATGAAGTACTCGATGCCATGCCCGTGCATATCGTATCCTGGCGTGGCGATCAAATACTGGAACGCGGCGTAACCTGGCAAGATGACAGGTTCACCTGGCTGGAACGCCCACTCGAACACGTAGAACTGCTGACACTGGCAAACGCGCTGACGACCCATATCAACCCAGGTCAGGAACCGGATTGGGCTTACAGCAGCGAAATCAATCTGGCTGCCCGTTATTTTATTCGCAGTCTGGCTGACAGTCTGCGGCAAGGCGTCATCTTGTTGGTGGATTATGGGTTCGGACGCAGCGAGTTTTATCACCCGCAACGCCAGCAAGGCACACTCATGTGCCATTACCGTCATCATGCGCATGACGATCCATTTTTTCTGCCCGGACTTCAGGACATCACCACTCATGTCGACTTCAGCGCACTGCTCGAGGTTGCCGATCAATCTGGGTTATCCCTTGCCGGATACACGACCCAGGCGCATTTTTTGATCAATTGCGGCATCACCACGGTCCTGGGACGTACCGCCAGCGCGGATACGCTACATTATCTGCCGCAGGCTCAAGCGGCGCAGAAACTGATCAGCCCCGCCGAAATGGGTGAGCTGTTCAAGGTTATCGCTTTCGCAAAAAACTTTGCGGAACCACTGCTGGGATTCAGCCGTGGCGATCTGAGCCGTCTGCTCTGAGCATCATGAGTCGATGGTGTTTCAGCACAGGCTGTGACAGATGTAGGATTGCTTGCATCGAATGATTCCGGGATTGCTCCCAAGCCACGCTGTCGCTTACAATGGCGCGGCAGATCGGTCTGCCGTCAGATTAAAATAGAGCAATATGTCCAATACACATCGTACGCTTACGCCAGAACAAATTATCCGTCAGGAAATCCTCGCACTTTCCGCCTATCATGTGCCACCCGCAACGGACATGATCAAGCTGGATGCCATGGAAAACCCCTACCCGCTCCCCGAATCCTTGCGCGATTCTGTGGCGCAACTGGCAGCGCATGCACCGATCAATCGGTACCCGGATGCCAGTGCAACTGCATTGAAGGTCACTCTGCGGCAGGCACTCGGCATTGCGGACGAGATGGACATCCTGTTGGGCAATGGTTCGGACGAGATCATCCAGATCATTGCCATGGCGGCAGCCAAACCGGGAGCGGTATTGCTGAGTGTTGAGCCGGCGTTCGTCATGTTCCGCATGATTGCAACGTTCACTCACATGAATTACGTCGGCGTGCCCTTGCACAAGGATTTTTCGCTGGATTTACCCGCTATGCTGGAGGCCATTGCGAAACATGAGCCTGCAGTCATTTTTCTAGCCTATCCCAATAATCCAACAGGAAATTTATTTGACGCCGCGGCCATTTTGAGTATCATTCAGGCTGCACCGGGCCTCGTGGTTATCGATGAAGCGTATCACGCTTTTGCAGATGTCAGTTTCATGCACCGGTTAAGCGAATATCCTAATCTGCTGGTGATGCGCACCCTTTCCAAACTCGGACTGGCTGGTCTGCGACTGGGATTACTGATCGGCAGATCAGAGTGGCTACACGAATTTGAAAAAGTACGATTGCCTTATAATGTTGGCATCATGACGCAGATCATTGCAGACGAAGTTTTACAGCAAGCGGATGTATTACTGGAACAGGCACAAACAATCAAGACAGAGCGTGCAAAAATGTTGGCATATTTAGAAACCATTGATGGTATGACGGTATTCCCGTCGGATGCAAACTTCATTCTGTTTCGCATCAATTCAGCCAGCCAGATTTTTCAGGCACTGAAGCAGCGACGAATCCTGATCAAGAAGCTTGATGGCACGCACCCCTTGTTAGAAAATTGTCTACGTGTTACCGTAGGCACACCTGAAGAAAACGTGCAATTTTGTACCACACTCAATACCATAGTTACCGAAAGCGCTTCTTAAAAACAATCCGTCTTCTTTGCATCCATCACAGTATTTCTCATGCGCCAAGCTCAGGTCACACGTAATACCCTCGAAACTCAAATCAGTGTTGAATTGAGACTGGATGGTACGGGTCAGTCCGCTCTGGAAACCGGTGTACCTTTTCTGGATCACATGATCGATCAAATCGCACGGCATGGCATGATGGATATCACGATCCGTGCCAAAGGCGACTTGCACATCGATGCGCACCACACGGTCGAAGATATCGGAATTACTCTGGGTCAGGCCTTACTCAAAGCCGTGGGTGACAAAAAGGGCATACGCCGCTATGGCCATGCATACGTACCACTGGATGAGGCTTTGTCGCGCGTCGTCATTGATTTATCTGGCCGTCCTGGTCTTGTTTTTAATGTGGATTTTTCCCGTGCACGCATTGGCGATTTTGATGTAGATCTATTCCATGAGTTTTTTCAGGGTTTGACCAATCACGCACTGATGACACTCCATATCGAAAATCTGTATGGCAGAAACGCACATCATCAGGCTGAAACCATTTTCAAGGCATTTGGCCGGGCACTCAGGGTAGCAATCGAACACGATCCCGGTGCGACCGGTATCATCCCATCCACCAAAGGCACCTTATAATTCTTATAAGAATCCTATTCTTCCACCGTTCATCGCATGACAGATATTGCAATCGTAGATTATGGAATGGGCAATTTGCGTTCCGTCCACAAAGCTCTGGAACACGTTGCGCCCAAATCGAGCGTCACAGTGACCAGTGACTGCAAAGTCGTGCGGCAGGCAAAACGTATCGTTGTTCCCGGGCAGGGTGCAATGCCGAACTGCATGCAGGAGCTGGATGCGCATGGATTGCGTGAAGCCGTGGTGGATGCAGCCACCAACAAACCGTTCCTGGGCATTTGCCTGGGATTGCAGATGTTGTTCGAAGACAGCGAAGAAGGTCACGTCAAAGGTTTGGGCATCATGCCTGGCAAAGTCGTGCATTTCCCTGCAGCTGCCATGAAGACCGCGGATGGGCAGAAACTAAAAGTGCCACACATGGGATGGAATCAGGTACACCAGGCCATCGAACACCCGCTATGGCAAGGAATTGCAGATAATGAGCGCTTTTATTTCGTGCATAGCTATTATGTTGAAACGACGCATACGGATGCTATTGCGGCACAAAGTGATTATCCTTTCCCATTTACTTGTGCTGTTGCACAGGATAATATTTTCGCTGTACAGTTTCACCCTGAAAAAAGCCAATTAGCAGGACTGACGCTTTTAAGCAATTTTGCCCAATGGACACCTCGTCTCTGAATTTAATTTATTATTCATTCATTCATTTATTTATTTCCACTCTGAATAAGTCATGCTGATTATTCCTGCTATAGATCTCAAAGATGGACACTGTGTTCGCCTCAAGCAAGGTGTGATGGAAGATGCCACGATATTTTCCGAAAATCCAGGCGAAATGGCCGCTCATTGGCTTGAACAAGGCGCCAGGCGACTGCATCTGGTCGACCTGAACGGTGCATTTGCCGGAAAACCGAAAAATGAAGCAGCCGTAAAGGAAATCGTCAACGCGCTCGACGGCCAGATTCCCATTCAACTGGGCGGCGGCATCCGCGATCTCGATACGATCGAACGCTATCTGGATGACGGTATCACATACATCATCATCGGTACGGCTGCCATCAAGATTCCCGGCTTTCTACATGATGCCTGTAATGCGTTTCCTGGTCAGATCATGGTCGGACTTGATGCCAAGGATGGCAAAGTGGCCGTGGATGGCTGGTCCAAAATTACCGGACACGATGTCATCGATCTCGCCAAAAAATTCGAGAGTTATGGCGTTGAAGCCGTCATTTACACGGATATTGGTCGGGATGGCATGCTCAGTGGCATCAATATCGAGGCTACCGTCGAACTGGCCAGGCAGTTGTCCATTCCGGTCATTGCCAGCGGGGGCATTACCAATATTCAGGATGTGCAAAAATTATGCGAAATCGAATCCGAAGGTATCATGGGCGCCATTACGGGGCGCGCCATATATGAGGGCTCTCTGAATTTCAAGGAAGCACAGGCCTTGGCTGATCAATTCGAGGATAGTGATAGCGCCGCTTAAATATTGGAACACTCGATTTTCTTCATTTCTTTTATTACTTTTTGTTCAGCTGATCACAGTAAATTCTGATGGGACTCGCAAAACGCATCATTCCGTGTCTGGATGTTACCAATGGACGGGTAGTCAAGGGAGTCAATTTTGTTGAATTGCGTGATGCCGGCGACCCTGTCGAAATATCACGACGTTATGACGAACAAGGCGCTGATGAACTCACTTTTCTTGACATCACAGCCAGCTCTGACAATCGCGATCTGATTCTGCACATCATAGAAGATGTGGCAGCACAGGTTTTCATCCCTCTGACGGTAGGGGGAGGCGTGCGCCAGGTCAGTGATGTTCGCCGGTTGCTCAATGCCGGCGCCGACAAGGTCAGCATCAATACTTCCGCTGTATTGAATCCGCAATTGGTTGCTGAAGCAGCCGATCATTACGGTTCTCAGTGCATTGTCGTTGCCATCGATGCCAAGCAGGTCGATTCCACAACTGATGCACCCCGCTGGGAAGTCTTTACCCATGGTGGTCGCAAAGCCACAGGTCTTGATGCCATTGAATGGGCTAAAAAAATGCAGGCACTGGGTGCAGGTGAAATTCTCCTCACCAGCATGAATCGGGATGGCACCCGCAATGGTTTTGATCTTGGTCTGACCCGGGCAGTATCAGATGCCATCGACATTCCCGTCATTGCCAGTGGTGGCGTGGGTAATCTGGATCATTTGGTGGATGGGATTGTAAAGGGACATGCCGATGCCGTTCTGGCGGCCAGTATTTTCCACTACGGTGAGTACACCGTGCAACAGGCCAAACAATATATGGCTCAACATGGTATTGAAGTAAGGCTATAATGCCTGCTTTCCTATACCCATCTATTTTTGATCCATGTCCGCAGAAAGTTGGCTGAGTAAAATCAATTGGTCCGAACAGGGATTGATTCCTGTCATTGCACAGGAAGCCAATACCGGAAAAGTACTCATGTTTGCCTGGATGAATGCCGAAGCACTCAAACTGACAGTGGAAAAAGGCGAAGCCATCTACTGGTCACGTTCCCGTCAGAAACTCTGGCATAAAGGCGAAGAATCTGGTCATTCCCAAAAAGTGATTGATATCTTTCTGGATTGTGATGAAGATGTGCTGTTGATCACCGTGGAACAAACCGGTGGCATTGCTTGCCATACTGGACGTCAAAGCTGTTTTTTTCAGAAGCTCGATCAAGGTGAGTGGGTGGTGGCTGCGCCCGTGATCAAAAACCCCAAGGAAATCTATCACACATGAATGATCTGAGCGTTCTGCATCGCCTGGCACAAACCATCGCTGACCGCAAATCGGCCGATCCGAATCATTCCTATGTTGCCAAGTTACTTCACCAAGGTCAGGACAAGATTCTCAAAAAAATCGCTGAAGAATCTGCCGAGACAATTATGGCATCCAAGGATGGCCATGCTGAGCAGATCGTCTATGAAACTGCAGATTTGTGGTTTCACTGCCTTGTTCTGCTGGCACACCATGACATCAATTTGGATCAACTATTGCAAGAACTGGAACGACGCGAAGGGACATCGGGTATAGCCGAAAAAGCATCAAGGACCGAGGGTTAAGCTATGGATAATTGTATTTTTTGTAAAATCATCAGAAAAGAGATTCCATCCAACAAAATATACGAAGACGACGAAATTCTGGCGTTTAATGACATTAACCCGGCAGCTCCGGTACATTTCTTGTTAATTCCCAAATTACATATTGATTCACTGGCTGAAATTCAAGATAATCATCAGAAACTCTTGGGCAAGATGCTGTTACTGGCTCCTAAACTTGCGAAAGAACAAGGTTGTGATGATGGCTTTCGTACAATTATCAATACCGGACGCATTGGTGGGCAGGAGGTGTTTCACTTGCACTTTCATATCATCGGTGGCAGGGAACGCCTGCCCGTGATGATTCATCATGGTTAGGTTACTGTTTCATTTGACAGGAGAATAGTAATGGGTACATTCAGTATTTGGCACTGGTTGATCGTACTAGCCATCGTTGTTTTGGTATTTGGCACCAAAAAGCTGCGCAATCTTGGTGGCGATTTGGGAAGCGCCATCAAGGGCTTCAAGGACGGCATGAAAGAATCGGACAGCACATCCCCACCAACGCTGAATGATCAGGTTATCGATATCCACGCGCGTAAAGATGCACCGGCGAGTACTCTCAAGAATGAAATCAAGACTGATGAGCGCCTTCCAAATACACAGAATCCAAAGACCGACGCCGAATTCAAAGAAAAAAACTAGATGCCAACGCATGTTTCATTGCCTTGTGGCTAGCTGCTGGCTTTTGATGCACCGTTCCAATCCACAACATTAACGGTCAAAGTTATGTTTGATATTAGTTTCATGGAATTATTGGTCATTTCGGTGGTTGCGCTGATTGTCATTGGACCGGAGCGTCTGCCCACTGTTGCCAAAACACTGGGACATCTCTACGGACGCGGCAGAAATTTTGTATACAGCGTCAAAACAGACATCCATAATGAAATGCGCATGGAGGAACTGAAAAAGATGCAGTCCACACTGGAGGAAACGGTGCAATCTGTCGAAAACTCGGTTCGTCAAAATGTCAATCAGGTACAAATGACCGTAACCGATGGCCTGAATCAACAAGACCATTCAGCGAACCAGCAAGCAACACCATCGACCGATACACAGGCAGCACCGCCGAATCCCGCTACCCATGACAGCGCAACTCATCAGCGTCATAATCAGGACAAAAATTGATGATGTATCGGCGATTCATTCTGTCATTCTTATTTCCGTCTAATTCACCCATGATGCTGCGACGCCATGCTTGAAGGCTCTTTCCTGTCGCATCTCGTCGAACTGCGCACAAGAATCATTCGCACGCTTGCGGTCCTATTGGTAGGATTTATTCCTTGTGCTTATTTTGCACGCGAACTCTATACCCTGCTCGCGCAACCACTTCTGGAAAAATTACCGCAAGGCGGGCAAATGATCGCAACCGATGTGGCCACGCCCTTTTTCGTACCGATGAAAGTCGCCATGATGATGGCTTTTGTTCTTACCCTGCCACATACGCTCTATCAGATCTGGGCTTTTGTCGCTCCCGGTCTTTATATGCACGAAAAACGCCTGGCTTTACCCCTGGTGATTGGCAGCAGCCTGTTATTTTTTGCAGGCATGGCATTCGCCTACTTTGCCGCCCTGCCGGCCGTATTCGAATTCATTACCTACTTCGCACCTGAAGGGGTTGCCGTCATGACGGACATCGGCAAATACCTGAGCTTTGTGTTATCGATGTTTCTGGCTTTCGGCGTCACGTTTGAAGTGCCGGTTTTCGTAATCGTGCTGGTCAGAACCGGAGCCATCACCATTGCTAAGTTGAAGGAAATACGTCCTTATGTCATCGTCGGCGCTTTCGTGATTGCGGCAATTTTCACCCCGCCCGATGTTATTTCACAGTTCATGCTGGCAGTACCTCTGTGTCTGTTGTACGAACTGGGTATCATCATCGCCGCTCTGTTGATAAAGAATCACAGCGACAATGTACC
Source organism: Nitrosomonas sp. (assembly GCA_024282035.1). Lineage (GTDB taxonomy): Bacteria > Pseudomonadota > Gammaproteobacteria > Burkholderiales > Nitrosomonadaceae > Nitrosomonas. Next base: position 24,105 of record JAMWZR010000006.1, read on the forward strand.
TCCTCAGGCTCCAGAAAAAACCACGGATACCGTTTCACATCACCAAGAACCGCCAACACAATCACATTGATTGACTGCCATAAGTGGCAATATGTCGGCGTAATTCTTGTAAGGAAACCATTTAATGGACAGCAAAGTCCAAAGCTAAATGGTTTGATCGTGTGAAACCTACTCCAGGAGGCCGTTGATGCTTGTCATTTTACCCGCTGCCCGTACTTACCTTATCGCCCTTGCAACTCTGTTGGGTTCTCTGATCGCAAGCCTTGCCATGGCACAGGCACACGGTCAAACCGCAAACAATCAACCGCCGCCCCCTGCCCTTTCTCAGAATCCGGCAACAGTTGTGATTGAAGCACCTCCGGGTGTAACTCGACCACCCAGAATCATACATCGTGTGGGTACCGCCATACCCCCCCCCCGAAACAGTGTCAGTATCAAGAGTACCGATGCCGGACACATACCGCGTCAGTCCGCTGTTTCCGGTTGTATCAATTGCGGTGTCATCGATTTCATTCAGCGCTCAACATCCGGTAATGCATTGAACGCCATTACCAGTGGCGTCGTCGCCGGTACCATAGCCCGCGAAGTCAATCGTCATTTACCCTATCCGGGCATTTCTCATCCACAATATGGAACCGGTATGATACCGATACCTTCTGGCGGCAATATTGCAGCGAATCCGTATCAGGTTGGCATCACGCTGCACGATGGCGGTCAGGCTATCATAGCGCTGCCCGATGTATCTCATCTGCAGCAGGGTGACCGAGTACAATTGATCGATGGTGCTATCGTTGTCGATCGTCAATGAATAAAAAGGTCATACTTTGAACACTCAAGTCCGCAAACGCATCGAACTTCCCATCGAAGGCATGACTTGTGCAGCTTGCGCATCACGCATAGAAAAGAATCTGAACAAGCTCCCCGGTGTCGAAGCGACAGTCAATTTCGCCAATGAAAAGGCACATGTTGAATTCGACGAGAGTCAAATATCCAGTCGTGCACTGATCAACACCATAAAAAAATCGGGATTTCACATTGCACCACAATCGGTGCAATTACAACTGCACGACATGACCTGTGCCGCTTGTGCCACGCACATTGAAAAAGCCCTGAACAAATTACCTGGTGTCAGTGCAACGGTCAACGTAGCAACTGAAACGGCACGGGTCAGTTTTATGCCTGGCATTACCACGAAACAACTCATTGATGCAGTGATCGGTGCAGGTTACGGCGCCACCGAGATCAGCGAATCCGGGCGCACTGAAGAGAAGGCAAGAAAACAGGCTGCATATGAACGCGAACTGAGATTATTCTGGATTTCAGCCTTGCTCACCCTACCGTTGGTGTTACAAATGGGTGCCATGTTTAGCGGCCATGATATGGACATGTTGCCGCGATGGCTACAATGGCTTCTTGCTACACCAGTGCAATTCTGGATCGGACGTCGATTCTATGTTGGCGCCTGGCATGCGCTACGTAGCGGTAGCGCCAACATGGATGTCCTGGTGGCGCTTGGCACCAGTATGGCGTATGGATTCAGTACCGTAGTAATGTTGTTTTCACTGGATCAGCATATTTATTTTGAAGCCAGTGCTGCCATCATCACTCTGGTTTTGCTGGGAAAGCTGATGGAAGCCCGTGCCAAAGGCAAGACCTCAGAAGCCATTGAGTCACTGATCAAACTGCAACCAAAAACGGCCCGTGTTGAACGTCATGGAGAAGTGATCGAATTACCGGTCGAACAACTCCAAATCGATGATATTTTTCTGGTGCGTCCTGGAGAAAGCATCCCGGTCGATGGAGTTGTCATTGAGGGCACTTCGAACATCGACGAATCCCTGCTAACCGGAGAAAGTCTACCTGTGGGCAAACAGTCTGGCGAAAAAATTTTTGCTGCCACCCAGAATCTACAAGGCTTCCTCAAATGCCGTGCGGTCGGTATCGGTGCCAGCACGCAATTGGCGAATATTATCCGTCTGGTTGAAGAGGCTCAGGGTTCAAAAGCACCCATTCAGCGCATGGCGGATACGCTTTCCGGCATTTTCGTTCCGATCGTCGTCGCCATCAGTATCCTGACATTCGTCGTAACGTGGTGGTTTGCCAACGATTTTGTCACAGCGCTCATCCACGCTGTAGCCGTGCTGGTGATCGCTTGCCCCTGCGCATTGGGCTTGGCAACGCCGACCGCCATCATGGTTGCCACCGGACGCGGTGCACAAGCCGGCATACTGGTTAAAAATGCAGCAGCTCTAGAGCACGCTGAAAAAATACAGACTTTGATCGTCGACAAAACTGGTACGCTGACTGAGGGTAAACCGCATGTCACCGATGTATTGCCTGCTTCTTCGGTAACGGCAGACTACTTGCTACAAATTGCCGCTTCACTGGAACAAGGCTCAGAACACCCGCTTGCACGTGCCATCCTGGATCAAGCTCAATCCATGTCGTTGCCATTAATGGCACTGCAACACTTCTCATCTATTACCGGAAGCGGTGTGACAGGCCAATTGGATGGACGATCGTATATATTGGGTTCACCGCAGTTTCTGCGTCAACACAAGCTGGATCCAGACATGAAGTCTGTCAGCACACTGCAGGCCGAAGGCAAGACCGTCATCGCTGTAGCTTCAATTGATTCTTCTGATCACCGGCCGTTAGGTTATCTAGCCATAGCCGATCGCCTACGCGATAATTCCGCTGTTGCCATTTCCCGTTTGCAATCCATGGGTATCGAGGTCGTCATGCTCACTGGAGATAACCAGGCTACGGCGGCAACTATCGCCCGGAAAACAGGCATTGTCGATTTTCGTGCAGAGGTATTGCCGCAGGATAAAGCTGCCGAGGTTATAGCCTTCAAGAAGAAGGGGAAATTTACTGCCATGGTCGGCGACGGTATCAATGATGCCCCTGCTCTGGCCGCCGCTGACGTCAGCTTTGCAATCGGTGCCGGTTCGGATATTGCCATTGAAGCTGCGGACATGACTTTATTGCGTAATGATCTGATGAGTGTCGCAGATGCCATTTCATTATCGCGACTGACGTTGCGGAAAATTCGCCAGAATCTGTTCTTTGCTTTCGTTTATAATGCCTTGGGTATTCCGCTGGCAGCGGCTGGTATGTTGAACCCCGTCATAGCTGGCGCTGCAATGGCGATGAGCTCGGTGTCGGTGGTAAGTAATTCACTACTACTCAAACGCTGGCAGGCCAACCAATCATAATTCACAGAAAACTGAAAACGATGCAAACAGCAATTATCAAAATAACTGGTATGACCTGCATGGGCTGTGTCAACAGTGTCAAAACCCTACTCAAGAATCTGGCTGGTGTTATTGAAGTCGATGCCACGCTTGATCCCGCCCAAGCCACAGTGCAATTTGAACCCGACCGCATCACGCTTGAGCAGCTGAACGAAGCCATAATCGATGCCGGTTTTGGTGTGGCAAGCTAGAAAAGCGGCAACTTGCCATTTTATCCTGCCCTCATTAGAGCACTACAGTCGTTATACAATCCTTCCGTAGGAATCCTCGAGTCGTACGATATCGTCTTCACCTAGATAGGCACCAGATTGCACCTCGATCAAATGCAGCGGTATCTTCCCCGGATTTTCCAGACGATGTGATTTTCCAAGTGGAATATAAGTAGACTGGTTTTCGGTAAACAGCGTTTCACGGTTGTCCACGGTGACTTTTGCCGTACCGCTGACAACAACCCAATGTTCTGCTCTGTGATGGTGCATCTGAAGTGAAAGCCTCTGTCCCGGCTTCACCATGATCCGTTTCACCTGGAAGCGCTCTCCACGGTCTATTCCCTCGTACCACCCCCAAGGGCGGTGTATGCGTAAATGTTCAAGTCGTTCCTTACGCCCGTCCGATTCGATTTTTTGTATCAACGATTTCAGTTGATCAGTTTTGTCCTTGTGCATCACAAGCACCGCATCAGCGGTTTCAATGACAACGACATCATCCAGTCCAATTACCGATACCAGTCGACTCTCTGCTCGAATATAGCTGCTCCGAGTATCAATCACATAAGCATCACCGTGAACTGAATTAGCATCATCATCCTTCGGTGCCTTTTGCCACAATGCATTCCATGATCCCACATCATTCCAGTCGAATTGCGCTGAAACAACGACTGCGCGATCTGTTTTTTGCATGATGGCATAATCGATCGAATCCGACGGACAAGTCAAAAACGTATCATGATCAGGACGTATGAAACCCAGATCGGTCGTCCGTTTCTGCCATGCAGCTTGCACCGCATCGTAAATTGCTTGCTGATAGCGTTGCAGTTCCTTGAGATAGTTTCCGGCTGTAAAAACGAACATACCGCTATTCCAGACATAATCACCTTCCTGGAGATACCGGTTTGCTGCATCTCTATTCGGTTTTTCATAAAATTGACTGACGCGATGCACTTTCGAAGGAGAATCTCGCAGCAAAGGCACCGCCTCACCCACTTTGATATAGCCGTAACCGGTTTCAGGTGCTGTGGGTACGATACCAAAGGTTGCCAGGTAGCCCTCACTTGCGGCTATCACAGCGGCTTCCACAGCTTGCACGAACGCAGCCTGATTTTCAATGACATGATCGGCAGGCAAAACCAACATGATGGCATTCTCATTGGTTTGAGCCAGATGCAGTGCAGCCAGGGCAATAGCAGGTGCGGTATTGCGCCCGACTGATTCGAGATAGATGGCTTCAGGCCTGACTTGTATGGCTTCGCATTGCTCCAGCGTGAGAAAGCGATGCTCGGAGTTGCATACCAGAATGGGATCTTGAATGTTGGTCAATGCTGCAACACGCTTTAGTGTCGCCTGCAGCAGAGTCTCATCATGATTGACAAGCGGCAATAACTGTTTGGGATAGTTCGCCCGCGACAGAGGCCACAATCGCGTGCCACTCCCGCCGGAGAGAATAACGGGAAATATAGGGTAATCCATGCACTACATTTCCCGAATTTCTGAAGCTTTGCCGCAATATAAGCATAGACCCCTGTTTACCTGAATTTCCATAGCTGTTAGAAGCTCAACATACCTTGATGATTATATTTTTTTGAACCAAGTTCCATGTTCAAGTGATTCAAAAACAGAATAATTATTGATGATGTATTCCCACAGTGACTCATTTTTTTGTTGTATCAACGTATCATAATCCAGTTTGACAAAGAGATAAGTCGGAGGCGAATTTACAAATTCAGTATAAAATGCTTGCCACTGAAAATCCAGATAATACTCAAGTATCCAGCCATTGGTACTGAGTTCAGGTAAACGCGATGCCAGGACATACATTCTCGGATTACCACACACATACATGGTATCCCCTTCTTTCAGCACGGAGAGAACATTGGCTACTTCTTCCTGAGCATAATCGTAGGTATTTAATTTTATCTCATTCGTCGCAGAATGATTTTTCCACAAAGTATGAGACTGAATGTAAAAAATACCTATCAGTACGAGAATAGTGAGCAAATTCTCAATTCTTGCCTTCTTAACAATTTCAAATTGAAATAAGCGATACAAAATCCAATCTAGCCCCATTGCGGCAAAAACACCGATAGGGACATACAACAATTGGAAATGATAAGCCCACCAGGATGTTTTTTGCATCAACACCACAAACAGACCAACAACAGCCCATGCCAGTAGCAAGCTCAAGAAATGTGATTCGACTTTTCTAATCATCAAAACACCGATTCCAGCCAAAATCAGAAAAACAACCATTTTTTTGATAAACCATTTGACTGAATTCAGCAGTCTTTCCGGGTCGATCTGATCCGTCAGGCCAATAACGCTGGCGGGGATTTTGAAATAGATATCAAGCACCAAGGTCTCGATGTGATGATGAAAGATATAAAACAGGAAAACAGCCGCAAGCAGAGCAAAACCCAGAATCAAAGGCAAAACCTGTGTGCGAGCGATATAAACCAGATTATGTAGTCTTAATACAAATAAAAAATGTACCAGAAACAATGCCGCAATAATTGGAGCAAAAACCAGCTTGCTCAGTAATACAATGGCTACCAGCAAACCGATTGCAAAGTAAGTCAGAAACAAATTTCCCTTGGATTTATAAGCCCTGTCCAACAACCAGACGATCAAAAAAATCGGAAAATTGATGATCGCTTCTAGTTGGGTTAAGTGCAATATCGATGCATTACCATAATAAACACCGACGATGAACAAGGGCAGCAAAAAATGGAAATATTGCAAACGAAACAGCTGAAATTCTCTGACAGCATAAAACAAGATCAGCGTAAAAATGATCCAGTATCCCAGCTCAAACAGGTGAATGCTGATATCGTCCCAACCAATCGTGATTCCTGCAAGGAGATAAAACAAGTAGATACCGGGCTGCTTGTAGTCAAACAAGCCTTGGTAGAGAACTTTTCCCATATCCAGTTGCTGTGCAATGACTACGAATAGGGATTGATCTCCTCCCATAGTCGTGTGACTTTGAACAATGCCGATCATGACAATAATCAGCATAACGACAACACTAGCCAGTTTATTCTTAATATTATTTAATATCATTGACCTAGGGTGTAAAAAAATAGTAATCCATGGATAGCGGCAGGCAACTGGTAAAAGATGAGTTCGGTTACAAATAGTTTTTAGGTCTATTTATAACCGAACGCTGAACGAAGAAAAGTGAAAATGGTGAAATCGATTAGCGATGGCTAGTGTATAAATTATTTTCCAGCTGATTTGATTGCATCAAGATTAGCTTGTGCATCTGCGTTTCCTTGTGCTGCAGCTTTTTCAAACCACATGACTGCTTTCTTCTCGTCTCGCTCCACTCCTTCTCCCGTGAAATACATGACACCCAGGTTATTCTGGGCATCCACATGTCCCTGATCCGCAGCCTTCTTGAACAATTCTGCCGCTTTTAACATATCTTTTTCAACGCTTTCTCCGTTTGCATGCATTAGTCCCAGATTAAACTGAGCATCGGCATAACCTTGCTCAGCTGCGCGAAAAAACCAACCTGCCGCTAATTCCGGATCATTATTCAGCATTTGTCCGGACGGCCCCTTGGATATGGCCTCTCCAGTGTAATACATCACCCCCAAACCATTCTGAGCCGCAGGATCTCCCGCTTTGGCACTTTCCAGCAAAGCCTTGAATTTTTCCTCGGCTGCTGTTTGAAAATCACCCATACCTGGTGGCAAGATTTGATCCTTCAATTCAGCCTTTTCTTCAGGACTTAATCCTTCGCCCAATATCGAAGGGATTTCACCCAGTTTGGTCATTTCATCTTTCACAGTGGGTGTTGCACCACTGGATTTATCATTTTGTACCTTGTTATCACACCCAGACAGAAAAAAAATGATCATCACTAAAAACATAACCACAAGATTATTCATGTAAAACTTTCCTTATTTTCTCGAATTAATAAAACCGGCCAATGAAGTATCGTTCCTTGTTAGCACCCAGGAAAAATTTTTTCATTTCGCACCTGCGTTTTTGAGCAGATCGATAACTTCCCTGTGTCGGTGAAGATTTGCAAGCATCAAAGCTGTCATTCCATTTCCGGCTTTGAGATTAGGATCCGCTTTTGCTCCGATTAGACTATGTATCGCCCCCAGGTGCCCATGTTGTGCGGCCAGCATTAGCGCTGTTGCGCCATTTTCCAGTTGATAATTGACATCAACCTTGGCATCTATCAGCGCCTGTATGATTTGTTGATATCCCTCCTGTGCCGCCAATAAGAGAGCAGTCATGCCATTGTTCCGTTTCGAGTTTACATTTGCCCCCGCCGACAGCAACATTGGAACAATTTTTTTGCGACCTTTCTCTGCAGCAAGAATTAGAGCGGTATCATTTTCATCATTTACACTATCAACACTTGCTCCGGCAGCCAGCAAAATTTCCACGATATGCTCCCGACCATCACGAGCAGCTTGCAAGAGTGGAGTTGAGTTGTGATCAAAGCGGATATTGACATCAACACCGGTTTTCAAGAAACGTTCGACAACAGCTGGATTGCCCTTTTTGATAGCAGCAACAAAAGCTTCATTCAATTCTTCAGCTTCGATTTTGCCCGAATCCAGTATCTTGAAAACCAGTGCAGCATTGCCTTTGTTGGTGGCATCTATCAATTCACTTTTCGTATTTTGAGACCAAACATCGGAGCAAATCAGGATTAAAACAAAATACAGAATAAATATCAATGACCTATTCACTACCAGCATCATATTAAAAAACCCTATCTAAAAAACCCATGAAATTATGAAACATTCGAAGAAAAATTATGCCGCTGTTCAATTATGCCATTAATTCGGATCAGTACATTATTTGTACTTGATGCCTGCGATCACATTTCTTACCTTGCCAAGCTGTGCTATCCTTGCCGGCCGGGAGTTTTCCATCTAGTGAAGATTGAACGTTTCTTACAAATAAAATAGTAGTACCGTCAGGCACTTTACCCAATTCATCGCGTATTAGTGACATTTTTCTGGAAGGTTTATGAATTCTGGTCATTATGACATCGTCATCATCGGAGGCGGCCCAGTAGGAATGGCTCTTGCACTTGGCTTGCAGGACACGGGCATTTCATCGCTGCTGCTTGAGGCCAGAGGACTACCAGAAACGGTCCAAGATCCTCGCCCGCTGGCATTGTCATATGGTAGTCAACTGATTCTGCATCGACTGAATGTCTGGAACAAGTTGCCGCAAAAAACGCCGATTGACACGATTCATATTTCCAATCGCGGAAGCTTTGGGCAAACACTAATCACCACTAAAGATGCCGAAGTACCTGCCCTTGGTTATGTTGTCAATTATCATGAGTTATTCAGTACCATGCATAAGTTGATGATTGAAAAACAATTCAATTACATCGCCGGGGCGAATGTCACAAAACTGGATACAACCGACAAATCCGGGCTTGTGAGTTTCGACTACCAGGGAAAAACAGAGCAAGTTTCGGCACAGTTACTTGTTTTAGCCGATGGTGGCCAGTTGGCGCAGCAATTACCGGAAATCAGCTATCAGACCCATGATTACCAGCAATGGGCTGTTGTAGCCAATATTCATGCTGAAAAGAAACAATCCGGTACAGCTTATGAGCGCTTCACTCCGACAGGTCCGATTGCACTTCTACCCAACCTGGATGATTTTGCTCTGGTATGGACGACCACACCAGCCACTGCAAAAGAAATCGTCTCGCTACCCGAGAATATTTTTTTACATCGCCTGCAACAAAATTTTGGAAATCGGCTTGGTCAGTTTATCCACACCGGAAAAAGATCGGCTTTTCCATTGCTGCTGAAATATGCTGCAACCACTACCTCACAAAGAAGCGTGCTTATCGGTAACGCAGCACAGACCTTGCATCCGGTTGCAGGGCAAGGATTCAATCTTGGACTCAGGGACGCGCATGAGTTGACTCGAGAAATCCTCCGCACTTACCAAAGATCTCAAGCCATTGGCACAAACGCCATGCTCGCACGCTACCGCCAGAACCGGCAACTTGATAGTACAGGCGGCAGAATGTTCACCGATTCGCTGGTCAGGTTCTTTTCCAATGAAAATAAGCTGATCAAGCACGCCAGCGGGATAGGATTAAACATGCTGAATACTATTTCGCCATTGAAGAGGTTTGTGGCTCGACGCATGATTTTTGGTGCACGTGGATAATTTGTTCCTAATTCTCCACTATCCGTTCCACTGAAGTTATAATTGAGCCTGGGTAAAAAGTGCACGTAGTCGCTTTTCAAGTGAGCATGAGATGAAACCCTCATCGCCCTCAGGAATTGTGCAAAATCCCTTTATATTTTGAACTAAAACACCGACAGATTACATGCAAATCGGCTCCCATATTCTCAAAAATAAGCTGGTCGTAGCACCCATGGCTGGCGTAACGGATCGCCCTTTCAGGCAGTTATGCAAACAAATGGGAGCCGGCATGGCGGTTTCTGAAATGGTTTCGAGCAATTCCCTGCTTTGGGGATCCAAGAAAACGCAACGCCGGGCCAATCACGATGGCGAAGTTTCCCCTATTTCTGTCCAGATCGCTGGCGCGGATCCTGCAATGCTTGCTGCAGCGGCGCAATACAATGTCGATCAAGGCGCTGAAATCATCGATATCAACATGGGTTGCCCGGCCAAAAAAATATGTAATGTCATGGCTGGTTCTGCCCTGTTGCAGAATGAAAAACTGGTCAGCCAAATCCTCGATGCAGTTGTCAAGGCCGTCAATGTTCCCGTTACATTGAAGATTCGCACAGGTTGGGACAAACAACACAAAAACGCCTTATCCGTGGCACATATCGCAGAAAATTCGGGTATCCAGGCCTTGGCAATACATGGCCGCACCAGAGCTTGCGCCTATTCCGGTGAAGCAGAGTACGAAACGATTGCAGCAGTCAAATCGAAGCTGAACATTCCGGTGATTGCGAATGGTGATATTACGACACCCGAGAAAGCACAACGCATTCTGGCTTATACCAAAGCGGATGCCATCATGATTGGGCGGGCGGCTCAAGGCCGCCCATGGATTTTCCGGGAAATCGATCATTTTTTAGCAACAGGACAACACTTGCAATCACCCGAGGTCACAGAAATTCATCGAGTCCTCATCAACCATTTACATGATTTGTATCATTTCTATGGTGAATACTCAGGGGTTCGTATCGCACGCAAGCATATTTCCTGGTACACGAAAGGACTCGTTGGATCCGCAGGTTTTCGCCATGCAATGAATCAGCTGCAAACCAGTGAACAGCAATTACAGGAGACAAATATTTTTTTCGCCCAGTTGGCTGAAAAAAATCACCGATTGAGTTATATCGAAAAAGAGGGAGCGCCAGTGTATGAATGCAATGAAGGAGAATGAGATCGCTTCATGTATCCGCAGAGCCATAAGTGGTTATCTTGATGATCTCGATGGTGAAAAACCGGGGCATCTGTATAGCATGGTCATTCATAGCGTCGAGAAACCTTTGATCGAAATCGCGATGCAACATACCAATGGCAACCAGACACAAGCTGCGGAGCTATTGGGTATCAACCGCAATACCTTACGTCAAAAAATGAAGCAATACCAAATTAAATGACCATTACACATGCACTTATCAGTGTTTCGGATAAGTTCGGAATACTGGAACTGGCACACAAGCTGGTTCAACTCGACATTACCATCCTATCTACGGGAGGAACAGCGAAAGCACTGCAGGATGCCGGCATACGTGTCACCGAAGTTAGCGATTACACCGGTTTTCCCGAAATGCTCGATGGTCGCGTCAAGACCCTACACCCCAAGATTCATGCAGGAATCCTTGCGCGCCCGGATCTTGCAAGCCATCAGCAGGCACTAGACCAGGCAGCCATTCCCAATATTGGACTGGTCATCGTCAATCTGTATCCATTCAAGCAAACCATAGCCAGACCGGAGTGCGGCCTGGCAGACGCAATTGAGAATATTGATGTTGGTGGCCCCACCATGGTCCGTGCCGCAGCCAAAAACTATCAAAAGGTGGCTATCGTAACTGACCCCAGTGATTATCCATTACTTATCAGTGAGCTTGAATCAAATCAAGGCTCCGTCACGACCTCAACCCGTTTCAAATGGGCACAAAAGGCTTTTTCCCATACTGCATCGTATGACAGCGCGATCAGCAATTATTTATCCGCGCTCGATTCCGACATGCAACGCAAGGATTTTCCCGATTCATTCAATCTGAATTTCAGTCTGGTTCAACACCTTCGATATGGTGAAAATCCGCATCAGAAAGCTGCGTTCTATCGGGATGAGAATGTTCCCTCTGGCAGTCTGGCCAATTACCGTCAATGGCAAGGCAAGGAATTGTCTTTTAATAATATTGCAGATACCGATGCCGCCTGGGAGTGCGTCAAAACATTTGACGATCCCGCTTGTGTCATCGTGAAACATGCGAACCCCTGCGGCATAGCCATTGCCCTTAATGCCTTACAAGCTTATCAGCTTGCATTTGCAACCGATCCCGTATCCGCATTTGGCGGTATCATCGCTTTCAACTGCACACTTGACAAAACTGCAGCAGAGGCCATTCTGAACCAATTTGTCGAAGTGGTCATTGCACCAGAAATAACCCAGGACGCTCGAACACTATTAGCACAAAAAAACAACATTCGCGTTCTCACCGTTCCATTGGTGCATGAGCATCACAGTTATGATCTAAAACGCGTGGGAGGAGGAATTCTGGTACAGACTCCCGATACAATGAATATCGCGGGTTCCAATCTCAAGATCGTTACTCGACGACATCCTACTGAACAACAGCTACAGGACATGTTGTTTGCATGGCGTGCCGCCAAGTTTGTCAAATCGAATGCCATCGTCTTTTGCCGTAATGGCCAGACCCTGGGTATCGGTGCCGGACAGATGAGTCGTGTTGACAGCGCCCGAATCGCTTCGATCAAATCCCAGCAGGCCGGTTTCTCACTGAATGGTTCGGTTGTCGCATCCGATGCCTTTTTTCCTTTCCGTGACGGACTCGATGTAGTCGTGGAAGCTGGTGCTACAGCCATCATCCAACCCGGTGGCAGCATCCGTGATGATGAAGTCATCGCCGCCGCTGATGAGCATGGCATTACAATGGTATTGACGGGCATCCGTCATTTCCGACACTAAACGAATTCCCCATAAATGATTCAATTACTTGTTATTGGCAGTGGTGGTCGAGAACATGCACTGGCTTGGAAACTTAGTCAATCTCCACGAGTTCACAGGATCTATGTAGCGCCTGGAAATGCTGGAACTGCACTTGAGCCCAAGTTGCAGAATGTCCCATTCAGTGAAATTGCCGAATTAATTGAATTTGCCCAAAAAGAACACATTGCCATTACCATCGTCGGCCCGGAAGTACCGCTTGCAGCAGGCATTGTTGATGCATTTCAAGCTGCGAATCTAAAAATATTCGGTCCTACACAACAAGCAGCCCGACTTGAAACATCGAAGATTTTCGCCAAGGAATTCATGCTGCGTCACAACATTCCAACGGCATCTTACCAAAGCTTCAACGATCCGGTTCTGGCACACCAGTACATAGAACAAAAATCTGCTCCATTAGTGATCAAGGCCGATGGCCTGGCTGCAGGAAAAGGTGTGGTCGTTGCGCTGACAAATGAGCAGGCACATACTGCAGTCAATACCATTCTCGTAGAAAAACACCTTGGCGGTGCAGGCAATGAAATTGTCATCGAGGAATTTCTGGAGGGAATCGAAGTTAGCTTCATTGTCATGACAGACGGGAAGCATATTTTACCCTTGGCAACCAGTCAGGATCACAAACGTCTGTGCGATAACAATTTGGGCCCTAATACTGGCGGCATGGGAGCTTATTCGCCTACGCCTTTCGTTTCACCGGATCTACATGCCAAGATCATCCGCGACATCATTCATCCTGTTATTAGTGGGCTGCATGCAGAAGGTATCAACTACTGCGGTTTTCTGTATGCGGGATTGATCATAACGCCAAATGATCAGGCCAAGGTGTTGGAGTTTAATTGCCGCATGGGGGATCCTGAAACACAGCCCATCATGCTCAGATTGAAAAGTGATTTATTCCAGTTAATCGAGCATGCCATTCATGGTACCTTGAATAAAGCCACCATAGACTGGGATCGTCGAACAGCGCTTGGAATAGTCATGGCTGCACATGGTTACCCCGAAAATCCTAGAAAAAATGATGCCATCACGGGTCTATCCGAGCTGATGCAAGAGCAGGCGAACAACCATGATTTTCATATTTTTCACTCTGGCACCCACGTTGGAGAAGATGAGCATTCCTTACTGACTTCAGGAGGACGCGTTCTGTGTGTCACGGCTCTTGGAGAAAACATCAAACATGCACAGCAGAATGCTTACAAGCTAATGGAAAACATTCATTTTCCTGGATCTCAAGCTCGCAATGACATCGGCGCACAAGGTATCGAGTATCAGAAACACACGAACAACCTGCGCGCTGAAAGTCAATAATGCATCAACTCCGTCGGCTACAAGAAATTAAACAGACTTAATCCGGATATCTTGATATAGGATTGTTGGGCTGCTTGCAGATACAATTGCTGTCGTTGCAAATCCGAAATGGATTGAGCAAAATCGACATCCTGTAATTGTGATAACTGCTGACGATATTGAATTTTCTGATCACCTCCGACATCCTCCAGGGTAGATATTTCATCCATTCTGGAGCCGATCGAGGACTGTTTCAGCAAAATATGATCGAGACCATTACTGATATTCCTCAAAGCAGTACTCAAATCATTGGCCAGCCGGGCCGTTCCACCGGCTTGACCGCCCGTTGGCGACTCTAGGGCAGAAATTAAATCACCCACTGTCTTGAAAATACTTTGATTAGTACTAGGGGCTATTTCGAACTTGTCTCCATCAGCCGGATTACCTTTGATACTTACCTGCATGCCATCGAAACTAATCGAACTATTCTCAACATAGGGGTTTGCCGATGAAATCGTCGTTCCGGTTGTAGTATCGACGATATCGTAAGTGGTGACACCTGCCGTGACAGTAAAATTGATCTCATAATCGCTACCGGTCAAATTTGCAGGATTGACAACTGACCCGATATCGATCACACCTGTACCTGTATTCTGGGAATTTGCAGCGGTAGTAAACACACCATTCCCGTTTTTAATGGCTTCAAAGACATCCGAGCCGGGATCACCAACCACAAGCTGACGTGTCGGCCCAACCTGATTCAGACGCAAACCTTGATCCCCTTGATATTGAACACTCAGGTCAGTCTGTACAAAAGGTTTTGTATTGGCTTGATAACCAGAAAATAGGAATTGCCCGCTTTCATCGGTATTATTCGCCAAACCCACAAGTGATTCCAGTTGGCCGCGCAGCTCAATCGCAATACTTTTTCTGTCCGCATCCGTCAGCGCACCCGAACCGGCTTCTACTGCAGACTCATACACACCATGCAGAACTTCCGTCACTTGTTTCAGCACACTCTCTTCCAGAGCCAGGGAAGACTTGGCATTGTTCCGATTGACCGAGTACTGTTCGTTGATCGATGCCGATTGTGTAATGGCTAGTGCTTGAACAGAAGCGATAGGATCATCGGAAGGAGTCAGAATACTTCTTCCAGTCGAAAGCTGCTGTTGTATTCTGAACAATGAGTCCTGCTGACGCAACATTTGCCCCGTTCCATTATCGTAAATCGTATTTGTGCTCACGCGCATGGTTGTCTCCTGATATAAATCCTATTTTTAGATTCTGAGAATTGAATCAAATAGTGTGTTACTTATCTCGATAACTTTACTCGAGGCTTGGAAAGCCTGCTGGTAACGCAACAGATTTGCTGCTTCCTCATCCAGATTCACACCTGAAATTGATTCGATCGAATTTTGGGTTTGCTGAAGCAAATTGGCTTGTGCCCTATTTGTTACATCCAGTTCCCTGGTTTTATTTCCAATCTGGCTTACAAGTTGGCCGTAAGCTGACTGATAAGTCGTCAAGCCATTATCCAGTATGTTTGTCGTCTGCAGATTTCCAAGCAGTAAAGCATTCCGGTTATCGGCCGCACCATTGGCATTGGGTGTAATGGTGAAAATATCTCCTGCTGCAGGACTACCATTGATCTGGAATGTAAATCCATTGAAACTAATGTCTTCACCTGCAGTAAACGCCTGATTCGTAGCTGGCAAACCGGTTCCAGTACCAGCCACATCAAATTGTCCATCGTAGGGTGAATGAAATGTAATGGTTAGTGGCTGCTGCAGATTTGCATCAAGCGGCAACGGCTCAACAGCTCCAGGGCTGATAGCACCGGTGCCCTTATTAGATAATGCTGCACTGGTACGATTAGGGCTGGCAGCTGCAATCTTCGTCGCGTCGGTAATTTTAACTTCCAAATCTGCAGCGCCATTGACTGTCGGTTGCACAAGAAATTTTTCGTTTGCGAGAATGGTTGCCGAATCGACCGATATACCATCCAGAGTTAATGGAGTCCCCGCAGAAGGCAGTACTGTCGAGCTGACTGATTGATTATCCGATAATCGGGTAAGCGTGTAATTGGTTCCATCATACGAGAGCTGGTAGTCACTCGTGGTCAATGCCCGGTAATCCGTAATAGCGACAGTGATGCCTGAGGCCATGTCGTTGGTCAGTGCTGAAGTTATTTTGGGAGTAGCAACACTGAAAAAATCCTCTCCCATATCGCCATTGAGATCAATGCCCAATTGATGTTGCTCATTGAAGGTTTGGGCCAATGTGATGGCTATGCGTCCCAGTGCATTCTGCGCATTGCCCAATGTTTCGTTTCTGAAGGATAAAATGCCACCCAGTGCTCCGCCAGCAATTTGATCTTCCGGCAACTCAACTGTTTTTCCACCAGTGAGTATACTGATCGTCATGTTTTGTGGATTGTCGACCGATCTTGTTGCTTGAAGCTTCTGAGTTTGTGAACCGACCACAAGCCCTTGGCCATTGCCGACAAATACATCAACTGATCCATCCTGTCGTCTTACGATATCCGTATTGATTAATTTGCTCATCTGACTAATCAACTCATCGCGTTGATCTTGCAGGTCATTCGCAGGTTGTCCAGATGCAGAAGCCTCAGCCAGCAAGATCTGACGGTTCAAATCCGCAACCTGACTAGAAAGTGAGTTAATTTCATTCACGCCACCTTCAATTTGTGCGTTGACACCATCACTTACTTCCGACATGCGCTGTTCCATACTGTGAAAGCGCGCAACCATCGCTTCAGCACTACTGATCATAGACTGGCGAGCTGGAACACTGGAAGGGTTGTTTGCCACAGCTTGAATGGCACTGAAAAATTTCTGCAACGTCGGAGACAAACCGGATGTATCTTCAGCAAACATATTATCCAGTTGTTTTATCTGAGTATAATTGCTATCCAGAGAAGTACTTTGTGCCTGCACTTGTAGCATCTGACTCTCTAGAAATTGATTATAGATACGCTGCACAGTTGTCGAGTGCACACCCGATCCCACGTATCCACCACTAAAATGCTGAGCAATGTTGGTATTGAGGATAACTTCCTGGCGTTTATATCCGGGTGTATTGGCATTGCTGATATTGTGACTGGTCGTCAGCAATTGATTTTGAGCGGCCTGCAAACCACTGATCCCGATGTCAAGAATACGATTTCCCATAGTCTTAATCTAGCTCTCTGAATTAGATAAATTTAAGTATTTATAACGGCAAATTACTCATAAAATTAATAACTAAAGTGCATTAACCAAATCTAGTTTGTTGCAATGAAGCACTATTCAAAATACGCATCAATTTATTTGCATACTGAGGATCGGTTGCGTACCCGGCACGCTGCAAGCCATTGGCAAATGAATTCGCATCAGTCGATCTCAAGACTTTTGCGTAACGTGGGTTATCCTGCAGTAGCTTGGCGTAATCGTTAAATGCTTCGGCATATGAACCATAAGCCCGGAATTTTTCAACGACTCTTTGAGGTACACCACCGATATATTCAGTCGTAGCTGTTTCTACCACAGCACCTTTCCAGTTTGCTCCTGCCTTGATTCCAAACAAGTTATAGCTGGGGCTGTTATCTGCGCGACGAATCTCATGTTTACCCCACCCACTTTCAAGTGCGGCCTGTGCCAACATGAATTGAGGCGGAATTCCTGTAGATTGCGAAACTGCCTTGACATGAGGTGTCAGTTTGTCAATGAATTCTGCAGAACGGCCGGATCTTGTTCCTTGCCTGGATTGAGCCTCATTGGAATTGGCATTAGAAAATAGATTGCTTCCAGATAGATCGGACTGACTGGTCGATACTGAAGAGCTTGGAGCAGACCGGTATGTGGGTTGTGCATTGGGCCACAAAAAACGCGACTGATCACTTGGATGATCATCGGTAAGTACCGCAGGATTATTTACAGTCTGAATTGTGGATAGCATGGCATCGGCACGATTCATGGATCCTTTTGGAGCTGTATCGGAACGCGTCAATTGCTTCACCATCATATCGGCGATTCCGAGTCCCTTGTTCGAAATCTCATGAGCAAGCTGCTGGTCATGCATCTGAGTAAAAAACTGTGTTTGCTGACTGTCAAACAATCCATCCTTGGGTGTCGCTTCGCGCATGCTCTTCATGAGCATATTCACAAACAACGCTTCAAACTGTTGTGCTACCTTTTGCAGAACTCCTTCCGGATCTCGCTTGGCTTGTAATTGCAAGTCATCGATGCTTTTGGCGTCAATAGCCAGCTTGCTTGAAGTATCTAGGGAAATAGTCATATTCTCACACTCATTATTAAATAATTTCTAAATCTGCCCGAAGTGAACCTGATGCTTTTAAAGCCTGAAGTATGGAAAGCAAATCCTGGGTCGTTGCACCGATCGCAGTCAATGCTTTAACCACTTCTCCTAAATCTGCACCATTTGGTAATAGCATCAGATTTCCTTCTTCCGTACGGATCTCGACTTGCGAACGCTGTGTCACAACCGTTTCACCACGCTGTGCAAACGGCCCAGGTTGACTGATAACCGGATCGGTATTGATGATGATGGATAAATTGCCATGTGCTATGGCACTGGATTCCAGCGTAACAGTCTGATTCATCACCACAGAACCAGTCCGTGAATTAACAATTACCTTGGCAGGAGCCTTAGCAGGCGTCACATCCAGACTCTCGATACGAGAAATGAACATGATGCGCTGGTTGTTTTCTGCAGGTGCTCTAACCTGTATCAGCCGTGCATCGACTGCCGATGCTGCAGAAGGATAAATTCCGTTGATTGCCTCGACTATCCGATTTACGGTAGTAAAGTCGTTGGTATTGAGTTCAAGATTGATAAAATCACCCTGTCCCACTGCCGTCGGTATTTCACGTTCTACGATACCGCCCCCGGCAATTCTTCCTACGCTCAGATGGTTCACTTGTACACTGCTTCCACCGGCCGCAGCACCGATTCCACCGACAAGCAAATTACCCTGGGCCATGGCATAAACCTGATTGTCGACTCCCTTCAGCGGGGTCATCAACAACGTACCTCCACGCAAGCTTTTTGCGTTACCCATTGAAGACACGGTCACATCAATATGCTGTCCAGGTTTGGTAAATGGAGGTAGTGTGGCGGTCACCATGACAGCAGCAACGTTACGCAACTGCAGATTGGTGCCAGGAGGCATGTTGATACCCATTTGCCCCAGCATGCTGATGATACTTTGAACGGTAAAAGGCGTCTGGGTGGTCATATCACCGCTACCATCCAAACCGACAACTAACCCATACCCGATGAGCTGGTTACTACGCACACCCTGAATTGAAGTCAAATCTTTGATTCTCTCAGCTGAACCCTGGCTGGATTGTAAACATCCCCATACAAGTGCAAGCAAGAGCATGAAGAGATGAAACTTTTGAATTCTCAGTAACGAACGATCAAATGTCATGTTGGCAACCTGTTTAGAAAGGTGAAATCGTCAGGAAGAAACGGGACAGCCAACCCATCGTCTGCACTTCATCGATATAACCATTGGCCCGGTATTCGATACGCGCATCAGCCACTTGAATCGAGGAAATGGTGTTTCCAATGATGTGAATGGGATTAACAATACCCGAGAGTCTGATATATTCATGACCATGATTGATACCAATCTGTTTCTCACCACTGACCACCAGATTTCCGTTAGGTAATGTTTCAATCACGGTTACCGTAATAGTGCCTTTGAAATCATTCTGACTCGAACTTTCTCCGCCACCATCGAATTTATTAGCCGACTTGGCTTCGACAGAGGTATTTTTCTGCAGCAAACTCAAGGGCACGGCTAAGAAATTCGGTACAGAGAAACTCAACTCGCCACTGCGCTCTGCTTTACTATCCGAGCTTTTACTGGCGTTCGTTTTTTCATTCAGCGTCACAATGAGGGTATCGCCAATAGTGCGAGCGCGCCGATCTTCGAATAATGGTGTATACCGAACACCACTAATCGTACTGTTGATGTTCTGAAAAATGGCACCTGTGGGTTGTGTTGCTGCTGCACTCTGTTGATGCGGTCGCATGACATTGGGTTGATAGGTATTGGTAGGCGGCGTCATACAGCCTGTCATCATCACCATTAAAACAGGTAACACCATATGGTGATTCGATTTGCTGCCCTGTTTTAGCAATTGCATGCTACGCATTAAATAACCTCGATTAAGTAGTTCAATTAGAGTTGCGCCAATTTCTGCAACATCTGATTGGAAGTCTCGATGGATTTCGAATTCATCTCATAGGCACGTTGGGTCTGAATCATGCTTACCAGTTCTTCCACAACGTTGACATTGGATGTTTCAACAAAATTTTGTCGCAACAACCCTAATCCATTGGTGCCAGGTGCATTCTGATTAGGTGTGCCACTGGACGCCGTTTCCATGTACAAATTCTCACCACGCTTTTGCAGTCCCGAAGGATGAATAAAGTTTGCCAACTGGATATTGCCGATCTGTAGCGGCGCAACAGCACCTGGCACACTGGCCGACACGGTGCCGTCAGGTGCTATCGTGATATTCAGCGCATTGGGCGGAATGGTAATTGCAGGCTGCACAACATAACCACTGGATGTAACCAGCTGGCCATTAATATCTTTCTGGAATGCACCATCCCGGGTATAGGCCGTTGTACCATCGGGCAGCAAAACCTGGATAAACCCCTGTCCATCCACAGCAACATCAAGCTGATTATCCGTTTGCTGAAGCGCACCTTGTGTAAAAATACTCTCCGTTGCAACGGGTTTCACACCTGTTCCCAACTGTAGCCCGGAGGGCAACTGAGTTTGTTGCGAAGATTGCGCGCCTGGTTGGCGCAAAGTTTGATATAACAAATCTTCAAAAACAGGACGAGCGCGCTTGAAACCATTGGTGCTCTGATTCGCCAGGTTGTTGGCGATCACATCCATTTTGGTTTGTTGTGCATCCAAACCTGTTTTAGAAATCCATAACGAACGTACCATATAACCCCCTGATTAATTTAACTAGGCTCTTACAACCAATATCTCGCCGGCTTGCTGCGCATTGCGTTGCGCATTCTCGAGCATCTTCATCTGCATATCGAACTGGCGTGCCAAATCGATCATGCTGACCATCTCATGTACGAGATTGACGTTACTGCCTTCAAGCGTTCCACTTGCTAGCCGTACCTTCGCATCAGCTTGTGCCACACCACCTTCTTTCAGCCGGAATAAACCATCTGCCCCCTTGACCAATTTATCCTGTGGCGGATCGACCAGCTTGATCCGGCCAACCATGGCGACGGTATTAGGTAAAGGGGTAATAGGCACGGATGAAACCGTGCCATCTGCACCGATGGTGATGCGCGTATCGGGTGGAACTGTAATTGGACCTGTTTCGCCCTTCACTTTATGGCCGTTTTGCGTGGTTAGAATGCCATTTGGCCCCACTTGCAAACTGCCATTGCGAGTGTAGGCCTCTTCTCCATTATCCAGTTGCACGGCTATCCACCCTGAATCACGAATGGCAACATCCAGATCCCGATCGGTGGTTTGCATTACACCCGGAGTAAAATCAGCATTGATTGTCGAATCAACAACAAATGCTCGCGTCGGTAATCCGTCACCGAATACCGGAACCGCACGAAAAGCATTGTTTTCTGCGCGATACCCGGTTGTTGATACGTTGGCCAGGTTTTGAGCAACCGTCGCTTGCTGACTCAGCGTGTGATTTGCCCCTGACATGGCTGTGTAAATAAGTCGGTCCATTAGTTTTCACCCATGAAGAAATCGCAATCAGATATTGACTATGGTCTGCATGATTGAATCTTGTGTTTCAATCGTCTTCGCGTTGGCCTGGTACATGCGTTGTGCCGTGATCATCTTGACAAGCTCGGTGGTCAGGTCGACGTTGGCATCTTCTACGGCCGAAGATTGCAGCACACCCAGTGTTCCACTCTTGGGCTCACCAACAAGCGGCTGCCCGGAAGTTTGGGATTCCACCCAGCGACCTTCACCAATGGGTGTCAAACCTTGTGGATTGACAAAATTGGCCAGAACGATCTGTCCAATCGTTTTTGATTTGCCATTGCTGTAAATACCTTGTATCTCTCCCGTTTCCAGTGCGCTGAATCCCGCCAGATGGCTTGCTTCATAACCGTCCTGGTTGTTCAGGTTCACATTGAATCCCGATCCATATTGTTTGGTTGTCGTGAGATCGAGTGTGAAATCCAACGGTGAATCAGCCCCCAAGGTGGAATCGATGGCAGAAAGATCAACCGATACCGCCAACGGAGCAGTTGGACTCGTCATGTCACCTTTTCCATCGAATGTTAGTGTTGTTGAAGCACCACCATCGAGTGTGATCCCAACAGGCAAACCACTCGCATCTGTCTTACCATCGACCGTGGCGTATGTTTCCCAAGTACCGGGAGTAGCTGTTTTCTGGAAATAAATTGCCAGTGCATGGGGATTACCCAGACTGTCGTAGATGGTTGCCGACTTGGTGTGCGTATAGCTGTGGCCATCCAGTGCGCTGAATGTAGGCACAGTCGGAACATCCATATTCGAATTTAATGTAAATCCCCATTCAAATTCGGTAGTTACGTGTGGCGGCAAGTCTGTGGTTGTCAGCTTCAAATTGACGGGCTTGCTGGCATCGATTGCTCCAGTAGCATCGGCGGCATAACCTGTCAGATTCGCTCCACTTGAACTAACAAGATAGCCAGCATTATCCAGTCGAAACTGGCCATTGCGACTGTAACTGATCACACCTTGTTCATCAAAGCGAAAGAATCCCTGACCGTTGATGGCCATGTCCAATGGATTGCTAGTCGGCGAAATATTACCCTGATCGAATGACTGAGAAACCGTGGCCACCTTGGCACCGATTCCGACCCGGGATGCTCCCCCACCGCCCAAAGAATTGGCCAAAATGTCCGTAAACTCAGCCCGTGTCTGCTTGTAGCCGACGGTATTGGCATTGGCAATATTGTTTCCAACAACATCCAGATTCTGCGATGCTGCACTCAAACCACTTAAACCTTGCTGAAAGCTCATGACAAACTCCTAGTTAAAATACTCTTTTGATATCTGATAAATTGACCAATCCCAGTTTACCCATGTCCAGAAGAGCACCGTTTTCTCCGGCCGTCACACTCTTCACGGTACTCAGAGAAAGACTGCTGCCCTTGACGCTGTTTTCAC
This sequence comes from Nitrosomonas sp., assembly GCA_024282035.1. Taxonomy (GTDB): domain Bacteria; phylum Pseudomonadota; class Gammaproteobacteria; order Burkholderiales; family Nitrosomonadaceae; genus Nitrosomonas. The sequence continues at coordinate 47,241 of JAMWZR010000006.1, forward strand.
CCTGGGTTGCATTGATTACGAAGGTGTACTCACCATCGGCAGCCACTGAACCATTACTGGTCTTACCATCCCAAGAGATCGTGTTCAAGCCGACTGGCTGGGGTCCCAAATCCAGTACCCTGACCGTTGCTCCAGCGCTATCCACAATGGTTACCTCCATACGGTCAACGGCTTGATCGAATTCCACACCAGCCATTGCCTTGCCATTCTGCAGAGAAATGAAGTTTCCAGGAGCGAAGGCTTCATGACCAATCATCGCAGTGGCTTCGACCGACATACTATCTTCCATATCAGTGGTCAGTAATTTCAGTGTGGTATTCAGTTTTTCGATCCCGGAAACCGTGCTGATCTGTGCCATCTGACTGGTCACTTCTGCGTTATCCATAGGTTTCAAGGGATCCTGGTTTTTCAGTTGCGTAATAAGTAACTTGAGAAACCTGTCTTGGGGATTCTCGGTATCTTTTTTACTTTGAATTGCAGTTGTCCCCGGTGTCGATACCGGAGTCTGCGAATTAGTTTGTTGAACTGCTGCCATGACTTACTCCTTTATTGTCCGATTGATAGTGTTTTCTGCAATAACGACTTTGTTGTATTCATCATGTCAACACTATTCTGATAGGAACGGGAAGCCGACATCATGTTCACCATTTCGTCGACCACATTGACATTGGGCATCGTTACATAACCATTCTTGTCTGCAAGAGGATGTTTAGGCTCATAAACTTGACGCATGGGTGAGGGATCATGAATAACGCCGGCCACTTTAACCCCACTGGCACCATTGGCAGCAGCCTGTAAAGTGCTGAATACAACTTGGCGTCCTCGGTACGGTTCACCGGTAGAACTGGTCACACTATCGGCATTGGAAAGATTACTCGCCACCACGTTTAGACGTTGTGATTGCGCAGACATGGATGAACTTGCAATATCAAAGACGTTGAATAGTGACATGATTATCTCTCCTGCATAGCCAATGTTATGTTTCTTAATTCATTGGAAACGAATGTGATACTGGCGTCATACTTAATGGCGTTGTCAGCAAAACGCGTGCGTTCCGAATCCATGTCTACCGTATTGCCATCGACGCTCGGCTGTAATGGAACGCGATACAACAAATCGTCTCCAATCTGACCCAGCTTCTGGTTACCGATATGCATTGGTGAGGTTGTTGACAATCCGGTCCTGCCGGTTACTGAGGTTTGGGCAAGCCTTTCTTGAAGAACATTGGCGAAATGAATGTCCTTTGCTTTAAAATGAGGAGTATCAGCATTGGCTACATTACTGGAAAGAAGCTCTTGCCTAGCAGCTCGCAAACTCAAAGCTTGGTGATGATAGTTTAGTTCTTTGTCGAGTTTATTGATCATTTCCTGGGTCCTGATTTAAAGTTTCTTGCAATCTTTAATTAGCATTAAGCGTGCCAGGTATGTTAAAAGCTTTAATCAGTTCACCAATCAATGAAAAGGGCACAAAAGGAGTGTCATCTTCAATTCTTGGGGTCTTAGTTGCCATTTAAGATGACAGTATCACGGCAAAAATTGCCGGCAACGGCAAAAACTTATGGCTGAATTTACTTATGAAACTTTTCTCGTTGCTCATTTTGTACTTGTTTTCTGAGGCGGCGCTCGCGCAAGCATCGTCATCCGCCCCCCCCCCTAGTTATCAGGATATTGCTCAAATCAAACTTTCGGTCGAAAATTTTGTTTATAGCAATACTTCGAATTTACCAGGTCAAGTCGTTGTTAATGTAGATAAAATTGATAAAAACCTCAATCTACCTCAATGTGCCAATCTGGAACCATTCATGCCTGCTGGTGGACGCTTGTGGGGAAGAACTTCCATAGGTGTGCGCTGTAACAATCCGGATACGACTTGGACTATCTATGTTCAAGCAGAGGTGGCTGTCATGGCCGATGTCTTGCATACTGCACAACCCATTTCCGTGGGACAAACCATTGCACCTGATAGTATCGTCTTACAAAATGCAAATCTGACTCAAATGCCGGATGGGATTCTTACCAATCCCAATCAGGTCATTGGTAAGGTTGCTGCATCCAATCTTTCTGCCGGACAACCGATCCGTCCCCAGATGCTCCGCGCACCTTATGTCATCTTGCGTGGACAGAAAGTTAGCTTGGTTGTCAAAGGTAAAGGTTTCAGCGTAAGTTCTGAAGGCCAAGCCTTGGCAGATGCGGCCGATGGCCAAATCGTGCAGGTTCGTAATAAATCCGGAAAAATAATCAGTGGTTTGGCACGAACCAACTCCATTGTGGAGATACAACCCTGATAGCGTTTATGCGTAATCCATACGCTAAAAGAAAACTCTACTAGTACGGTGATTTCAATACAATTCACCTCTATAATTGCAACCTTTTCTTTAAAACTGTAAAGCGGTTACTAATTGATTGAATGGATACCACGCAGCAGATAAAAACAATCCTGTCAGAAACCTTGAACCTGGGGAATCGCATTGATTCGGTCTCGATGGACACAGCCTTACTGGGTAATCTTCCTGAATTGGATTCAAGTGCTGTGATCACTGTCATCCTGGCACTCGAGCAGACATTCTCCATTTCGATACATGACGATGAAATTAGTGCGAAAACTTTCAAAACTCTTGGTACATTGAGAGATTTCATCGAGAAAAAAATTTCTGAGAAGAAGGTACATTCTTCTTGATTCTCCGAATGAGTTGTTTACATCCCCGGACTTTCACGATCAACCGATAATCTTCAAACCAGAATATAGAAGAGAAAACTTTCAGAATCGTACTGATTGTTTTCCAGTTCGGTTTGTGGATAATCTCGAATACCAATTATTAAATGGGAGCAGCTTTGAAACTTCATTTGGCAGACTTCTCCAATCAAAACCGTTTCACGGCATATGGCGAAAATTATGTTGCCGTCAATCAAATTCGCCATGAGCAGAGTCTTGTCATTCTGCCCGACCAGTTAATCAAGGACTGGCCAGTCAGTTCGATTGATCAATTACGCATCGAACATTTTGATTGTATATTACCGCACGATCCGGAAATCCTAATTCTCGGAACGGGCGCTCATCACCAATTTCCAAATCGTTCCTTACTCAAACTGCTGATGCAACATCGTTTCGGTATCGAAATCATGAATACACAAGCTTGCTGTCGCACCTACAACATTCTGGTCGAAGAGGGGCGACGCGTTGCCGCAGCCGTTCTGATTTGAGTAACGAGATCAAAAAAGCACTAAAATTATTGCATACTCACAGCAAGTGAACTTTTACATTTTGAATAGGCAAAGAGCGATTAAAGGCGATCAACTGAGCAAAAATTATGCTATAGTTTAGCGGCTAAAACGTAAGATGAAAAAAAGAAATGGCCATGATATTTATCATTATGATAAATTCGTGTTTGACAAGCTTGGAGCAACTAAATCAGCTTACTTCATAAATACAATAGAGGAGTTAAATATGAACAAAATTCTTGTTGGAGTACTCGCTTCAATTTTCTTATTCAGTTCTTCTGCCGCGTTTGCGAGTGGAAACAAACAATCGGCAATACCACCGATGTCAGCTCAAGACATTCTGAACAAAATGTCTTGTGAAGGTAAAAAAGACGGTGAAAAGATCAGAGATCGCACGGACGGTGAAATGGTAACTTGTCCAGCAAAAATCAAGAAACCAATGAAATAAATTTCTTTTAATCAAGCTAGATAGTTAGGTAAAGTTAGTATAAAACTTACCAACTATCAGCTTGATCAGTGCTTACTTCCCAGCACATCCTCGCTCTATAATACGTAACGTGCCAAATCTTCGCTTTGGGATAAATCTTTCAAGCGATCATCGACATAACTTGCGTCTATGTCGACAGTTTTACCGCTAAATTTCGGTGCATCATAAGAGATTTCCTCTAGTAATTTCTCCATGACGGTGTGCAATCTTCTCGCACCAATATTCTCGGTTCTGCTATTGACTGAATAGGCGATCTCCGCCAAACGCTTGATTGCCTCATCATTAAATTGCAGAGCAACCCCTTCTGTCGCCAGCAGCGCTTCATATTGACGTGTCAGGCACGCATCAGTATTGGTTAGAATTTGCTCAAAATCACTGACACTCAGACTTGCCAGTTCGACCCGAATTGGAAATCTTCCCTGCAATTCCGGAATCAAATCAGATGGTTTGGACATATGAAAAGCACCGCTCGCAACGAACAAGATATGATCGGTCTTGATCATGCCATATTTGGTTGACACTGTCGTACCCTCTACCAAAGGCAGCAAATCTCTTTGTACGCCTTGCCGTGACACATCACCACCACTGTTACCTGCACGACTGGCAATTTTGTCGATTTCATCAAGAAATACGATACCATTCTGTTCCACGTTCTGAATCGCCATCGATTTGAGTTCTTCATCGTTGACCATTTTTGCAGCTTCTTCTTCGAGCAGTATTTTCCTGGCTTCCCGAATCGTTAATTTTCGAGTCTTCTTTTTATCCCCTGACATATTGTGGAACATACCCTGGATTTGTGAAGTCAGATCCTCCATCCCCGGAGGTGCAAAAATTTCCATATTGGCACGCGGAGAAGCCACATCGATCTCTATTTCCTTGTCATCCAGTTCACCTTCGCGCAATTTTTTGCGAAACTTCTGCCGCGTCAGGTTTTCCTGGTCGTCACCACTACCAAACTGCGAACCAAAATCTCGAGCCGTAGGTAACAAAGCATCCAGTATGCGATCTTCGGCACGGTCTTCGGCCAAAGGTTGTTTTTTACGTGTTTCCCTCTCCCGCGACTCCTTGATCGCAGTCTCAACCAAGTCACGAATGATGGAATCCACATCGCGCCCCACATATCCCACTTCGGTAAACTTCGTTGCTTCGATTTTAATAAAAGGAGCATTAGCCAGCTTGGCCAGACGTCGTGCAATTTCAGTTTTACCTACACCCGTTGGGCCGATCATCAAAATATTCTTGGGTGTAATCTCCTGTCGCAATGGATCAGCAATCTGTTGCCTGCGCCAGCGATTTCTTAATGCAATTGCGACTGCGCGTTTAGCAGCATTCTGCCCGATGATATGCTTGTCCAGCTCATGGACGATTTCCTGTGGAGTCATTTGAGACATAATTGAATTTTGTTATTGAATTGAGTTATGAAATCAGGAAAGGGTAATCCATTCCAAAGGCTTTACAAGCTAAATTAATCGATGGTTTCGATCACATGATCCTGATTCGTATAGATACAGATATCGCCTGCGATACATAGCGATTTCTCCACGATTTCCTTTGGAGATAACGTTGTATTTTCCAGCAATGCCCGAGCAGCAGCCTGTGCATAAGCACCACCACTGCCAATTGCCGCCAAGCCGAATTCGGGTTCTATCACATCACCCGCACCAGTAATGATCAGGGTCGCATCCTCATTGGCAACCACCAGCATGGCTTCCAGGCGGCGCAAGATGCGATCAGTCCGCCAGTCTTTTGCCAGTTCCACCGCAGCACGCATGATATGTCCTTGATGAGCTTCCAGTTTGCCTTCAAACCGCTCAAACAGTGTAAACGCATCGGCCGTTCCTCCCGCAAAGCCGGCTAAAATCTTGTCATGATAAAGTCGCCGCACCTTGCGAGCACTCGATTTTGCCACCACCGCTCCCAGCGTTACCTGTCCATCCCCGCCCAGTGCCACTTGACGACCTCGCCTTACTGATACAATCGTTGTCATGTAATCTACTTAAATGTATAAAAAAATTCATTATAACTGAAAAGAACCACGACCCGCCCCGACCAGAAATCACGAGTTCATTCTTTATCCTTTTTCTTGGCCCGTGGGTGCGCATTATCATAGATCTTGGCGAGATGCTGAAAATCAAGGTGAGTATAAACCTGAGTCGATGTTATCTGGGCATGCCCCAGCATTTCCTGAACAGCGCGTAAATCGCCGCTGGACTGTAACACATGCGAAGCAAATGAATGGCGCAAGATATGTGGGTGGACATTGCGATTCAGTCCTTGCAATCTGGCCCGGTCCTTCAGTCGATAACTAATCGTCCGGGAACTGATCGCATCCCCGCGTCGAGATACAAACAAGGCATTGACACCGGGTTTCGCCATCTGCAAACGCCGCTCTAACCAGATGGTCAGTGCTTCGATAGCATAGCGCCCAACAGGAACGATGCGTTCCTTATTACCTTTGCCAAGCACTTTTACCGTAGCCGCAGTCAAGTCGACATCTTTAGGCTCGAGATAGGTCAATTCGGCCAAACGCAAACCGGATGAATAAAACAACTCGAACATAGCACGATCACGAACTATCAAACTGTCCTGAGTCGAAAAAGCCAGCAGTTGAGCCGTTTCATCCGGTGACAATACATCGGGTAATTTTTTGGGCGATTTGGGTACCCTCACCCCTATACACGGATTTGTCTGAAAATCATGACGATAAATCAAATAATGATAAAAGCTGCGCCACGCCGACAACTTTCTCGCCAGGCTCCGCCCCGATAATCCTTTTGCATGTAGCTTGGCGATACTTTGCCGTATGTGAGCCAAATGTGCATGCTCCAGCTCTGTTTCCTGCAAACTCTGAAATAAATCCCGCAAATCGACGGCATAACTGCGACAGGTCAGTGCGGATAGCCGCCGCTCATAGGTCAGGTGCTGCAAGAAAGCCGCTGCTAAAAATTCAGGTTTGCTGCTCACCGGTTGTCTGATCGTCTATCGCAGTATCATTCAGGACATTGGTTTCGTCATGGCGTGTTACAGCGGTACTGACCAATTCCCCAAGGCGTTTCAAATGTAGTGTCCCCATTTCCGGATAAAACCGTGTTGCATCCGGACTGCCGAGAACAAGTAATCCAATGGATCGCGTTGCGCGCAGTGGAATCATGGCAAAAGAATTCAGGTGACAGGCGCTTTCACCAAACCACTGCCTGATTTCATCGGCGACATGGCTCCCACAATAAGGCTGTGAAAGACTTTCTGCGATGGTATGCACATCCTCACTGGTGACACCAAATTCCTCGCGCAGATTTCCTCCACAGGAAAGATTCCAGAAACGCACGGTAACCAATGGTACGGTAAAGTCTTCCTTCAGGCTGAAGTATAACGTGGTAAACAACTCATCCAGATCCGAAACGGAGAGCAGTGCGATGACCAAACGATGCATTTTTTCACTGATCGCATCATTTTCTTCCCCAAAACTGATCAATTCGAGCAGTTTGTTCTGCAGAATATGGTTTCTTTCTCGCAGTGATAAAACCTGCCGTTCATGAATCGAAATCACCCTTTCGTCGCGAGGACTTGGAATATGAATATCTGCCAGAATCTCAGCGTATTCATTGAAAAATTCGGGGTGTTGCTGTAGGTAACCTGCTACATCTTCCGGTTTCATTTACTATTCCTTGAGTAGGTTATAAATTGATTTCGCCTTCAAAAACGGTAACAGCAGGTCCTGTCATCAGGACCGGTTCATTTTCTCCTTTCCAGACTATGGTCAAATCGCCACCACGCGTACTGACAACCACCTGCTCGTCCAGCAAATGACGCGTAATGCCGGCAACAACTGCCGCACACGCTCCGGTGCCACAAGCAAGCGTTTCGCCCGCACCACGTTCAAAAACACGCAGCTTGACACGATCACGACCCTTGATTTGCACGTAACCCACATTCACTTTCCTGGGAAATCGCGGGTGAACTTCGATTTTTGCGCCTTCGGTAGTAACCGGAGCAGAGTCGATATCCTCGACGATTCGGACAGCATGCGGGTTTCCCATCGACAGCGCACTGATCTCGACTGCCCCATCATCCAGAGCCAGGTTATAGACCAATGCTCGCCGCTCGGCAACAAACGGAATATCCCTGGGTTCAAAAATCGGTTTACCCATGTTGACAGTCACTGCACCACTGACTTCCAGTTTGGGCGAAATCACACCACCCAATGTTTCGATTTGAATTTCCTGTTTTTGAGTCAATGCATGGTCATGCACATAGCGCACAAAACACCGCGCACCATTTCCGCACTGCTCGACTTCTCCGCCATCCGCATTGAAAATGCGATAACGAAAATCAGCCGGTCCTTGCGCTTTTTCAACTATTAAAATCTGATCACATCCAATCCCGAAATGCCGGTCGGCCAGAAAGCGAATTTGCTGCTGATCCAGATCGAAAGATTGATGTATTCGGTCCAGAACCACAAAATCATTGCCCAGTCCGTGCATTTTGGTGAATTTCAGCTTCATCGGTCAACTGTCCCAGCGCTTCCAGTGTGTCAAGGTCATCAAATAATCATTCATCACGAACCCGCCTCCGATATCGACCACACTATCCGCTGTAATTTCGAATCCGTAATGCCGATAGGCCGAAATGGCCGCATGATTGTTTTTGTTGACGGTTAAAATCAATGTTTGCAAATCGAGTTCACGCAATATTTTAACAGCATCGGCCACGATCATTGCACCATAACCTTGCCGATGATGGTCGCAATGAATATAAAACTTGTCGATCTTGAGCGTTTCAGGCCTCGAGTCGCGCACATAACATGAGAAACCAATAATCCTGTCCGCGAGCACCAGTTTTCTCCACCAAATATCTGGATCAGCAAGCTGACTCTGGATCAAATCCGGCCGGTAACGCTGCGCAAGCATGTAATCAATCTGGGCCAATGAAATAATCGTGGCATAGTGATGACGCCAAATGGTATCAGCGAGTAATGAAATGTCCTCCACTTCATGTGAAACCAAGGGAAGGATTTCAGGTAATGAAACGTTCATCTACACTTTCAAATGGATGCAAGACTTGAAAACATTCAGCACGAGTAGCGACTACTATAGCCGATCGGCAAGCAGCGGACAATCGATGCCTCACTGACCCGATTCATCCATACGGACTAAATCCGTATCGGCACCTAAAGCAGAAAATTACTCGACTGGCTCGTCATGAATGGGTAATTCGGTGACCCTGTTTGGATCTGCAGCGAGAATCATCACGGTAACACGCCGATTTCGCTTGCGACCCTCTGCGGTCACGTTGGATTCAATCGGTCTGTTCTCACCATACCCGATTGCCGTAAGTCGATGCGCATCCACACCATTTTCCACGAACAAGCGAATGACGCTGCTCGCACGTGCCGTCGACAGTTCCCAGTTCGATGGGAAATTGTCATTATGAATCGGCAGGTTATCGGTATGACCTTCGACATGAATTTCATGCTCATGGTCCTTGACTACATGCGCCACAGCCTGAAGTGCCACCATGGAGTTTTCCGCCAGCTTGGCCTGTCCCGGTGAAAAAAGCACGCTCGCATTGATCTCTACCGTAATACCGACAGCACTCTGCGTTACTTTTACTTGACCGTCCTTAACCAAAGGCTCCAGTGCTTGCAGAATGCTTTTTGCCATATGCTGCATTTTTTTCTGCTTCCTGGCATTTTGTATACTGGGTTCAGTGATTGCTTTTGCGGAATCGGCCTGTTGTGGTAATTGGATTGCGGAAAATTCCGCCGACTTTGATTCAACCAGATTCGCAGTTTGATTACTTTTAAAAGCGCTCACCAGAGACTGACTGAGAACGCGGTATTTTCCTTCGTTTATCGAGGATACGGCATACATCACCACAAAAAAGGCAAATAACAGCGTGATAAAGTCAGCATAAGAAACCAGCCACCTTTCGTGATTCTCGTGCGCTTCGCCTTCATCTTTTTTGCGTTTCCTGGACATGATCTTCTATCAACCGTACCCGAGCTAAGCAATGGCCAACCAGCTAAATGAAATAGCCTTTCAGCCGACTCTCGATGAATCTTGGATTTTCCCCATTGGCAATGGCAACAAAACCATCGAGCAAAATTTCCTGTAAAACGACTTGCTCGGCAATCAGTATCTTGAGCTTGTTGGCAATCGGCAGAAAAACCAGATTGGCCAGAGCCACACCATAAATGGTAGCCACAAACGCAACTGCAATACCGCTTCCCAGAAGACTCGGATCGCTTAAATTCTCCATGACATGAATCAGTCCCAGAACAGCGCCCAGAATCCCAATCGTGGGCGCGTAGCCACCGGCCGCCTCCCAGATACGGGCAGACTGCTTTTGATAGTCTTCCTGAGCAGACACATCGATTTCCAGCACCTCACGCAGTTTTTCTCCACTGCTGCCATCAGCCAACAGTTGCAGTCCTTTTCTTGCCAATGGATCTTTGGCGCTAGCCGCTTGCATTTCCAAGGCCAACAACCCTTCCTTCCGGGCAATGTTGGACCAACCGATGATTTGCTTGATCAGTTCCTGTGGTGCATGAACCGGCGGAAACACCACCCATTTGCTCATCCGCAAACCATTCAGAAATATCTTGATCGGACTTTGCAACAATACCGCTCCGGTGGTTCCACCCATGACAATCAGGAACGCTGCAGCCTGAACCAGGGATCCGGCATGGCCGCCTTCCAGCAATTGCCCGCCGATAATGGCGACAAATGCCAGCACGATACCTCCAATACTGTTCCAATCCACTCTTGCTTTTTTATTCATCGACCATTCACTGAGTCAAAGAGAATGTTCCTGTTCAGCCATCACAGCCATCAAGTATTTCGCATGCGACTGCGCAATCGCCCAATCGCCTGTGTGTGAAGCTGACATACTCGTGATTCGCTCACACCCAGTACCTCGCCAATTTCCCTGAGATTCATCTCCTGTTCGTAGTGCATCCCCATCACCTGTTTTTCACGTGGTGGAAGATTGTCGATCGCAGCAATCAATTGTTTCCTGAAGTTCTCATCCAGCAATGCATTGATGGGATCTCCGGAAGAATCGACCAGCAAGCGATCCAGAAATGGCTCTTCATCGTCCTGCTGAAAATCTTCGTAATAAATCAATTGGGCGCCACGCGCACTTTGCAGTGTTTCGTGATATTCATCGAGCGACATATCGAGTTCTTCTGCCAGATCCTGTTCACTGGGTGCACAACCGAGGCGCTGTTCCAGACTCGTCACGGCAGACTCGATCCGGCGCATTTTTTTACGCAGGCTTCGCGGCAACCAGTCGGCTTCTCGCAATTCATCCAGAATCGAGCCACGAATGCGCTGTGCCGCGTAGCTCTCGAATTGCCGGCCGTATGATCCTTCATAACGATTGATGGCATCCAGCAAACCGATCATGCCTGCCTGAATGAGGTCATCAACCTGCACGCTCGCAGGCAGACGCGTCATCATATGGTAGGCAATACGTTTCACCAGCGGACTGAACTCCGTTATGAACTGATCCTTATCAACTTTTCCAACACCGGTTGCTGTATACATAGTCAATTACACCGTAAGATTTGCCATACTGAGATGACTGGTTCGGATTAAACGCTGCATGAAATCTTCGATTCCGCCACTGTACTTGTCAGGACAAGAAGTGCGCAGAATATCAAACGCCAGTTGCCTAAAACACGATGCCGAGGGGGCAGCAGGAAATGCATCAATGACAGATTTGGATAATTGCGTGGCGCTCTGCAATTTCTCATCCCTTTCGATATAACCGATATATTCCAGAGAAACGGACAAATACGCATTGGTAACCTGACACAGATTATGGTAGATCGATTCCGATTCGGCTTCCGATTCAACTTTGTTGACCAATATGAGGAAATGCTTTTTCGCATACTCCTGGCTCATGATCTTGATCAAGGCATAAGCACCGGTAAGCGACACGGCTGATCCCGAGGTAACGATCATGACTTGTTCCGACGCCAGACTGAGCGGCAGTACATGTGTCGTTCCCGCCATGGCCGTGTCAATCAGGATGATGTCAACGGATTGCACCAATTCCGTAAAATTCCTCACCAACCATTCCTGCTCGAGAGGGTTCAGTTTGTTTAATTGCCGGATGCCATGCATGGCAGGCAAAACCGTTATATTCTCGGATTCCTGCAGCAGTACCTGCTTGAGTGTCCGGTCGCGATTGATGACATGCATCAAATCGAATCGCGAACGCAGTCCCAGATAAGTGCAAATATTGTTATCAAAAGGATTTTCGTCGATCAGCAATACGCGTTGTCCATTCTTGGCCAGAGCCGAAGCCAGGTTGACGACTACACTGGTTTTTCCGACCCGACTCTTGCCAGCCGCAATCGTGAACACTCGCGCGGAATCGGGAGCCTGATAAGATTCCAGCTGCCGCAGACCTGCTGCCTGATCATTGATAATCACTTTGTTATTCATAGCTGAATCCCGCAAAAGATTTGTCCTGAGCATGTGCCGGCTCGGCCATGCTCTTACTTGACATCAGCATGGCAAACTCGGCATCTTGCAACGTGAACGCCGAATCACTCGGAGTGGCATTGAAAATCCGTTGCAACAGGTATTTGGGATTGGCTGCATGAATATCTTCCGGCACTTTCTGTCCATTGGCCACATAATGCAAAACCAGTTTGCGGCGAATGATGACATCGAGAACTACCCCCAGGCTAACGGCTTCATCGACCTTGGTGATGATGCAACCATAGATACCATTCTTTTGATAAGCGGAAATCACTTCATCCAGGGTTTTACCATTGGACGCGGCACTCAGAATCAACACTCGCTTGACGTCAGCACCACAATTACTGAGCATGGCAAGCTGCTCCGCTACCATCTGGTCGCGCTGACTCATGCCCACCGTATCGATCAACACCATGTGCTTGTTTTTCAGCTCGGACAGGGTCAACTGCAAATCTTCGGTATCCTTGATATTGCGTACCGGCACACCCAGTAGCTGCCCATAAATCCTGAGTTGTTCATGACCGCCAATCCGGTAGCTGTCGGTAGTCAGTAACGCAACCTTGTCGGCGCCATGCCGAATCACACAACGCGCAGCCAGCTTGGCTGTAGTCGTGGTCTTACCGACCCCGGTAGGTCCAACGAGAGCATACACTCCCCCTTTTTCCACCATTTCATCGCTTGCTGCAGCATGAAGATTGCTGGTCAGCGCTGATATCGCCTGCTTCATGCTTTGCTCGTAATCCAGTTCGGTCGTCAAGCGGTCTACCAGACGGCGTGACAACAGGGGACTGAAACCCGAATCCAGCATGGCGCGCAGAATTTTCACTTTTTCCGGCCTACGCTGGGTAAAGTTCCCCCAGGCAACGGTTGCCAGTTGGTCTTCTATCGTGCTGCGCATCGCATGGATTTCGGCGATGATGTTCTGTGCCATGTTCAAGGAAATCGCTTCTTCACCTGCTTTTGCAATGCCCATGGGATCATGCGTCAAAGCCTGCATCATGGCATAGGGATGCGCTGCGCCACCCTCCGGCAACTCATAGGGCATGACATTCATAGCAACAGGCGGAGCTTCGGGAAGTTGATCCTGTACGAGATTCGACATTTCCGATTCGGCCAGAGCCATGATCTCGACACCACTGGACGTTTTTCGGTTCGACAAGATGACAGCATCAGCACCCAATTCTTCCTTGACTTGACGCAAGGCTTCCTTAGATGTGGAAGCAACGTATCGCTTTACTTTCATTTGCTACCTCCAATAACAGCAGAAATTTTAATTTTTCGGGAATCGGGAATTTCGGAATGAGCTAGCACACGCAGTTGTGGCAAGGCCCTACGCAGGAATTTGGAAAGCAAGGCACGAATCGCTCCCGGTACAAGCAACACAATCGGCAATCCCAGTTTTTCCTGTTTCTGTGCGGCTACCTTGGCTTCCTTGATCAGGGTGTCAGCAAGGCCCGGTTCGATACCCGTGCCTCCCTGTGCCGTGCCCGTCTGCATGACCTGGGTCAGAATATTTTCCAGATCATGATGCAATGTCATCACTTGCAAATCCATGTCGACGGGGAAATACTGCTCAAGGATGGCCCGTCCCAGGGCAACCCTGACTACCGCCGTCAATTCGGTGGCATCCTGGGTATGCGCAGCATGTTCCGTCAGCACATCGATAATGGAGCGCATGTCGCGAATATGCACATTCTCATCCAGCAGGTTGTGCAGAACTTTTTGCACCGTCGACAATGGCAACAGTTTCGGCACCAGATCTTCGATGAGCTTCGGCGCTTGCTTGGTCAAATGATCAAACAGTTTTTGCAGTTCCTGACGTCCCAGCAATTCCGCAGCATGGGAGTGAATCAAATGGTTGATATGTGTGGTAACGACAGTACTGGCATCGACCACCGTATAGCCGTTGGTCTGGGCCTGCTCGCGCAATGCCACTTCGATCCATACTGCCGGCAATCCGAATGCAGGATCACTGGTGACGGTTCCAGGTAACTGCGTGGTGACACGCCCTGGATTGATCGCCAGATACATGCCGGAATAGGATTCACCCTGACCGATGACCGATCCTTTCAGCGTGATCCGATATCCATTGGGACGCAGCTCCAGGTTGTCACGAATGTGCACCACTGGTGGTAGAAAACCGATTTCTTGTGCAAATTTGCGGCGTATCCCGTTGATCCGTTTGATCAGATCGCCCTGCTGGGTTTTATCGACCAAGGGAATCAGGCGATATCCCACTTCCAGACCCAGCGTGTCGATGGGGGTCACATCATCCCAGCTGGCATCCATGCGCTCCACCGTCGGTACTGGCGGTGCTACCGGTGCCACTGGCTGAGCTTGTGTCGCGCTATGCTTCATATAAGCAATCGCACCCAGAACCGAAGCGATGAGCAAAAACACAAAATTGGGCATGCCGGGAATCAATCCCATGACACCCATTATGCTAGCGGTTATGACCAGGATCTGCGGACGATTGAACATCTGACTGAGCACCTGTTCGCCGATGTCTTCCTCGGTAGTCACGCGGCTCACGACCAGACCCGCCGCGGTGGATATGATCAATGCAGGAATCTGCCCAACCAGTCCGTCGCCTATCGTCAGCAGAGAGTAATTCTTAGCTGCTTCGGCAAGCGGCAGGTCATGCTGCATGACACCTACAATCAAGCCGCCGATGATGGTAATCAACATGATCAGAATACCGGCAACGGCATCGCCACGCACAAACTTGCTCGCACCATCCATCGATCCGAAGAAATCGGCTTCTTGGGAAATCACTGACCGGCGCTTGCGTGCTTCATCCTCACCGATCAGCCCAGCGTTGAGGTCGGCATCGATGGCCATTTGCTTGCCCGGCATAGCATCCAGGGTAAAACGCGCGCTCACTTCTGCAATACGTCCTGCACCCTTGGTGATCACCACAAAATTGATCACCACCAGAATGATGAACACCACCATCCCAACCGCATAATTTCCACCCACCAGAAAGTGACCGAAGGCCTCGATTACCTTACCTGCTGCATCGGGTCCGGTGTGTCCTTCCAGCAACACCACACGGGTTGAAGCAATATTGAGTGACAACCGCAACAGGGTCGTAATCAGCAAGATAGTCGGAAACACTGCGAATTCCAGCGCTTTCTTGGTATACAGACTCACCATCAATACGATGATGGATACCGCGATATTGAAAGTGAAGAACAGATCCAGTATGAATGGCGGCAGGGGTAACACCATCATTGCCAGGATCATGACAATAAGTAGCGGACCCGCCAAGGTTCGAATGTTGTTCGTATCTACCAAAGTTGACAAGCTGATTGCATTATTCATAGCACTTCGTATCACTCGTAGTTTTTAATAGCATCGCTCATTGCCCAACACGGTCTCACACTGCATGTTTAGGCTGGTCCATTCCTTCAGGAACAGACAGATCAACCGGTGCATGCGGATAATCTCCACCAAATTCCTGATAACGCTTGAGCTGGAAGATATAAGCCAGAACTTCGGCTACCGCGGTGTAGAGTTTTTCCGGTATTTCACTCTCCAGCTCGGCGTGGTAGTACAGGGCACGAGCCAGTGGTGGTGCTTCAAGGATCGGTATGCGATGTTCTTCACCCAACTCTCTAATTCTGGCTGCAAGCAGATGTACGCCCTTCGCCACTACTCTGGGCGCGCGCATCGAATTACTTTTATATTTGAGCGCAACGGCAAAATGTGTCGGGTTGGTAACGATGACATCAGCATTGGGAATTTCCGCCATCATGCGACGTCGGGCGGCTTCTCTCTGTAAGCTACGAATACGACCCTTGACCATGGGATCGCCTTCACTTTCCTTGTATTCCTTGCGAATCTCTTCCTTGGTCATGCGCATCTGTTTAGCGTGTTCCCAGATCTGAAAGGGCACATCGATACCGGCAATCAGCACCATGGCACCCGAAATCAGTAAAAAACTCATCGACAGGAAATCTCCGGCACGACTGATCGCCATATCGACAGGAACCGTCAGAAGTGCCATGACTTCTTCCTTGTTTTGCCAGATCACCATTGCAGCCACACCACCTATGATGACCGCCTTGGCAATAGCCTTGACCAGTTCAACCAGACTACGAACTGAAAAAATCCTGCCCAATCCTTTCATCGGATTGACGCGGTTAAAATCGGGCATCAGCAGCTTGGTACTCATCAGCCCACCACTCATCAACATGGGTGCAAACAGCGCCACAATTATCAACAGCAACAATAAAGGCGCGATGGCAATCAGCCCTTCCACCGCCAATTCGTAAAAACGATTGATCATCAGATCGGGTTGGAACGCCAGATCACGTTCCATTTGTATGCCAGCTTTCATGATCTGCAACAGGCTCTCCATCAATCCGGCGCCCAAAAACAGGATTCCCGTGGCTGCCGTCATTAGCAGGGCAAACGTCGTCAATTCCTGGGAACGAGCAACCTGGCCCTCTTCCCGCGCTTTCTCCAAGCGCCTGGGCGTCGCCTCTTCCGTTCGTTCTAAATCGCTGTCTTCTGCCATGTCACACTCCAAATTCTTACCTTGGCATTATCTAGGCAAATGTCCCGATATAATGTGGTGAACAAAGAAGGAATCATGCCCTTATTTATGCTATGCAAAGCCATTTATCTTCCTACTCTTTTATCAATACGTTATAAAATCTTCTGGTACAAAATGGACAGACTGACTTGTTGCCAGTTTGCCTGCCCTGACATTCAACCCTAATCAAATCAATCTATGCATCATATCGTTTTGATCCTGCGTTACTTACTGATAACAGGACTCCTTTTGTCTGTTTTATTGGCAATTGGACTCATTGGCTTTCTACGTGGCAGCCTGCCGCAATATGAGGGAGATATCGCACTCTCCGGATTGTCGGCACCGGTACGTATCGATCGGGATAGTCTGGGCAGCGTTACTCTCCACGGTGAAAACCGGACCGATGTGGCCATGGCCATGGGGTTCGTTCACGCTCAGGAACGTTTTTTTGAAATGGACCTCATGCGTCGCCAGGCGGCAGGGGAATTGGCCGAGCTATTCGGTGAAAGCTTTCTGGAACAGGATCGCAAAGCACGCCGGTTTCGCATGCGCGCACGCGCCACACAAGTGATTCAACAACTCACCGAGATACAACGGCAATACATCGAGGCCTACCGACAGGGTGTCAATCAGGGAATACAGGCGCTGAATGTGCGCCCGTTTCCCTATTTGTTGACGAAAACGACACCGGCAGAATGGCAGCGCGAAGACAGCATCCTGGTGATATTTGCCATGTTTTTCACCCTCAATGAAGCCGATTTCAATCGGGAACTCAAGCTCTCGACACTGCATGCAGGTCTTCCGGAATCGGTTTACCGTTTTTTGATGCGACAAGGTGGACAGTGGGACGCGCCATTAATGGAAGGCCCTTTCAGCGTGCCTGATATTCCTCCTGAAACCGATATCGACCTGCGATCATTGAGTAGGCATCTCTTCCAGCATCCCGGACCTGTGGATGAAGAAACCCCAGGTAGCAACAGCTTTGCCGTGGCCGGCACTTTGGCCAATGGAGCAGCACTGGTTGCCAATGATATGCATCTGACCCTGCGTGCACCCAATTTATGGTTCCGTACACGCTTGATCTATCCAAACGATACCTCATCGGCCAAGCATGATATTTCCGGTATCAGTCTGCCAGGGGTGCCGGCGATCGTTGTCGGCTCCAATCGCCGGATTGCGTGGAGTTTTACCCACAGCTATGGTGATTTTGCCGATTGGGTGCGCATCACGACAGATAACGAAGACAACGCCCATTACCAGACCAATTCGGGTTGGAAACCGATCGAATCCGTTCAGGAAGTCATTCATATTCGCAATGCACCTGCACAAACGCTCACGGTAGCAGAAACCGTCTGGGGTCCGATCCTGGCCTCGGATCAGGATGGCGTTCCACTCGCCCTATCATGGACAGCATTCCATGCAGAAGCAGTCAATCTCGATCTGATCGATCTGGAGCAAGCGCAAACTGCGGAACAAGCAACACGGATTGCCCAGCGAGCCGGTATACCCGTACAAAATTTCATTGTCGGCGATCGCCAGGGCAACATCGGCTGGACGCTTGCTGGGCGTATTCCAGCGCGCTCCGGCACTTTCGATCCACAACGCCCGGCTGACTGGAGCAAACCGGATACCGGCTGGAAAGACTGGTTGCTGCCGGAGCACTATCCTTCTCTTCACAATCCCGCTTCCGGGCGCTTATGGTCGGCCAATTCACGTATGGTGTCCGGACATTTGCTGGCAATGGTGGGTGATAGTGGATATGACCTCGGTGCCCGGGCCACGCAAATCCGGGATAGCCTGTTTGCACGTGAGCATTTCACCGAGAAAGACATGCAGGCCATCCAGCTGGATCATCGCGCCCTGATGATGGCACGATGGTATGGCTTGCTGAAAAGCCGACTGGAATCGCTCAAAGATCAACCGGCCTGGGCCGTCGAACTGCAACAAGCATTGCGCGACTGGCAAGGTCAAGCTTCAGAAGATTCCGTAGCTTATCGCGCCGTTCGTACTTTTCGCTATGAAGTCATGAAAACTGTGCTGGATGGATTTGCCGCGCCTATCCGGCAATTCGATGCGGAATTTAGTCTGCCCAGATTCAGTCAGGCCGAATTGATTACATGGCAACTTCTGGACCACAATCCACCTCACCTGCTTCCTGCTCCATATGCAAACTGGGAGGCACTACTGATACACTGCGCCCGGCAGACCGCAAAATTGCTACAACGCAATGGCGGCATTACTGCAGTCAATTGGGGCCAGGATAACGCGGCACGCATCAAGCATCCGTTAAGCAGCAAACTGCCCGCATGGATTGCACGCTGGCTGGATATGCCGCATGAACCCCTGCCCGGCGACCAGAATTTACCGCGTATCCAATCACCCGACTTCGGTGCTTCACAACGCTCGGTAGTCGCACCCGGTCAGGAAGAATCAGGCTATTTCGACATGCCGGGTGGACAAAGTGGCCACCCGCTTTCCCCCTACTATGGCAGCGGCCAGGATCGTTGGGTCAGCGGGAAACCCACACCCTTCCTGCCCGGAATTACCGAAAAAACACTGTTGCTCACTTCTGAACGATAAAGAATGCTCAAACTGTTCATGCATGTCAGACTGAGCAAATAAAGCACCCCACCGCAAGCGACAAAGCATAAATACACTCCTCAAGCTTCTGGTTTTTAACCAACTTACACCTCAAGAGATGAGTAATTAAACTCGAAGAAATTAAATTCGCATTATTTGTTCATTTGCTGCTTTATCCGCCACGCCGGAAAAGCAACATTAAAAATCCTGATACTATCCATATTGCCCCAAAAATAGGCAGCACTCTGAGGTGGAGGTATAATGCGATGTTTTGAGCCCACCGCTAACGGCTCGATGTTGACACAAACCGGACCTGGTACCGGAACGGCGGACTTTCCAGACAAGATACCGTTGATATATATTCTTAATATAATTCCATCGTAAGTAACTGCAAGGTGCGTCCAGGTATCGATTGGCACAGCGCCATCGCTATCAAGCTTAAAATAATATTGCTGATTTCCACAACCACCAAAGTATCCTCCAACTCTGACCTTACGGGTATCCTGGCGAATATTCATCCAAAAGGAGCCCGCCTTCTCCATAATTTCTTCCCTGTCCCACTCATTGGGTTTGAATTTAGCCCAAGCCATCAGCGTGTAATGACTAAAGTCAAACAGGGGATGATCGGGAACCAGAACAAAATTATCGATCCCATTCAATCGCAATCCCTTTCCTGAAAATCCTGCACCAACATGGGTTTTACCGGAACCTTGAACCGTTCCATTTAGTTCATTGCCGCTTGTATCCAACACCTGATTACCAATATCAGACGTAAAATTGTATTCAAGCACAAGCTCACCCGCAAAAAGCGGGAATGGAATTATCAAGATAAAAAAAAACAAGAAATAAAATTTCTTAAACATGATCGCCACCTCTTTGAGTACAAACCTCGCAAACTGAGGCATTAAAAGTAAATACACCAGCAAGGTAAAATACTCCTTGCTGGTGCACATTTGATTCATATCAGCAATGACACGACAATTCCAGTCCGCATCATTGGATGATATTCCTGCTAGTCACGTAGATACTGAACGGTAACCGTTTTGGTTGCAGATGGCCCAAGCGTTCCCAAACCATACTGAACCGTACTATCAAAGTCTCCAAACTGTGGTCCGTTTACTGTTTGATCTGCCGGATTACAGGTTAAATCAGCGAAGACAGGAGTTTTTGCCTCGTAAGTAATCGAAGCTGGGCTGCGGGTGATATGTCTCAGGCGAACCGCATAAGGTATACCATCAGCTTTTGTGCCCCATCCAGAAGAAGAATCACGAGTCGATTCATGCCATTCGGATATCGCACTATTGATATCCACCGTTGCCAAACGACGCAGTACGACATTATTGATTCCGGCGCCTGTAAGATTCTTGACGGTCATCTTGATGTTGAAGGAACGGTCCAGTCCTGCTGGCTTGGTCAGTTCCTGCGTCAATCGCATACGTCCGTCGGATGTATTACGCGTCACAGTACATGTATTACCGGCACAACTACAGGATGCAGGACCGAACCCAGTATCGCCAAAAATATTAGTGCTATAGCGAACGGGCGAGCCGGTGTTACACAATGCATACCCTTCGTTATAAATGTGATCTCCTTGATTGGCTCCTTGGAATAATAAAATATTCCCTTCAGTTGAGATACTTACCTGGGGAGCCCCGTTAAAAGTGTGACACAGGTTGGAACCGGCAGGAGTCACTTCTCCAGCAACTATTGCTGCTTTTTCCCTAACTTCGATATTGGGTTGCTGAGCATTAATCGCGGTTGTAAACAATACCAAAAAAACAAAAAGAGCTTGTGTAAATGACTTTTTCATCTTTACCTCCAGTGTGATTTTGATTAAACCCATTGACGATAACCCATTTCAATTGACAATTCTTACACTTACAGTCTGATCCAATTGAAATCGGGACAATCACTTGCAGAGAAAACCGCTATTCAATCAACTTTCTCGGAAGCTGAATCGAACATTTCACTGCAAGTTTCCCGGCAAAGTAACCACTACAATACTTCACCGAAAAACTTTTAAAACTTAATTGGGGAGAGTTGGTGTATTGCAATTGGGGTTACCCAATGGATAACGGCCATAGCTCAACTTGAATCTCGTATTGGTATTGGTCAAAGTGGGCGCAAACAAACCGACCACTACGGTATAGCGACCGGGTGCAGTGGTTTCTGCTTCGATGCGAGGCAGTAAATCAGCTCCACTGTCATCATCCTTCCACGCAGTAAGATCCGGCCCAACAAAATGCATGATCAAATCACGTCCAGGCGGATCAGTGTCCAACACTTCAATTCTTACACACTCACTTCCTGTACTGAAAAACTGACCTGTCCAAGGTGTGGTCGCTGCCACTCCAGACTGAGGTTGTTCGGATAGAATCACTGCTTTGTCAATCGTTGCGGCTTGACAGTTTGGAGTCGTACAAGTACTGCGATTGATATCCGCAAACAATGATGCCGCTTGCACAGTCAGCGATGAAGATAAAGCCATCGCAGCTGCCAATGCAGTGATCGAAAAATTCCCTACAAATTTCTTTTTCATTGTTATTACCCCTAATGATTTAAATTATAAAAATGAATCAAAAAAATATTGACCTTACTCGGGATCAATATTGGTGTCATGAGTGATATATGAATTGCCTCCTTTCTGAAGATTGATCAGGATTGAAAAAATCAATCGAAAAGCAAATATAGCCGAGCTTGGTTTACAAAACTGTGACAAAAAGCACATCCACTCCACATTCTCCTTTGAATGATCAATAATATTCCCTATCCAACCTCTTGTCCGAAGAACATGAGCAACTGGAATAATCCTGAAAGCCCGGCAACTTGATCAAAAAAATGATGTACTCGAAACAACGAACCACTACGGAATGGTTTATCAGAGGTGCACAAAACAAAATGAAAAAAATCACCTGGATATTAGTCACTATCACGCTGTTTGTAACGGGGTATCTTTGTTTATGGCCGATCCCGGTAAATCCGGTTAGCTGGCAAGCCCCTGTTGCCTCGGGGTATAGTGGTCCGCACACACCCAATAACCGACTCGAGAATCTCCGACATATCACGCTAGACCAAGAAACCGGCCCGGAGCATGTCGCATTTGCACGTGACGGGAAGCTGTATGCGGCGATGGCTAGCGGCAATATTTTGCGCATGGATGCCGATGGCACAGCTCAGGAAGTATTCATCAATACCGGTGGGCGAGTTCTCGGTTTCGACTTTGATGCGACCGGCAACCTGATCGTAGCCGATGCCATGAAAGGCTTGCTATCGATCAGACCGGATCGAACAATCAACATTTTGGCGAATAGCGTGAAAGATGGCGATCCGATTCGCTACGCCAATGCAGTGGTGGTAGCGGCCAACGGCAAAATTTACTTCACCGATGCAACGACCCGTTTTGCACCGCAGGATTGGGGCGACACCTTCACAGCCAGCATCTTTGACATCATGGAGCAGTCATCGACAGGGCGTGTTCTTGAATACGACCCAGAGCAGAAAATTGTGCGTATCGTCGCCAAAGGATTCAGTTTTGCCAATGGCATCGCACTCTCAGCAGACAAACAGAGCCTATTTGTCAATGAAACCGGTCGATACCGGGTGTGGAAAATTGCTGTAAATGCAGACAATCTCGATATTGCGCAAGGTTCGCCGCAAGCCAGCATATTGCTCGACAATCTGCCTGGCTATCCCGACAAACTGATGCGCGGC
This sequence comes from Nitrosomonas sp., assembly GCA_024282035.1. Taxonomy (GTDB): domain Bacteria; phylum Pseudomonadota; class Gammaproteobacteria; order Burkholderiales; family Nitrosomonadaceae; genus Nitrosomonas. The sequence goes on from JAMWZR010000006.1 coordinate 70,269, forward strand.
CTTGACGGCAGGATCTGGCTTGGTTTCGCAAAACCACGTAACCCGGTCATCGACGCCATGAGCGACAAGCCGTTTTTGCGTCAGATTACGCTACGCTTGCCACGCCTGTTATGGCCGGTACCCAAGGCTTATGGGCATGTGATGGCTTTTGACGAGAGCGGAAAAGTACTCGACGATCTACAGGATCCTACTGGTGCTTACCCGGAAACCACTGCGGTTACGGAAACGCATGACAGGCTCTACATACAAAGCCTGCATGCCCAAAGTCTGGGTTGGCTAAAACGCTGAAGAAACGGCACTAAATCGAGATTAATACATGCAATGCAAATTCACCAAAGTAAGAAATCGATCGCGCATCGTTTACATCACATTCAATGCGATTTGAAAAATTTGTCATGAATGCGCCGCACCGTTCGCCACACCACCCACAATACTACCGGAATCATGGCACCGGTTACCAGTTCCGGATGTATCGGCAAACCGGCTGCCTTTGCCGCTTTTGCACCATACAATAACAAGCTGATGACGTAATACGATATCGCAGCAATGGACAAACCTTCCACGGTACTTTGCAAGCGTAACTGCAGTTCCTGACCGCGCGTCAATTTTTCCAGCAGTTGCTGATTCTGTGTTTCCGCCAGAATGTCGACCCGGGTGCGCAACAGCGCACTGGCGCGGGAAACACGTGCCGATAGATAACTCATGCGCTGCGCAGTGGCCTCCACCGTGGCAATTGCAGGAGACAGTCGCCGCTGCATGAATTCACCAATGGTTTGTGTCCCAGGAATGGCTCTTTCACGCAACTCGTTGATTCGCTGCATTACCAGTCTGTTGTAGGCCAGTGTCGCGGAAAAACGAAAACCATGTTCGACCGTAGCGCGCTCGACTCGCGCCGCCAATGAAGTGAGCGTATCCAGCAGTTCCTGATCCGAAGCGGCATTGTTTTCGAGATGAGCCGTGATCTCGGCCAATTGCCGCTCAGCATTGGTCAACTCGGGGATCAAACGCTTCGTCAATGGCAATCCACGCAATGCCATGAGTCGATACGTCTCGATTTCCAGCAAGCGCTGCGACACCCGCCCCGCTCGCGTCTCGGAGGCATCGGTCGACATCACCACCAACATGCGTTCGAAACCGCTCGGACGCAGCATGAAATCCGTCACCGCCAGCGAATGCCCTTCCCGACCAATCAGCGAAGCCACTACCGGATTGCCACCGAACCACTTGCGTGCCTGCATGAGCACTGCATCTGCCTGATTCAGATCACCCGGCATCATCGCTACTTTGATCGCTGCGAATGTTCGACCCGGAATTTCAGCCAACCAACCGGGTGGTAAAGCCAGATACGAAAGCAACTCCGGATCGGTCGCGCCCAGCTGCGCAACCTCGGGTAGATGTTGCACCAACGAATAACGCGTGAATTCAGTATGGCGCTCCCACCGCAAGGTATAACCCTGCAGCCTCAGACGCAGGAAATTATTTTGCAATTGCTCGGACATCAGCATGTTTTGCCCGGGAAGACGCTGCAAATGCGCACATTCCTGCTCGCGTGTAATCCCTTCGTTGATGACCACGACATAGATGATCAATGCCGGCAACCGGATACGCTGACTGGGGCGAGCGTGCACCTCGTTATGCAGCATAACGCGCTGTGGATCGTTGTCCGGTAGCCAGTCGGTCAAATCGGTATCAATCATATTGTGCATATCAATTTAGCAAGTATTTCGAGTCGAAAATCTGAATGTACCAAGGAACACATTGCGGGTCAAAACCTCTGAAAAATGCCACTCCATGGTCTACAATGCATGCCCATGCAGCGAACACTTAAGAAAAATAGAACGATGACAAAGCAATGTAAAAGTTGTGGCCGGAGCACCATTTGCGTATGCCCAACCTACCTTTTGCAGTTGATTTCAATATCGTCTGATCGAGTGCAGTCGTTTTTTTCAGACTCACCTTAAAATAGGGTAATCCAGATTACTCGCACCTCTGCGATTACCGTCAATCCATTTAAGCTAGAACATGTCAGATACCCGTTACCCCTCCGCAACATCCGCGCCAGAACTGCAACAAAGAAGCCTTGCTGCTGTCTGGCATCCCTGCACCCAGATGAAGCAACATGAACAGATTCCCCTGGTGCCGATAGCCAGTGGCAAGGGGGTTTGGCTATATGACACGAATGGTCAACGTTATCTCGATGCAATCAGTTCCTGGTGGGTCAATTTGTTTGGTCACGCTCACCCTCACATCAATGCAGCAATCCGCGATCAGCTGGAAAAAATCGAACACGTCATGTTGGCTGGATTCACCCATGAACCAGTTGTCATGTTGTCAGAGCGCCTGCGGCAGATAGCTCCCGGTACTTTGGGACATTGCTTCTATGCCAGCGATGGCGCGTCGGCCATCGAGATTGCATTGAAAATGAGTTTTCACCACTGGTTGTTAGCAGGTCACCCCGAGAAGAATCGTTTTGTCAGTTTGCAAAACGATTACCACGGCGAAACGCTGGGGGCCCTGTCTGTCACCGACGTACCCATTTTCAGACAAACCTACGAACCGCTACTGCGCCCCGGAACGCATGTACAGACGCCAGACTGGCGTTATGCCGAGGCTGGTGAATCGGCGCAGGATTATGCTCTGCGTGCCGCCACGGCGCTGGAAAATCATCTGGCAAAACACCACGCCGAAACCGCCGCACTCATTCTGGAGCCGCTGGTCCAGGGTGCAATGGGTATGGGTATGTACCACCCTGTCTATCTGCAACGCGCCCGTGAAATCTGTACACGCTATCAGGTGCATCTGATTGCAGACGAAATAGCTGTTGGATTTGGTCGTACCGGTATGCTGTTTGCCTGCAATCAGGCTGCCATCGCACCGGATTTCCTGTGTCTTTCCAAGGGATTGAGCGGCGGCTATCTGCCGCTGTCGGTGGTAATGACGACCGACACGATCTACCAAGCCTTCTATGACGACAGAACGGCTCGGGCCTTTTTGCATTCGCATTCGCACACCGGGAATGCCCTCGCCTGCCGCGCCGCGCTGGCCACCCTGGAGCTTATCGAGCGCGACCAGGTTCTCGCAACAAACCAGCACAAGGCAATCCATATGAATTCCCTTGCCGCAGCCTTGACCGAACATCCAAGCGTCAAGCATTTCCGGCATTGCGGCATGATCTGGGCGTTTGATGTCGACACTCACGACGATGACTTCGCCGCGAAATGCTTTCAAGCTGGATTACAGCAACAGCTATTACTGCGACCTCTGGGCAAAACTATCTATTTCATGCCACCCTATGTCATCACCGAAGACGAAATGCAATTACTGGTTACAGGAACACGACGAGTCCTCGATACCCTGCTCTGAAATTCTGCTGGAGGAATAATGCTATGCAACTGACATTTCTGGGTGCTGCAGGAGAGGTAACCGGTTCGAGTTATTTGATCGAAACCGGAAGTGTCAAATTCCTCGTTGACTGCGGCATGTTCCAGGGTGGACGGGAAGCAGACAAAAAGAATCGCACTGCATTTGCATTCGACCCCAAAACACTAGATTTCGTCCTGCTCACGCATGCCCATATCGATCATTCCGGGTTGCTGCCACGCCTCGCCGCCTGGGGGTTCAGGGGACCGGTTTATTGCACGACGGCAACAGCCGACTTACTACAAGTCATGCTCAGGGACAGTGCGCATATTCAGGAAAAGGAGATCGAATGGCGCAATAAATCGCGCCGTCACACCCAAACAGTTCAGGATCTGGCTCCGCTCTATACCGTAACCCAGGCTGAAACCCTGCTCAATCAGCTCGTTGCCGTCGATTATGCTACCGAAATCACTCCTCACACTGCAATTCGCTGCCGTTTTCAGGATGCCGGACACATCCTGGGCTCTGCAATCATCGAACTATGGATAAAAACGGGTAACGTAAACAAAAAAATCGTTTTTTCCGGTGACCTTGGTCAACCAGGTCACCCCATCGTGCGCGATCCCGTATTGATCAATCAAGCCAATATCGTGTTGATCGAATCCACCTATGGTAACCGTCTGCATCGCACGATGGACGATACGCTGATCGAACTGACCGAGGCGATCAATCACACTCTCAATGTTAAGGGTGGTAACGTGATTATCCCGGCATTCACGGTCGGGCGCACTCAGGATCTGCTATTTCTGCTGATTGACCTGTACCGCAAAGGCAAACTGGGTGAAATGGACATTTATGTCGATTCCCCGATGGCCAAAACCGCAACTGAAATCACGCTCAAACATATCGCACTTCTCGATCAGGAAAGCGCGGATACATTACAGTGGATGATGCAGAATACCCGGAAACCACGGATCCATTTTGTGCAGGATATAGCCGAATCCATGCTGCTGAATCAGATGAACGGCGTCATTATCATCTCTGCCAGCGGCATGTGCGACGCTGGCCGCATCAAGCATCACCTGAAATACAATCTGGACCGTCCGGAATGCAGCATTATCATTACAGGATTCCAAGCGGAAAGAACATTGGGCAGAAGACTGGTCGACGGTGCGCGTTTGGTGAAAATTTACGGGCAAGAGGTACACGTTCGCGCAAAAATCTTCACCATCGGTGGTCTATCGGCACATGCCGATCAAGCAGGACTGCTTCACTGGTTGGGGCATTTTCACAGCAGACCGGAAAAAATTCTGGTTGTACATGGCGAACTTTCCAATTCCAGCGCACTGGTTCGTGCAATCGATGAGCAATTGCACTGGCCGGCCAGCATTCCCGAACATCTATCGGTCTTGCAGCTCTAAAAATCGCGGAACCAGCCAGATCGCAGTCGAATTACGAGTAAGCCTAAGTAATGCCCTGAATGCGCGAAATATCCAACTGCCATTTTTGAGGATCTTCGATACTATCGATCTTATCCTCCGTTTTTGACAGATCGACAATCTCAACTGGAATGGGAGTATCCGTGCTCGCGGAAAAAAAAACTTTCAGAATGGGTGTGGTCAGGCTTTTCCTGGATTGCTCGATTACCACGCCCAGGCGCCCGGATTTCAGCTTGACCAGCGTACCGTTCGGGTAGATACCAATGGTTTTGACGAATGCATGAAATACGACTTCATCAAAATGTCCGTCGCACCATGCAGCCATTTTTCGAATCGACTCGGCGGGTCCCCAGGCTTTCTTGTAGCAGCGATCAGAACTGATGGCATCGTAAACATCGCAAACTGCCCCCATGCGTGCAAAAAGAGACAATTGATCACCCGAAAGTTTATCTGGGTAACCCCGGCCATCGACACGTTCATGGTGATGCAAACACACATCTAGAACCGTTTCTTCGACTTGATAGCACGCTTTGAGGATCTCCCAGCCGCGCTGAGGATGCTGCTTGATCAAAGCAAATTCGTGATCGGATAGTTTCTGGGATTTGTTGAGTACTTCGTTCGGTATAGCCATTTTACCCACGTCATGTAGCAATCCGGCCATACCAGCTTGTTGCACTTGGGTTTCATCGAGATCCAGTTGTTTGGCCAGGCCGATCATGAGCATGCACACAGCGACAGAATGCAGGTAGGTGTATTCATCTGCATTTTTCAGACGAGTCAAACTCAGCAGCGCGTTTGGATTACGTACGATGGACTGGTTGATTTCCTCAACCAGCGTCTCAGCCCCCTGAATTTCGAGTACATTCCCCATGCGCACCTCATTGAACATCGAGGTGACAACCTGCTTGGCCTTGTGGTGTATAGTCTTGGCGGTATCCAGCTCTTCATCCAGTGACGTTTGCACAATTACTTTCTTGGCTGGCTTGACAGGCTTGACCGTTTGAGGAACGGGATCCTCCAGGATGGTCTCTTGCTCAACAAACACAACCACCGTTTCATCCACGATAAGCTCGGCTTGTATGTCCAGACCTTTCTGGGTATCAATCCACAATTCTTCGAAATTGCTGCTCAACAGCGTGTTGAGATCCTTCTGACTTTCTAGTTTGAACGATTTTCTCCAGAATGGATGCTCAAGCCAGCTGCCACGAATTTCGTGAATATACATCCCCAAACGGGCATCTTTCGCTTTTATCTTTTTTATCATCTAGAAATGATAAGGTGATTGACCATTGATCCCGGAAAACGAACTAGAATTCCGGTTATCCCAACCTGTTCAACTGCTCCTTCAATTTTTGCAGCTTCGCATCGAATGTTGCCAACCGCTCTTGTTCCTGAGTCACCACATGTGCTGGTGCACGTTCGACAAATCCGGGATTTCCCAGTTTCGAGCTTGCTTTGACGACCTCCACCTCGATACGTGCAATCTCTTTTTTCAGGCGTTCACGTTCAGCGTTGACATCCACTTCGACTTTCAACATCAGTCTAAATTCACCGACAATCGAAACCGGAGCATCAACATCGGGTAATGCATCCGAGAGACAGTCAATTTCCGCCAATTTTGCCAGTGCCATCAAATAACGCGAAAACTGATTCAGAATTTGCTGATTACCGATGGCCAGTAGCGGCACCTTCACTGCCGGTGATAGATTCATCTCACTTCGCAATGTACGGCACGCATTCACCATATCTTTAAGCAAAATGATCGATTGCATCGCCTGTTCGTCGATTCTTTGCCGATCCGCTTGAGGATAGGGTTGACACATGATGCTGCTGCCTTGCCGCCCTGCCAGAGGAGCGACCTTCTGCCACAACTCCTCAGTGATGAAAGGGATGATCGGATGCGCCAGCCGCAGCATGGCTTCGAGCACGCGCACCAGTGTGCGACGGGTGGCACGCTGCACCGATTCATCGGTGGCTTGCAGTTGCACCTTGGCCAGCTCTACGTACCAGTCGCAATATTCATCCCATACCAGTTCATAAATCTCCCGCGCCACGAGATCGAAACGGTAGCTCGCAAACGCCTGCTCCACAGCCTGTTCGGCCTGCTGCAACCGGCTGATTATCCATCGATCGACATCGGAATATACCAATGGCAGGGATTCATCCGTACCGGTGTCTTTGCCTTCACAATTCATTAAGACGTAACGGGTGGCATTCCACAACTTGTTACAGAAATTGCGGTACCCTTCACAGCGCTGCATGTCAAATTTGATATCCCGGCCATGCGAAGCCAGACTGGCGAAAGTGAAGCGCAGCGCATCGGTTCCGAACGCCGGGATACCATCGGGAAAATGTTTACGCGTTGTCTGCGCAATGGCATCGGCATCTTTTGGTTTCATCAGGCCGGTAGTGCGCTTGGCCAGCAGATCGGACAACGCAATGCCATCGATCAGATCCAGCGGATCTAGCACATTGCCCTTGGATTTACTCATTTTCTGGCCTTCTGCATCACGAATCAGTCCCGTGATATACACTTCTTTAAAGGGAACCTTGCCCGTGAAATGCAGCGACATCATCACCATGCGTGCTACCCAGAAGAAAATGATGTCAAAACCGGTAATCAGCACTGAGGTAGGCAGGAACGTCTTCAGTTCCGTCGTTTCGTCCGGCCACCCCAACGTTGAGAAAGGCCAGAGTGCGGATGAAAACCAGGTATCGAGCACATCGTCATCCTGCCGCAAATCCTGTTTACCTGACAGCTGCTGTGCTTCCTCCAAGGAATGCGCAACAAAAACATTTCCTTCCTCATCGTACCAGGCAGGAATCCGGTGTCCCCACCAGAGCTGCCGCGATATGCACCAATCCTGGATATTTTCCAGCCACTGGTTGTAGACATGCGTCCAGTTTTCCGGTGTGAATCGCACCTCACCCTTGGCCACGACATCCAGTCCGCGCTTGGCCAATCCTTCCATGGCCACGTACCATTGGTCTGTCAGCATCGGTTCGATAATGGTATTGGTTCGATCTCCCCGCGGCGCCATCAGCTTGTGTGGTTTTGTTTCCACCAGAAAACCTTGCGCTTGCAGATCGGCAATAATTTTCTTGCGTGCATCAAAACGATCCATGCCTTGATACTCGACCGGCGCCAGATCATTGATCTTTCCGTCCAGCGTCAAAATGTTAATAGGTACCAAATGATGCCGCTGTCCCACCTGATAGTCATTGAAATCATGCGCCGGGGTAATCTTGACGCACCCCGTACCGAACTCCAGGTCCACATAGGTATCGGCGATGATCGGAATAGTGCGTTCGCACAAAGGTAAACGAACATGGCGCCCGATCAGGTGCTGATAACGAGCATCGTCAGGATGCACAGCCACGGCCACATCGCCCAGCATGGTCTCCGGTCTAGTGGTTGCAACGATCAACGCTGCATCCGCAGTGCCGGAAGTCCCATCGGTGGATTCCAGTGGATAACGGATATGCCACAGGGAGCCGTTTTCTTCGGTTGGTACTACTTCCAGATCGGATACGGCCGTCTGTAATACAGGATCCCAGTTCACCAGACGCTTGCCCCGATAAATCAGTCCATCCTGGTACAACCGCACAAACACTTCCGTCACGGCGCGCGACAATTCGGCATCCATGGTAAACCGCTCTCTCGTCCAGTCGCACGATGTACCCAAACGTCGCATTTGTCTCGTGATGGTGGAACCGGATTCTTCCTTCCATTGCCATACACGTTGTAAAAAAGCTTCCCGCCCCATTTCCCGGCGATTCAGTTTTTGTTGATCCAGCTGGCGCTCAACCACGATTTGCGTGGCGATACCGGCATGATCCGTTCCTGCCTGCCACAAAGTGTTGTCACCAAGCATCCGGTGGTAGCGAATCAAGGCATCCATCAGGGTATGCTGGAATGCATGCCCCATGTGCAGCGTACCGGTTACATTCGGCGGCGGTAGCATGATGCAGTAGGCAGAGCGATCCGATGCGGTATTCGCCTTGAAATAGCCAGTCGCTTCCCAATTAGCGTACCAGCGATTCTCGATCAGTTTGGGATCAAAGCTTTTTTCGAGTTCCATGAATTTTGTATTGAATAAAAAGGTAAAAAAACTAGGGCAGCATTATAACGCGGATGTTGAATTCGCATGAAACGCTACTCAAAAAGGAAGGTAAGAATCGAGGGTCCGGATCAATTGCTGAAACCGGATAACTGTGAGGCTCCTTGATCCAGTCCGTTCATGTCGACTTGAAGTGCTCTGCCCAGCGCATTTCCAGTGCATCTGCCAATGCGCATCGATCCGCATAGGTCATGGCGATATTGGCGTCTTTCAGAGCCGCATCGAGAATAGTGCGAACCGGTTTGATGGGCTCGGATTGTGCATCCGGCTCGACGGCATCGAGTATCACTGCCTCGGTCAGAACGGGAATGCTCGTCGCAACCGCAGCAGCCGGCAGATAATCCATCTGATCAGCAGTCGATGCCGACTGTGTTACCGAAGCCGCTTCGGTATGCGGATTAAGATTGGCAGGATTGTGGTATTTATTCAGCAGATTGCTGAATTTGGTCAATATCGCATCGTCCAGATCCGATTCGGCCATATTTTTTTCATCATTCATGTTGATACTCTTCTGAAACCTGCAGGGACTCGATTCATTTCAATCCGTAAGATCGTAGTGTTGAATTTCATGCCCAGCCTCCTTGTAATAACGATAGCGTTCCCGCGCCGCTTGCTTGTCCTGGTCGACTTCACCGGCGATTTCGATCAAACGCTCGAAGCATTCGTAATTCGGTGGACAGTGCTGATGCAGATTAAGTAGGACAGTAAATTTTGTGTCGGCCACCATTTTATCAGTCAGAACCACAGGCGTCATGGCGATCAGATCCTCATCCCGGATATCACAGTGCGCAACGAAACTGGTTGCTGAGAAAGTCCACAGAAGTTTATCCAGCTCTTCACGCACCTGCGCATCAGGAACATACACCAGCATGCCCATATTCTGTTGCACAGCCTTTGCACATAACCGGCATGCTGTCAGCAATTTGTCCCTGGAACCCGAATAAAAAATAATCCGGGTTGTCATGGCCTGAGCGACCAACGGGATAACCTGTGCCAACCACAGATCGTATTAACCGGAATCTCACTGATCGCCATTTGCTCGATTCCTAGACTGCAGCAGTACGGGCTTCTGTCATCAGATATTGCATGAGCAATGGTACAGGCCTACCCGTAGAACCTTTTTCCCTGCCGGATTTCCATGCCGTACCGGCTATGTCGAGATGCGCCCATTGATATTTACCAGTAAAACGTGACAGAAAACAGGCAGCGGAAATCGTACCCGCAGCACGTCCCCCAATATTTGCCATGTCTGCAAAATTGCTTTTCAGCAATTCCTGATACTCATCCCACAATGGCAATTGCCAGGCTCGATCACCTGCCTGTTCACCAGCAGCAAGCAGAGCTTGTGCCAGCTTGTCATTATTGCTCATCAGGCCCGTGGTGAAATTGCCCAGTGCAATGACACAGGCACCCGTCAACGTGGCGATATCGATCACCGCCTTGGGGTTATAGCGCTCGGCATAGGTCAGAGCATCGCATAGGATCAGTCGCCCTTCCGCATCGGTATTCAAAATCTCGATGGTTTGACCGGACAGGCTGGTCACCACGTCTCCGGGTTTCGTAGCCCGACCACTGGGCATATTTTCCGTGGCCGGTATGATTCCCACTACATTGATGGGCAATTTCAATTCGGCTACGGCCCGTAACGTCCCCAGGACACTGGCGGCACCGCTCATATCAAACTTCATTTCATCCATTTCTGCAGCCGGTTTGAGCGAAATACCCCCAGTATCGAAAGTCACACCTTTACCCACCAGCACATAAGGCTGCTCTTTTTTGGCGGCGCCGTGATATTCCAGCACAATCAGCTTGGCCGGTTGCTCACTGCCTTGCGCCACCGCTAGCAATGATCCCATACCCAGTTTTTCCATATCTTTCTCTTCCAGCACCGACGCCTTCATCTTGTGGGCCTTGGCCAGATCCTTGGCTTGTTTGGCCAGATAGGTCGGAGTACAGATATTGGGTGCCATATTGCCCAAATCCTTTGCCAGACTCATCCCATTGGCGACCGCCTGTCCTTGTTGAACAGCCACCTCGCACGCTGCCAGATCTGTGCGCTGATCGATACACAAAACCATCTTGCGCAGATGACCTGGATCATTTTCGGGCTTGCTCTTCAAATGATTAAAACGATATGAACTGTTGGTAGCCACAACGACGATCTGCGAAACTTTCCAATTCACTGTACGGTCACTGATCGGAAAATCGGATAAAAACACCGTGGCATCGGTAACAGCCGTCTTTTGCAGGCTGCTGAAAATATTTGCCAGCGCACCTTGAAATGATTTTTGCTTGAATTCCTGCTCTTTGCCGAGACCAATCAACAGTACCCGCTTGAATAACGTATCCGGCACATTGTGCAATAACAGCGATGTGCCCGCTTTGCCATCCATGTCTCCCGATGCCAGAATAGCCTTCACATAGCCCTGTGTCACTCTATCGAGAACCTTGGCCGATTCCGACAATTTCTTGGATTCGAATATTCCTATCACTGCACAAGCACCCCGCTGTTTTTCAGGGGTTCCCACCTTTATAACAAAATCCACATCAGGCTCCTTTATGAAGAATTCTCGATAACTGGTCTTGCAATCCGGGAAATAAACAAATAGATACAGTTCACTCCAGTGTGCAAAAAACTCGAAACAAATCGATTTTACCTGAATAGCATACATCAGCCTGATTAAAAGCATAAATACTTCGTATTTGCCGAACAAAATGACGAGAAGCACGCCGGAATCGGTGTAAATAATGCTTATGAATTATGGCTATAATGTTATCCTTATGCCGCATGCTTGAATAATCATGTAGTTATTCAATGATCTATAAGTGTTATCTCACGATAAGGGCAATAAAGTGCTTGATGATAAATTGAAAACACGGCTTAACTATTGCACGACACTACCCAGCTTGCCTGCAGTTGCAGTCAAGATCATTGAGCTTGCTAATGACAGCGAAGCGGACATCGGCAAAGCCTGTCAATATATATCGCTGGATCCGGTACTTTCTGCAAAACTCCTGAAAACCGCCAATGCGCCGATCTACAAATCCCGTCGCATTGCCACCAATGTCCGTCAGGCCGTCAGCATACTCGGCACGCATTCGGTCATCGTCATCGCATTATCCTTTTCTTTAGCCAATTCATTGATGAATGATGGCACAACGAACAACCCGACTTTTAATAGTCATATCTTCTGGCGCCGTTCGATAGCTTCCGCACTAGCCAGTCGCGCACTGGGAGAAAAACTGGCACTCAATTATCTAGATGATCTCTTTCTGGCCGGATTGCTGCAGGAAATCGGCATCCTGGCTTATGCAGCCATCCTGCCGGAAGAGTACTGCAAGGTTTTTTCTTCGACATCAGACCACGATACATTGCTAAAAATGGAACGTGTCGCTTTTGGTGCCGGCCATGACGAACTGGGCTACGCACTGCTGCGCAAGTGGCATATTCCCGACTACATCGCCTTATCCTGTATCGCCAGTCATAGTCAGCCCGAACCCAAAAGCCTGGGACCCAACCTGCAATCCTGCGTGGCTGTCTCCCGTTATCTGGCCGACTATTTCCTGTCTCCACATGAAACCGGGACGCTGGCTGCACTGACCGAAGCGGCGCAACAATGGCTGGATCTCGACAGCACCACACTCGTCGATGTCATCAAATTGATGGAATCCAGTCTCGAGTCCGTCGAAGACTTATTCGACATTCAGATTCACCAGACTGCCGATACAGCTGGAATTATGGCTCAGGCCAAGGAATTGCTACTCATCCATAACCTATCGCGGATGAAGGAACTCGAAGAGAAATCTCAGCGCGACGGTCTGACTGGTGCCTATAACCGGATTCATTTTGACGAAACATTGCGCCGCGAATTCAATTTATCTTCTCAGTACCAGTTGCCGCTGACCATTGCGATCATCGATCTCGATCACTTTAAACAAGTGAATGACAATCATGGTCATCTGGCCGGCGATTCGCTTCTGGTCACCGTAGTGAGTACAATCTTTGAGCAGATTCGGCAGGACGACACCCTCAGCCGTTACGGCGGCGAGGAATTCGCATTGATCTTGCCGGGAACCTCGTTGAGCGCATCGCGTAACCTGATTACCCGCCTGAAAGACGCCATCGAAAATATCACTTTCAAACTCGATGACTTACGCACCATCAGCATCACAGCATCCATTGGCGTCGCCTCCAATAACGAGGGCGATATACGTTTTGAGGATGCCCTGGATATGGTGAAAGCTGCAGACTCAGCGCTATATGCAGCCAAGCATGCGGGGCGCAATCGCATCGTCGAATGGGGACTGAAATAATTCAGTCCTTTCTTTATTCCACCACACAGAGTTAAAGTATGTCGGACAGTATGAACCTGATCATCCAGGGACTGGAAATCAATAACAGTGATTTGCGCGCCTTGGCAAAGCTGAGTCAAGCACAAGGTATAGAGCGCATTACAGGCCAGGCCTTTCGACTGACACAGGCCATTCACAGCGAAGAAATTTCCCCTTATTGTACCGAGGCCGAGTTGGATTATGCCTACGTCGATACCGGCCTGAAATTTTCGGACTTTCGCCTGATTGCCATGGATATGGATTCCACATTACTGGCGATCGAATCCATCGACGAAATCGCCGACATGCACAACATCAAACCCCAGGTTGCCGCCATTACCCAATTAAGCATGCAAGGTGAAATCAGTTTTGAGCAGAGCCTCACACGCCGCACTGCACTATTGCAAGGCTTGCCCCAGCAGGCGCTGCAGCGGGTATTCGATGAGCGCGTCAAACTGAATCCCGGTGCGGAAAAAATGCTTCGACAAGCCAAGCTGTCAGGACTCAAAACAATGGTTATCTCGGGAGGATTCACTTTTTTTACCGAACGCATCAAAACCCGCTTGGATTTCGACTATGCTGCGGCTAACGTACTTGAAATTGTCGACGACAAATTAACCGGAAATATCGTTGGCAACATCATCGGTCGGGAAGGAAAAGCCGACATACTCAGGCAAGTGCGAGACGAACTTGGAATCAGTCGTGCACAGATCATTGCAATAGGCGATGGCGCCAATGATCTGGACATGATGACCGAGGCTGGTGTCAGTATCGCTTATCATGCCAAGCCGATCGTCAAGCAGCACGCTCGGTATGCATTGAATTACGTGGGCCTGGATGGTGTTGTCAATCTTTTCAGGCAAAGTGATCAATAATCGGGTTCGTACATTAGAGACTTCACATAACTTTCCAGATTTTCCGGTAGCGCAGCTTCGGCAAGACACTCTTGTACTGCTATCCGACAGACTGCAACGGCGATGGCATGCGACACTTCGCGCACACGATTCAAAGTTGGGTATATGGCTCCCGCAGCAATCTCCTGCTCTGTCACGATCCCTGCCAGCACTTCAGCTGCGGCAAGAAACATGCTTTGCGTAATCAGACGCGCCGAACTGGCGTACACACCCAATCCTATTCCCGGAAAAATATACGCATTGTTGCCCTGGCCCGGCTTATACAGCCGATCACCGAACCATACCGGCGCAAATGGACTGCCACTGGCAAAAATCACACGACCATTACTCCAGCAATAGGCCTGCTCGGCCGTGCATTCTGTATGCGAAGTCGGGTTGGAAAGTGCAATGATGACCGGGCGCTCATTAACTGCGGCCATTGCGCTCACCACGGCTTCGTCGAATGTTCCTGCTACTCCGGTTGCACCGATCAGTACATCAGGTTTGATCACTTTGATGGCATCCACGAAAGTGCATGGAGCATGTTCGTGCGCATAAGGCTTGATCCTGGGTTTGATGTTCTGATGTGCTGCAGTCACCAGACCCTTTCGATCGACAAACCACAAGCGCTTCTGTGCCTGTTGCCGACTCAAACCTGCCGCGCAAAACGCATCCGTGACCAATTCGGCAATCCCTCCTGCTGCCGACCCCGTTCCCAGAAACATGATTTTCAGATCCGGAAACTGCTTCCCGGTAATGCGGCATGATGAATAGATACCAGCCAGCGTCACGGCTGCCGTACCTTGTATGTCATCGTTAAAGCAGCGCACCTGACCGCCATAGCGCTCCAGAAATTCGAATGCATGGGGAGTCAGGAAATCCTCAAATTGAATGAGTGCCTTGGGAAAACGAAGCTGCACGGCCTGTACGAATTCATCCACCAACGCATGGTATGTTTCATCATCCACACGCGCATGTGGATACCCCAGATAGAGCGGATCTTCACGAATAGCCTGATTGTTGGTTCCGACATCCAGCATGACCGGCATACACTGAGCCGGATTAATCCCGGCACAGGCAACATAGAGCATTACCTTGCCGATGGAAATTCCCATTCCATTGGCACCCAGATCACCCAACCCCAGAATTCGCTCGCCATCTGTAACGACAATGACACGAATGTCCTGTTCTGGCCAGTTCCCGAATATTGCAGCTATTTCTCCACGATCCTCTGGCGTAATATAAAAGCCCTGCGGTTTCCTAAAAATATGCGCAAACTCTTTGCACGCCTCACCGACAGTCGGGGTGTACACCAACGGCATGATTTCTTCGACATGATCGATCATGGTGCGATAGAAAAGTCGCTGATTGCGTTCGGATAGTGCATTTAGAAAAATATATTTTTCAATCGCAGTCGCCTTGCTCCGCATGCTGCCCAGCACGCGTTCTTTTTGCTTGGTTAGCGTCGCAACATCATAAGGCAACAACCCCCGCAAACCGTAGTACTGACGCTCCTCGCGGGTAAATGCGGTTGATTTGGTCAGTACCGGATCGATCAACAAGGCTTTCCCAGACAAATTTTTCATTTCAATCCAACTCCCTTCTCAATCGAACCCATGTAACTGTAATCCATCACAATTGAATTGCAATTGGACAATTCAAAGAACCAAAGATAAACTAATCAGTCAGATGTAAACATTTCGTAGTCGTATTTGCATACCTTGTACAATATCAGGAACATTTCAGAGAAATCATGAATCAATCCGCATTTCCCACACCCAATCCCGATTTATATACCGAAGAAGATATCGCTCAGCTTGTTCATACATTTTATGCCAAAGCTAGAAAAGATCCTGGCCTCGGTCCGATATTCGAAGCTCACGTGCAGGATTGGGACGCACATTTTGTTCAAATGATCAACTTCTGGTCGGCCCAACTTCGCGGCACCAGCCGTTTTCGCGGTGCCCCCATGCCCAAACATGTTGCATTACCAGAATTAAATGCGGAATTGTTCGAACGCTGGCTGTTTCTTTTCAGGGAAACCACTAAAGAAATGGGCAATCCCGGATTGCAGCAACATGCCGATGCCATTGCAGCTTTTATAGCAACACGACTCTGGCAAGGTTATCAAATAAACAATTATCCAGATCGCGATCTGGTGACATTACGCACTGCCTAAACTGGCTCATTTATATAATATAAAAATTTCAACGATTACAAATATAAGAATATGATGTAAAAAAGATCAAACGCAATTTGCAAATCGAATTTAATGATGGAATAAGGATAATAAACTGTCTTTATTCGGTTATTTTGATAGATTGCAAGTAACGTAATATTGTTTTTGTTATAAGGATAATATTTGAATTGAAAAGTATCAAAAACAAAATTATCGTTTTCTCCATCCTGGCAACTCTGATTCCCTCGTTAGGCTTGGGCATTCTTTCTTTTGAACAAAATGAAACAATGATCAGCGAGAATGTAACACGGGAATTACGCGCCCTTGCCAATCACGCAAGCCGTGAACTGGATTTGTGGACTAAAGACCAGATTTACATTGCGCGTGAATTATCGACATCAAAAATTCTCATCGAAGGCCTATCTCAAGCCGGCCAACCGCAAAGCGGTAAATATATCTCCGATAAGGTGCTTGAGCATTACCTCAAGTCTGTTCACAAAAAATTGGAAACCGTACTGGAATTAACCGTCATTGATACGGAAGGTACGATCGTTGCCAGCAATATCGACACCCCGACACACATCGAATCACAACCTAACTGGCCGGAAAATGCCTCCATTCAAGGCAATGTCGTCGTTCCACCGCACTGGAATCCTGCTTACTCAACGGCCACACTGAGTATCTCGGTACCGGTTCTTTCAATCGATGATTTTATTCTGGGTGCTCTGATCGTTACTTTTGATATGGACAATGTTCAGTCCAATCTTAAAGATCCCTTGAAGTCTCCTCCCGGAGAGGTACTTTTACTAGATAAAGATGGCAGCATCATGCTGGCCAGTGACAAATCCACCGTCGACACCAATTCTGTCACGATCGAGCCAGCTATATTGCAGCGCTTGCAGGAAAATCCCGGCGAGTTTGAAATCTTTCGCGGCCTGGCACAAGGTAAGGTATTCGGATTAGCCTATACTTCTGAAAAACCACCGATCACTATTATCGCTAGCCGAAGCTACAAGTCTATCTATGCTGCCTGGAAGCAACAGCGGAATCTGTTCATTGCGTTGATCAGCGTCATTCTTCTGATTGTTACGACCATAGCATTCCGCATGGGACATGCCATCGTCGTACCGCTACAACGACTCATCAATGCAACGGAAAGAATCGTCAAAGGCGACCTCAATGTAGCGTTGACCAATACACAACGCAATGAACTTGGACAACTGACGTTCATGTTCAATCAAATGACCGATAAATTAAGGCAGAATCAAGCGGAGATCATCGCCGCCACTACTGCCATGCAGCAAAAAAACAAACTGCTAGAAACATTATCGATCACCGACAGCCTAACGGGACTTTATAATCGCAACAAACTGAATGCCATCATTACCGATCAACTAGCACGGTATGCTCGTAACAGGCGCCCATTCGCTGTCTTGATGATTGATGTGGATTACTTTAAAACACTCAATGATAGCTTGGGACACGTGGCAGGGGACGAAATTCTCGTTTCCGTCTCCAAAAAAATCTCACAGAGTATCCGTACTGTGGATTTTGCAGCCCGTTATGGCGGTGACGAGTTCATCGTCATTCTGACCGAATCGACTGTGGATGAAGCAGTAAAAACTGCAGAGCGTATCCGTTCACAAGTAATCAATATACATTGCAACGCCATCAATGAATCCGTGAAAGTTACACTGAGCATCGGAATCATTCAGAGCGAACCGGAGGACACATCGCTCACCCTCCTGCTTTCTCGAGTTGACAGTGCGCTGTACGAAGCAAAACATGCTGGTCGCAATCAAGCCTACTGTGTACAACCCAAGTTGAGCGTATCGTCATAAAGCAATGCAGGCAGTGATTACTGCTTTCTTTCTTCCTCCAGCTCCAGCATGGAATTGATAATCCATCCCTGGCTTTTGTCTGTCTGAACACGCAACCAGTCACCTTGATTGGCTGTAGCGGTCACAATCACATCCTTTTTCAACGTAACGATAACCTGTGCGTGCGCATCGGGTGATTTGCGCAAATGTGCATTCTTTTTGGTGCGCAATTTCACCGGTACATGGAATTCCAGCAATGTGTGATCAATATGCGAAACCTTTTTACGGCTATGGTCCGTGATCAGATGAATAAAATTATTCGCTTGGGACACATGATTCATGGCAGCCGCATACTGATCCTTGGAATAAAATAACGAAGCCGTTTCCAATAAATGTTGCACCTGAAATCGCAGTATCTGATCGAATGGAGAAAGTTTGGCTTGCTTCCACTGCTCCAGTGAAGCCTCGACTTCAGCAATGGCTGAAGCTGTACTGGGTTTGGTAGCCAAACGATGCAATTTGACCTGAGCACGCGTTGCTTCCTTTTTTGCTTCATGCAGCACTTGGGCCTGACTTTGCTGTTGCATTTTCTGGTTCTTGATCAATTCATCCTTTTCGGCAACCAGTTTCTCCAATCTTGCATTTTCATTTTTCAGTTCTTCACAATGGGAAGAGGGTACAGAAAGCGGCTCAAAGACGGTGTCAACCTTAGGCTCTGGTGCAGCACAGCCCGCCAAACCGGCTATGAGCAACAACATTGCGGACTGACGCAAACCCAGAAGATTGTTTAATGAAAAACAGGAGGTTGCCTTGATTTGTATTTGCATCATCCCAAGCCTCAACAAAAGCAAAACTAACGATTAAGTATAATTTCCAATACGAACTTGCTACCAATGTAAGCCAGCAGTAATGTCGCAAAACCAGTCAGAGTCCAGCGCACTGCTATGCGCCCGCGCCAGCCATAAAGCTGCCTACCAAAAAGCAGCGCGGCAAATACTCCCCAGGAAATGAATCCAAACAGCGTCTTATGACTAAAGGTCAGCGGTTGACCAAACACTTCCCTGGAGAAAACCACGCCGCTCAACAGTGTTAGCGTCAGTAAAACAAAACCGATCCAGATGATGCGAAACAGCAGTTTTTCCATTGCCAGCAGCGGAGGAAGATTGGTAAGCATCGGATGTTTCGTCGGATGATGCAGATGCCGTTCGACCACCATCATCAATAGCGCATGTAGCGCAGCGATCGTCAACAGGCTATAAGCCAGCATGGCGACCAGCAAATGTGCCTTGAATGCTGGCAATTCGGTATTATCCAGTGGACGCAGAGACGGAAAAAAATACGGTAGAAAAATCGCAACGGCAGCGGCCACAGCCACCGGCGCCACAAGTGTCTGCAATCCCTGCATGCGGTTAAAAAAACCGGAAAACCAATAAATAATGGCCGTCAACCAGACAATGGATGAAATGGCGTTACTCAATCCAAAACTCAAGCCGGATCCAATAAACATCGAATGATAAAGCGTCAAAGCGTGTAAAACCAAGGGAATGAACATGGCATGATGAGCCCAGTCAATCGACACTGGTCGATCATGACTTCCCGTCATCGATTGCTGCCACGTATATCGCCAGAAATACCAACCAATCAGTATATAAAGCAAAAAAGCCGTCAGATAAGTTAAAATGCTGACCATCGAGATTAAGAATTATTGGAAGCAGGAATTTCCGTCAAGTCTACATGGCACGCTAACAAATTCAAAGAGCCAAGCTGTTTTTTTATAATTTCAAGTGTATATATTGTTTTATACCTTTCCATTTTTCAGAGGTTTAAGTCATGTTTGACAATCTTACGGGTCGACTGGCCGGCGTTATCAAATCATTACGGGGTGAGGCAAGACTCACGGAAAACAATATTCAGCAGGCACTCAGAGAGGTCCGTCTAGCTCTGCTGGAAGCGGATGTCGCTCTGCCCGTAGTCAAGGATTTCATCGCTAATGTCAAGGAAAAGGCGGTCGGTCACGAAGTCATGACCAGCCTGACACCGGGTCAGGCACTCATTGGCGTGGTGCATCAAGAACTGATTGCCATCATGGGCGGTGAAAAAGCGGATATCAATCTGAACACGGTTCCACCAGCTGTCATTCTGATGGCCGGGTTGCAAGGTGCAGGTAAAACCACCACCAGCGGAAAACTCGCAAAATGGTTAATGGAACACAAGAAGAAGAAGGTATTGCTGGTTTCATGCGATATCTATCGCCCAGCCGCTATACATCAGCTCGAACTGCTTGCCGGTCAGGTGGGCGCTGATTTCTTTCCTGTTAAGGAAGGACAGAAACCCGGTGAGATTGGCGCTGCAGCCCTGGATTTTGCGCGCAGGCATTTCCATGACATCGTAATAGTCGATACTGCTGGCCGATTGGGCATCGATGAAGCGATGATGCAGGAAATCACCGAACTCGAGAATCTGCTCAAGCCTATTGAGACTCTGTTTGTCGTAGATGCCATGCAGGGTCAGGATGCAGTCAACACCGCCAAGGCATTTTCTGAAGCCCTGCCGCTCACCGGTGTGGTGCTTACCAAACTGGATGGTGATGCCCGTGGAGGTGCAGCCTTATCGGTCAAGCATATTACCGGCAAGCCCATCAAATTTGCTGGTGTAGCTGAGAAACTGACTGGTCTCGAAGTTTTCCATCCGGATCGGATGGCGTCGCGTATCCTGGGTATGGGTGACGTTCTTGGTCTGATCGAAGAAGCACAGCGTAGCACCGATCGTGAAGAAGCCGACAAGTTGATGAAGAAAATGAAGTCTGGCAAAGACTTTGATTTGGACGACTTCAAGGCACAATTTCAACAGATGCGAAACATGGGCGGGATGAGTGCATTGATGGACAAACTGCCAGCCCAATTGACCCAAGCAGCCCAAAATATCAAAGTGGATGACAAGCTGCTTAACCGGACCGAAGGCATCATCAATTCAATGACCAAATTGGAGCGTCAAAAACCGGATATCCTCAAGGCATCCCGCAAGCGCAGAATTGCTGCTGGAGCTGGCGTTTCAGTTCAGGAAGTCAATCGTCTGCTGTCACAATTCGAGCAAGCCAGAAAAATGATGAAAATGATGAACAAAGGCGGCATTTCAAAAATGATGCGTGGCATCAAAGGTATGCTGCCCAAGATGCACTAGCTTCATTAATTCTCTGCGGCAGGCACATTCTCCAGTCCCAGTACTGGCGTGCCTGCCGAGATTTTACGGGCGGAAAACCATCCCCTATTCATTTCCAGCGCATATTTCGCCAAGCCTGCCGAATCATGTGATTTCAAAGATTCGGGATGCATGTCGGCGATATTGAGAATGACGCCACGCTCATCGATGAATGCAACACTCAAGGGAATGTAGGTATTTTTCATCCACATACTGTATAAATCCGCACGGGGGAAAATAAATAACATACCCGCATCGGCCGCAAGTGACTTGCGGTACATCAGTCCCTCGGCACGCGATAACTGGGTATTTGCCACCTCAACGGCCACCTTGTGCCCCATAATACTTAAATTCGTGCGCTGGACATCCGAACATGCCGCCTGTGATGAAACCAAAACCAGCAGAACAAGAAAAACAGAAAAAAATCGCATCAATGTTTACCTGTACTACCAAATCCGCCTTCGCCTCGATCGCTCTCTGCAAAAGCATCCACACGATTGAACTCGACCTGCATGACGGGCACGACAACCAGTTGGGCGATGCGCTCCAATGGGTTCAGCTCGAACGTCGTTTGACCGCGATTCCAGCAAGAAACCATGATTTGCCCTTGATAATCCGAATCGATCAACCCGACCAGATTTCCCAGCACAATGCCATGTTTATGACCCAATCCGGATCGGGGCAAAATCAACGCCGCCATTCCGGAATCAGCAAGATGCACTGCAATACCTGTGGGAATCAATAATGTATCCCCGGGATTCAAGGTAACCGGCTGCTCGATACAGGCACGCAAATCCAGCCCCGCCGAACCCGGCGTCGCATAGGCTGGTGGTTGATCGTTTAATCGGGGATCCAGAATTTTGATATCAATTTTTATCATGGGTATGCGGTTTACGAAAATGGAATTTACGGTACATCGAACCAATATGATCAATCAAATGACGCGCTTGCTCGATTTTTGCCGCTCTGGGTAAAACATGCTTTCCGGTTACATCAATCAATATGAGTTCACTCGCGTCAGCGCCTATGGCCTGCTGGGCCAGATTGGCCACTAATAAAGGAATATTTTTACTGGAACGTTTCAACTGGGCATTTTCTTCAAGATTCTCGGTTTCAGCCGCAAAACCCACACAAAATGGCGGCTCCGGCAAACTAGCAACAGTTTGTAGAATATCGGTATTAGGCACCAGTTCCAGTGTGAATTTACTGTTGGATCGCTTCAGCTTGTGCGAACTGGCATTCGCCACACGATAATCTGCAACCGCTGCCACGCTGATAAAGATATCGCTGCGATCAACCTCGGATTGCACAGCTTGTAACATCTCCTGTGCGCTAACCACGCGAATGAATTTTTCCACTATGGGAACAGCCAGACACGTGGGTCCGGAAACCAACGATACTTTCGCCCCCGCCTCGACTGCAGCCCGTGCAATAGCGTAGCCCATTTTTCCTGAACTCAGATTGGTGATACCCCGTACTGCATCGATGGCTTCGTATGTGGGTCCGGCTGTAATCAGTACATTCAGTCCCTGCAATTGCTCTGTTGAAAACAACTCAGTTTGTATGATCTCAAACAACTCACTGGCCTCGAGCATGCGCCCCATACCGGTCTCTCCACACGCCTGCACCCCGCTAACCGGCCCCACTGCCTTGATACCATCCTGCTTGACGCGAACGATATTACGCTGTGTTGCCGGGTTTTCCCACATCTGCCTGTTCATGGAGGGTGCAATTATCAGCGGACAATCACGTGCCAGACATAATGTGGATAACAAGTCATCCGCCAATCCATTGGCAATTTTTGCAATAAAATCGGCGCTTGCCGGCGCTATCACCAGCATGTCAGCCTGACGCGACAGATTGATATGCGCCATATTCTGTGCTGCATTAGTTTGCCACAGATCCGTATAAACTTGATTTCCTGTCAGCGACTGAAAAGTCGCGGCACCAATAAACTGGCAGGCTGATTGTGTCATCACGGTTTGCACATGTACACCAGCCTGCGTCAACAAACGCGCCAGCTCAGCCGCCTTATAGGCAGCGACTCCTCCCGTCACGCCCAATATCAATCGCTTATTCTGCATACGCATTTTAAAATTCTGTCATGTTTTGGAAACGGTTTGCGCACCTCGTCTATCTCAAAAAAACCAGGTTTTTACGGCTTACATAAAGGCACGGTCACCCTCAATTCCAGGCACATCAATGCCGCTAACCCCGTATGTGATGACCTTGTCCTCTTGATCAGAGCAAATCAAATTTTCAAATGCAGCATTGTACATGACTCAATCCACGATCAATCAAAATGGCAATAACCGACTGGCCTACTTCAGACCGACCGCGTGAGAAACTGCTGGCAAATGGTGTCGAATCCCTTTCAGACACCGAACTACTGGCGATTTTCCTGCGTACCGGCATTTGTGGAAAAAGTGCAGTAGACCTTGCTCGTGATCTGATTACACATTTTGGTAGTCTCAACAATATTTTCAATGCGAATCAGGACAGTTTCTGCCAACTTCCCGGAATGGGCGTTGCCAAATATGCGCAGCTACAGGCCATCCTGGAAATGGCACGACGAGCGCTGCATGAAAATCTGAAACAGGGCGACGCCCTAAATTCCCCTGATCAAGTCAAACAGTTTCTCCGCCTCAGTTTATCGGGCAAACAGCAGGAAGTCTTCGTAGGGATTTTTCTCAATACACAACATCAAATTCTAGCCACAGAGGAACTCTTTAGTGGCACGTTGTCACAAACTAGCGTGTACCCACGAGAGGTAATCAAACGAGTTTTGCATCACAATGCGGCCGCAATCATTTTTGCACATAACCATCCTTCAGGGGTGGCCACTCCCAGCCAAGCTGACCAGATGCTGACACAATCGCTGAAACAGGCTCTGGCATTAATCGATGTCAAGGTACTGGATCATTTTATCGTCGGACATAACACCACCGTGTCTTTTGCGGAACTTCATTTGCTCTAAATACGCCACCCACGATATAAACGTTACTCATGTCACGCAAAAAGCTGGATTCGGAATCTCTGCAAAAGAGTCTTCAAAGCAGAAAAGGATCCACAGAATCGTAATAGTCAGATGATATCGGTTAAAATGATTCCCGACGGGATAACTTCGTTCCTCGGTTGAATTCGTACAACTCCTGCATTCAAAATACTCTGTACCACAGCAGCCAGCCACCATGTCAGTCAATTTTGATAAGACCCAACCCCCTCCTGGCAAAACCAGATCCAAGCGAAGTCCTAGCCGTGCAAGAAAAATAACAGAACCCAAGCCGCGCAGAGTATCACCCAAAAAGCAGAGTACAAGTTTGAAACAAAAATTGCTATTGGGCGCAGTGGAAATTTCAGGATTGACCACCACGATCATTCTCGCCATTCTATGGGGAGTTGGGCTCTCCGCAGTTCAGTTTTCTGGTACTGCTTTTTTTAGCAATATCCTGCCTTTTGCTGCTGGCATCCTGGGAATTACTTTGATAGTTTCGGTATTGCTAATCGGCTGGAATCGAATGAGAAGATGGTCTCAAATGCGTCAAATGCCCTATCTTGCACCAGCTCTGGCAGTGTGTTTGGCATTGGCATCAGCCTGGTCTATCACTCATGAGCGATTCACCATTGCATATGGCAACTTTCGCGCGTTAATCGGAGGTAAAGAAGAAGTCGCACGAGTGGCCATAGCGCATCAGGTTTACGCCGCCTACCGCCGACACAACCCGGCACAACTACAGATCATGATCAGTCGCGCACAACCCTACAGGGCCGACATTGAAGCCGCTGCACGTACTTTTGGTGTTGATGCACACCTGCTGTACGGCATTGCAGCCACCGAGTCTTCGTTCTTGCCTCGAGATAGTCACGATGGTGGAAAAGGATTATTCCAAATTACTCGCGTGCCCGAACTCATTACTGCTCAAGCCATGCGACGATTAAACACCGAACGCATCGTATTGGACACCCCTCGGCACAATGCCTTCGTAGCCGCAGCAACGTTCAAGCATTACATGGCTGAAATGAAAAACGATCTGTTTCTCGGGTTACTGGCTTACAACATCGGACCTGCAAATGGTGGATTACGTTTTATCATGCAGCAATACGGCGCATCGGATTTCACGACGATTCAACCTTATTTACAAACCTTGCCTCGTGATTATCCGATACGTGTTTTAGCCTATGCACTGGCATTCCGTTTGTGGCATCTGGAAGGTAAATTGCCTGCCTATGAAGAAGGCAGCAATGCCCTTTCCATTCAACGGATCGGCATCCCTGGCCTCCATCCATGACGACTTATGTGCAATGGTCAGAGTGTAAAGAGTCACCTATCCCTCTAACACTCTGTTCGACTCCCGAATAACTGAAGGACTGCTTCAGCGAACACCTAATGCAGATTGAAAAAGTCCGGCAGATGCAGGACCACTCATTTGCTTCACATAGTTGGTTACGATCGGAATGAAACGCCCCACCAAATCCGGTGACAGATTCAACTGCTGAAATGAGCCAGCCAATGCTGCTGCGCCACCCAGAGAACTGCCCGCCCCGCCTGCTAATGATGACATCCCCCCCGCAGGACTAGCAGGAGCTGCAGCCAGCATGGTATCCATACCCGAAATGGAACGAGTCAGACTGCCAAATGCTTGTGGCTCCATTTTTGCTTTTGCCATCTGAAAAATTGCACCTGCCCCACCCAATGCTTGCTGTGGTGACACATTCAACTTGTGTACCAGCAAATCAACCAATCCAATCTGACTCGCACCGGCAGCACCTGCCATTCCGGAAGCGCCTGCAACAGCTGCTCCTGCATTCAGCATCTGTTGACCACTTTGTGCCGCCCCCGCAACGCTAGCCAGGCTTTTATCTGCCGTTCCCAATGCACTTGTACCTGGATTATTGGTTGCGCAACCCACAAGCGAGACAAAAAGAATACCAGTGCCTATTTGCATATAATTGATTTTTTTCATGATATATCCCCGAAATAAGTTTTTACGTACTACATAATTTTTTTAAAAACACCATAATAGAGAGCATGCCATTAATAAACGTTCCTTGCTAGATGATACAGGCATTGTCATGAATTCTTAACCTATCTGTCATCCAATTTTCACATATCAGGTTTAAACTTTCGATACATGATAAATTACAAGGAGAAACAATGAATTGCTTGATTAAGGAATGGCCCAATAAAGCAGCAACGCTCATGACTGAAGATGGCGTTGTGTTATGGACGTTTAGTAGTATTGAAGAAGCCAGCGAGGTTTGGCGCGACTGGTGTATGCAACAAAACCCACCAAGAACAAGTACCACAGAAAGCAGTTCCGAATCAATCACTCCGGCCTAAATACTCGATACCGCCCCCCCCAAAAAGAAGTTCTGCATTACAGGTTGGTTTTGCATTATCAATCCTTCACTTCCCTAAAACACAATAAAATTTTTAAAATAAGCACTCGATCGATTCACTGGGTGAGCTTATTATGGATTTTTCTTCTTCCTCGTGGCGCCAGCAGCAAATCAACAAATCCGAATGGAGCAGTGCAGCCGATAAAACAGGCTTACCACCTGGCACCCTGATTCACATCGGTGAGAAACACGATACTGAATGCAGAATCACCGTCATCCAGTATGACGCAAACAACCTGAATCGTTATCAAATCAGAACGATAGCTGAATTAAAGGAACTCCAGAATCCCGATCTCATTACTTGGGTCAATGTGGATGGTTTAAGTGATGTCGACATCGTGGCTGAAATCGGGCAGGAACTGAATATCCACCCGCTCGTTTTGGAGGATATTCTCAGCACGCACCAACGCCCTAAATTAGAAGAATATGAAAACTTTTTATACCTGGTTATCAAGGGTATCAGTCTGAATCTTGAAAAAGAATTTTGCCTGCAATATGAACAAATCAGCATCCTGCTCTTGGCAAATTGCGTTGTCACATTCAAGGAAAAACCGGATGACACGTTTGATCCAATTGTCAATCACCTGCAAAACCAGCATGGGCGGCTGCGCCAATTAGGCAGTGATTATCTCGCCTATGTCATTGTTGATACGATTGTGGATGAATATTTTGTCGTCGAGGATAATCTGGACGACATCATTGATCCTTTGGAAGACAATTTATTATTGAACTCCAGCAAAGAAATGCTGCAAACGGTGCAACACATTCGTCGTGGACTGATTTCGATGAAACGCAATATTTCCCCATTACGTGAATTGCTTGCTACGATACAGCGCATCGATACACCTTTGTTACAAGAAAAAACAATGCGTTATTACGGCGATGTGTATGATCATGTTCTACGTGTCAGCGACTCTTTGGAATCGTATCGTGAACGCATCTCTGCGATGCATGATATCTATCTTTCCAGCATCAGCAATAAAATGAATGAAACGATGAAAATACTGACCATTTTTGCAACTATTTTCATACCTCTGACTTTCATTGCTGGTGTTTACGGCATGAATTTTGAATATATGCCGGAATTGAAGTGGCGATGGGGCTATCCTGTACTTTGGATCGTTTTTATTGCCATTAGCATCGGATTGATTATTTTTTTCAAAAGAAAAAAATGGCTATAAAATAATCAGGTAACACGCTGCATGTCAAACACATTCCATCCAACCCATATCCGCTGTTTTTTTCTCTATTAACATTGCCATACCATCATAATGACATCGATTTATTGGTATAATTCAAGCAATTCAGATTGAATACATAATATACGGGAGACAAGGTTGCTGTTAACTCGTGACGATCGCAAGATCAGTATCATAGGTGGTTTACTGTTATTGGGATTGACACTCACAACAGGTATTGCTGTTTACAATACCATGCGACAGCAAATTGAATCAGTTCTTGGGCGAGGACTGAGCGTCGCACTGCAGGGTAAAGCGCTTTTACTAGAAACACAAATTGAAAGTGGTTTAGCCGATACCTATGCCCTGGCACTGCGCCCTTTCATCGTACGTTCGATGCAAGAACTGAATACACAACCCAACAATCACATGGCGCTTAATGATCTGAAGCGCAATGTCGATTCTTTTCCGCAAATCGGTTTTACCGCTGTTGCCGTGTTTGATATCAATGGCAACTTGTTATCGCGTGTAGGCGATTTCTCAGAAAACAAGAATCTGTCGTTATCGCTCAGCAAACATGACGAGACCACTTTTCTGATTTGGGACAAACGATTCATTCTGCATGCCAGTACTAAAGTATTCGATCAGGACATGCACTTTATCGGCACTATCACAACCGAAAGAGCATTACCACAATTAACAGACAGTTTCACTGACGTACGCTCAATAGGAGAAACGGCTGAATTGATACTCTGTTCATTGTTGGATAAAGACAAAGAGCAAATGGCCTGCATCATCAGTCAAATTGCAGGAGTAAAGTCCAAGAGCCTGAGACGTATCATGGATGGCGCCATTTCCCCCAAAAGCTTTGCACTAGAAGGGAAAAGCGGGATTATCGCCACTAAAGATTATCGCGACATACCAGTTATCGAAGCTTACTCATCCTTAAATTCCTACGGGTTGGGTATGGCTATCAAGCTCGACCAGGACGAATTATTCACCCCTGTCACCCGCGAACTCAAAGATATCAGCATTTATCTGGCTACTCTGATTTTTGCTGAAATCTTACTTTTGAACTGGTTTGTTAGAAAACTTATCGAGTCTGAACGTGAAGCGAGAAGCGCTAAAGAGACTGCCGAACAGTTCTCCATTGAATTGAGTCGCAAAGAAAGTGAATTGCGTGAACGCTTGAAAGAAATTACATGCCTCTATGAAATCAGACGTAGCATGGGCCTAGAATTATCGATCGATAATGTCTGTCAGAACATCATAAAATTTTTGATTCCGGCAATGCAACATCCTGAATTCGCCTCTGTATCGATTGAATTAAACGATTATCCCATGTTATCCAGTCTTCAAGTCACTGATTCTCATTGTTTGACTTCTCAAATCAATGTGAATGGCAAAGCCTATGGGAAGCTGAACGTTTTCTACCCTGTTGAAAAACCTTTTCTTATCGTTGAAGAGCAGAGACTAATAGACGCTGTGACGACAGATTTGGCCAGATGGTTTGAACGCAAACAGATCGATGAGTTACTTCAGTTACGTCTTAAGGAAATTACTTGCTTGTATGAGATTCGCCGAAGCATGGGTATGGAATTAGCCATTGAAGACGTATGTCAGATTATTTTCAAATATCTAATACCGGCTATGCGATACCCAGAAAATGCCATTGCCGTCATTGAACTGGAAGGTAAGCACTTCTCATCTGATAATAGATTGCAGGTTAACAATCTAACCATTGATACCCATAACTCAGACTCGTATGGCATCGGCTGTATCTCTGTCGAAAATTTCTCTGTTCTTCGCTCATCAATTAGCATCGATGATCTAGAATGTGGGCATTTAAGCGTCATATATAGCGATGAAAAGCCTTTTTTACTTCCTGAAGAACAAAAATTAGTCGATGCAGTGGCAAGCGATCTTCAAAGTTGGCTAGAGCTGAGGCGACTAGAACAAGCGTTGGTTTCAGTTGCAGAAGAACAAGCACATACTTTAGGACAAGAACTGCACGACGATGTTGGACAAAAAATTGCAGCAATAAGTTATCAGGCAAGAGTTCTTGAAAAAAAATTAGCAGCTTGTGATGATCAAAATGCGACAATGCTTGCAGCCGCCATAGCCTCACAAACGCAAACGGCAGTAGCACAGATCAAACAGTTGGCCCAAGGATTGCTTCCCTTTGAACTTGAGGCTAATGGTCTGGTCGAAGTATTACATAAATTAGCCAATAGAATATCTTCTACCTACAATATTAGTTGTCAGTTTGTATGTTCCAACGACGTCACATGCGCTAATAATGAAGCACTCAATTTATATCGAATTGCTCAGGAAGCCATCAACAATGCCATTCGACATGGTAAAGCTCAGAATATCACTATCTCGTTGAAATCAGACCATCAAAAAAACAACATTTTGTTTACAATTCAAGATGATGGCATTGGTTTTTCTGCTGCAGATACAAATCAACAATCCACGAGTGGCATGGGTATAAAAATCATGCAATATCGGGCTAAACAACTTGGCGCAAAATTAACTCTGCAACCTGCCACGCAGGGTGGAGTCGAAGTTCATCTGGAAATGGAAACGAAAATAACTAAAGGAATCAATGAAGAAAGCTAAAATAATGTTGGTTGATGATCATGCGATGCTACGTCATGGTATGGCTATGTTGATCAATATGGAATCGGATATGGAAGTCTTCGCAGAAGCCGGTGATGGAACTGAGGCGCTTGAAATACTTAAGAAGAATCAATCCATTGACATTGTTCTGCTGGATGTAACATTAAAAACAGTGTCTGGTCTTGAAGTTATCAAAAATATGCATGCTTTGATACCTTCCCTTCCAGTATTGTTTGTATCGATGCATGATGAATCGGTTTACTCGGAACGAGCGCTCAGGGCTGGCGCACGCGGATATGTCATGAAACAAGAACCGGGCGAAATGTTGATAACAGCAATTAGGGAAGTATTGAAAGGAAATATTTATTTAAGCAAACAAATGCATGACACGCTATTGAAAAGGATTTTAATGGTCGGATCCGAGCCTGAGCCAACTATAAATTCATTAACACCCAGTGAATTTGAAGTCCTACACTTGATCGGTCAAGGACATAACAACCACGAAATATCGAAGCTTTTATGCCGCAGCATTAAAACTATTGAAACACATCGTTTCAATATTCGCACTAAACTCAACCTTAAGGATGGCGCTGATTTGATTAGGTATGCAACAAGGTGGGTATCTGAACAATCCTGACATCAAACTCCTCAATTACCAAAAATAATAATTTCTTAAATTACTTTTTTTCATTAAGATTGCTTGAGATATCTTTATGATAGCCTAATCATAAAAGTTAAGTCTTTGATGAAAATTTCACATAAAATTTCGATTACTAATTTAGAGTTTATAGAAATTTAATTCTTAAAAAAATTAAGAACTTTCCATTTTAATTTTTCTTGTAATCAAAAATAACAAAAAATTAACAAATGCAGGAATACAATGTCCCTGCATAAAAGCTATTTTTACGAAAAAGTGAAGTTTTATTTCAGATAAGGAATGTTACATTGTAAAAAACTTTACTACTCTAAGAATGCTAGATTATTTCATTCACAAAAGGATTAATACCATGAATAATCAAATAGTTATATCCACATTACTAGTTGCATGCGTTACATTAACATACTCTATGAATTCCTTTGGAATCAATGTACTGCAACTTTTTACTGCTGATACTTTTCTTGCGATGTACTTAAGCTTTCTCATAGTTGCCTTTCTACCTTATATTTCAAGAAAAAATACTGCAAATTCGCAAAAAGAGGAGGAAATCAAATTTGGTACTTTTTCTTAAAAAACATAATTGAAAAAATAGGACCCAATTCAACACGCCCCCGACCTCCAGGATCGTTGTGACATTCTCAGTAAAAATTTTACTATGAATGCTTGGGTCAAGCGGTTATTACAACTAAAATAGGGCAAAGTTGTAAAGTAAAAAATTTTGGAGCAACAACTATGAGAAAGTAACAACTTAATCATCTGTTCGTAAAGCTATAATAAAGCTTCAAAAGTTAATTCTTAAACTTCTTACAGAACCACTTCAAATTCGACTTGAAGTGGTTTTTTTCTATCAAGCTGCGCGTCTTTCTTCGCTATTTAATTCAACCTCTGGAATAACATTTTTGTTCATTCGATATACTCGTGATTTATTTTTAATGTAGTTATAGTTTTGACGAACTAGCCACATGTAAGATGCAAATAAGATCATCCCAATACCAATTTCTGTTACAACAAATTCATTAATAAAGTTTTTGGATACTTCTAATCCAAAGAAAGAAACTAAACCAGTTCCGACTACTAGAATTGAGAAAAACATTAAAATATTAGCTTTCATAATCAAATTCCTTAAAAAGATTAACTGACAAATATTACTGCGGACGCACTAACAAAATGGACGAATCAACTTTTGCTATCAACTGCTCGGCTACTGATCCGATGAAAAGTCGCTCTAAACCACGACGATTGGATGTTCCTACCACCAATAAATCTGCTTTCCAGTCGGCTACAGCATTTGCTATTGCTTCAGCTATTCCATTCAAACCATACTGAACATCTGCTTGTAGTAAATTCGTCTCAACACTTAACGTATCGATATCTGATTTAGCTTTATCAAGAACTGCATTACCTTTTCGTACATTCTCAGCTGTGTCATCAGTAATACAGTGAACAATACACAAGCTACCGTTGTATGAATTCACAACATTTACCGCTTCTATCAATGCTTGATTGGCAATCTCACTACCATCTATTGCAATCATTACTTTCTTATACATTTAATTTGCCTCTGGTTTTCTTTAGAGAGTAAAGAAAACTTTACTCTCTGAATTTTTAATCTAAAAATCAAACGATTCACACATCAAAGATTTATTGCAAAGGGTCTTAGGAAGTTAAAGCGGGTTTAGGCGTAATAATTTAAGAACTGCAAGGTAGAGATTATCACGAC
>JAMWZR010000044.1 GCA_024282035.1 Nitrosomonas sp.
CAGATCATCACCCGTTATTCAAACCTGACAGACGTGATCTGGAATAACCAAAGCAAAGAAATTCTCAATAACCGGATCGTTCCTTAATCATCTGGCATTGAGTTGATCATGGCCTCCTTCACTGAGCAATGCGGTGAAGGAGGTTTTTGCTTCAATATCCATGACTGATCTTTTCAATGGAATAACTGTTCTACGTGAGAGTATTGCCCATATCGAGCAATCGATGTCATTCGACATACTGCTTGGCCTGACAGTCCTTTCCATTTTCTGCTTTATCGGTTCTTTAATCGCCATTCCCTGGATTCTCATCCGTTTACCCAGTGATTATTTTGACATGAGCGTGCCCAGACACTGGATGAAAGATCATCATCCCATATTGCGTATTATTGGATTGGGCGTCAAAAATTGTGTGGGAATTGTTTTTATTCTGGTTGGTTTTCTGATGCTTTTTCTGCCGGGGCAGGGGATACTGACCATGCTAATCGGTCTTTCCTTTCTTGATTTTCCAGGCAAACGCAAGCTGGAAGCCCGTATTGTCGGACAGCACACCATTTTTAGCGCCATCAATAGTCTGCGCCACCGATTTAATAAACCGCCTTTTACATTGTCGTAATCAAGATTGCAGTTTTTGTCGATTTTTAAGACAATGGTTGAAAATGAAAGCGTTATATGATAAATGAACCTTCTGCGGCAATTTTAATCCAACTTGTCGTTTTAGCTCTTCGATTGAGTATTAAAAAAATAAAATCATGTGCCTCGATAAAATTCATACCCTACGCACGGGTGTTAGTCTCGAAATTTCAACCACTGTTTTGCACGAGTTGATCGCTAAAGCGATCAATCGTCACGAATTATCCGAATTGGCTGCCATCCACAGTCCTGCTGACCTTCACGAATATTTATCCGTGATTGTGTACTCCGGAGCCGAAGAACTTGTCCAGAGACGTCAGCGCTGGATCAATCAGAAATTAAAGCAGGATCTGATTGCACAACGACCAATCCAGTTTAATCGCTTCAGCAATCTGTTCTGGCGAAACCTGGATGAGGATGATCCTGACGGCGATGAATGGCAGCAACTGATCGCATCAGATGAATTCCAGTTACAGTTGACAATGCTATTGAATAAATTGCGCATCACTGAACGTAATTTGCTGCAGTATCAGGAATCCGATCTCCGATTGAATTTTGAAGTCATGCAGGGTGGTTGTCGTTAATGCTGGAATCCCAGTGCCACTATTACCGGGTTGCGAGTGGCACTGATCATCTCGAATTTTCTATAATCCCCCTCAGGAATGAGTTGACGTATAGGTATGA
This sequence comes from Nitrosomonas sp., assembly GCA_024282035.1. GTDB lineage: Bacteria > Pseudomonadota > Gammaproteobacteria > Burkholderiales > Nitrosomonadaceae > Nitrosomonas. The sequence continues at coordinate 1,315 of JAMWZR010000044.1, forward strand.
ACAACCTTTGGATCGAGGTGATTGATCGTCGCCAGAATCTGTGAAGGCTCGGCCAGAGATGGCGCCATGCTCCAGCGCCCCAGGGCATCATTACCAATGCGTACCATGCCGGTATGATTTTCCTTGATATCATCGACCTCGGCGTCGCGATCGAAAAATCCCAGGCTATACCGTAGTAATTCGATATCTTCGGGCATGCCCGTAAGCAGTTTCCAGCCTGGCTGAATACCGTGGCGCTCGGCATAGCGTTTCAGTGTTGCCGGTGTGTCGAGTTCGGGTTGCAATGTCAGTGAATACATAAAAATATCCCGACCCGCTCGCAATCCCAGCAAATCCTGCACCCGCAACAGATTGGCTGTGGCGACAGGACAAATCCCTGCGCACTGGGTATACATCATATTGATGGCAACCACCTTGTTGCGAATCAGGTCATCATAAAATCGAACGATTTCGCCTTCATGTGTCACGAGGCTGACATTGGGAAATCCCGAGTTATTCGCAGCATGGCTGGAAAGTGTTGTCGCAAGTTCGGTCTGTTGTTCTGCGCGCATGGCATCCCACACTTTATTCAAACTTGCCAAACCCAATGTGGCCAACCCCAGACCTGCCAGTATTTCTCGACGTGTATTTGTAGTGGTGTCTTCATTTTTCATGATCAAATCTCCTTTTAGGCCTTAATATCCCAGCGCAACATCATGGCGTGGTCTTCGTGGATCATGTTATGGCAGTGCATGACATACTTTCCGGTGAAGTCGCGGAAACGCAAAAATATTCTCAGCATCGTGTTGGGTCCCAGCACGTAAACATCCTTGCGTCCTCGCTCATGTACCGGAATCGGTACCTGAACGCCATTGACGAATTTACCCAGAATGACGCCTTCCTCGAAATGAATATGCACCGGATGACTCCAGCCTCCGGATGGATTATTGAGCTCCCAGACCTCTGTATTTCCTTTGGTGATGGTAGCTCGCGGTGAATTGACATCGACCAGCCGGTTGTTGATTTTCCACAAGCCGTTGGAACGTGAGAATGTCCAGCGGCGTACTGGAGCGGCAGAGATCTCATCGGCGGTGGGCATGCGTATCGGCCGCAGAACGTTGGGGACTCTGCTGACGTCAGGTTCACTCGGTTCGCGATCGATGATGAATTTCAGCACACGCACTCCCGGAGCTGCTACATTCTTGGGGCCACGCGTTTTTTCTTGTACCAGGCGATTCACCAGATAAAGCTCTGTACCCAAGGCATATTTGGAGAAATCAATCACGATATCACCGCGTTCGGCCACGCCCAGGCGAATCCGGTCACGATTTCTGAGCGGTGCCGTAAACAGATTGCCATCGTTGGAGATGTGAATGAATTTTTGTACGGTATTCGCCGAATTGACGAGATAAAATTCATAAAACCGCGATGGTCCGGCATTGAGCAAGCGGAAACGATATTTCCGCCTGGCTACCCGCAATACGGGTTCGATTTTGCCATTGACGGTAATTTTATCGCCTAGCGTTCCTTCCGGATCGAGTTGATTAAAAATCTGTATGCCACTAGCATCAAAGCGTTTATCCTGAAACAACAAGGGATAATCGTAGGGATGACTCGGCAATCGCAATGCGGCAGGATTGGCGTCATGCTCATCGCCGGAATCCAGATCATCGAATAACAAATAAAACCCTGCCATCCCCCGGCTGGCATTGGGCGCCGTAAAATCCAAGGTATGATCGTGATACCACAAGGTTCCCAGTGCTTCACGCATATCTCCGATACTGCCGAATTCTTCGACTCCAGCATAGACATTGGGATAAAAATGGTCCTTGAAGTATCCCGGTGCGGCTAGGGTGGGGCCAGATTTGACCGGACTAAAATAATCGCCTGGAAAACCATCGCTCTCCGATGGCGTATGCAGATTGTGCAAATGCATGCTGATTTCCGGTGTGCCGAATCCGGTATGATTCTGGGGTAACTCGTTATGCAGACGCATGATGATAGGGCGTCCATACCGTGCAAAAAAAGTTGGATTGGGGTAGGGGGTACCTGCCTGGGTTTTGCCTTCAAAATTCCACATCAATTGTGGCGGATAGTCTGGATGGAAAACATGCTGCGGGTCGGCTTTGGCCCTCAATTCATAAAGATCAGCCTGATCGGGTTGCAATACCGGTGAACCGAAGAAATCGTCCCAGTGCTGGTGATTGTTACGTCCGCATTCACCTATTTCGGTATGTGCAATTCCTTGTGGAAGCATGGAAGTGTCGGCTAGTAAATCGGTTTGTGCAAGGGGTTCGATGGCGATAGGAAGCTCATCAAGCCACGGTGTGGTCGGTGGACTCGGCGGCAATTCGGGTTCGATGGTTTGCGCCGTACTGTTGCGAGAGATGATGAATGCCGGCGCCGCCAGCACGGTACTCCCTACTAAGCTCTGCTTGAAAAAATGACGCCGAGACGTGCTGATCGGATTATGCTGCTGGGCTTCCTGTTGCCTATTACCGCTTGACTTACTCATGACGATACCCCCCCTTTGTGTTTTATTAAGCCTTCTCCTGATGAAATTGAGCATCAATTTTTCTATTGAATGGCTTCCGCTTCGATCACTTCTAACGCATTGTTGCAAAATCAATGCTACGACTCAGGTTTATGTCATAGAATCGGAAAACGCTGATTTTGATGTCAGTAATCACTTATACCTATCCCAACGGATGAACGCTGCACATCGCCGTATCGCACACCTGGACATGGATGCTTTTTATGCTTCCGTGGAATTGTTACGTTATCCGGAATTGCGTGGGATGCCGGTGATCATTGCCGGTCGGTCGGAACATGCACCGGTGCGCAAGAATGATCAGTGGGTGTTCAGCCGCTTGCAGGAGTACAGTGGTCGTGGCGTGGTGACGACAGCCACCTATGAAGCCCGAGCCGCTGGCGTTTTTTCGGGTATGAGTGTCATGAAAGCCGCCAAGTTGGCGCCACAAGCGATTTTATTACCAGTCGATTATGCCTGTTATCGTCATTACTCCCATCAATTCAAGACTGCGATTGCTGCGATCACAACCCGAATCGAAGACACCGGCATCGATGAGATATATCTGGACCTGAGTCAGATGCCCGAAGCGGACCAGGTGTTGGCGCGGCGCATCAAGCAGGCCGTCAGTACGGCAACAGGGCTGTCATGTTCGATCGGTATTGCCCCAAACAAATTGCTGGCCAAGATCTGTTCCGATCTGGATAAACCGGATGGACTGACCATTCTTTATCCAGCCGATATTCCCAGTCGTATCTGGCCGCTCGCTGTTGGAAAAATCAATGGCATTGGTCCCAAGGCAGTAAAAAAGCTGGCATCGCTCGGAATCGTGACCATTGGTCAACTGGCGCAGGCCGATTTGCGATTTCTGCAGTCGCACTTTGGTCGCAGTTATTCGTTGTGGCTATACGAAGCAGCTCGTGGCATCGATACCCGCCCGGTAATAATCGATGCCGAACCCAAATCGATCAGCCGTGAAATCACGTTTGAGCGTGACCTGCATCCACGCCTGGATCGATCATTGCTTACCCAGGCTTTTACCGGTTTGTGTTTGCAGGTTTCTGAAGATTTGCGGCAAAAAGGCTATGTCGGGCGAACCATCAGCATCAAATTGCGCTTTGCAGATTTCCAGACGCTGACTCGCGACTTGTCCTTGACAACGCATACGGCAGATGCAGCAACCATACGTCGTTCCGCCGGCGAATGCCTGCGGCGCGTTACCCTGGACAAAAAATTACGTCTGTTGGGTGTCAAGGTCAGTACGTTGATTTCCACCACTGCGTTGCAGGATTCCCGGTTTGTCATGCAACCGGAATTGCCGTTCGAGTTTGCGCCAGAACGTTAGTACCAACCGAATTTACGCTAGAATGCGCTGAATATCATTTTTACAAGGCAAGCTAATGACTGGACTGTTTTCTTCGCTGAAGCTCGGTGCATTGACCGTGCCTAATCGTATCTTCCTGGCGCCGTTAACCCGTTGTCGTGCCAGTCCCGGACATGCCCCCAATGCATTGATGCGTGAATATTATGTGCAGCGTGCCAGCGCCGGATTGATCATCACCGAAGCCACCATGATCATGGAGGGACATTCGGCATTCTGGATGGAACCCGGAATCTACTCCACTGAACAAATTGCCACCTGGAAACAGATCACCGATGCCGTGCATGCTGTCGACGGCAGGATTTTTCTGCAACTCTGGCACGGCGGGCGGGCCTGCCATCCTTTGCTGAATCAAGGAGCGCAACCCGTTGCGCCCAGTGCAATTGCCATTGATGATGTCGTGCATACCCCCGAAGGTAAAAAACCCTATGTCATTCCACGTGCGCTGCAGGATGACGAGTTACCTGGCATCGTGGCTGGTTTCAGGCAGGCAGCGGACAATGCACTGCGTGCTGGATTTGATGGCGTCGAGATACATGGCGCCAATGGCTATTTGCTCGATGAATTTTTGCGTGATGGCAGCAATCATCGCACCGACCTCTATGGCGGGGAGCGTGAGAATCGTGCGCGCCTGATGTTCGAAGTGCTGACCAGCGTGATTGCAGTGTGGGGGAGTGATCGTGTCGGCCTGCGCATTTCACCGTTGAACAGCTACAACAGCATGATCGACAGCGATCCGATCGGCCTGTCGACGTGGCTGGCAGGGCGTCTCAACGATTTCCAGCTGGCTTATCTACATGTCATGCGTGGCGATTTTTATCAGCAACAGAATGGCGATGTCATGACGCCGATCCGAGAGCACTTTCAGGGCGCGCTCATTGGCAATATGGGGTATACGGCCAGCGAAGCGGAACAATGGATCGCGACCGGGAAACTGGATGCCGTGGCTTTTGGCGCAAGCTTTCTCGCCAATCCCGATCTACCCGCACGCATCCGGCAGAATGCTCCTTTGAATACTCCCGATCCGGCCACGTTCTATACGCAAGGTGCGGTGGGCTACACGGATTATCCGGCTTTCAACATGGCTGACCAAGAGTAATTGATATGTTCACTCTTTCCATTCGAGCACGAATCGTGTTTCTGTTGATCGCAATGATCAGTCTTGGCGGTTGTGTCTCCCTTCCACCGGACGTGACTCCGGTCACGCGGTTCGTACTGCAACGGTACCTGGGTAAGTGGTATGAAATCGCCCGTCTGGATCATTCATTCGAGCGTGGATTGGATCATGTCACCGCCGAATACAGTTTGCGCGACGATGGCGGTGTCCGGGTCATCAATGCCGGATATTCTGCCGAGTTACAATCGTGGAAAAAAGCGGAAGGCAAGGCCTACTTTGCACGACAGCCTGACGAAGGCTATTTCAGGGTTTCCTTTTTTGGTCCCTTTTACGGTGCTTATGCCGTGTTTGCGCTGGATGAGGACTATCAGCATGCCTACGTCACCAGCTATAACAAATCCTATCTGTGGCTGCTATCCCGGACCCCCGTGGTTGATGATCACGTCATCCAGTCATTTGTGCGCAAGGCCAAGGACCTCGGTTTTGAAACCGACCGGCTGATTTTTGTAAACCAGGAATAGGCCGGTTTTCTGCGATGCTACATGCTGTTACTGTCAAACCAACTTAAAGTGTATCTGTTTTTACAGAATGACCGGGCGATCAGCCACAGCATTTTTCTCGTCAGGTCGTGCCGGGAAATGTCGCTGCAAAAGTGTGGTAATGCGTTCGATGCCATCCGTAATGCCTGTGGCAAATTGTTGCTGTTGAAATGATGCTTCCATGGTACGGCAAATGTTTTCCCATTCTGTTGGGTTGACCTGGTTGTGGATGCCCCGGTCGGCAATGATTTCGACATCACGATCGGCCAGCAGCAGGTAAATCAGCACACCGTTATTGTGTTCCGTGTCCCAGATATGTAGCTGAGAGAATACTTCCAGTGCACGTTCGCGCGCACTTTGATTCTTAAGCAACGCAGACGTGGACAAAGCGGCTTCCACAACGAAGCAGACTTCGCCGCCGTGCCGCATTTCGGATTGCTGGATGGCTTGCTCGATGGAGGTCAGTACCGCAGCCGGGAACTGGCGTCGTACAGCCCATTGCTCTGTCAGCAGGTGGCGCAGAATACGAGTCATCATATTTTTACCATCTCCCGGATGCGCCGCCGCCGCCAAAACCGCCACCGCCACCACTGAAGCCACCTCCACCTCCGAATCCTCCACGATCCATGCCGCCCCAGCGATGATCGTCATGTCCGCCATAACGGCTGCCACGGTAGATGCCATGACCGGGATGTTGAAACAGACCAAAGAAAAAGGCCAATGCTGCCAATCCGATGGCGATGACGATCGATGAAAACAGGACCCAGCCGATGACACCTATGCCAATGCTGGTGACGGTTGCGCCCGCAAGACGCCCAAGTGCTGATTGCAGTATTCGTCCAATCACCATGAAACCAACCAGAATGAAGATCAGGTTGTCGGCAACACCCTCAAGCGACGTGGCTTGTGACGAAGCGTGTCTGGTTTTGGGAGGAGGGAGGACTTCGCCGTCGAGTACATCGATCATGGCTTGCGTGCCGGCATCCACACCGGTAAAAAAATGTCCGACTCTGAACTGCGGCACGATGATGTCATCGATGATCTGTTTTGCAGTGGCGTCGGTCAGCGCGCCTTCCAGGCCATATCCCACCTCAATGCGCATCGTTCTATCCTGTTTGGCAATGAGCAATAGGGCACCATCGTCAACTTTCTTGCGACCCAGCTTCCAAGCTTCGGCGACGCGGATCGAGTACTGCTCGATGGTTTCCGGCTGTGTGGAAGAAACGATCAATATCGCTATCTGACTGCCTTTTTTCTGTTCGAATGCGGACAGTTTCTGTTCCAGACGTTGCTTTTCCGTTGTGGAAAGTGTGGCCGTCAGGTCTGTGACCGGTGACGTCAGGGCAGGAACGGCCATTTCCGCCTGCAGATTGCCCGCCACAACCAGCATGAGAGCTGTGACGACAGTCACCCACATCCTGATCAGGTGGAGTGCTCGATAGCCTGCGACTGTGTCAATCTTTGCGTACATGGTTATTTTTCAGTTGAGCCGGGTTGACCGAAATCCACCTTGGGTGCCGACGAAATTTCCTGTTCGTTGTCGACGCTGAAACTGGGTTTTGTCTGGTAGCCCATGACCATCGCTGTCAGATTGCTGGGAAACGAACGCACGACAATGTTGTATTCCTGAACCGCCTTGATGTAGCGATTTCGGGCCACGGTGATGCGATTCTCAGTACCTTCCAGTTGTGCCTGCAGATTGCGGAAATTGGCATCCGATTTAAGTTCCGGATAATTTTCGCTGACCACCAGCAAACGAGATAGCGCACTGGATAATTCACCCTGCGCAGCCTGGAACCGGGTAAAAGCCTCGGTGTTGTTGATCAATTCCGGTGTGGCCTGAATGCTGCCAACCTTGGATCGTGCCGTCGTGACGCCGAGCAATACTTCCTTTTCCTGAGCGGCAAATCCCTTGACGGAATTGACAAGATTGGGAATCAGATCGGCGCGGCGCTTGTACTGATTCAGCACTTCGGCCCAACTGGCCTTGATTTGTTCGTCCGTGGATTGCAGGGTGTTATAGCCGCAGCCACTTAACAGCACCATGGACAGCATGAGCGAAACCAATAATTTTTTTTGCATGGATTATTCCTATTCCATTCCAGAATGTTTGAATGCGATATGGGGGCAATTTGCTTTTTTGCAATCATACCTGATCATCTTGTCAGATCGGGCATCCCGTCATTTTATGACTCCCCGATACCCTGCTGGATTCAATGATTTATCAATTTTTTGTTTACCTCGGTATCGGAGTATGCAATACTCTCGCCACCACCAGTGCTCAAATGATGCAACCAAAGCACTATATATTGTGGTTTAAGAAAAAATGCAATGGCATTGATTCAATGCAGTTTTTGTTTTTTTCATCTTGAATAATCAGCTAGGGGAGATCAACGATGCAGCTTGCGACCGAACCAATCAGCCTCAAACCACTCTCTGTCAGTCAAAGCACCCACGACTCAGGACCACAGGGTTCCCGTTATACGCAATACAAGGTCATTCGCCGCAATGGGGCGGTGGTTGCTTTCGAGCCGGGCAAGATAACCGTTGCCATGACCAAGGCATTCATCGCCGTCGATGGCGGCCAGGGTGCTGCGTCGGTCAGAGTGCGGGAAGTCGTGACCATTCTGACTGGCGATGTGGTCAATGCCTTGCTGCGCCGTCAACCCCATGGCGGAACCTTCCATATCGAAGATATTCAGGATCAGGTGGAGCTTGCCCTGATGCGTTCCGGCGAGCACGATGTCGCCCGGGCTTACGTGCTGTATCGTGAGGAGCGTGCGCGTGAAAGAGCCAAACTGAAGCAGAAATCAACTGCCGAATCAGGTGCTGAAACGCTCTATGTCGTTGACAACGGACAACGCGTGCCACTGGATATCGTCAAGCTGTCATCCGTGATTGAGGCATCCTGCGTAGGATTGGACAAAGCCGTGGATGCCAGTTTGATACTCAAGGCCACATTGAAGGATCTATACGATGGCGTGTCGCTCGAAGAAGTCAGGAAATCGACCATCCTGTCCGCGCGCGTGCTGATCGAGAAGGATCCGGCCTACAGTCATGTTACAGCGCGATTGCTGCTCAACAACATGCGTTATGAAGTGCTGGGCGAGGAAGTGTCGCAACAGGCCATGCAGGCGCATTACAAGGAGTATTTCCCGGTTTTCATCAAGCGTGGCATCGAAGCTGAACTGCTGGACCAGCGTCTGGCGCAATTCGATCTGGAGCGTTTATCGGCCGCACTGGATGCGGGTCGCGACTTGCAGTTCGATTACCTCGGATTGCAGACACTGTATGACCGCTACTTCCTGCATATCAAGGAAAAACGCATCGAACTGCCCCAGGCTTTCTTCATGCGTGTGGCCATGGGACTGGCATTGAACGAGATCGACCGCGAAGCGCGCGCCATCGAGTTTTATCAGCTGCTGTCCAGTTTCGACTTCATGAGCTCGACGCCAACCCTGTTCAATTCCGGCACTTGCCGCTCGCAACTGTCGTCGTGCTATCTGACGACCGTATCGGACGATCTCGATGGCATTTACGAAGCCATCAAGGAAAATGCGCTGCTGGCCAAATATGCCGGTGGATTGGGCAACGACTGGACACCGGTACGTGCTATGGGGGCACGCATCAAGGGCACCAATGGCAAATCACAGGGTGTCGTGCCGTTCCTCAAAGTCGTGTCCGATACTGCTGTGGCGGTCAACCAGGGTGGCAAGCGCAAGGGAGCGGTATGCGCCTATCTGGAATGCTGGCATCTGGACATCGAGGAATTTCTCGAATTGCGCAAAAATACCGGCGACGACCGCCGCCGCACGCATGACATGAATACCGCGACGTGGATTCCCGATCTGTTCATGAAACGTGTCATGGATGGTAGTGACTGGACATTGTTTTCACCATCGGACGTGCCGGATCTGCATGAAAAATTCGGTCAGACGTTCGAGCAGGCCTATCTGGCATACGAAGCCAAGATCGAACGTGGCGAACTGGGACTGTACAAAAAGGTACCGGCAGTACAGCTGTGGCGCAAGATGCTCAGCATGCTGTTTGAAACCGGCCATCCATGGATCACGTTCAAAGATCCGTGCAATATCCGCTCGCCGCAGAACCATGTGGGCGTGGTGCACAGTTCCAATCTGTGCACGGAAATCACGCTGAACACCAACGACAAGGAAATTGCCGTGTGCAACCTGGGTTCGGTCAATCTGCTGGCGCATCTGAAAGATGGCGTGCTGGACATAGAAAAACTCAAGCGCACCATCCATGTCGCCATGCGCATGCTGGACAATGTCGTCGACATCAATTTCTATGCCGTCGCCAAGGCTCGCAACGCCAATCTGAAACACCGTCCGGTCGGACTGGGCATCATGGGATTCCAGGATTGCCTGCATCAACTGGGTATTCCTTATAGTTCGCAGGAAGCGGTCGAGTTTGCCGACCGGTCGATGGAAGCCGTGGCATATCAGGCTTACTGGGCCTCCACCGAACTGGCGGAAGAGCGCGGCCGTTACAGCAGCTACACCGGAAGTCTGTGGGATCGCGGTATTCTGCCGCACGATACGCTGGAAGTTTTACGCCAGGAACGAGGCGGTTATGTGGAAGCGGATTTATCCAGCACGCTGGACTGGGATACGCTGCGCCAGCGCATCCGGCAACATGGCATGCGCAATTCCAACTGTCTGGCAATTGCACCGACAGCGACCATTTCCAACATCGTCGGCGTATCCGCCAGCATCGAACCGACTTACCAGAATCTGTATGTCAAATCGAATCTGTCCGGCGAATTTACCATTGCCAACAAATCGCTGGTCAACGATCTGAAAAAACTCAATTTGTGGGACGAAGTGATGATCGCCGACATGAAATACTTCGACGGCGCTATCAGCAAGATCGACCGCATTCCGGAAAATATCCGCGCCATTTACGCGACGGCATTCGAGATGGATCCGCGCTGGCTGATCGAAGCAGGCGCACGCCGGCAAAAATGGATCGATCAGGCACAATCGTTGAACATCTACATGGCCGGCGTCTCGGGCAAAAAACTCGATGAAACCTACAAACTGGCCTGGGTGCGGGGATTGAAAACCACCTACTATCTGCGCTCGATGGGTGCCACCGCCGCGGAAAAATCCACGGTGCGCGCCGGTTCGCTGAATGCCGTGCCAGCCGACGGTGGCATCAGCACCGTTGCAGCCATGCAGGACACCACGGTAGAAATCAAATACTGCGCCATCGATGACGAAAGCTGCGAATCTTGCCAATAACCGATCGATCCACTTTTATGTGAGGAATCAACATGCTGACATTTGAAGACGAACCCCTGAAAACCGAAATGACACCCCCGATCGATCCAGCATTTCGCATGCCCGAGTTTCACGCTGAAGTGTTGTCGATACAGACGACCACGGCAGTGTATGTGGATGAAGCGGTTGCCGGCAGTGCAACCCGACGCATTTCTGTGGAAGACAAGCAGATCATCAATTGCAATGCCGACGTCAATCAATTGGTGCCGTTCAAGTACAAATGGGCGTGGGACAAATATCTGGGCGCTTGCGCCAATCACTGGATGCCACAGGAAATCAGCATGAGCCGCGACATCGCGTTGTGGAAAGACCCGAACGGCCTGACCGAGGACGAGCGCCGCCTGATCAAGCGCAATCTGGGTTTCTTCGTCACGGCGGATTCACTGGCGGCCAACAACATCGTGCTCGGCACCTATCGCCACATCACCAATCCGGAGTGCCGTCAGTACCTGCTGCGCCAGGCATTCGAGGAAGCCATCCATACCCATGCCTATCAGTACATCGTCGAATCGCTGGGACTGGACGAAGGCGAGATTTTCAATGCTTATCATGAAGTACCGTCGATTCGCGACAAGGACGAGTTCCTGATTCCGTTCATCGACACGCTGACCAATCCCAGTTTCAGAACCGGCACACTGGAAACCGATCAGCAACTGCTGAAAAGCCTGATCGTGTTTGCCTGCATCATGGAAGGGCTGTTTTTCTATGTCGGATTCACGCAGATTCTGGCACTGGGACGGCAAAACAAGATGATGGGTGCAGCCGAACAATACCAGTACATCCTGCGCGACGAATCGATGCACTGCAACTTCGGCATCGATGTCATCAACCAGATCAAGATGGAAAACCCACACCTGTGGACCAAGGCCTTCCGCGACGAAATCACGGCGCTGATGCAGAAAGCCGTGGCACTGGAATACCGTTACGCCGAAGACACCATGCCGCGCGGCGTTCTCGGACTCAATGCGCCGATGTTCAAGGAATACCTGCGTTATATCGCCAACCGCCGCTGTCAGCAGATCGGTCTGGACGCGTTGTATCCCAATGCCACCAATCCATTCCCATGGATGTCGGAAATGATCGACTTGAAGAAAGAGAAGAATTTCTTTGAAACACGGGTGACGGAATATCAAACGGGAGGGGCGTTGAGCTGGGATTGAGGGAGTTGCTTCATCAGAAACAATTAGTTTATGCGATATTTTTATTGAATAAATTACACTATATTCTTATAGGATACGTTTCATGGGATCTGAAAGCTACTCGGCCATCGCATCTGCAATCTCTGCTGCATGCGCACTCTCAACATTTTCAATTTTTAAATCCCAAGTAAAAGGATTTGTTTGGACTAAGGATCATAAAGTCAGCTTACTAATCAATAAAGATGGCACTATCCATACCCAACTTGAAGTTCCATTATTTAACCTAGGTAATGGAAATATTCGATTTCTTTCTCTCAAAGCGAAAAAAATCAATCTAAAAACAAAAGCAATGGAAAACTACTCCACCGATATGCATGAGGCATACTTTCCACCGGGAGTAACGATTCTTACATACCGAACTGGAATTCTAGTAAACGACAATGTTATGGAGAATACGCTTGTCCTCCTTCCAAATACTCTACCGCAAGATCCCGAAGAATTGAAACAGCACGAAGAAAAAGTTAACCAAGCGTTACGTGAAGCGCCAGAGCACATAATCATTTTAAAATGCCGATATCATGATGGGAGTTGGTTTAAACGGGGGATCAAGGAAATCGTTATTGGACTATCAATAAAGGGATTAGACACAAACTACCTGTCAGTAGCTCGGAGAAAGGAATTGGACGAACATTTTGCATGGTAAAACACTCATTGGAGTGAACAGTTTTACGTTATTTGTTCCAACGCCAGTTACCATTTGATGAATGAAATACCAAACCTGAATCTTAGTAAACAAATACCCAATTTATGAGGTAACTACTCATGCAAACCCGTGAAGAACGCGACACCATGGGCGTGGTCGAGGTACCCGCCGACGCATTGTGGGGCGCACAGACGCAGCGCTCGTTGCAGAATTTCAGGATTTCCAGCGAACGCATGCCGCTGGCGTTGATCCGGGCATTGGCGCGGGTCAAACGTGCGGCTGCAACGGTCAACCACGATCTGGGACTGCTCGATGCCGCCAAAACCGCGGCGATCATCCGTGCAGCCGATGAAGTCATCGCCGGCGAGCACGATGCGCACTTTCCACTGGCGGTATGGCAGACCGGTTCGGGCACGCAAACCAATATGAACATGAATGAGGTGCTGGCCAATCGGGCTTCGGAAATTCTGGGTGGCGGGAGAGGAGGGGAGCGCAAGGTGCACCCCAATGACGACGTCAACAAGGGACAATCTTCCAATGATGTATTTCCCACAGCCATGCACGTTGCCGCCGTGCAGGAGGTGCAGCAGCACTTGCTGCCGGCGCTGTCGCAGTTGCGCGCAACGCTGACCGTCAAGTCAGAGGCTTTTGCTGCTATCGTCAAGATTGGCCGCACGCATTTGCAGGATGCCACGCCGCTGACCCTGGGGCAGGAATTTTCTGGTTATGTCGCGCAACTGGATCATGGTTCAAGGCATATTACCGCGTCTCTGGCGCATGTAAGCGAACTGGCTCTGGGCGGAACGGCAGTGGGCACCGGGTTGAATGCGCATCCGGAATTCGCCGAGCGTGTGGCCAATGAACTGTCGCGTCTGACGACATTACCGTTCGTTACCGCACCCAATAAATTCGAGGCACTGGCTTGCAACGATGCACTGGTGCATGCGCACGGTGCACTGAAAACACTGGCGGCGTCACTGATGAAAATCGCCAACGATATACGCTGGCTGGCGTCCGGACCGCGTTGCGGTATCGGCGAATTGCAGATTCCGGAAAATGAGCCAGGCAGCTCGATCATGCCGGGGAAGGTCAATCCGACGCAATCGGAGGCCATGACGATGGTGTGCAGTCAGGTCATGGGCAACGATGTGGCGATCAATATCGGCGGAGCGCTGGGGAATTTCGAACTGAATGTGATGAAACCCCTGATCATTCATAATTTCCTGCAGAGCGTGCGTCTTCTGGCCGATGCGATGGTGAGTTTCAACGACCATTGCGCAGTCGGCATCGAAGCCAATCTGGAGCGGATCGATGCCTTGATGCACAATTCGCTGATGCTGGTGACTGCGCTCAATCCGCATATCGGTTACGACAAGGCGGCGGAAATTGCCAAGAAAGCGCATCGCGAAGGAACGACATTGAAGGCGGCTGCGCTGGCCAGTGGTCACGTGACGGCCGAGCAGTTCGATGCCTGGGTCGTTCCTGAAAAAATGGTCGGACTGTAGTCTTGACACACCATTCCTGCATTTCTCGAACGTTCATGTACGTTGGCATTCATGTCGCGACCCTTGCCGCAATTCTCTGAACCGGCTTCCCGGCGCGAGCGCTTTGCCTGGTGCATGTACGATTTTGCCAATTCGGGATTTACCACGGTCATTCTGACCGCCATTTTCAACGCTTACTTTGTTGGCGTGGTTGCGGGAGACAAAAGCAGCGGCGATGCCACCTGGTTGTGGACGCTGACCATGGCCACAGCCAATCTGCTGGTTCTGCTGAGTGCACCGCTGATCGGCGCACTCGCCGATTACACTGGTGCCAAGAAACGGTTTCTGTCGTGGACGACGTGCGGTTGCGTGACATTTACCGGATTGTTGTATTTCGTCGGTCCCGGTGATATCGGGTTGGCCATTCCGCTCGTCATTCTGGCCACATTCATGTTTGCCAGCGGCGAGAATCTGATCGCCGCTTTTCTGCCGGAAATCAGTACGCCCGATACCATGGGGCGGCTTTCTGGTTATGGTTGGGCGCTGGGTTATCTGGGGGGGCTGCTGACACTGGTGCTGTGCCTGGTTTACGTTACATACGCTGAAAGTCAGGGGCTGGATGCCGCGCATTATGTGCCGGTAACCAACTTGATCGTAGCCGTATCCTTTGCGATTGCCGCGCTGCCGACATTGCTGTGGCTACAGGAACGGACAAGACCATCGAGCATATTGCCGCCTAGGGCTTTGCTGATGGCCGGCTGGCAGCGATTGCGGTCAACGTGGCAGCATGCGAGAGTTCATGCCAACTTGTTCCGTTTTCTGATGTCGCTGACCAGTTACTACGCTGGTATTCATATCGTTATCGTGCTCGCAGCCGTCTATGCGCAGGAAGTGATGGGATTCAAAACTCAGGATACGATCGTCCTGATCATGGTGGTCAACATCACGGCGGCCATCGGCGCTTTCCTGTTCGGTCATTTGCAGGACTACATTGGCTCCCGTCTTTGCATTGCGCTGACGCTGGTGCTCTGGATTGCTGCCATCATCTGCGCTTATTTTGCCGTAGAGGAAAGCTTATTCTGGATCGCCGCCAACTTGATCGGCTTTGCGCTTGGCGGCGCTCAATCGGCAGGCCGGGCATTCGTTGGACAACTCACACCGGCCGGTCATCAAGGTGAATTTTTTGGATTATGGGGTCTAGCCACAAAATTCGCAGCAATCATTGGACCGCTGACTTATGGAGGAATGGTCTATACCTTCCATGGAGACCATCGAACCGCCTTACTCAGCACATTATTTTTCTTTCTGATCGGATTGGTGCTCTTGTTTACCGTCAGAGAGTCACGTGTACATCATAAAGCTTGATCATTTTCTTTCGAAACTCAGCTTTGATGTAAATTTAAAAGTAATCTACTTAAAATACTTTTCTCGGAGATTTAGGAGAGGATTGTAATGGAAATATAGTACTTCTTGAATCTCTCGCTGCACACCTTCCTACTAAACTACCGTGAGGCTGTAACCATGATGCACGATTGGAAATTGATTTCTCTTATGGTCGAGTGGCTCAAGGGAACAGTTAGGATAACATTCAAAAACAGTAACTCTGAGGAGGTTTTTTTGGTGGCAAAAGGATTTGTAAGTTTGAAAGTACCGAAGCGTGAAGATTGGGGGGGAGAGTGTTTCTGTAAACGAGCTTGAGGGCCCTTCGTTGCTTGAAAATGGAAATAGCTACTGGCTATTGAAACTCAATCTGGGGATAAAATTGAGCTGGAGGCTAGATCTATTTCTCTTCCCGATACCTAATTTGCTGTTCTAAAGGTTATTCTGCACAAGGTACCAAAAGACCCATAGGGATTTGTTCATTGATTTGATGTTATAGTTTATTGGCGTTTTTGGTTTTTCAAATTGCTTAATGTGTAAGAATTCCTAGCGCTGTTTACAGTATTCAGGAGAATACTGTAAATGAACATACACAAACATACGAGATTAACTTTATTGGATTGCCAGGAAATCTGGCGATTTTATCAAACCCGACTCTGGAAGGTAGCTCAATTGGCGAAACGCTTCCAGGTTAGCCTTCCAATGATTTATGACGTACTTAAACGCGCGAGACTGCAGGAATTTACACCGCGTGACAGCACCAACCAGCGATTCAAGACATTGCCACCCAATGCTCAACCATTACATTACTGACAGCCGCTGCACAGGTGACTGAATATCTAAGTCCTTTGCAACAGGTCTGACTAATTTTTTCATCATACTCAACTTTTACTCTACCAATATATACCTCATCATTTCTTAGTAGATATTCGATTAATGTGACCTTGCCCCTTTAGTACAGTCCGAGGGAGTTCTTCTATATATTCAGATGCATTATTGAACTGTCAAGTTATAAGTGAAATCAAGGGTAAAGTTGAATTGAGGGAAAGTACCTTTAAAGTTAAGAGTGTGAGTACCTGCCGGCAATGGTGGAAGCATAATGTTGTACGTCGTCAAGGCAATTTGGACAGACGATTGTCTAGATTAAGAGATGGTTTAGCTCATCAAATTTGAGTTTGTTAATTGTTTAGCATAAAACATTTTGCGTCGCAGCGCTAAGGTACGCCGTTTTATTTTCTCACGTTCATTCAGAATAGATTGTCCCCGACCATAGAAGACATCGGCCGGTGTTAGATTATTCAATGACTCATGATAGCGTTGGTGATTGTAGTAATCGACAAACTGCCGGATACGTTCTTCCAATTCGTTAGGGAAGTAGTAATTTTCCAGCAGGATCTGGTTTTTTAGGGAACGATGCCAACGCTCGATTTTGCCCTGAGTTTGAGGATGATAGGGTTTGCCGGAGCTATAGTCAAATCTGGTGTACGGAGAATCAAGCGGCGACCTGTTTTTGATCTCCCGTTTGTTGTTTTATGCCA
>JAMWZR010000007.1 GCA_024282035.1 Nitrosomonas sp.
AAACAAAATATTTGTCCACGAGAAAAGAGAGAGCAAGTGCACTTAAAAAGCTGAATAACAAACGGCTTCCTAGTGATATTCGTCCGTTTTTTGAGAAGATATACGAAGCCAAGTATTCATACATTTCCCCGGTCTGGACAAGTGCCAAGTCTTTTTGTCGGCACATCCGCAAAACCTGCACAACAATTGAACTGATGGATACAACGTAATGGAAGATCTGAACAAGTTGATTATTAACCGTAGGGGCGCAACGCTTGCGCCCTGGTGGTTATAAGTAAAGGAAACGCGATTTCCTTTACTTATGAACATCGGAATATAAAGAAACCGGCTGTTTGTTTTATCATGTTTACTTTTTTTCTAAAACAGGTGGTTAAATGTATAAAAAAATAATAGTTGTGCTGGCGCTTGCAATACTGTCACTCGGCGCAAAGGCTGATGAGGACAAAAAAGAGGCGCTTAAGAAAACAGTGGCATTGATGTTGAACATGAACGGTCATTTGTGCGCCACTGTGACAGACATCACCCCGCTACAAATCAAAAATCAGTACGAAGTCACTTGTATCGCTTATCGTGGTGGAAAGGGAACGAAAACTTATATTTTTAATGCCGCTGATGGCACGGCATTTGAGCAATAGAAAAAAACGTGAAAATCACGGCGTTATTAATAATCCTGTTGGTATCGCTAAGCGTACATGCCGACACAAAATACAAAGAAACCAGGTATTGCGATGGCGATGAGCGCAGTGCCTCGGTTGTTAGGGCGTTCAAACGGATACATCCATGCCCGGAAACCGGAAAATCAACCGGTGATTGTCCTGGATGGTCTGTTGATCATGTTATCCCATTAGCTGTTGGCGGTTGCGATTCTGTTTCAAACCTTCAATGGCTGACCAATGAAATCAAATCGTGCGCCGGAACAGTCTGTAAAGACCGCTGGGAACGCAAAGTTTACGAAAGAGTAATCGTAACAGACTGATTTGACAAAGCTGTGAATCGGGTGTAATTTCCGCTCCAAGTGCTTCAAACACGAGTAGCGAAAGGCGGTAACCGCGCCCGACAGTTGTGGTTTTTTTTTCGTCCATCGTTTACGATGGCCGGGTGTGAGGCTAATAAAATAGCGGCTTGCCGCGAATACGCCCGCCGACCTTTCGCCGGTTTGAAGCACCTGGCCGCCCACGGCCACCGTGGGAGTTCCCTTCAAAGGAGCGAAAAATGATAGACACTCAAATCGTCACCATTCAAGGTGATCACCCAACCACCAACACCCTGATCATCGCTGAACATTTTGGCAGGAAGCATAAAGATGTGCTGCGTGCAGTTCGCGATTTAGTAAATGATTGTGAAGAAGAATTCGGTCGGCGCAATTTTGCGCCAACCCCCTATTACGATTCGCAAGGCAAACAACAAACCATGTATAGCCTAACCCGTGACGGTTTCATGCTGCTCTCGATGGGTTTCACCGGCATCAACGCCACCCGCCTTAAAATCGCTTTCATCGAAGAGTTCAACCGCATGGAAGCGGCGTTGCATCAGCCAACTCCGCGCCCTGGTCAAGTCGAAGAAGTCAAAGCCCGGCGCGCACGGGAAGAGCTGTTGAAAGCCCGTCCGCTGTGGGCGCAAATCCAGCGCTATCTTGAGAAAGGCTTGAATCAGCGAGAGATTGCCCTGCTAGCATGCAAAAGCGTCACCACCATCCGGGCAACCATGAAAATGATGGCCGGTTGCGGCATCATCCAATACAGCGTCAACCCGCTGTTATCCGAAGCTGGCAAACGCGGCAACCAAAAACGCCTAAGCCTGGTGGGAGGGCATCATGGCAACTAAAGCAAAACAATCTCCAGATATCCAAATGGTCCCTGAAATCATCGAAAATCTAAAGGGTAGCCGCTGGATGCTCAGTTTCGATCACGAAGGAAAAATACAAATCAAGCCCATACCACCCGATGCTTGCGTAATGAATCACGAGCAAATACTCGAAGCTCTGAATAAGCGTGTGGTGTTTCGACCTGACCTGATTGAAAAATTCATGATTGGCGCAATCCATAACCTCGTTCTGCAGTGCGATCATGTCAATGGCATCAAGCCGGTTAATGACGTTTAGCGCATGAGAGAGCCCGCTTCGGCGGGTTTTTTATTCGCTCTTATGGTTTGATCTTGTTTTTCTGACCCAATATCTTGGCTAGTTCATTAACCTTAGAAAGTATCTCTGCATCAAGAACAGAACGAGCGAAACCTGCAATTAACATTTGCGTATCTGGGTCGCAATTGGCAATTGAAACGCTTTTATTTGATATGTCCGCATAGACTCCTAATTTCTCAACATTAATTCCACGACCCTTAAAAAATGTGGTGATTTTATGAACCCAGTCGTCAGGTATTTTTTTCCTTCCGGTTTCCAGTGCACTCAGATAAGCCGGTGATACACCGAGACTCCATGCCATTGATGCTAATGTTTCATTAGCATCAAGCCTGGCTTTCCTGACGGTTTTGCCAAAGTCAGTGAGCACCATATCCATCTCCTTATTACAATTAAAAAAGCAGCACAAGAAATTTCACCTTGAACTGAATATATTTTAAACCGATATGGTTGAAAATATATTCCCATTTGACAATGTTGACAATCAATACTAACCTATCCTCTCCCGCCCCATTCTATGGGGCGGACTGCATTCCCCCTTATTCTTAGCCCCACCCGCTGCCATCATGGCGGCATGAATACCAGACAAATCACCGGCATCGTCATTCATTGCTCGGCCACACGCAATGGCGAATGGCATACCGTGTATGACATCGATCAATGGCACCGCGCGCGCGGGTTTTCCCGCACGGACGAATTCCGCCGCAAAATGAACCCGGACCTGGCCTCCATCGGTTATCACTTCGTTATTTATCCCAATGGCGCTATCGCCACCGGTCGCCACCTGGACGAAGTCGGTGCGCACGCACAAGGCTATAACAGCAAAAGCATCGGCGTCTGCCTGATCGGCACTGATTGGTTCACTCTCGATCAATGGGATTCCCTGCGCGGCAATGTCATGAGCCTGCAAAAGCTATGGCCAGAGGCGCGTATCGTTGGCCACCGCGATTTGCCCAATGTGCACAAGGAATGCCCCGGTTTTGATGTGTCGGCATGGCTGGCAGGAGGTATGCAGCCGCTGCCGGATCATATTCTGGAGCAAGCCGCATGAGACTGCTATTCGTTGCCGCATTATTGCTTATGATGCCGGTATCGGCAGTGGCCGATAATCATCTGACTGAGACCCGTTATTGCGGCGATCCCAAACGCGACCCTGACGGCACGATCAAGCGCAGCCGGTTGGTCGTCGCGGCATTCAAAAAGTTGTATCCATTACCCCCTGACAAAAAACCCGAAGAATGGCACGTGGATCATGTCGTGCCGTTGGCCGAAGGCGGCTGTGATGCCGTGCGCAATTTGCAATGGTTGCCAAAATCGATAAAAGCCTGCGCCGATGACGACTGCAAGGACCGCTGGGAGCGCAAGGGCATCTACTCGCACAAGCCGGAGCCGGGCGCAAAATGAGCGAAATCCGGCATAAAAAAGGCACCACGTTCAGTTATTCAGGACTGGTCAAACTGCCCGCCGGCAGCTGGGCTGCTGCCTGCAAGCTGAATGCAGCCGATGGCGCGCTGGTCGAGACGCTCAGCGTCACGCTGACGGCATTGGGTTCGCTCGGGCCTGCCGGGGAAACACACTCCATTCTGCTCGAATCATCAGCCACCGGAACTTCGGATTGGCCCATAGCCAGGCTGCAGGGAGATGTCGCATTCACGTCCGGCGCCATTGTCATCGCGACAAATACATTCTTTGTGATCGTGCAGAAAGGGGAAACCAATGCCTGATCGCATCGCCATTAGCCTGCAACCAACATACCAGATCACCGCGAGCCTGTTCGACAGTGCTGGCGCCTTGCTGGCTTTTGGTGACACACCCGCGCAGATCGATATCCAGCTGCAAGCAGCCCTGCGCGGTGAAAAGGGTGATCCCGGCAGTTCCACATCGCGTTACGTGCACACCCAATCCTCGCCCGCTTCGGTCTGGACAGTAGCGCACAACCTGAATGCAAAACCGTCTGTCACTGTGGCGGATCACCTCGGCAACCAGATATTCCCGGATGTCGCCTTCATCGACCAGAACATCGTGCAGGTCACGCATGGCCTGGCCATAACCGGATCGGTTTTCTGTAATTAAAGGAGAAACCCATGAAAATTACCAATCATCTAGACGCCAACAGTTTCAAGGTGCAAAACCTAAGCGATCCGGCATCGGCGCAGGATGCGGCCACCAAAGCCTATGTCGACGCCACCGCGCAGGGCTACAAATGGAAAGAGCCCGTCAGGGCGGCTACCACAGCCAATATCACGCTGTCTGGTGCGCAGACCATCGACGGCGTGTCGGTTGTCGCCGGTGATCGTGTACTGGTCAAAAACCAGTCTACTGGCAGCGCCAACGGCATTTATCTCGCTGCTGCGGGCGCCTGGACGCGTGCTACCGATTTCGACATTTCTGCAGAACTGCTGGGCGCCAGCTGCTTTGTCAGCGAGGGCACCACCAACGGAAATTCGGTGTGGGTGCTGACCACCGACGGCCCGATCACACTCGGCACTACGTCGCTGACATTTACCCAGACCAATGGCGGAGCCAGCTACACCGCAGGGACGGGTATCAGCATCGGCGGCGGTGTCATCGCCATCGATACCGCTGTCACGGCCAGAAGGTCAACAGCCGCTATCGGTGACGGATCGAGCACCACGCTCACATTTACCCACAACCTCAACACCCAGGACATCGAAGTCAGTGTTTACGACGCAGCCACCCGCACCGGTGCAATCGTCGACTGGGTCGCCAACGGCGTCAACACCGTGCAACTGACATTCGGCACCGCGCCATCGGCCGGGCAATACCGGGTAACCGTAGTCGGATAATCATGAATTTCCTGAACGCCATCGACCTGTCCGGCATAGCCACATCCAATCCGTCCGCCGATATTCTCCGTATCTACAAGGAAAATGAGTGCGGAAGACTGATGCCAGCATTTCGCGATGTGTCGGGTTGGCCTGCTGTGGTGCAACCTCATATTGGCATGCATCGCATAGCATCATGGGTTCCTCAAGGTGGCAGCGCGAATATCACTGTTGTGGGTTCTGGGGCATTGACGGCGGCAGGGACGGCCACGGCTTTGGCTATGTCGGCAACCAACATTTACACACAATCAAAATGTCTTGAATATCTCGTGACTGCCGCATCGAACAGCGCCGTTGCAGGATTTAGAGCGTCTCAAAATGTGTATTGGCGTGGTAATGCGTCCGGATTTGGCGGTTTTCATTTTATCTGTCAATGGGGTCCTGCCACGGGTGTTGCTACGGCAACCAATCGTGCATTTGTCGGCATGACGGCGTCTACGGCAGCACCTACCGATGTACAGCCATCCACGCTGACAAGCATGTGCGGCATGGGGTGGGACGCTGCTGACACCAATATCCAGATCATGACCAATGATGCAGCCGGAACCGCAACCAAAGTCGATCTGGGCACAAATTTCCCGGTGCCGACGGCTGATCGCACCAAAGCCTATGAAGTGCAGCTGTATTGCGCGCCGAACGCCAGCGCCATGAACTATAAGGTTACTGATCTGGGAACGGGCAACGTTGCCAGCGGCACGCTCAGCACCGATCTGATCCCGAATGCCACGTTTGTTTCGCCGCGAGGCTGGATGAGCGTCGGCGGGACCAGTAGCGTGATCGGCATCGCCCTCATGAACATGTACGTTGAAACTTTCATCTAGGCGAATCCATACATGAAAGCAATCGACCTGATTACCGACTGCGCCACCGGACAAATTTCCCATACCAAGCTGTGGGCCAACATTGCCTACTGCGCTGCCACCCTGGCATTCCTGCGCATCGCATTGTTCACGCCAGATCCTGCCGCCAATGCAGAAATCTGGCTGACTTACCTGGGCATTGTCGGCACGCACAATGTCGCCAGCAAAATTTTATCGATCAAATACGGAGCGCCAAAATGATTCTGTCCCCTTATTTCTGGATTGCTGGCCTGATATTTGCCCTGGTCAATTTCGGCGCGGGCTACCACAACGGCTATCAACACGCCAGCGACCACGCCGAGGCAGGCAAGCTGCAAGCCGTCGCAAAAGCCCAGGCGCGGGCGGCAAAGCAGGCCAAAGCCGACCGCAAGACCGAAACCCGCTATGAAACTGCACGCGAAACCGTGCGCACCGTCTATGTCAAAGTCAAGGAGAAAGCCCATGAAAACATTGCACGTCATTCCGATTATGCTGGCTGCAGCCTGGATGCTGACGGCCTGCGCCTCTACAACCATAACCCCAACACTCCCGAGAACCCCGCCCCCGGCACTGACCGCGCCATGCCCGGACCTGCCGCCAGCGTCGGATGGCAAGCTGGCAACGCTGCTGGAGAACAGCCTGGAGCGCGCGCAGATGTACTACGACTGTCAAGCGCGCCACAAGGCATTGTCGCAATGGGCAGCGGAGTCGGCGGAACCGGAAGTGGAGCGGGACTGAAAGCCGAACCATGAGAGCAGAGGACCTGGCCCAGGAACTGGAGCTAAAAGAATACGAGGCAACGCAGCAGCGTGCCATTGCGCATAAACGCCCAAGCCTGAGTCATTGCGAGGATTGCGGCGAAGAAATACCGGAGCCGCGCCGCAGGATAAGCAGTATTACCCGTTGCCTGATGTGTCAGGAAGATTTCGAAAGCTTGAAAAAGAGAGGTGCATGATGAGTAATGAAATAGCCGCCATGCTGGGAGAACTCAGAGGCAAGATGGATATGGTGATCTCCAATCAGCAGAGGCATGACGACCGTTTCGATGCGATCGATGGGCGTCTGCGCAAGGTCGAAACCAAATCGGCACTGACCGGCGCTCTGTCCGGCGGGCTGGTGTCGGTTGGCGTGGCGCTGATGATCGAAAAAGGCAAGCGTACCATAGGGATGTAAACAGGACATCATGGCTTATTCGCCGGAAAAGATCGCGGCCGCCCGTGCTGCTTATGTGTACGAAGCGTTAAATCTGGTGGCTGTGGCCGAGCGGTTTAACGTGACGCGCGGCACCGTGAATCGCTGGAAAAACACGGCGCTGACCAAGGGTGACGACTGGGATCGCGCCAGAACCGCCGCCCGTTTGTCCGGGCAAGGCGCAGAAGCCGTCACTGCGGCAGTGCTGGAAGATTTTCTGCTGCTGTTCCAGAGCACGCTTTCCGCTGTCAAAAAAGACGAGGCCATCAATCCACTGGAACGGGCAGAAGTGCTGAGCAGGCTGGCTGATGCCCATACCAAAACCATGAATGCCGTGGCCAAAGGTAACCCCAAGCTGGATAAGCTCAGTTTTGCATCGACGATCCTGCGCGACCTGGTGCAATACATCCAGATCCATTATCCGCAGCACGCAACGATCATGGAACAGGTATTGATGCCGTTCTCGGAAGAAATCGGCAGGCGCTATGGCTAAAACCACGCGCCGCGAATTTCTGAGGCAGATCGCCGATCTGGCAGCGCAATTCCGCGTACAGATCGAAGCAGAGGTAGAAGGTTTCGCACACGATACCGCTGCCAAAAATGCACGCCGTGCCCGTGCCGCTGATGATTACGAATATTTCGCGCGCACCTATTTCCCGCACTACGTCAGGCACGACAACGCCGCCCTGCACGATTACCTGTACCGACAGTTTCCTGAAATCGTCTGCAATGCCACTGGCGATCACGAAGCCATTGCCGCTCCGCGCGGTAATGCCAAGTCGACCATCGTCACGCAGATCGGCACGATATGGTGCCTGGTCACCGGCCGTAAGAAATATCCTGTCATCATCATGGATGCACTCGATCAGGCGCTGCCGATGCTGGAGGCCATCAAGGCCGAACTGGAATTCAATCCACGGTTGATCATGGATTTCCCCGAAGCAAGCGGCCAGGGACGCGTGTGGCAGGTGGGCACGATTGTGACCGCGAATGATGCCAAGGTGCAGGTATTCGGCTCTGGCAAGCGCATGCGGGGTTTAAGGCACGGGCCGCACCGGCCCGATCTGGTCATCTGTGATGATCTGGAAAACGATGAAAACGTCAGAAGCCCGGAACAGCGCGACAAGCTCGAATCCTGGCTGAAGAAAACCGTGCTCTCGCTCGGTGCCGCCGATGACAGCATGGACGTGATCGTCATCGGCACCATCCTGCATTACGACTCGGTATTGAACCGGCTGATCAATAACCCGCTTTGGAAATCCCGCAAGTTCCGCGCCATCATCGAATGGCCGCACAACATGAGCCTGTGGGACAAATGGGAAGAATTGCTGCTCAATGAAGGAGAATCCGTTGCGCTGGCGTTCTATCAGGAACGCCAGGCGGCAATGGATGAAGGAGCCATCGTCAGTTGGCCATCCGCCCAGCCGCTCTACAAGCTCATGATCAAGCGCGCCCGCGACGGCCGAGCTGCATTCGATTCAGAACAACAGAACGACCCGGTATCCGGTGACGATGCGCCATTTGCACACTCCATCCATTTCTGGGTCAATCGCCTGCCCGAATGGCGATTCTTTGGCGCCTGCGATCCGAGCATGGGCAAGCACGGTGCGAGCCGCGACCCATCGGCGTTGCTGGTGGGCGGCTTCAGCCGGGTAACTGGAATTCTGGATGTGGTCGAAGCGCAGATCAAAAAGCGCGTGCCGGACAAGATCATTGAAGACATCATTGAATTGCAGCGCACATACCAATGCGTGCTGTGGGGTATCGAAACCGTGCAGTTTCAGGAATTTCTCAAAACCGAACTGGTGAAAAGATCGGCAGCGCGCGGTGTACCTGTGCCAGCGACCGGCATCAAACCCACCGCTGACAAGCTGCTGCGCATCGAATCGCTGCAGCCGCACATGGCCAATGGCCTGATTCGCCTGCATTCATCGCAAAACGCGCTGCTCGATCAACTGCGGCATTTCCCCAAGGCCGACCACGACGATGGCCCGGACGCGCTGCACATGTTGTGGATGCTTGCCACCACACGCAGTGGCGGCATTGAATATACCGGCGCCAGGAGATCAACGGATAGCGCACGATTTGGAGGACAAGGCGCATGGTAAAAATACTGGACATAAACGGCAAACCCATCGATACCGGCAAGATGCGCGAACGGCAGACGGCGCGGGTGGGACAGATCAACTCGAATTTTGCCAACCATCCCAGCCGGGGGCTTACGCCTGACAAGCTGGCCAGAATCATGGAAACCGCCGAGCAGGGCGATATCCAGGCACAGCATGAGCTGTTCATGGATATGGAAGAAAAGGACCCCCATATCTTCGCCGAGATGGCCAAGCGCCGCCGGGCGCTGCTAACGGTAGACTGGGACATCGTGCCGCCACGCAATCCATCCGCCAGAGAGCGCAAGGCAGCTGCGTACATTCGCGAGCTGTTGCAGGACACGCAGAATTTAGAGGATGCCATACAGGATAGTCTTGATGCCATTGGCCACGGCTTTGCCTGTCTGGAAATGGAATGGCAGATGCTGGGGCAGGAATGGCTGCCAAAAACTATCACGCACCGTCCACAGACCTGGTTCCAACTGGACCGCATCACACGCACACAAATCCGCTATCGCGACGGCTCGATGGATGGTGCCGAACTCTGGCCATTCGGGTGGATTGCTCATGTACACCGCGCCAAATCGGGGTATCTGTCCCGCTCTGGCCTGCATCGCGTGCTGGCCTGGCCGTATCTGTTTAAAAACTATTCGGTGCGCGATCTGGCTGAATTCCTGGAAATCTATGGTCTACCGCTGCGGCTTGGCACCTACCCGCAAGGCGCCAGCGACGATGAAAAGCTGGCGCTGCTGCGTGCCGTGGCCCAGATCGGCCATGACGCCGCAGGCATCATCCCGGATGGCATGCTGATCGACTTCAAGGAAGCAGCCAAGGGCACGCCCGATCCCTACGCCTTCATGATTGACTGGTGCGAGCGCAAGCAGAGCATGGCCATTCTGGGCGGAACATTAACCAGTCAGGCCGATGGCAAGACCTCCACCAATGCATTGGGCAACGTACACAACGAAGTGCGCCACGACCTGATGATGTCGGATGCCAGGCAGCTTGCTGGCACGTTGACGCGCGATCTGGTTTATCCGCTGTATGCGCTGAATGTCGGCGGCGCCGGTGACATTGGCGACATGCGCCGCTGCCCGCGTTTTGTGTTCGACCTGGGCGAATCCGAGGACCTGAAACTGTATGCCGAAGCATTGCCAGGCCTGGTCAATGCTGGTGTGCAGATTCCCGTTTCATGGGTCCGAGACAAGCTGCGCATTCCTGAGCCGGAAGGCAATGAACCGGTACTGACCGCCGCGCAGTCTGTTGTTCCCGAAAATGGTTTCGGGAACATACCAGGGAAACCAGCAGCAACCAGCATGGCCGCATTGACGGCAACACCTGACCATGACGAATTCGACGCATTTGCCGACGAACTGGCCGGAGACTGGGAGCGCCTCACCGATCCGCTGGTGGCGCCCATTCTGGAACTGGCCGCACGCTCGCCAAACTATGAGGCATTCCAGGCTGGCCTGGCGATGTTGCTCAGGGATATGGATGCGGATGTGCTGGCGGAAACGCTGGCGCAGGCACAGTTTGCAGCGGCCATTTATGGACGCGTAAAAGATCAGATCAACAACGACGGAGGACAATGATATGCAATGCAAAATCGAACGCAGCCTACAACTGGTTTACAAGGACGGGTACAAATACCAGTTGCAGCACCCGTATTTCATCCAGACGCCGCTGCGACCGGAGCAGTTCGTCACCAATGGCTGGGTCAGTCTGGATGTCGACGGTAAGATGTTTTTCATGCCCGGTTATTGCTGGGATGGCGTGACAGGCGCACCGGATACCGAAAGCGGCATGGCCGGATCGCTGATGCACGATGGCGGGTACCAGCTCATGCGCGAGGGCTTGCTTCCGCTGTCGACCAAGCCGTTGCTGGATGAGTTCATGGCTGAAATCTTCCGCCGCGACGGCATGTGGGCATTGATTGCAGAGCTGTTCTATCTGGCTGTGCGCAAGTTTGGCCGCCGCTTTGCCACCAAGCCCACCACCATCATTCGGCTGATCACGCGTTAACCGGAATGATCCGTTTCCAGGCATTGCCTCCCGAACAGGCCATCGGCTTCTTTGAGCAAAAGGGGTATCGGCTCGGTTTTTCCTGGGAGGATGTCTGGCAAACCGAACACCAGGCGGCATTCACCGTCGCCAAGGTCACGCAGCTCGACATCCTGCGCGACATCCGCGCAGGCCTGGATGCAGCGCTAAAAGACGGCACCACTTTCGCCGATTTCCGCAAGAATCTGAAACCGTTGCTGATGGAGAAAGGCTGGTGGGGCAAGGCGGAAATGACCGATCCCTTGACGGGTGAAACCAGTCTGGTGCAACTGGGCAGCACGCGCAGGCTCAGAACCATCTTCGATACCAACCTCAGAACGGCCTATTCCGAAGGCCAGTGGGAACGCATTCAGTCGGCAAAAAAGCGTTTCCCCTATTTGCGATACGACGCCAACAATTCAGAACATCCTCGCATGCAGCATTCCGCCTGGGATAATCTGGTGCTGCCCGCAGATGATCCATTCTGGAAAGCGCACTTCCCGGTCAAGGCATGGGGGTGCAAATGCAACGTCACGCAGTTCAACCGCAAGATGCTCGATGACCGCGGACTGGATGTCGGCGAATCGCCGCCGGTGCCGCAATACACCTACACCAACAAGCGCACCGGTGAAATCCAGAAGATTCCGCTGGGTGTCGATCCGGCATTCAATTATCCGCCGGGTGGACGTTTGGCAAATCTGCCAAGATTCATAACGGAAAAGATCATCCAGTCACCGGCAGATGTAGGGGCGAACTGGTGGCAAGCAATGCAACCCCTGCAGGCACCGGGTGTGATTAGTGTGTTTCAGGAATTTGTCATGAACACGTTTGCCGATGGCACCGGCCGGGGAAAATTTGCAGTGGCCGGTTTTGCGCACCCTGACGATATTGAATTCCTGCGCAGACAGGACAAGGCGCCGCAATCCGCTGAAATAGCCGTACAGGACCGCCTCATGGTGGGCAGGAAAGCCGACCGGCATGAGCAGGCTGGTGATGCGTTGAGCGAAGCGGAGTGGTTGGAATTGCCGGTGAAACTGGCCGATCCCAAAGCCGTTCTCTATGACAATGACACGGGAAATCTGTTGTATGTGATGGATGCCGCAGTCGATACGCGCACGCAGAAACTGGTAGTTCAGATGGATTTCGTACCCAAGAAACCAAAGCGCAAGATCAACATGGCGAGATCAGGCTTTAAAATCAAACAGGATGATTTAATTGGTGGTGTTAATGGCGGGAGATACCAAATTGTGCGCGGTAATGTCAGGTAACCGGGCGGGAGGCCGGACGTCCCTCCATCCATCGGCGCCGTTGCGCCCAAGCCTGTGGACTCCGAAATTTCCACAGCTCACCCGTTAATGAAATTGTATGCCCAATACCCAAAAAACGCAAAATCGATTTAAACGCGTTTTGGGCGATTATTTTGATTTATGGCCACCCCACTATATATAAAAAATTTCATTTTTTTTTAACGGGGGGGTGGGGTGCGTTATGCTGGCGTTAAAATCGATTTTAAAAATGACTTGTTTGTTTATTTTTTAAAAGCTGCGCCATCGCCTATTTTTTGAAAGCCACGGTGAGGCCATAACGGGCATGCTCTGACCGTGCAGTTTTTGATGGCGCGCTTGGTGGTATGCGAATTGGGCGCCTGCTGCTGATGGCAGTTGTGATAGCAAAAAGCGGCAATGGCCAGTTTGGATGAGGTTGGATTGTCTCTCGCCCGTTCTTCAGGCGATCGTTTGGCTTTGGAAGCATTAAGGGCGTTTTGTTCACTAATGCTGAGCGTGTTCATTGTCGGACCTGTCGGATAAATGGGGCTGTATTTTATGACAGTTTCACTTGTTCATGATAATCTGGATTATAAAGCTAACCCCCTTCGCGCGGACCTAACCCCGCATTAACACAATGATTTGCCGCTGAAATAATGGCGGCATGAAACCAAAAACACACCCCCAGACGATACCGCACGACCATTTTAATGACGTCATTAAGATGGGAGTCGCCGCCTGCGCGATCACGGTCACGCCGACCGGCGAGGTGCAACTGTTCCCTGCCGGAGAATTCCGCGCAGCCGATGGCCGCCCCAAGGATGCGCCGCATTGGCGTATAGATGCAGAACTGGCCACAGCCATCATCGCTGATTTTGAATCCCGTCAGAACCTCACGGTCATCGACTACGAACACCAGACTATGCTGACCGCCGAAAACGGCAAGCCTGCTCCGGCTGCAGGATGGTTCTCGAAACTCGAATGGCGCGATACCGGCCTGTACGCCGTGGCAGTGCAATGGACCAACCGTGCCAGCCAGATGATCGCCGATGGCGAATACCGCTACATTTCCCCAGTTTTTACCTACGACCGCAAGACCGGCTCGATACACCGCCTGATCAATGCCGCGCTAACCAACAACCCGGCTCTCGATGGCATGGAAGCCGTCGCCGCCAGCCAGTTGTCGCGCCTGACCGATTCAACCCCGAATAACCCGATACAGGAGACCCCGAAAATGGAAGGACTAATGGAGCAATTGCGCTGGATGCTGAACCTGCCAGTGACCGCCACCGTCGACGAAATCGCCACGGAACTGCAAAAGGCAATCGACCAGATCAAGGGGGCTGCGGCATCCGCTGTATCCGCTCCCGGATTTGACATTGCCGCACTGGTAATGACGCAGGCCGAGCAGATTGCCACCCTGACCGCATCGGCCATCAATCCCGACCCGTCGCGGTTTGTTCCGGTTGAGGACATGAAGGTGCTGCATCTGGAGCTGGCAAAGCTGCGCAATGAAAAACTGGAGCGCGAAGTGGAAAGTGTGGTGACCAAGGCCATCGCCGAAGGGCGCATCCTGCCCTCGCAGGAAACCTGGGCCAAATCGCTGGGCTTCGTCAACATGGCGTCGCTGCAGGATTACATCGCGACCGCGCAACCGATTGCAGCCCTGACCCGCAGGCAGTCGACAGATGACAATCCCGGAAGCGATGGTCTCGATCTGAACGACTCGGCCGCCATCGCCAAAGCGGCACGGCAATACCAGCGTGAGCAGGAGCAGCTGGGTATTGCGATCAGCACCGCCCAGGCGGTTGATTTCGTAACCGCTACTCGCTAACCCGAGCCACCGGCAACACCAACCCTTTCGCAACTTACTGGAGCTTAAACAAATGGCCAATCAGATTCTGGCAAGAAACTATACCGCGGGCGCCGCCATAACTGCATTCCGCATCGTAAAGTCTGGCGCAAACGATGGCGAGGTCATCCAGGCCGCAGCCGCAACCGATCTGCTGATGGGTGTGTGCGGCGAACTGGCGCCTGCCAGTGGCGAACGCGTCGACATTCACAAGATCGGCATCGCCCGTATCGAATTCGGCGGCACCGTCACCCGCGGCAACCCGGTAACGGCAGATGCTTCCGGGCGCGCTGTTGCCGCCGCACCGGCAGCTGGATCGAACGTGCGCATCATCGGCTTCGCGGAAGTCTCTGCGGTGTCTGGGGATATTGCAGACGTGCTGCTGGCGCCTGGCTTGATGCAGGGCTAACAGAACCGGTTTGACCCTTAATCAATTCATTTAATCAGGAGAAAAGATGGCCACTAAACCATTTCCGATTGACCCGAAACTGACGGCAATCGCAATCGCGTACCGCAATCCGGATATCGCGCTGATCGCCGATGACGTGCTGCCCAGAACGCCGGTCGATGAAGAATTCAAATATCTGACCTACGAAAAGGGACAAGGCTTTACCGTTCCCGATACCCGTGTCGGCCGCAAGAGCGTGCCCAATGAAGTGGATTTCAATGCCGCTGAAGTGATCGACCGTGTCAATGACTACGGTCTGGACGATCTCGTGCCTAACCGCGACATCAAGGCGGATAACCAGGGCATAAACCCGATCCAGATGGCTGTGCAGTTTTTGACCAATCTGGTCAACCTGGACCGCGAACAACGCGTGGCCGCTCTGGTATTCAACAATACCAGCTTCGCCGCAGCCAACCGCGTCACGCTGTCTGGCACCAGTCAGTGGTCAGATCAGGCCAGCTCTGACCCGATCAAGGCCATTGGTGATGCACTCGATGTGCCGGTCATGCGACCCAACATCGCCACCTTCGGTCAACAGACCTGGACCGCGTTGCGCCGTCATCCCAAGATCGTGCAGGCCGTGTTCGGTACCGCGCAGGGTGCTGGCATGGTGAGCCGCCAGCAGTTTGCCGACCTGTTCGAATTGCAGGCGGTGTACGTAGGGCAGGGTTTCGTCAACAGCGCCAAAAAAGGCCAGACCGTGGCACTGCAACGTGTCTGGGGCAAGCACGCTGCATTCCTGTACCGCGACCGCGCATCGGGACCACAGCAAGGTGCCACATTCGGATTCACCGCGCAGTTTGGCGACAAGATCGCCGGAATGATCGACGAACCGACTATCGGCTTGGACGGCGCAGTCCGCGTGCGCTCTGGCGAGCGGCTAAAAGAGCTGGTGACGGCAACCGACCTCGGCTATTTCTTTGAAAACGCTGTCGCCTAAACGAGCGATCCATGAGCTTTCCGGCCAGGCCGGGAAGCCCGACCAAAAACCAGCAGGAAAAACAGACATGAAAAGCTATATCGCACAACGGCAAATCAGCCATGACAACAGGCTGTGTCAGGAGGGGGAATTGCTGGATCTGGATGATGCCTCAGCAAAACCGCTTCTGGATATCGGCGCGGTAATCGAAGCCCCGGCAACCAAGGCCGAGACGCCCAAAAAAACCGCACCAAAAGCTGAGTAACCATGACCTACGCCACCCAGCAGAATCTGATTGACCGCTTTGGCGAGGATGAGCTGATCCAGCTCACCGACCGCCAGCATCTCGGTGTGATCGATGCAACGGTGGTGAGCCGAGCGCTGGCGGATGCCGACGCGCGCATCAATGGTTATTTGGCCGTGCGCTACTCGCTACCGCTATCTGCACCGTTGCCAACCGAACTGGAGCGCCTGGCATGTGACGTGGCCCGTTATGCGTTGCATGAAGACCGGGTGACGGAAATCGTCGAAAAGCGCTATCAGGACGCCATCGCTCTGCTGCGCGATGTAGCATCCGGCCGCGCCGAACTGGGGCTGGACAACACCGCGGGTAAACCGGCATCGAGCAATCTTTCTGTCATTTCGGCCACACAGCCGGTATGGAAGCGCGAAAACTCGGGAGGGTTCATCTGATGGCCGTGACTTACCGTGTTGACATCAATGACCGTCAGATCAATGCCGCATTAAACCGGCTGATTGCGCTGGGTCAATCTCCAGCGGAGGTGATGCAGGACATCGCAACCTATGGCGAAAACGCAACGCGCGACCGTTTCAAAACCGGAGCCGGCCCGGACGGAAAGGCCTGGCAACCCAGTATCAGGGTGCAGCAGAAAGGCGGGAAAACGCTGATCGAATCCACCCGCCTGCTGAATTCCATCACCAGTCGCTCTGGCAGTGATTTTGCCGAATGGGGTACCAATGCCATCTATGCGGCCATTCACCAGACGGGTGGGGAAATCAGGGCAAAGAATGCAAAGGGGTTGTTTTTCAAGGTGGCGGATGGAACCGGTCGCCGCGTCAGCAAAGTAACCATCCCGGCCCGCCCTTATCTGGGCATAGACGCACGGGACGAGGACAGTATCGTGGATATCGTCAACCAGCATCTGTCAGGGGCAGTCAATGGATAAATCATGGCTGTACGCAATCGGCAAAGGTAGCACGGCATGGCCGCTCGCGATCCTGATCATTGCTGTGGCGTTGCTGCTGGCGTGGATCAGGGGGTAATGAACAGTGTCTGTCGCGCTATTCGACCATCAATGGATTATCGCCCGCCTGCAGGTCAGTGTGCCGGAATTGAGGTTAATGGGCGGTGCCGCCGATTTTACCGCTGCGGCCGAGGGCTTGAAACAAACCCCGGCAGCATTTGTGCTACCCAGCGCAGAGCGCTCCCGGGAATCCAGCACTGGCACGCAATTGGTTTCTCAGTACAACACCGTGCGCTTTGCCGTGGTTGTGGCCGTGCAGAACCTGCGCGATGCCAGGGGCGATGCCGCCCAGTCCGATCTGCTGCCACTTCGCACCAGCATCATGACTGCATTGCATGGCTGGCAGCCTGATGACGGTTTTGACCCGGTCGAATTCGGTGGCGGCCGCCTGTTGCAACTCACCGACCAGGTGCTGTGGTGGCAGGACGAATTCACGACATCCCATTTCATAAGGAGCCTGTAATGGCAAAAACCAGAAGTACGGAGGACACCGCTCCAGAAAGCCAGCCGGAAGCGCTGGCAGTCGACATCCAGAACGACGAATTCCGCGGCATTGGCGGCAGTTATGTATTCGATTCCGCAACCGGAAAGCGCCAGCGGGTTGCCGGGCCGGACCTGAATGACCAGGCTGCATCTCAACAAACGGAAACGGAGGGTTTGACCCATGAAGGCCAATAAGAAACTGCTGATTGCAAAACTGGAAACGACTTACGGCACGGATTCCACCCCGGTAGTGGGCACCAACGATGTGCTGATATCGAATTTCACCGTCAAGCCATTGAATGTGCGCTATGCCGAACGCAATCATGCGCTGCCCTATTTTGGCAACCGCGCCCAGATCAACGTGGGCGACACCATGATCATGGAATACGACATCGAGATGTCAGGAGCAGGCACCGTGGCAGGCATACCAGGCTATGGCGTGCTGATGCGTGGTGCGGGCATGTCGGAGACGGCAACACCTACGACCGGCCCCGTAACCTACGCGATGATTTCGGACAACGAGGAATCGCTGTCCAAATATTTCTACTGGGACGGCGTGCGCCACAAGATGCTTGGCGCTTATGGCTCCGCAGAATGGCGCATGGCAGAGGGGCAGATTCCCTACATCCACATGCGTTACGAAGGGCTGTATGGAGGCGTGGCCGATGCCGCACCAGGAACGCCGGTGCTGACGGCATTCCAGACACCGCTGGCCATGACCAAAACCAATACCGTTTTCACGCTGCACGGATTTGCTGCGCCGCTCGCCTCACTCACCATCACGCAGGGCAACGAGCATGTGTACAAGAACCGGCCCAATTCCGAACGCATGTATTTCACCAACCGCAAGATGACCGGACAGGTCGTGATCGAGTGCCCCAAACCATCGGTCAAGGATTTCCTGACCATCTGCCGCAACGGCACGCTGGGTGCCCTGTCGATGACGCATGGCGTCACGGCTGGAAACAAGGCGCTGCTAAATGCCAGCAACGTGCAATTGACCAACCCGGAAACCAGTGAAACCGACAATCTGGTGATGCTGAGCATGAACCTGAATTTTGTGCCCAGCTCCGCCGGAAACGATGAATTCACCTATGCAACGCAATAAACCGTAACCGCCATTCCCGCGAAAGCGGGAATACAGAAACCACAATCAGGGAGAAAACCATGTTCAAAATCGAAAACCCAAAAGAAATCAGCTGGCCAGTCACCGTCAACGTTCCGCGTGATGGCGGCAATACCACCAAGTCGGTATTCACCGGCAAGTTCAGCGTCATCACCAGCGCCGAATTCGCTGCCATCTATGCCAACGGCGGCAACGATGAGGATCTGATCCACAACGTATTTAAAGGTTGGGGCGACGATATTTGCGACGAATTCGGCAG
Organism: Nitrosomonas sp.; assembly: GCA_024282035.1. Lineage (GTDB taxonomy): Bacteria > Pseudomonadota > Gammaproteobacteria > Burkholderiales > Nitrosomonadaceae > Nitrosomonas. The sequence continues at coordinate 18,776 of JAMWZR010000007.1, forward strand.
TCCGCTGGAATTTACCGAGGACAACCTGAACATGGTCATCGCAAAGCCTTATGTGCGCAATGGCATCGTCGCGGCCTATCTGGAAATTTCACAGGGCAAGAAAGCAACCGCAAAAAACTGATCGATGCCGCCCGTCACTGGGCGGCACGGTCAGCACAGTTGCCTGTGGATGAGCGTTTTGCCGATCCGCAGGAATGGCAGCAGGTAATCGAACAGCACGAACAGAACAGGGAGGATGATCATGACGAGAGTTTTGCGGTATGGCCGGAAAACTGGAAAACCGTTCGCATCTTTCTGTCGCTGTCTCGCAGTTACCAGCAGGATGGCTTTTCTGGCCAGTTTGTTGGCGTGCATCGCGCTGATATCGAGAGTGCGCTGATCATGTTCAACATTCGACCCACCAAAAGGCGTGCGCTGATGGAAAGCCTGCTGGCGATGCAGTCGGCAGCGCTTGAGGTGCTGAACAGACGATGAGCAAGACATTCGATGTCGGCATCCGTATCACCGCCGATGGCCGCGTTCTCGTCTCCGAGACCAATGCCGCCAAGGCGGCTTTGGCAGGACTTGCCGATTCCGCCAGAAAGGCAGGAGCAGAGTCGGCCGGTCTGTCCCAGCAACAGGAACGTCAGGCCGCGTCCAGCCGGAACGTGGCAGCCGCAGCCGATGAGCAGAGCAACGCCATCGACCGCGTTGGCAGTGCGCTGACCAAGAGCGCAGGTGCCTATCTGTCGTACCAGGCAGCCATGGCGGGAGGCCGCGCCATCATCGATACTGCACTGGCCAATGAGCGCCTGAACAATACTCTTGTCGTCGCAACTGGCAGCGCAGAAGCCGCAGCTCGTGAAACCGCTTTTCTGCGCCAGGAATCGGAAAAACTCGGGCTGCAGTTTGTAACCACATCGAGCCAGTATGCCAAGCTGGCGGCAGCCGCCAAGGGTACCCAGCTTGAAGGTCAAGCCACCCGAGACATTTTTCTGGCGGTAGCCAAGGCTGCCACCGTGCTGGGTATGTCTGCAGCAGATACCGGTGGGGCACTGCTGGCCATCCAGCAGATGATATCCAAGGGCAAAGTCAACGCAGAAGAATTGCGCGGGCAACTGGGTGAGCGCCTGCCTGGTGCATTCCAGATGGCCGCTCGAGCGATTGGTGTTACCACCGCCGAGCTGGACAAAATGCTGGAGCAGGGTCAGGTGACCGCAGAGCGCTTGTTGCCGGGTCTGGCTGTAGAGCTGGAAGCCACTTTTGGCGCGCAGTCGCAGGCCGCTGCACAAGGGCTCAATGCCAAAATCAATCGGTTGGAAAACTCGTTTTCCGATCTTAAAACCGCCATTGGCAATACCGGCCTGCTTGATCTGTTGTCGAGCGGCATCGTGCTGGCAACGCGGTTTGTCGATGCGTTATCGGGCGCCAAAGTACTATCGGCTGTTGATGCACAGAAGCAGAAAATAGCTGAAATGCGCACTGAGCTGGAGCGCATGAACGGCATGAACGGGGTCGCCCCATTTAATAATTTTGTTTTCAGCAAAAAAGATGTCGATGCGCTCGAGCAGCGTATCGATGACGGTATCCAGGATCTGAAGCGGCTGGGGCAGGCCGCGCAGGAAACTGCAGAAGCGATGTCGGGTAAGAAGGTCGTCACGCCTGGCGCCAAACCGGAGTTGCCCAAGGAATGGAAGGATGCCGCCGAGAAAGTCGCGAAGGAGCGAGAGCGTGCAGCTGCGGCAGCCGAACGTGAAATGCAGCGCATGGTGGACAGCTCCACCCGCGTCATCGCAGCGCTCAAACTCGAAACCGAACAGATCGGCCTGAACGCCATCCAGAAAAAAATGCTGGTGGCCGCCACCGAGGCTGCCAAAGCCCCGACAGAAGAGCTGGCGCAGGAAATCATGGCTTCCGCGCAAGCCTGGGCATTGGCCACGCAACGTCAGGAAGAACTGATGGCAGCCGAGAAGCAGCGCATGGAAGCCATCAAAGCCATCGAAAAATCCGAGCAGGAAGCAGCCAGGGCGGCCGGGGAAGCGGCACGCAAGGCGTCGCAAGAATGGAACCAGATGTGGGGTAATGTCGAGCAGACCGCCCGAAACGCTTTTGTCCAGTTTGCCGCGCATGGCAAATCGGCCATGGAGTCCATCGGTCAATCGATCAAGATCGCCATCATCGACATGCTGTACCAGCTCACGGTTCGTAAATGGATCATCAATATCGGCGCATCGCTTGAGGGCTCTTTTGCCGGTGCACTGACAGGGGGATCGCCTGCCGGTGGCGGCATGCTGAATAGCCTGTTCAATGGCGCAAACCTGCTTAACGCAGGCAAGACCATTTTTAACGGGTTTTCCAGTGGGATCGTCAATGGCGGTTCCAGCCTGATCGGTGGCCTCGGACGCATGGTCGGTTCGAGCACCATATCCGCGTTTGCCTCCGGCATGGGCGGTACCGGCGCTGCCGCAGCACAAGGTGCGCAAGCGCTGTGGGGTGCATCGGGACTCACTGGTGCCAATGCACTTGGGGCGTCCGCCGGGTCTTTCGTGGGGGCCGCTGCTGGTCCATTGATGGCCGCATTTGCTGCAACGCAATTATTCCGCTCGTTTGCGGGCGATAAGCGCATGGGTGGCGGTTTTGGCAAGGCCATGAATGCGGTTGGCGACATCCCAATTCTCGGTGATTTTATTCCGGTCGTGCCGCTCATGAATTCGCTGTTCGGACATGGCCCAATGAAGTTTCGCCAGCAGGTAGCCATCGGCACGGCCAGTGAAGACGGATTCGACGGTCGGGTGACCGATGTCTATCGCGCCAAGGGCGGGCTGCTGGTCCGCAACAAGCACCACGAACAATCGGCGCAGAATGAATCCGAGCTGGTCAAGCTGTTCGATACCACCATCGGTGCATTTGCCGATAGCGCGAGACAGTTTGCCGACAACCTGGGCATCAGCAAGGATTCGATCACCGGCTACAGCCGTGAAATCCGCCTCGAATCGGAAAAAGGCAAAACGCTGACGCAGGAAGCGATTCAAGGCATGCTCGCCAGTATCGGCGATGATTTTGCCCGCGGTCTGGTGCCTCAAATCAACGAGCTGGCTAAATCCGGAGAATCGGCCTTTGCCACGTTGACGCGGCTGAATGCCGAATTCACCGCACTGGTCGATGCAGGCACGTTGCTCGGTAGTTCGGTGGCAAACGCCAGGGCATTCGTGTCCGGATCCAGCTTCGAGGGTCGCACGGCATTTGTCGATGCGGCTGGCGGCATCGACGCACTGATGACTAAAGCGCAGTTTTTTGCCGATAACTTCCTGAACGAACAGGAGCGGCTTGCTCCTAAACAGGAACGGCTCAATACCGAACTGACGAAACTGGGTCTGTCCACCGACCTGACAAAAGATCAGTTTCGCTCGTTGGTGCAGTCGTTTGGCAGTGTCAATGGCATTTCCGAACAAACCCTGCAATCTTTGCTGAATCTGCAAGGGGCGTTCATCGAAGTCAGAAATACGCAGGAACAGCTTGCCACGGCGTCACAAGAGGCCGCAAAAGCAGAACGCGAGCGTGTCCGAGCATTGCAGATGACCGCGCTCAACACTGCTTTCACCGGGTTGCAGAAATCAGTTGACGAAGAGCGCAAGCAGCTGGCCGGCAAATACAATAATGCGCTGGATGCGGTCAATACCCGTATCCAGAATGTCACCGATTCCGTCAGTCGCTTGAAGTCGTTGTCTGATGCCCTGAAATCAACCGTTAATTCCATCGCGCCTTTAACGCGCGATCAGGCCAAACAGCAGATCAGAAATGCCATCGAAACCGCCAGCAAAGGCGGCGCACTACCCGATGCCGATAGTCTGCGCAGCGCCCTGGGTGTGCTGGGTGACAGTAAATCCATCAGCGGTTCCAGTCCATTCGAGATGGCTCGCGAGCAGGCCAAAACGGCCATCCTGCTGGGCAAGCTTGGTGGCATGGCCGATTCACGGTTAACGGTCGAAGAGAAATCCCTGGATGTGCTGATAGACCAGCGCAAGGCACTCGAATCCGGATTCAAACAACAGATGCAGCGGCTGGACGATTTGCTGGAACAGGGGCAGCGCGCCATCGACGCCATGAATGGCATCTCGCCAGCGATTACGGATCTGACAGCCGCCATCGGTGTGTTGAATAACAAAATCCTGCAGCTCGGGGGCGCGCAATCCGACCTGGTCAAGGACCCAGCCACTGGCGGCACGCCGGTTTCAGGCAATCCGAAAATCACAGATCAGCAGATACGCGATTTCGTTCGCACGCCCGGACGGAGTGAGATGGACATCTATAACGCGGCCAAAGCCAACGGCGTTTCTTTTGCCCAGTATGCCGCGGCCACTGGAGCGAAACTGGAAGACCTTTACGCCTGGGCCGATAAAAAGGGGCTCAAGCGCTTTGCATCCGGTGGTTATCACCGCGGCGGCCTGCGCATCGTTGGCGAGAACGGCCCCGAGCTTGAATTCACTGGCCCCAGCCGCATCGCCAGCAACAACGATTTTTCCCGATTGCTGCGCAATGACGATGTGCTGGCCGAACTGCGCACTCTGGTCGTCGAAATCCGGCAGGTTAAAAAACACAGCGAAACGACCGCCGCCCGGCTCAATGCCGTTACCCGCGGCGGTACCACCTTAAGGACTAAAGCAGCATGAGAACACAGGTAAAGGCATTTCTGCCCATCGATATCACGGACGACCTGCTGATCAGTAGCAGCATACCCGAGCCCGACCCAGATGAGCCGCTGTGGGACACCACCACGCCATTCGCCGAGGGCGCATTGTGCAGCGTGATTTCCGCCAATAGTCATCTGGTTTTTGAGTCGCTGATTGCGGGCAATGTCAATAACGATCCGCTCAAAACCAATACCGATGTGGTTCCGGCGAGCACTGCCAAATGGATCAAACGCAGCTACACCAACCGGTTCAGGATGTTCAACTGGTACCAGGGCAACCCTAGCCGTGGGCAATCGCCACTGACAGTGGTGATCCGGCCAAAGCGGCGGATAAATGCGCTGGTGCTAGATGGCCTCAAGGCGGCCGTGCTCGAGTTGACCATCAAAAACGGCATGGACGGACCGGAGATTTTCACGATGGATGGATGGCTGCTGTCGCGCCATGCCTCAACGTTCTATGAGTATTGCTACGCCCCGTTTGTATATGACAGCGTCGTGTCGAGTTTTGACATTCCGCCCATTCCAGACCCGGTGATCTCGGTGACGCTGACTGACCCGTCCGGCATATGCGAGCTCGGACGTTTCGGCGTCGGCCTGGCTACCGAGATCGGCATGATTGACTGGAATTCGGTATCGGAAGACAACAGCTACAGCGACATCGAATTCGACAGTTCAGGCTGGCCCACCCTAAAGCCGAACGAAGCACCATCGTCCCTCGAAATGCAGCTCGAGCTTGACGCGCCAAGAGTCAATGCCGTTGCACAATTCAAGAAAACCATCAAAAACAAACCGGTGTTCTGGTCTGCAATGGAACAGGTCGATGCCTATTCGCAAATGCATGTGATGGTGGGCATACCGGAACGTTTCAGGATCATCCCGCAAAACCACAAGATCGCCAATGTCGATCTCAGACTGATAGGAATATAGCCGATGCCTACAACACTAATTCCGCGATTTACCGAACCGCTACCCAGTTCGTTGCAGCAGACCCCGGAAGATTTCGAGCTGTCGATGAGTACGTTTGTTCCAGAAATTCAACCGTGGGGAGAGGCTGCAAACCAGATCGCCGGCGAAATGGAAATAATGTACGCAAATGCCCAGGCTGCTGTTGCGGCGCTGGCCTCTGCCGAGTGGGTGTCGGGCACTACCTATAGCGCTGGCCAGGTGCGCTGGGATCCAGTCTATTTTTTCGATTACCGGCGCAAAACCAACGGCGCAGGCACAACCCCGCCACGTAATGACCCGACCAACTGGGCATTGCTGACCAAAACCACCAATGGCGGGGCAGACACGCTCAGCAGCGCGGTTGATCTCACGCTGACGGCTACGGGAGGCCGTCTGCAAGTGATCAGCATGACCGCGGCAGGCAAAAAAGTGAAGATGCCCAATGCGACCACGCTTGAAAAAGGCTCGCCGGTTAAAGTCATCAAGAACGCAGGGCTGTTCCGCTTCTCGGTGGTTCGTGACGATGGGGCGTTTATCTGCGCAATCGAACCGGGAAAGATCGTTGCATTCTCCTGTTCCGACACATCTTCTGCTGCGGGAGTGTGGTTTGCGAATGGGGACAATCTGAATATTTACGACGCTAACGCGCCAGAGGTGGTCAACGGCGTCGACTCACGCAGCCTTGCGTTTACGATGCTGACAGCCACGAAAGGCGTTTGTGCCTACAAGAACAACACGACCGGTTTTTTGGAGGTGGTGGTGCTCAATTTCGGTTCGGCATCGGGATCGCCGGTCGTGATCAATGGGGAGGCGGTCAGAAACATCAGCATTGCCGCACAAAGCGCCACCCAGGTTACCGTGGTGTATCAGCAAACAACCAGCAATAACATCAAGGGATATGTCCTCGACATATCTGGCAATACACCAATACCAGGACCCGTGGCCACGATCAATACCGCTATTGCCGGCACACCGGAAGGAACGGGGTTGGTTGCAATGACGACTACCCAATTGCTCTGCGTCTATCACAGTGTTGGAACAAATCTGCGTGAGCGTGTCCTCGACCTGACAGGCAACACCATCAGCGGCATCAGCGCCGAGGTAAATGCGGACAATACGGCTGGGGGCTACATTTACGATTATGTCAAAAAAATAACGGCCACCAAGGCGTTGACCGCTACCGTTGGGGCTACCGGACAAACGGTTCTGCGGCTGCAGTCGCTAACCGGATCGACACCGGCAGCCACAGGCACTGTACTTACGCTGTCATCCCCATCCAGTACGGATGTGAAATCGGCATTTGCCGTCGTGATCATGAGTTCCTTGCGTGCTGTGATCGTCAAGCCCGTGGACAGAGGTACTGGGGCTCTTGCCATCTATATCGTAGATATTTCCGGGACGTCGCCTGTGTTGATCGTCAGCAAACTGATCAGCGTCGATCTGAGTGTCCCGTCAAATGCGCATGTTTATGCAGCAAAAATGGATTCAAACAGGATTTATGCATCGTGGCTGGGGAGCTCAAGTCAGGGTGTGGATGCGATGGTAATCACCATTACCAGTGACGACAGGATCATGACTGGACCGATAAACGAACGCCAGGGTGGTGATTCCGTCACCGCTGCGTCGGGATATCTGTCGTGCGATGCGTTGGATGCAACACATGTGATGCAGACGGTGCGCAATGCATCGGGTTTCCTGAGCGTCCGGACAATCGAGATCGGGTCATTCTAATTATTAATAAGGAGGGGTTATATGATCATTACCAATCTGGTCAAGCGGGCACTGGAGCAGAATTTTGTGCAGTTCGTGGATGGCAAGCTGATATTCAAGGACGGCGTGATCGATATCAATGACCCTGTAACGCCATCTGGATCAGCTTCCATTCCGGTGATCGCTTACGCATCGGACTTGAATGGGGCCAATTTCTCATTGGTGCCATCCGCTTCCCTGCAATACATTGCCATTACCGTTTTGTCCGTGCTCGCCACGCCCGTGGCAGCGGATTTTGCTGGCAAGTGGCAAAAATGGAAAGGTGATCCCGGCGCCGATGCTTCGGGTGCACCTGGCACCAACGGCGAGCCAGGCGGTATCCGCATGAACTACAGCACGGTGACGACTGCACAAAAGCCGGGAACCGGCAAGATCATGTTCAACAACACCAATATTGCGCTGGCCACCGAAATGTATATCGATGAAATGATGCCATCTGGTGTTGACCTGTCAGGATTTTGGCTGCTGCTGACATCGGGTTGGTATTGTATGGTCAAGCCTGCGACCAACCTGAATAGCCCGTTGGCCATGATCAAGTTCACGGCCGCTGCCGTTGACAATGCGGATTGGTTCAAGCTGACGATAGAGGTGTTGTCGATGTCGTCGGCCACGTTCGCGGATGGAGACAAGCTGGTGCTGCAGTTTTTCGGTGGTGGAGGTGGAGCGGGAACGGTCGATGAGGCCGCTATACTGGCTGCCGGTAATTTTATGCGACACGCCAGCAACGGCGCGGGTGGCTATAAAATGCTCGACAAGAATAATGTCGAGATCAAAGCCGCTACGCAAACATTCAAATTGCCAGGCTTTACCATCACCGGCGTATCCAACCTTCCAGCGGCCAACACCTTCCCGCACTGTGCGGTTGTCAGGTTACATCAGGATTGCCTGGTGGGTGTCGGCGCCAGTTCTTTTGGCGCATATTTGCAGGCGGATGCGATTAATAACAGATGGCGCCCGTTCGGGCCGCAAATCCTGTTCTGGAAAGAATTCGGTCTGCTGGCATCGCCCAGCGTAAGTCTGACTGCTGTCGGAAAATTCAACCTGGGCGCAGGTGGCGATCCCATTATCCCGGCAGGGCTGCTCTACGATGATTCCAGGCTCAGGATCTTGATGACCGTGCGCAAGGTCGGCACCACATCGCCCACCGTCAGGGCCAATTTTGGCACCGACATGGCTGCAAGAGAGAACAATTCCCTCGTCTATACACAATCGATTTCGGCAACAGACAACTTTGATATTCCTGCGGAATCTTTGGTTTCATTCATTACTGCCACATCGGCGCGCTGCGGTAACAGGATAGCGCGTGGTGGCGGTGGGTCTGGAGGCGCCCAGCTCGATGCGACCACCCTGATCAATGTCGTGTCGGACATGAAACTGACACTGGAATGCAGCGTCATGCCAGCATCCACCACCGTTAGCCTGTTCAGCTTCGGCGTGATTCTGGAGGGCTAGATCATGACGTTTGTCACAACTCTGATACCAGGCCAGATCAGCGTTCCAAATTACACCGATCCTGCGTTGCCGTCAGGAGGCGGTGGCGGAGGTGGAGGTGGCGGAACCACGACCATTGCATGGGACCCAGGCCAGTATGCCAAGATCGAGCAATATCAATACAATGAGGCGATGGTGGCAAATCATTCGCACATGCCGAACCCATACCAGCCAAACAATACCGCGCATGCGGATACGATCTGGGGTGAGCTGGATCGTAACATGTGGATGAAGGGCATCACGGTTTTTGCGGAGTGGGGGAAGATCGAGAAAACGCCCGGAGTGTTTACGTGGACTTTCGTCGATTTCGTGCTGGATACCGTGCGCAATCTTACACGGCCAACCGGGCAGGGAAAGAAAGTCATGTTAAACCTAGATCTGATGCACCCTGCTAGTCTGGCTGCGCCGGTTGATAGTTTTCCACCTGATCTAATGACGCAACCATCGGCGAACGGGGGTTATTACAAAGATCCCGCTGCTTTCCCACCGGCGCAGACGAGCCCCATAGTTAACGCGAAAAAGTTCAATCATTGCTGGTGCTACGAGTCAGCGGACCCCAATGTGGGTGGCGCTGTCATGCCGCGTGGGTATAACTTCAATTGCTATAAATTCACCGCAGCAGCTGGAACGAACACACTGAAAACACGGTATTACGCATTCCTTGATGCGCTTGCTGCGCGATATAAGGATGATCCAGTATTTGCCGGGATCATATTTACCGAAGCCGCTATTGCCACACCTTTTGTCGCTTATGAACCAGGAAACAGCAGAAACAATCATTACGATGGTCGCAAAAATCTTGTTAAATATGCGAAGTCTATTTTCCCCAACCGCATTGTTGCCGAGTGTGTCAATTTCGATAACCAGTATTATCTGGATATGACGGCTGCTGGAGTGACAGATGGGCTCATTGCCAACAAGCTGGCTTTCACAACGGCGAATATCCATACCGGTACCAATCTGAAGCTGGGTAATATCAACCCGGTCCTGGAAGGCAATGTCCCAATCATCATGCAGGTCCAGCCTCTCGATATGAAAACGATGTCGGGCAACCGGGATTATTACAACTGGCCTACCGCACCGGCCCAGATACTCCAGAGTGATAACATCAACTATAACGACCCACCGACGGGCCAATGGATGATGGACAGAATCAAATATTACAACGCAAATTACGTGATCATCCAGCGCAATTACGAGTCTCTAACGCCGCCGAATCTGAACTGGACGCGCTGGAAAACGTACATGAATGCGAGCATCTACGCCAACGATGCTGCAGGAGGGATGATCACCACAAAACCGCAGTTTATAGCGTAGCAATATAAGAAGCGGCCAGTCTCATGTTCGCGCATGAGCTGGCCACTGCAACCCACAGTTCATGTCTGTGAGCAACAGCCAAGGCTTCCTGCCACGTCGACGCAGCAGGACAAGCCTAACATATAGAACTAGAACGAGGGCTTGCAGTATGAATGCGAATTACCCGGTTATTCCGTGGATAGGCGGGAAACGCCGTCTGTCCAAAACGATTTTGCCACTGTTTTCGCAGCACACCTGTTACGTAGAGCCGTTCTGCGGAGCGGCTGCACTTTACTTCATGAAGGACCCGGCGGAAGTCGAGGTGCTGAATGACATCAATGGCGAGCTGATCAATATGTATCGTGTGATCAAGCATCATCTGGACGAATTCACCAGACAATTCCGATGGTCACTTACCAGCCGCGAAATGTACAAATGGTTGCAGATTACCCCACCCGAAACCATGACAGATATTCAGCGTGCAGCCCGTTTCTATTATTTGCAGAAACTGGCATTTGGGGGCAAGGTGGCCAGTCAAAACTTCGGAACGGCCACCACCTCGGCTCCCAGGCTTAACTTGTTAAGATTGGAAGAAGACCTGAGCCAGGCCCACTTGCGACTTTCACGAACCTATATCGAGCATCTGGAATGGCAGGACTGCGTACGCAAGTACGACCGCGAACACACTCTTTTCTACTTCGACACGCCATACTGGGGCACGGAAGGCTATGGTGTTGATTTTGGTCTTGAGCAGTACGAGAATATGGCCGGGCTGGCAAAAACGATAAAAGGCAGGATGATCATATCGGTCAACAATATCCCCGAAATGAGAAAAATATTCTCTGGATTGACCACCAATTCGGTGGACATTTCCTATACATTATCCGGCAACAATCAACCAGCAAAACGCTCGGAGTTAATCATCAGGAATTTTTAGAAAATCCCCCGTTAAACTGAGGAAAGCGCAGTACCAAATAAAGCGAAAATTAGTACCAAATGAGGCGATTAATTACACTAAGCCAGCTATTGCTAACTAACAGTAATTTGGAAGATTGCAATTAAGTGATTGTTTTATTTGGTAGGTCGTGGCAGATTCGAACTGCCGACCAACGGATTAAAAGTCCGCTGCTCTACCGGCTGAGCTAACGACCCAAAAACAAGTCGCGAATTATACCTGAAAAAATCGCCGTTATAAAAGAGCTTTGCTACTTGCGAGAGTTATTTCTATTGTTGAAGATGTTTTTGTTAATACAAGGATGGGAAGTTGTTGATGTTTTCCATCCGATAAGTAATTGTCGGTAATGGGATTTATTTGTCCTCATTTGAGGGGTGCGAGTAATTCTGGATCGGTTCTGGCGCGTTTGTAACTTCACGTGGGCAATGGAGTCCTTTCTAAGGAATGAATTAAGGAGATGTTCCTGCTTACTGGGTGGAGCTTTATGAGGTGGTGCGTTTAGGTGGGTTCTTGATTTCGTGTTCGGGCAATAATTGGTTTATCAATTTTGCAAGTTGATGTTTGTCAAAGGGTTTGCTGAGGTATTCGTTCATGCCGGCGTCCAGGCATTGTTGTTTGACTTCGTCAAATGCGTGTGCCGTTAAAGCAATGATGGGAATCGGAGTCGTGATGTCTTGTTGACGTTCTAGGTTACGGATTTGTTGTGTGGCTTCAAATCCATCCATGACGGGCATGTTGCAATCCATCAGGATCAGATCAAAGGGTGCAGAAGAGAATGCCTTGATGGCTTCTTGGCCATCGTTTGCAAGAGTAATCTCACATCCCAGTTGTTTCAGAATGGCATTGCTAATGATTTGGTTGACTTCGTTGTCTTCGACCAGTAAAACGCGGCAGTGATTTGTGGCGCTTGTTTGAAGTGCGGATATTTCAGGCTGCTGGATGAGTGAGATGTTTGAGAGTTCAGTGTCAAAGCGAAGGGGAATGCTCGCGGTAAATTGCGAACCTTTGCCTTCCTGACTGGTAACGCTGATTTTTCCTCCCATCAATGCCAGGAGATTGTGCGTAATCGACAACCCCAAGCCAGTGCCACGGATATGCTGGGACGATTCGCCCACTTGTGTGAATTCCTGAAACAGGAGTTCCTGATTCTCGGGAGATATGCCAATGCCAGTATCGGAAACCGTGAACTGGAGTGTGATGCCTTCTTGTTTGATGAGGGGGGAGCACTGCACGATAAGTCGAACTTCTCCGCTTTGGGTGAATTTGAAAGCATTGCCAAGCAGATTGAACAGGATTTGCTTGATGCGATCAGGATCGCCAATCAGCGGTCGAGACAAAGGGCAATCGGTCTGGATGGTGAAATTCAGGGATTTTTCTTTGGCTCTGGGGGTGAACAAGAGTTCGATTTCCGTAATGAATGATTCCAGCTCGAAGCTGCGATTGACGATTTTGAGTTTGTGAGCTTCCAGTTTGGCCAGATCGAGCACATCGTCAATGATTCTGAGCAGAGTTCTTCCGGAATTTCTGATGACATCGATGTGATTTTTTTGTTCTGGGGTTAGCGACGTGTTCGCAAGAATTTCTGTCATGCCCAGAACACCGTTCATCGGTGTGCGGATTTCATGACTCATGGTGGTCAGGAATGCAGATTTGGCCTTGTTTGCTGCTACTGCCTGCTGGTGCGCCTGTTCCAGATCGATTGCCTGCTTCTCGAGCAGTAATGTTTGCTGTCTGGCTATCCAATAGTTGTCATGTTGTAGTTTGCCGTTATGTATCGTGAAAGTGAAATATGCGAGCCCGATGATGATCAAAATCCACCCACTGTCATTGGGATAGAGAAAAGCAAGGCATATGAGTCCCGGGATATAAATCAGAAATCCAAACATGAGCATCAAACGAATGCGAGGGGCCGTCGCAGCAATTCCCCCAGCGATAAAACCAACTGTGGCGATGACTGCCAGTGTGGCAGCATGATCGGTTACTCCGAGTGAGGTGAATATCCATATCAGCAACAGACTCCAGGTCGATGCCGTAGTGATATAAATGATCGAGATCGAGCGCTCGACGACCCTGATGCGGGAAACGGATTCTTTTAAAGCAAAATGACAGACTGCAAACCGTATGAGCGATAGAGCGATAAAGATGGAGATGAACAGAATGCCCTGGGATTGCCCTGATAAAGAGGACGGCATCTGAGTAATTGCGCTACAGCATACAACATAAAACAGACCGCCCAAACGCATTCTGCGAGCAACTTCTTGATTGGCGCTCGCACGGATTTTCTCATCTTGGATGACTTCAGGATCAGACCACATCAGTTATTTGTTTGTATGAGCAATGGATAGAGTGATCTAACAAATCAGCTTTCAAAAAACAAAATCTGGCTTTTACCTAGTGATTCTAACTTAAAGAAATGCATTGTTTTATCGTTATCGAGAAATTGAATTTTCGTGCGGTAGTCGATGTGTGTGAATACATCTTATGTGAGATCGGTATTCATATTTCTTTATGTTATAAGAGAATGAGTAATCGATATTTCTCTTTATATTCAAAATTTGCTATCGTGCGTTTCCTTTTAATCTCATGGATTGCTAGTCCATGAAATGCAAAAAGAAATGAGCTTGTGGCACATTGAATGATCGGTGGAAATTCATTATTGTTCAATAAGATGTCTATTTTTAGACCTTTTCATGCTATGAGCCGGAGACATGATCAACTGACCGGACATACCGGAAGAGATAGGAGAGCGCAGTGAGGTTTCTTGGGCATTGGGTGTTATTGGCAAAGAGTATCGCATTGATATGTGCTACACCGGTATGGGCCGTTGAAGGTGTGGAGCCGGATACCAAAGCGGTCAGGTCTGTTGTGTTTCAGCAACCGCATACGACCCTGGCTGAGTCGAAGCAGGCTCCTGGAAATTCTCCAGTCGATATGTCAAAGTCGCTGCCTGCGATCGTGCCCGACAAAAGTAAGCTTCTGACCAGTTATCATCGCCGATCAGATAGCTATGCGACTAATCCTGAATCGGATCCACCGCGATACGTGCGCCGTTTGAGTGATATTGGCATCAACGCCTTCAAGGATCTAACCTGGCTGGATGTCGGGTTGGAATGGCGGACGCGTTACGAACACCGACATAATGATGTCCGATATGTTGAAGGAGGTAATAACGATCCCATTTTTTTGCGCTCTCGTGCATGGCTGGGTATAAGGGATATTCTCGATCCGTTTCGTTTCGCTGTCGAGTTTCAGGATTCGCGGGCGGTCAACAATAGCCACGTCACTACGGATCAGGAGAGAAATGAATACGACCTGATCAATGCTTATGGAGAATTGTATTTTAAACAGGGCCTGGGTGCGGATGATCGTAACCAGAATCGCCCCATTCGTTTCCGGGTAGGGCGTTTTGCTTATGAGACGACTGACCGCCGATTCATTGCGCGCAACGAATGGCGCAATACGACCAATTCCTTTGAAGGTTTTCGGTTAAACCTCGGTCGCGAGGCCAATGACTGGGAGCTGGATTTGTACGGTATGCAGCCGGTAAAACGCTTGCAAACAAAATTTGACGAGGCGAATGATCATCTATGGACGTTTGGTGCCATTGGGCATTGGCGCAGATGGTCCGATATTGTTACATTGCAGGCCTATTACATGGGGCAGAAGCAAACTGCCGATCCCAACGGATTTACTGCAACCAATAGACTGGATCGGGAGATTCACATGCCTGGTTTCAGGGCATACGGAAAAGTAGCCAATTGGTTCGATTTCGATGTCAGCTATAACCATCAACTGGGCTTTAGCGGTCCGTTGCGACAAAATGCTCAAGGGTATACGGTGGAGGTAGGGCGCACTTTCGATTATCCATGGAAGCCGCGCATCATGGGCTTTTATGGCTATGCGAGTGGTGATCGTAATCCCAATGATGGTGAGGACAATCGGTTCGATCGTTTTTTTGGATTTGCTCGACCTTGGTCGGCTGATCATTATGTCATCTACGAGAACTTGAAGGCACCCAAAGTGCGCATGGAATTGCAGCCGACTTCAAAACTGGGTTTTGAGTTGACCTATGCCTGGTACTGGTTAGCCAGCAGTCGGGATCGCATGTTTGATATTCTGGGTGGAAATATCAGTAACACTGTTAAGGACACCGGGTTTAATCGTGACCGCACAGGGCAAAGTGGGGATTTTGGCGGTCATGCATTCGAGGGGCGCATACGCTACCAGGTCAATTCACGTGTCAGTACTGTCCTGGGATATACCCACTTCACTGCGGGAGAATTTGTCAAAAACCGTATCGCGGCAACCTCTTGCGAAGTGCTGCAAAAACACCCCTGTACCGATCAACGCTCGGGCAATACCGATTTTCTCTATTTTGAAGTGCTGATCAGTCTCTTGTAAGCTCATCGATTTGCCGATTTCCTGACAAAGGTAGGCGATTCGGGTAAAATATCCTAGGATAAAAAATAGAGTGATGTTAATACAAAAGTGTTCTGCGCCCTGATTGCTGTTCAAATCATCAATATCCATACAATCCAATTCTAATGCTTAGAATCACTCGGCCATACTTAATTTTTGTTTGGCTGCAACTTTACCCTCTCAATTGTAACAAAAGTTAAAAATTACGCGGATAACATGGCTTATTTCATGGTAAGAGAGTAATGAAACTGTATTAATATGGCTTTGCTAAATGTTTTAATCATTAAGGAAATGACTGACAATGTTGACTCACCTACAGCGCCTTGAAGCGGAGAGTATTCAAATCATGCGGGAGGTCGTGGCGGAGTGTGAGCATCCGGTGATGCTCTATTCTATTGGTAAAGATAGTGCAGTAATGCTGCATTTGGCTGTCAAGGCCTTTTATCCCTCCAAGCCGCCTTTCCCATTGCTACATGTCGATACAACATGGAAATTCAGAGAAATGATCGAGTTTCGTGATGTGATGGCAAAAAAGCTCGGGCTGGATTTAATCGTTTATATCAACCCCGAAGGTGTGGAGAAAGGCATCAATCCTTTTACGCATGGTTCTGCTGTACATACTGATATTTGGAAAACGGAAGGTTTGAAGCAAGCTCTGGATAAATACGGATTCGATGCGGCTTTTGGTGGCGCTCGTCGTGATGAGGAAAAATCCCGCGCTAAAGAACGGATTTTCTCGATCCGGTCGGCTCAGCATCGCTGGGATCCCAAAATGCAACGACCGGAACTCTGGCGTTTGTACAACACGCGCAAGCATCCTGGAGAAAGCATACGTGTTTTCCCACTCTCGAACTGGACCGAGCTCGACATCTGGCAATACATTTATCTGAATGACATCCCGATTGTTCCCTTGTATTTTGCCAAGGAGCGTCCGGTCGTGGAGCGTGATGGTACGCTGATCATGGTCGATGACGACCGGCTGCCGATGCGTGCTGGTGAGCAACCGATGATGAAAAAAGTGCGGTTCCGCACGCTGGGTTGTTATCCGCTGACCGGTGCTATCGAAAGTGAGGCTAATTCCTTGACTGCAATCATTCAGGAGATGTTGCTGACAAAAACATCCGAGCGGCAAGGACGTTTGATTGATCACGATTCTGCAGGTTCGATGGAGAAAAAGAAACAGGAGGGTTACTTCTAATGGCACATGTATCGAACTTGATAGCCGAAGACATCGAGCTGTACCTCAAGACACACGAAAATAAAAGCCTGTTGCGTTTCATCACTTGTGGTAGTGTCGATGATGGTAAGAGCACGCTGATCGGGCGAATGTTGTATGAATCCAAGATGCTGTTTGAGGATCAGCTGGCACAACTGGAAGCTGATTCCAAGAAAGTCGGCACGCAAGCCGGAGATCTTGATTTTGCGCTTCTCGTGGATGGATTGGCAGCTGAACGGGAACAGGGCATCACTATCGATGTGGCTTATCGCTTTTTTTCCACTGATAAGCGCAAGTTCATCGTTGCGGATACGCCCGGACATGAGCAATATACCCGCAATATGATCACCGGTGCTTCGACAGCCGATGTCGCCGTAATACTGATCGATGCGCGCAAGGGAGTCTTGACTCAAACCAAACGGCACAGTTTTCTGGTTTCGCTAATTGGTATCAAGCATGTCGTGCTCGCCATCAACAAGCTCGACATGGTGGATTACTCCCAGGAGATCTATAACCAGATCGATGAGGAATATCGCAGTTTTGCCAAAGGTCTTGGATTACAGGATATCGTGACGATCCCGATGTCGGCGCTGAAAGGTGACAATATCACCGAGTTGAGTACCAAAACACCTTGGTATCGTGGCGAAACATTGATGGGGTATCTGGAAAATATTCAGGTCGAAGATGATACCGTCACTTCTGGTGTTTTCCGTATGCCGGTACAGTGGGTCAATCGACCCAATCTGGATTTTCGTGGTTTCTCGGGTATCGTGGTGCGCGGCAGTATCAGGCCGGGAGATGCCATTCGGGTTTTACCCTCGGGCAAGGAAAGCCGGGTGGCTCGAATCGTTACTCAGGATGGCGATCTTGAACAGGCCATTTCGGGCCAGTCGGTTACCCTGACGCTGGCGGATGAGATCGATATCAGTCGTGGCGATGTGCTGGCGACGACCGATTCACCACCAAGTGTGGCCGATCAGTTTGAAGCCACCATCGTATGGATGTCGGAAGATCCGATGTTGCCGGGGCGGCCCTATCTGATGAAAATTGGAACCAGGATGGTGACAGCGAATGTGTCCGCGCTGAAATACAAGGTCAACGTCAATACCCTTGAACATGTTGCCGTGACCAAACTGGAATTGAACGAGATCGGGATCTGTAATCTGAGTTCCGACCGATTGATCGCTTTTGATCCCTACAAGGAAGACCGGGATACAGGCGGGTTTATCATCATCGATCGCCTGACCAACAATACGGTCGGTGCAGGGATGCTACATTTTGCGCTACGCCGGTCACAGAATATTCATTGGCAGGCAATCAATATCAACAAACAAGCGCATGCTGCCATCAAGCAGCAGAAGCCATTCATTTTGTGGTTTACCGGATTGTCCGGAAGCGGCAAATCTACTATTGCCAATCTGGTCGAGAAGAAGCTGTATTCCCTGGGCAAGCATACTTACCTGCTGGATGGCGATAATGTGCGCCATGGTCTGAATAAGGATCTCGGTTTTACCGATGCAGACCGGGTCGAAAATATTCGTCGCATAGCGGAAGTGGCCAAATTGATGGTGGATTCCGGACAGATTGTACTGGTTTCCTTCATTTCCCCGTTCCGTTCGGAGCGCAGAATGGCGCGTGATCTGGTGGAGCAGGGAGAATTCTTCGAGATCTTTGTCGATACGCCTATCCATGTGGCAGAAGAGAGGGATCCGAAGGGGCTGTACAAGAAAATGCGCCGCGGTGAGTTGAAAAACTTCACCGGCATTGATTCACCCTATGAGGTGCCAGAGAATGCTGAAATTCGTATCGATACTACGACACAATCACCGGAACAGGCAGTGGGACAGATAATCGATTATCTGACCCAGGTCGGTGTATTGAGTGCATCCTGAAAAATTCCGTGAATAACTGTTCTCGATGACATGATGAATCATTACGATGTATTTAATGGCGATGCCGATGGTTTGTGTGCACTGCACCAGTTGAGATTGCATCATCCCATGGCGACGCAACTGGTAACCGGAGTCAAACGAGACATCAAGTTACTTGATCGGGTGCAGGCCGATGCTGGCGATACTGTCACCGTACTGGATATCTCCCTGGACAGTAATCGCAAGGGCTTGATGCGCTTACTGGATGCCGGGGCAAAAGTTGAGTACTTCGATCATCACTTTGCTGGTGAAATTCCGCAACATGCCAATCTCGAGCCTCACATCGATCCGGCTGCCGATATGTGCACTAGCTTGCTTGTCGATCAACATCTGCAGGGAAAATTCCACCTGTGGGCAATCACGGCAACCTTTGGTGACAATCTGTTGCAAAAAGGCCGACAACTAGCCAACGAGGCCGGTTTGGTCGATCAGGAAAGAGAACAGCTGGCGCGATTGGGAGAGTATTTGAACTATAACGGTTATGGTGATAGTTTGCAGGATTTGCATTTTCATCCGGCAGAGCTCTACGAAGCATTGAAGTCATATGTCAATCCGTTTGATTTCATTACAGGATCGGCTGCTTTCACCAAACTTGCCACAGGATTTGCGCTGGATATGGGCGAGGCAAATAAGCTGCAGGCCTTGTTCAGTAATGAGTCATGCGCAGTTTATGTACTGCCGGATGAACCTTGGGCGCGACGTGCCACAGGCAATTTTGCCAACAAGCTCGCCAATGAGAGCCCGCAGCGTGCTCATGCTGTGGCTACACCGAACCATGCTGGGAATTATACTGTCAGTGTAAGAGCACCCATTCAGAATCCTCAGGGTGCTGATACGTTGTGCCTGCAATTTGAGACCGGTGGAGGACGCAAGGCGGCAGCAGGTATCAATCATTTACCCGTGGGATCGCTGGATCATTTTGTAATGTGTTTCAAGGAGCACTTTGCCGTTAATTGAGCAGTGCCCGGGCAGTTCTATCGACCGGAGCCATAGATTGATCACTTTTATCGAGGCAAAAAGACGATGATTCTTGTTACTGGCGGTGCTGGATATATTGGAACCCATACCTGCGTTGAGTTGCTGAATGCGGGGTATGCCGTAACTGTATTTGATAATTTTTGTAATAGTAATCCGGAATCGCTCAAGCGCGTTGAGCGGATTACAGGCAAGAAACTGCAATGGATACGCGGCGATTGTCGCAATCGTGATGAGCTGATTGCCGCATTGAAGCAAAGCGGTGCGTCCGCCGTGATCCATTTTGCCGGCCTCAAGGCGGTAGGAGAGTCGGTTGAGCATCCGCTGTGGTATTACGACAATAATGTTATCGGCACCTTGCGCTTGCTGGAAGCCATGCAGGAATGCGGAGTCAGAATTCTGGTGTTCAGTTCTTCCGCCACAGTTTATGGTGATCCGCATCGATTGCCCTTGGCCGAAGACCATCCCTTGTCTCCGACCAGTCCTTATGGACGAAGCAAATTGATGATCGAAGAGATACTGCGTGACGTACAGCACAGCGATCAGTCATTGCAGGTGGGTATTCTGCGTTACTTCAATCCGGTTGGCGCACATCCCAGTGGCTTGATCGGAGAAGATCCACAAGGCATACCCAATAACCTGATGCCTTTTGTGGCGCAGGTTGCCGTTGGTCGCAGAGAAGCACTGAACGTATGGGGCAATGATTATCCCACTCCAGATGGTACGGGGGTGCGGGATTATATTCACGTTGTGGATTTGGCATTGGGTCACCTCAAAGCACTGGAAGCTCTGCAGGCTGCGCAGCACGCACAAACCAGTCCATTTTCAGGTTGTCTGACAGTCAATCTGGGCACGGGGCGTGGATATAGCGTACTGGATGTCGTAAATGCTTATGAACAGGCGTGCGGTCGTCCGATTCCTTACCGGGTTGCACCAAGACGCCCTGGTGATATTGCCTGCTTTTATGCCGATCCACAGCAGGCCAAGACATTAATCGGTTGGCAAGCGAATTTGGATCTCAATGCCATGTGTACCAGCAGCTGGCACTGGCAGAGTACCAATCCGAATGGCTATCACACCTGACCGAGTCCTCCGGGATGAAACCTGATTTCGCCCCATCCGATGAAATCCACTAGACTTGAGGGAGAAGAAGTTAATGAAAACAATTAGAAAAGCAGTTTTTCCTGTGGCTGGACTGGGAACACGTTTTTTGCCAGCGACCAAGGCCAATCCCAAGGAAATGCTCCCTATTGTAGACAAGCCCCTGATTCAGTTTGCTGCCGAAGAGGCCGTAGCGGCTGGAATCGATGTGCTGATTTTTATCATCGGTCGCAACAAGAGTTCCATTCCGGATCATTTTGACAAAGCTTTCGAACTGGAAGCCAATCTTGAGGCAAGTGGTAAAAACGAGATGCTGAACATTGTACGCAACATATTGCCTTCACGCATCGATTGTGTATATATCCGTCAGCCCGAGGCACTGGGATTGGGGCATGCTGTTTTGTGTGCGCAATCGGTGGTGGGGGATGAACCGTTTGCCGTATTGCTGGCTGATGATCTCATTTATTCTGATAAAAGGAGTTGTCTCAACCAGATGGTCGATATTTATGGCGAACATCATTGCTCTGTACTGGGAATCGAACAGGTGCCCAAGGAAACAGTGAATCGCTACGGCATTATCGATAGTGCAGCCATGACGGATAGATTGTCCAAAGTGAATGCTATCGTTGAGAAACCTTCTGTCAAGGCGGCGCCATCCAATCTGGCCGTCGTCGGGCGCTATATTCTAACGCCGCGAATTTTCAAGCTTCTGGAGCAAACTGCGCGCGGGGCTGGTAATGAAATCCAGTTGACAGATGGAATTGCCAAACTGCTCAAGGAAGAATCGGTATTGGGCTATAAATTTGAAGGCAAGCGATTTGACTGTGGAAGCAAATCGGGTTATTTACAGGCAACGGTAGAATTTGCGTTGCAACATCCGGAATTATCCAAGGAGTTCGAGAAATATTTGCATGCCTTGATGAAGAAGTAGACCAAATTTGATTCTGTGGCATACCCTTAACAGCCGTTCTTCAAGAACGGCTGTTTTCTTTACATCACTTGAACATGGATCATAAATTCAATGAGCCATTAATTCCCGGAGTACGAAAGGCAGTATCCCGCCATGCCGGAAATAATCGACTTCGATGGCAGTGTCGATGCGACACAGTAACGACACACTTTGATGTTCACCATTTTTTTTGTGGATGACCAGTGTGACGTCCTGTTGCGGTTGAATGTTATCCAGCCCCAGAATATCGAATCGCTCATTCCCCTGGATGCCGAGTGAGCCGACGTTGTCGTCACCCTTGAACTGCAGTGGCAACACCCCCATGCCGATCAGGTTGCTGCGGTGAATGCGCTCGAAACTCGTTGCAATGACAGCCTTGACACCCAGTAATTGGGTACCTTTTGCAGCCCAGTCGCGGCTTGAACCGGTACCGTATTCCTTGCCACCAAACACGACAGTCGGGATGCCTCGCGACTGATATTGCATGGCGGCATCGTAAATACTCATCGTGACAGGTTCTGAGTTGGAATCAGCCTGGTACAGCGTGACGCCGCCTTCGCTTCCCGGAATCATGAGATTTTTGATACGAACGTTGGCAAAGGTGCCGCGCATCATGACTTCATGATTTCCACGACGAGCGCCATAGCTGTTGAAATCAGTCTTGCTGACATGGTGTTCGAGCAGGTAGCGGCCGGCAGGCGAAGAGTCCTTGATGGAGCCTGCTGGACTGATGTGATCCGTTGTGACCGAGTCGCCAAATACACCTAGTGCAAAGGCATTTTTGATATCACCGGATACTTGGGTTGCAGAAACTTGTAATGAAAAATCCTCAAAGAAAGGAGGCTCTGCGATATAGGTTGACTCCGGCCAGTTATAGGTTTCCCCACTGACCGTGCTCACTTTGTTCCATAAATCATGATCCTTGGTGAGATGGCTGTAGAGTTTGCGGAAAGTATCCGAATTAGCGGCAAATTTCATGAGTGAATGGATTTCGGAGCTGCTCGGCCAAATATCTTTCAGCCAGACCGGTTGGTTATTCTTGCCAATACCAATCGGTTCCTGTGTCAGATCTTTTAAAATGCTGCCGGCCAGTGCATATGCGACAACGAGCGGTGGCGATGCCAGAAAATTGGCGCGAATATTGGAGTGTATGCGTGCCTCAAAATTACGATTACCGGATAACACTGCTGCACAAACCAGGTCATTTTTGACGATGGCTTCCTCGATGGGTTCTGCCAGTGGTCCTGCATTGCCGATACATGTCGTGCAGCCATAACCCACGATATTAAAGCCGAGTTGTTCCAGATAAGGCAGTAATCCGGTTATCGTCAGGTAATCGGTTACCACGCGGGAACCAGGGGCGAGCGATGTCTTGATATGGTGTTTGACCGACAGACCTTTCTCGACAGCCTTTTTGGCCAGCAATCCTGCAGCGAGCAGAACGCTGGGATTGGAAGTATTGGTGCAGGATGTAATTGCAGCAATCAGCACATCGCCATGACCAATCTCGATTTGACCATTACCTGAAGGGATGACTGAAGGTGACGCAGGATTGGTTGGCGTCGGATGATTACTGACCATTTCGGTTACATTACGGGTACTTTGCGCAGTTAAGTGATTGTTATCGACACCGACGTGCGTACATACATCTGGATTCTGGGTGCGAACATTGCGAATGGGAAAGTGCTGATCGATGTCATCATTCTGCTTGCCGTAACCATTTTCTGTAACAGGCTTGTTAAAGAGTTCGGTGAACCGGGATTTGACATCGTTCAACTCGATACGGTCCTGGGGACGTTTGGGACCGGCCAGGGAAGGTGCGACGGTGGCTAGATCCAGTGCCAATTCCTGTGTGTAATCGATATCCCCTTTCTGTGGAATGCCGTACATTTGCTGTGCCTGAAAGTAAGCCTGGAAAGCGTCGATTTCCTCGGTGGTGCGACCTGTTCCCTTAAAATACGCCATGGTTGCGTGATCCACCGGGAAGAATCCCATGGTGGCGCCATACTCGGGTGCCATATTGGCAATAGTGGCGCGATCCGGTAATGTCAGCGAGGCTGTGCCCTCCCCAAAAAATTCGACGAATTTCCCAACCACATTGGCTTTGCGCAGCATTTCGGTAATCGTCAGTACCAGATCGGTAGCCGTGACCCCTTCGCGCAGTTGTCCGGTCAGATTCACTCCAATGACATCGGGCGTCAGAAAATAGACTGGCTGTCCCAGCATGCCCGCTTCTGCTTCTATTCCACCCACGCCCCAGCCAACAACACCGATACCGTTAATCATCGTGGTGTGCGAATCGGTGCCGACCAGTGTATCTGGAAAGACCAGACCATCACGCTGATGTACGCCGCGTGCGAGATATTCCAGATTGACCTGATGTACGATACCGATTCCGGGAGGAATAACCTTGAATGTTTCAAAAGCCTGCATTCCCCACTTGATGAATTGATAACGCTCATTATTTCTGGAGAACTCAATTTCCATGTTGTGGTCCAGAGCCTCCTTGGAGCCGTAATGATCCACCTGAATGGAATGATCAACGACTAGATCAACCGGAACCAGGGGTTCGATCAATTTCGGGTTTTTACCTAACCGAACCGCAGCACTGCGCATGGCTGCCAGGTCTACGAGCAGTGGCACGCCTGTAAAGTCCTGCAAAACGATCCGTGCTACAACAAAGGGGATTTCATCGGTTCGGGTTGCATTGGGTTGCCAGTTGGCCAATTGTCTGACATGGGTTTCGGTAATTTTTTTATTGTCGAAATTTCGCAGAACCGATTCCAGTATGATACGGATGGAAATAGGCAGGCGTGATATTTTGCCGATGCCATTTTTTTCCAGCGCCGGTAGAGAATAATACCGGGCAGTCTTTCCTTGTATGGCTGGTAACTCAAGCAGGCTGTTGAATAAATTGTGATTCATGGCGATGTTCCCGGTGAGAGTGGTGTTCAGTAAGTCCAATTCGTTTTTTGTGCCTATTATATTTTAGAAAAACGAAGTCACGCGTGGTTTTTGCTCATTGATAAAGGCAAAAATCACTATTTTTTTAGTATGACGAATTGATGTGAAAACAGGGGAAGGGGATGCTGGGGTGGCTGATGGGACTCGAACCCACGACAACCGGAATCACAATCCGGGACTCTACCAACTGAGCTACAGCCACCATTTGTAAAACTGGAAACAAGCTCACAAATAATGAGCTGTATCTGGCAATATGGTCCACATGATATTGTTTAGAACATTTGTGGCGTGCCCGACAGGGATCGAACCTGTAACCCCCAGCTTAGAAGGCTGGTGCTCTATCCAATTGAGCTACGGGCACCAAGTCGGGCTTGCCCCACAATATTAGGGCCGAAATTGGTCGGGGTGGAGAGATTTGAACTCCCGACATCCTGGTCCCAAACCAGGCGCGCTACCAGGCTACGCTACACCCCGGAAAAGGCGACACTATACCTTCTTAGTCAGAATACGTCAATTTCTTCGTGGCGATCATGCAAAAGTGGAAACTGGGGGAATGGAAAATCTCTTCTGAAACCCATAATGTGTAATAAGAATCACATAAACACGATATAGAGTATGTGTAAACTCACATCAAGACCTGGGTTTTTCGTGTTAATGTACAAAACAGTCATCGAATCAATTGCAGATGATAACTTGCTGTATAATGCAGAATTTTGTAAATAGCATACGTTTTTTATGCAACCGGAATTAAGATAGGAGCTTTGGAAGATGCCACAAGAGCAACATAGTAAGCATGTGACTCCCTATGAATTAAAGCCTGGTGAAGAGTATATGAATCAAGACCAGTTGCAGCATTTTCGTAAAATACTGGATGATATGAAAACGGAATTGGGTCAAGATATTGATCGGGCGGTTCATACCATGCAAGACGAAGCAACGGTTTTTGCTGATCCTAACGATCGTGCCAGTCAGGAATCTGATATGACTTTGGAGTTACGTAATCGAGACCGTGAACGTAAATTGATCAAGAAGATCGATGAAATTATTGGCAAGATTGATTCAGGGGATTATGGTTATTGTGAAAGCTGTGGGATTGAAATTGGTTTAAAGCGACTTGAAGCTAGGCCTACTGCGACGCTTTGTATCGACTGTAAGACCCTAGATGAAATTCGTGAGAGGCAAATCGCCAAATAATCAGTAATCAGTGATAGCTGGTTTTTAGATTTTGAAGAACTGGAAGGGCTCTATTGTATTGAATGTAAATACTCGAGCCCTTGTTTTTTTGGTTTTATTCTGTAGTTGGTGACGTATTTTCTGCATCTGCAGCGGGATTTCCGCTTTCTTCCGAGATGACTGCCTTCATGCTCAACCGTAACCTTCCCTTGTCATCTGCTTCTAAAACCTTGACTCTGACTTGTTGTCCTTCACTTAAATGATCAGAAACATTATTGACTCGTTCGCTGGCAATCTGTGAGATGTGTAGCAAACCGTCCTTGCCGGGAAGGACACTGACAATGGCGCCAAAATCCAACAATTTCAGTACTACGCCATCGTAAATCCTGCCAACTTCAACTTCGGCGGTGATGTCTTCAATACGTTTTTTCGCGAGTTCGCCACCCTCGGCGTTAATACAGGCGATAGTTACCTGACCATCATCGGTAATATCGATGGTGGTGCCTGTCTCCTCAGTTAATGTGCGAATCACGACACCACCTTTACCGATCACATCACGAATTTTTTCTGGGTTGATCTTTAGTTTGATAATTCGTGGTGCATGTACCGAGATATCTTCACGTGTGCTGGGCAGAGCCTGTTTCATGATCTGCAGTATATGCATTCGTCCTTCATGAGCCTGGATTAGTGCGGCGTGCATGATTTCTTTGGTAATTCCCTGGATTTTGATATCCATTTGCAATGCAGTGATGCCTTTTTCGGTACCGGCTACCTTGAAGTCCATGTCGCCCAGATGATCTTCATCACCCAGAATATCGGTCAGCACTGCAAAGCGATTCCCATCCTTGATCAGGCCCATTGCAATACCTGCAACATGTGATTTGAGCGGTACACCGGCATCCATTAGTGCCAGACAACCACCACAGACCGATGCCATTGAACTGGAGCCATTGGATTCAGTGATTTCGGATACAACTCGCAGGGAATAGCCAAATTCTTCAGCGGATGGAAGAACAGCCACTAGCGCGCGTTTCGCCAGTCTGCCGTGGCCAATTTCGCGGCGCTTTGGGGTACCGACACGACCAATTTCTCCAGTTGCATAGGGAGGCATGTTGTAGTGCAACATGAATCGGTCACTATAATCACCCTGCAAAGAATCAATTCTTTGTTCATCACGAGCCGTTCCCAAGGTGGCAACAGCCAAGGCTTGGGTTTCACCTCGGGTGAACAATGCAGAGCCATGTGTTCTGGGTAAAACGCCATTACGTATCGTAATCGGTCTGACTGTCCGCGTGCCACGACCATCTATACGCGGTTCTCCATCCAGTATCTGGTTTCTAACAATTTTTGCTTCGAGTGCGAAGTAAGCTTCGGTAAAGGATTGCAAATCCGGGCCACCTTCTGTATCGACACCGATTTCAGTTGCTACACGTTGTCGTATTGTTTCGATCGTTTCTGATCTAACCTGTTTTTGCTTGATTTTGTAAGCTTGTCTAAGATCCGCTTCAGCCAGTTGGCTAATTTTTTCTGCCAGCGCAGTATCCTTTTCCGGAGGAGTCCAGTCCCAGGCCGTTACCCCGGCTTCATCAGCAAATTCATTGATCGCATTGATGACGGTCTGCATCTGCTCGTGACCATAGGTGACAGCTCCCAACATGATTTCTTCTGATAGTTCCATAGCATCCGATTCGACCATCAGAACAGCCTGTTGTGTTCCTGCCACGACCAGATTCAGTTGGGTGTCCTTAAGTTCAGAAACAGTGGGATTGAGAACGTATTCATTATTGATGTAACCGACCCGAGCTGCGCCCAAAGGACCATCAAATGGTATGCCGGACAAAATCAGTGCTGCAGAAGTACCAATGATAGATGGTATATCCGGATCTATCTCACTATCGGCAGACATCACGGTAGCGACGATTTGAACTTCGTTATAGAAACCTTCGGGGAAAAGGGGGCGAATCGGACGATCAATGAGCCTGGAAGTAAGCGTTTCTTTTTCTGAAGGACGGCCTTCACGCTTGAAAAAGCTGCCTGGAATCCTGCCCGCAGCGTAGAATTTTTCCTGATAATCCACTGTAAGTGGGAAAAAGTCCTGTCCAGGCTTAATGTTCTTGGCGCCCACAACAGTAACGAGTACTACTGTATCGTTCATTGTGACCATGACGGCGCCATGCGCCTGTCTGGCAATCTCTCCAGTTTCTAAAGTAAGCGTGTGTCGTCCGTAAGTAATGCTCTTCTTGATAGGCTTCAATTAACAATCCTTTTTTTGATGAAGTTTTCCAGTTATAGAATGGCGTGAATTCATGTAATGGTGGCCATTCTGTATGGAAAAAAATCGGCGCAGTCTGCTGCTGTATTGGCGGTAGACTTTATTTGCGCAAACCAAGTCGCTCGATTAGTGTTTGATAAGACTCCTGATTGCGGCGTTTCAGATAATCGAGTAATTTGCGACGACGACTCACCATACGCAGCAGGCCGCGGCGCGAGTGATGATCCTTGACGTGTATCTTGAAATGCCCAATCAAATCATTGATCCGGGTGGTTAACAGTGCAACCTGAACTTCTGGCGAACCCGTATCTCCGGCAGCGCGCTGGTAGTCGCGGACCACTTGTGCCTTTTGGTCAATAGTAACTGACATAAAATTTCTCCAATTAAATTAGCAGTGTAAGGAAGACCCGGAATTTTACTATTTAATCGGCTTCTTGTCCAAATCAGATATGCTGAGAAATACTGCCCAAATCGGGGATGGCTAAAAGCGTGGCAACACGCATGTGGACTGAACTGATAAAATCCATTCCGGAGCAATGTTATTTGATTGGTATTTACACGATAGGGCTTGAGAAAATGCTGTTGATGATCGACAACTATGATTCTTTTACTTATAACCTGGTGCAGTATTTTTCCGAGCTGGGTGAAAAGGTTGCAGTATATCGCAATGATGAAATCACGCTGGACGCCATCTCGCAGCTTCAACCTGAACGAATAGTCATATCACCCGGACCTTGTACGCCAACCGAAGCCGGAATTTCACTCTCGGTGATTGATCAGTTCAGTGACGATATTCCCGTGCTGGGGGTGTGTCTGGGACACCAGAGCATTGGACAGGCTTTTGGTGGCAAGATCGTGCATGCAAAACAATTGATGCATGGCAAGACATCCCCAATCTTTCATCACGATACCGGTGTTTTTCAGGGACTGCCGAATCCTTTTATCGCAACGCGCTATCATTCCTTGGTTATCGATCGCTCGACATTGCCGGATTGCCTTGAAGTAACAGCATGGACAGAAGATGGTGAAATCATGGGGGTTCGTCATAAAACCCGTGCTATCGAAGGAGTGCAATTTCATCCGGAATCCATTCTGAGCGAGCATGGTCATCAATTACTGAAAAATTTCCTGACTCGATGAGCAGGATAGTACAAAAAACCAAGGGAATGACATGACACCACAACAGGCTTTACAACAGATTATCGCCCATCAGGAAATCAGCCATGATGAAATGGTGGTGCTGATGCGCCAAATCATGCAAGGGGAGGTTTCGCCTGTTTTGATTGCTGGACTGGTGATCGGTCTGCGGGTCAAAACGGAAACGGTTGAAGAAATTGCTGCTGCGGCGCATGTGATGCGCGAACTGGCTACACGTGTGGCGATCGAAGATGACAGCTATCTTGTCGATACCTGTGGAACGGGCGGGGATGCAGCACATACTTTCAACATATCCACAGCGGCGGCATTTGTCGCGGCGGCAGCCGGTGCGCGAGTGGCCAAACACGGTGGCAGGTCGGTTTCCAGCAAGTCGGGAAGTGCCGATGTGCTCGAAGCATTGGGTGTCAATCTGGATCAGACGCCACAGCAAGTGGCAAGCAGTATTCACGACATTGGTGTTGGTTTCATGTTTGCTCCGCACTATCATGCAGCCATGAAGCATGCCGCGCCGGTGCGACGGGAATTGGGTGTCAGGACGATTTTCAATATTCTCGGGCCCCTGACCAATCCGGCTAACGCCAGACGTCAAGTACTGGGCGTGTTTTCAGGGGATTTGGTATTGACGCTGGCGCATGTTCTCCATAAATTGGGTAGTCAGCATGTCATGATCGTGCATGGAGAGGATGGTCTGGACGAAATCACGATCTCGGGCGCTACTCGCGTGGGTGAGCTAAAGAATGGCAAGGTACATGACTATTTCATCAGACCGGAGGACTTTCAATTGAAAACGACGAGTATCGAATCATTGCGGGTCAATGATTGCGAACAAGCTAAGTCCATGCTGCTTTCCGTACTGGAAAATGTACCCGGTCCTGCGCGCGATATCGTGCTGTTGAATGCCGGTGCTGCCATCTATGTTGCCGGTAAGGCAGAGACGCTCGCTCAAGGTGTCGATAAGGCGGCGCAAGCAATTGCAAGTGGCGCTGCGCTCGGCAAACTCCGTCAGCTCATCGAATTCACACATAAAAATGGCGGTGAAACATAATCATGTCAGACATTCTTAAGAAAATCCTGACCGTTAAAAGACAGGAAATTGTTGCGGCAGAAAAACAGAAATCGTATGCAGCATTGTTACAGGAAGCAGCCACAGCATCACCAGTTCGCGATTTTGTAGCGGCCGTGCGTGACAAGATTGCGGCAGGGCAATCCGCCGTGATCGCCGAAATCAAACGAGCCAGTCCCAGTAAGGGTGTCTTGCGCGGAAAGGTCACTGACGCTCAGGCGCCAATGTTTGAGTTCATTCCTGCAGAAATCGCCGCAACCTATGCTCGGCATGGTGCAGCGTGTCTGTCGGTGTTGACCGATCAGCAGTTTTTCATGGGGAGTCCACAGTTCTTGCAGGAAGCGCGTGCAGCATGTCCACTGCCTGTGTTGCGCAAGGATTTCATACTCGAGGCTTACCAGATTGCCGAAGCCCGGGTAATGCATGCCGATTGCATCCTGCTGATCGTCAGTGCATTCCTGCTGGATCAGGATGCTGCCACAGACTCACCTGTCATGCGGATGCAAAAGCTCGAAACTCTGGCCCATTCACTGGGTATGGCTGTGCTGGTGGAAGTACATGATGCAGCCGAACTGGAAATGGCGCTCCAGCTCTCAACGCCGCTGATCGGTATCAATAATCGAAATTTACGGACATTCGAAACTTCACTTGATACCACCATTTCCTTGCTG
Source organism: Nitrosomonas sp. (assembly GCA_024282035.1). Lineage (GTDB taxonomy): Bacteria > Pseudomonadota > Gammaproteobacteria > Burkholderiales > Nitrosomonadaceae > Nitrosomonas. The sequence goes on from JAMWZR010000007.1 coordinate 49,794, forward strand.
CAAGCCATTCCTTCCGATCGAATCGTGGTTACCGAAAGTGGCATACATACCCCGGCAGATGTCGAACGCATGCGTGTAAGCGATGTACATGCCTTCCTTGTAGGTGAAGCGTTCATGCGAGCCGAAGATCCGGGAGCCGAGCTTGCACGCTTGTTCTTTTGATAACCGGCCAATTGCTGGAGCGAAATAGAAATCCATTTGGTTGTAATAAGTTAGTTTGTTGTTTTGTCAATATTGATTATTAATACCTCCAAACTACTATGATTATAAAAGATTATTCCTAATTTTAAAAATTAAATACAAAGAAAGATACAAATCTAGTATTCAGAAATTTTAATATGGGCGGCACTGTCATAACGCTGCATCAGGTTCAACGAGGTATCTGACCAACGACCATAAATCATCAACGATTTTTCAATCGAATCGCGTCTTTATAGCCTTTTAACATCATAGAAACAGGAATTCTTGTTCCAATTTTTTTAGAGTATTGATAATTTTTGTTCTATCCTCTGAATCCATAACACCAATATTAAAAGGCATTTTTCTGTATATTGGCTCTACATTTTTGATTGTATCGTTGGCTTCAGTCCTCAAAATAAAAACAACAATCATCTAGAAATGTAATCATCTCAGAGTATTCATTCAAATACGCCTAACACGGACGGAAAATCCTGAGGTGGAAACAATCTTTTTACACTTGTAAACTGCCAGCCACCAATTTTCCCATTAGTGGTTGGCACACCAAGTGTGTTTAGCGTTCCAGCTATTTCCTTTTTACTCATACAAAGTAACGAATAATCCCCTCGCCTACATTTTCCGCATTTGCAAAAATTTTCAAATACTCTTCTGCGTACTACCTCACGTAATTCCTTTCTCTTTGTGCTTGCTTTCAAAGCCGCCGCAGCTGTTGCTTGTGTAGTTCTAATTTTTTTCTTTTTTTCATTCATAGCCCAACGGATTGTAACCCCCTATTTCATAAATAGGTATGAGAAATAAATCTTGAAATCGGTGTGAATAGAAGCATGGAAATCACTCATTCTTTGGATAGTTATCAAGAGGATTCTAGTTACATGAGCAATTCAACACACCACAGTTAACGGCATGTGCGAATTAAAGCTTTTGTCACATTTATATGGTGAGAAAGCAAATTTAACGCAAGGTTTGCATTAGCTCCAGCCAAGAAATGTTTTTTATAAATATGTAAGTAAGTAGTAATCAAGTTACTTTGATTTGGCACCTTTAAGGGTGAATCGAGTATCGGGATATTAATGAAGCTAACTAACAAACTGTGTGTTTACTGAGTATTCAGAATACATGGTTTAGTTAACTATTTCCGTTAGTTATAGTTTTTAAGCTTTAGAGATATTTCATATTAATGATTATTGATAACTGATTAGTTGAAGATTTGAATAATCCTAGAAATCAACCATTCATCAAAATTGATTTAATGGCTTACATAAATGAAATTTAACTAAAACTTATAAAGGTATGTATTAAATGGAAAGAAAAAAAGCAATATTACAATCTGAAATGACTCAATGGATTAATGAATTTAATCATAATGGCTCATTAATGTTAACTATTAGCGAACCACATAAACGATTAAAGAGGTATGCAATTGATGGAACAAACTTAGAACCAATTATTGCTGAGATAATAAGATTGAGTAATGCTAGTGTATTTACGAAGAATAAAAGACATGAATCACTCGATGGCCTTATTGTAGAAGAAAGTCCGCGTTTCCGCCCTCACTATCATATTCTTTTCTCAAAACCTGAGAAAATGGAATTCGATGTGTTTAGAAAGCGATTAAGCAGAATTGCTAATCTCATGTGCAATGAAAACTTTAAATTCGATTTAAGTAAATCAAATTTTTCCCAAAAAACAAAAGAAATAATATCTAAACCTTGCTACGACCGATATGCCAAAGTTTCTGATTATCATGAAAACTCAGCCAGTTATTTAACCAAAGAATTGGGATTTGCGAATTACTATATGCTACAAGGTCGCGGATTCAATCGGGAGAATGACAAGCTGACTTTGAAAGTTACTAAATAATTTAAAAAGCCTATCGTTTTGCAATAACAGCGATTACTAATGAGCATTTCTTGCAGAGTGGCAATTCATCGAGTGAAATTATCATTTAGAGATTAGCTAGCATTAAAGTTGATTACCCGCTGCCATTAATCAAAGAAATTTTTTAGATGTAATTGTTCGTTAATTTGAAAATTGAAGGCCCTCGAAAGAGGGTTTTTTTTGTTTTATGTAGCTCAAGGTACATTAATTTCAAACTCTTTGAGGGTTCCAAGCCATGTGGGGCATGAGGGTTGAATATGAATATAATTGTCTAACGGTAGTGAATTCCCCAACCCCAAAAAAACAAATTAATAATCATCTTAGTATCCGGCCCGACTGTGTAAGCTGCTGTCAGCTAAGATTCCATATTCCCATCTATTGATTGCTTATAACTAAACTGAAAATCAAATATTTCTTGTTTCGTAAAAATTTCAGAAAATGCTGTTATCAATTTCCCCCTTAATTCATAGTTTCTAGTAACACAGATATCAACATCGCTAATTAAATGTTTAGTAGCAAGTTTGAGTGCTTCATAGTTTCGTTCGCCAATTATTTCTATGATTTCCGTCTCATACAAAGATTGCCCACTGCAAACACCATTTTCTTCAATAAGCTTCTGATATTTAAAATGTAATGAGGAGCGAAGCTGAATGTCGTTTAGTGTTATAAAGAAATACTGGTTTGCTACATGCAGGTCTACCATTAACTCTCTGTATTTCGGATTGAATAAAAAAGCTATTTCTTCAGCTTTAAGTTCTGACTTTGGAGCTTGAAAATTATGTAGAGGCAGCATTTCTATATGACAAAGTGGCTTATTTCTGTGGGGTTCTATAAAATCTTTTCTAAATTGCACTATTGTGTTTAATCGTTCAAAAAGTATATACAGAACTGTGTTTGCTGCTGCTAACTGCTTATCTCTTTTTCCTTTCTCTAAGATATGATTTTGTGTTTTAAAAGCTATCCCTGCACCAAGAAAAGTTGCGAACAAAGTCATAAGTGCTGGAATATAATTTCCTAATTTTGATTGGTCGAGTTTAATCTCTTTTAATTCATCGCTATAAATTTCTGAATTTTGTTTTAGCGTCGCAATTTTATTTTCTATTTCAATATTACGAATTTCTAAACTATTTTTAAGGTCTTCAATTTCTTTCTCTAATTCAATTTTGTTTGCTTCAGCTACATGTTGATATTCCGTTGCACTTATTGCTGGCGTAGCTGACAGCATAATAAACATAAAAATGAAAAATTTCGTAACAAGGAAGAGTAGCTTTGATTTCACTATATATATGTATTTAAATATGATTTTTTCAATGTGCCTTTTATCTAGTCAGCACCTACAAATTTCCTACTGGTTCAAGTTTCATTGGGTGACGATAAAAATCAGCACCACAAATCAGCAGATTCTCAAAGATTCTCCTATAAGAAAAAACACTTACATAGCTTGACAATACGAAAGGTCTAAAAATAATATTTTTAACCATTTTTTTGGTATTATTATTGTATATCATATAGTTACGTAATTTTCAAACTTACCTAAGCTGATAACTTTTCTGTATTATCCTGAATTAGTTTCAGACAATAGTCTGTAAACCGATGCCTTGGATAAGCTATACGCTGTCATTAAATCTTTTATTAATACTCCATTGGTACGTTTTTGGCGCATTTCTTCAATTTGTGAATCAGATAGTTTGGCTTTTCGACCAAAGACAACCCCATTATTTTTTGCTTTGCTGATACCTTCCATCTGACGCTCTTTGCGAAGTTCAGTCTCAAATTCTGCAATACTAGCCAGTATCCCAAAGAGTAATTTACCTGTCGGGGAAGTAGTATCTATGGATTGGTCAAGAACTCGAAAACCCACGCCTTTTTCGTTTAATTGCTGAAGAATATTGTGCAAATCAACAGTAGAGCGAGCAAGCCTATCTAGTTTTGTTATGACTAAAACATCTCCTTCCCTTACATAATCTAGGCATTTTTTTAATTCTGCCCTATTAGCATTGGTGCCAGATTTTTTTTCCTGATAAATTTTTTCGCAATGATTTGATTTAAGTTTTTCAATCTGAACTTCAAGGGATTGACCAATGCTGCTTACCCTAGCGTACCCAACAATCGCCATGTCTTACAATTCCTTAGATATTGAGAGAATGTTATTATAAGACATTTTTTGAGACATTGAAAGAGCAATGTCTCAAATAGTTTACTTTATAAGATATATTTCAAGCTCGATAGACTGGGTTAAGTTCCCACACAAAAGTGTCAAGCTATAAGCGATTTACTTTACAAGTACATCTTGGTAAAAATTTTGAGTTGTAATCTTAAGAATCCGTATGGTAAAGAAATAAACAACATGATGAATCTATGATGAAATCTGGTAGCTCATTAGATAATATAACTCTACTAGCATAGGGTCTAATTTGTGTGACTTTTTCATACAGAAAATTCTTGAGAAACTGCTATTTTAAGTTTTTGGTATTATAGTCCCATGTATTACTTAAGCGGAGTATCTTGACCAAAACTCGATTTAGGCATATATGAAATTCAAAAAATTAACAATAAGAGAATGGCGGCAATTTGCTGAAGTTGAGATTGAGTTTCATCCACGTATCACAGTTATTACTGGTGCCAATGGTGCTGGCAAAAGTACGATTCTAAAGATTTTATCCCAGCATTTTGGATGGTCGCATCAGATTTTGTCTACACCAATGGTGTTACCAGATTCTGGAGAAATCAGCTATTTTCCCGGATTGTTTAAGCAACTATTCAAGGCAAACTTGAATGAAACAACAAACAGTGTCGGAATGATAATGTACGACAATGGCACAAATTCATGTCTGAACGTTCCAGAAAATAATGTTGCGTCGTACACTCTGCATATACAGAACGAACAATCTGTAGAAGGCCTGCATATAAACTCACACCGACAAATCCAGAATTATCAACAAATCAGCAACATTCCCGTAACTGCAATTACTGCAGAGCACGCATATCGTGTTTATCATCATGATATTATGAACAGATATCACGGTGGTCATACGCAATTCTCTCCAATCTATCGAATGAAAGAATCAATCATTTCAATGGCAACATTTGGTGCGGGAAATCAGTATGTTCAAAAAAATCCAGTTTTAGAAAAACTCTTTATAGATTTTAAAAACGTACTGTCCAAAGTGCTGCCACCGACTGTGGGATTTATAGATATTAGTATTCGGATTCCTGATGTGGTCATAATTACTGAAACAGGTGAATTTATGATCGATGCGGCATCTGGTGGTTTGATGGCAATCATTGACCTAGCTTGGCAAATATTTCTTTTTTCACACAATAAGGAAGAGTTTACAGTCACCATCGATGAACCAGAAAACCATCTACACCCTTCTATGCAGAGGAGCTTGTTACGTCGCCTGACAGAAGCATTTCCAAAAGCGCAATTTATTGTGGCAACTCATAGTCCTTTTATTGTCTCATCTATTAAAGATTCATTTGTATATGTCCTTCGATACGAAGATTCAAATGAAGAAACTCAAATACCAATACTTCGACGAATATCTTCGTTAAGGCTAGATACGACGAATAAAGCAGCGACTGCTAGTGAAATTTTAAGAGAGGTTCTTGGAGTTCCTGTAACACTTCCAGAATGGGCTGAAGACGAACTCCACGCAATTACTAAAGGTTTCAGCATTCAACAAATCACCCCTGAAAGCATCCGCAATCTGAGACAACAGCTCGAAAATGCTGGTTTAGGTGAATACTATCCCGAAGCATTAAAGATCGTGGTGGAAACGAATGATTAAATTAACAAAATCTAATAAGCCAAATGTACTTATCCAGAATGCCGAAGATTGGACGAACACTCTCCTCCAAAAACTCAACAACAATCTGCCATTAACTTCTACTGAGAAAACAAGATATAGGCATCCTGAGATTAAGGCTGCTCTAGTTTCTGAAACAAATGGGAAATGTGCATATTGTGAAAGCAAACTTCAGCACATTCATCATGGGGATGTTGAGCATATTTTTCCAAAATCACTTGCACCTGAAAAAACATTTGAATGGGAAAATTTGACGTTTGCTTGTGAGATTTGTAATAAAAATAAATCCAACAAAGACCCAAATGTTGAATATATTATTGATCCATATCATATAGACCCTGCAGCGCACCTTTTTTTTATGGGTTCATTTGTATTCACTCTTGGGACAAGTTTAGGAAAAAATTCTACAGAAATACTCGATCTAAATAGGATTACTCTTTGCGAACAACGTAAAGAGAAGCTAGAAAAGGTAATGGGTATTTTCGACACCATTCTTAGAAAAGAACTTCCTTTAGTAGTACGTAAAACAATTTACAACAACCTTCTTGCTAACGAAGGAAGTACTTCTTCTGAGTATTCTGCGATGATTAACTCTGCCATTCTTGCTATGAAAGGTAATTTACCCAAAGAACTTGTTGGGTTAAATGATTAAAATGGAAGCAGCAGATAATCAAGCCAGTGCCCAGGCTTATCCGACTTGGTGAATAAAGACGAGCACGTACCGATTTTGAGGTTGATTGGAAAATATAAAATCTGAGTTAACTCTTTTTTGTACGGTTAGATTTATATATGGTCTATATTTATTAATCGGTTCGTTTTGATTGCGTTATTCATCGTTCATAGATTTGGAATACCATGCTCCATTCTGACTTGCAATTCCTAAGGTTTTTTGAAAAGCAAATACTAGGGCTTGATAATCTACTAAGTCGCTTGTTATAAAGATTCTCCTAATTAACCAGAAGTCGCTTGAAAAACTATGTCAGTTTATTTTTTGTAATCAAATGATAAGTTTTTGACGATTTGTGAGCAAATAAACGAGAAAGGTTAGTCACTGAATAAGAAGAATTCCGGCTCTGTGTCAAAAGAGTTAATCATATACATATTCGTATACCTGTATATTAAATAATACAGTAATATATTGATATGTATTATTAATTCTAAATTAAATCAACTCGATTATGAAAGAGCTGTTATGAGGCAAAAGTGGGGGAAGTATCTGAATAGATGCTATCGGCTAGTAACCAAAGAAGAATGTTTAACCACGTCTTAGCGTTGAAATAATAACTATTTCAATTGAAGTTATTTTTCCATTCTTTTCGGGTCAGATAAGCTTTTCAACATTAATTAAGACTCTTTTTCCTTAAAATTCTGGGCAGTTTTAAAAGCTTTGTTTAAATATTTTGACCAAATATTCATCATCTCAATACGTTCATCCAGATATTTTGCTCTGTTATATGTCTTGCCCAAATGACCAATAACCCTATGGTTTAGCTGAACTTCAATATATTTTGGGTCAATTTTGAATTCTTCGTCAAGTATTGTTCTGGCTAGAGCCCTAAATCCGTGAGGGGTATGTTTATCCTTGTATCCCAATTTGTTCATAACAAAATTCAAACAAAGTTTGTTTGTATGTCTTGTTTTATCAATAACTTTATCTTTATTTCTGGCAGGAAATACATATATTGGTGAATCAAAAGTCTTGGCAACATTAAGTAATGAAATAACTGTGTCTGACAATGGGACAATCGACTGAACATTAGTCTTACTGCTTAAATGGCTCCACTTCTTCTCTTCAAAATCAATCTCACTCCATTTCATACTTACAACTTCTTTAGGTCTTTGAAACACATGCGCTAAAACCATTAATGCTAATGCATTAATTTTATTATTTTTCTCTCCGTGTATATCATTTAGTAACTTTCCCACTGCCAAAAGTCTTTTTAACTTATTGTCAATGTCATCAATGATACAAGGGTTATGTTCGGTTCTTGGTTTGGTAAATGCCCCTTCAGTATCGCTTAAAACATTAACCTCGATTTGGCCATGAATTTTGGCAAATTTTAGAGAATTATTAATCAACTTATGCATTCTGAAAGCTACATTTTTGCTTTCAATTTTTTTAATATGGTTAATGACTGTTTGAAGTTCTAATTCTTTTATATCTTTATTTCCTAGACTCTTTTTGATGTGGTTTTGATACATATTAACCATTACAGTATAGGTGCTTTCTTTCATACCTCGGGATTTAATATATTCAAAAACTGCTTCATTCAAGGTAATGATCTTTTCTTTTTTGGGGTTTGGGTCAATACCAGAATCAACTTTTTCAAGTATTTCATCCCTTAATTTCTTGGCATTCTCAATGGTGATTTTGGGGTATTTCCCCAACGAGATTGGTTTTTCTTTTCCTTGAAATTGAACTCGAACCTTCCAAAATTTAGACCCATCAGGCTTTATTTGGAGAAATAATTTTTTGTCAATTTTAAATAAGTATGGGGTAGCTTTTACTTCTATTTCATCAATTTGTTTTGCGGAAAGCATGATATAAAAATGAGTCAAAAAAATACAAGAAAAAATACAAAATTAGGCTCAATAACCATAACGGTTTGCGGCTTTAATAACTTAACAAAAAATTAACATTAATAAAAACAATATGTTAAAGTCAGAAAATTAAGATAATCCGTTCAATATTGATAAATAAGTGTCGTAAAAGGAACATATTATTTAAAAAATAGGGGCCTGACATGCTACACCAATCAAAGCAGAAAAATTTAGCGGATTGGGTCAATTTTCTGACCGCCGCTGAAATTCCCGTTCTCAAGCAAACAGCACGCAATCTGCTGATACTCGAAGAAGATGAACAGCATTTGAATGCTCGTAGTATCGCGCAGGTTGTCAGGAATGATCCGCTGATGACCGTCAAGATGCTGCGTTATCTGCAGCAACACAAACACCGTAGTCAGGAACATGATGTCATGGAGGTTGAGCAGATCGTTCTGATGCTGGGACTGGAAGCTACGGTAACGCAGATACCTCCCAAGCCCCTAGTTGAAGATATTCTGGGGGGCGATCACCGCAATGCCCTGGTCTATATGTTGAAAACCGTGCATCGCGCCAACATGGCTTCAAACTATGCCTTCGATTGGGCTGTAAGGCTGCATGACCTGCATTTCGAGGAGATTCGTGTGGCTACGTTGCTGCACGATATTGCCGAGATCCTGATGTGGTGCTTCGCGCCTGATGAAATGCTGCAAGTCAAGCAGATTCAGAAACAGGATAAAACCGTGCGCAGTGCCAAAGCACAAGAGCGTATTTTTGGATTCTCCCTCAGTCACTTGCAACTGGAATTGTCACATAAGTGGCGCTTGCCTGAGTTGCTGATCACCCTGATGGACGACAAAAATTCATGTCTGCAACGCGTGCGCAATGTTTCCCTGGCTGTCAGTCTCGCAAGACATGCGGCAAATGGCTGGGACGATGCTGCACTGCCGGATGATTACGAAGAAATCGCCAGATTGCTGCATCTGAAGGTTTCGGAAGTAATGTCCATCGTTCATGCTGAAAAGCAGCAGGAAACCTGAATTCGGCAAGATTACTTGCTGCCGTATGTTTGTACGAGCTGGGCGATCATAGTAGCGCGTTATTTCCGGCCGGTGTAAGGCGTTTTGATTACCTGGTGCAGGCGGTTCGGCGTGCTGGTGCAAAAAAACTGATCTTCGGGTCCGACGGACCCTGGCTGCATCCCGGACTGGAATTGCACAAGATCAAGTTGCTGGGTCTGCCGGCCCGGGAAGAAACCCTGATTCTGGGAGGTAATGCCAGCCGGCTGATTTTTTCCCGTACTCCGAGAGTCGGGCATCGTCGTCGGAGCACGGGTTCAGTCATGCAGTTTACCCGTCATTGATGTTCAATAATCGCTAGTATCTGCCCCGCGGATACGTAACTGCCCTGTTTGCAGAATAGCTGTTTTATGGAACCGGTGACCGGGGACTCCACCGGGAACTCCATTTTCATCGATTCGATCAGCATGATCGATTGTCCTGTTGCAACGCGCTCACCTTCCTGAATCAGCAGGTTCCACACGGTACCACTGACCTGTGCGCTGATGGGATGAGCGCCTTCGGGCAGATCCAGTTCGCTTTGTGCATCGGCTTCGTCCAGAGTGTCCTCGGTGACGGATTCGCTTGCTGGACTGCTCTGCCAGCGTTGCCGTTCAGCCTCGAAGGCAGCTTGCTGCCGGTTTCTGAATGTATCGATACTGCGACTGTGCTCGTGTAAAAAATCGTTGTACTGTTTCAGATTCAGTACGGTATTTTCCGTGTTTAAGCGGAAACGTCCACTGATGAAATCTTTGCGCATGTCCAACAACTCGCTTTCTGAAACCGGATAAAAGCGGATCTGATCGAAAAAGCGCAGGAGCCAGGGCTTGCCATCCGTGAAATCGGCGGTTTGACGGTAGCGGTTCCACATCGGTATGGTTCGCCCTACGAACTGGTAACCACCGGGCCCTTCCATACCATAGACGCATAAATAGGCACCACCTATGCCTACGGCATTTTCCGGTGTCCATGTGCGCGCCGGGTTGTATTTGGTGGTGACCAGGCGATGACGCGGATCGAGCGGAGTGGCAACCGGTGCGCCGAGGTAGACATCGCCCAGTCCCATGACCAGATAGCTTGCCGAGAATACGATCTCCTGCACCGCTTCGATGCTGTCCAGTCCATTGATTCGTCGGATGAATTCAATGTTGCTTGGACACCAGGGCGCGTCGTGACGCACCGACTGCATGTATTTCTCGATTGCCAGGCGGGTGGCGACATCGTCCCAAGATAATGGCAAATGCACGATGCGCGATGGTACTTCCATGTCGTCGATGGCGGGTAGTCGTCCTTCTGCGGCAATTAGCTGATCCATCAATGCGTTTCGCGATAACCGAAATGAATCGAAATGTATCTGCAGTGAACGGATGCCAGGGGTGAGATCGATGATACCGTGCAAGGTTTTGTCGTCGATACGCTGTTGCAGCCACATCATCAGGGCATGCACGCGAAAACGCAGATTCAGGTCGAGAACCGGCGGTCCGTATTCAATCAGCACATATTTGTCCCCGGATTGCCGGTAGGTGACCGCCATGCGTTCGGGTTGTGCCGGAATGTGATGCAGAATCGGATCGCCGGGTGTGATGGATTGGGCAGGTACTGGCATGGCATCTCCATCATCGGGTTGCTGCAGCAGTTTGTTTTGCTGTTGTTCCAGAATGATGGCATCTTCAATGGTGATCGGAAAAAAGCGCACCCGGTCACCGGGTTTGAGCTGACCGATTTTCCATAATTCAGCCTGCGCAATGGTGGCCGGACACACAAATCCACCCAGGCTGGGGCCATCCGGACCCAGGATGATCGGCATGTCTCCGGTAAAGTCAATCGCGCCGATGGCATAAGCATTGTCATGGATATTGGAAGGATGCAGACCTGCTTCGCCGCCATCGGTTCGCGCCCATTGGGGTTTGGGACCAATCAGGCGCACGCCGGTGCGGCTGGAATTGTGATGTACTTTCCATTCCACGGCGAAGAATTGCTCGATATCGCTTGCGGTAAAGAAATCGGGGGCGCCGTGGGGTCCGTACAATACGGCGATCTGCCATTGATCCGAATAGTGCGGAATGAGTTGTGACGGGAACAACCGTGGTGACGGTCGCGCCGACGGCAGCGCCGGTACATGCAGCACATCGCCGGAACGCAACACCCGGCCGGCATGTCCACCGAACTGGCCGAGCGTGAACGTGGCTTGGCTTCCCAGATAGGCCGGCACCTTAAAGCCGCCATGCACGGTCAGATAGACGCGACTTCCGGCTGACCGTACCTTGCCAAAGCGCAGTATGGCGCCAGCTTTGATGAAATGTGTCTGCCATTGCTCCAGTGGTTCGCTATCGAGGTGCATATCGATCGATGCACCGCACACGGCGATGATGCTGTCGCAGTTGAAGCGCAGCGTCGGACCGGCCAGCGTGATTTCCAGGCCTGCACAGGTTTCAGCATTTTGCACCAGTCGATTGGCGATGCGAAATGCCAGATTGTCCATGGGACCCGATGGCGGGACACCGATATGCCAGTAGCCGAGGCGCCCAGGATAATCCTGAATCGAAGTCTGTACACCGGGATTCAGGATATCCAGCGTATGCGCCCGATAGTGGAATCCGCCGAGGAACTGCGTGCTGTATCGTCCTGATTGGAACGCGGTACTTTGAAGAATCTGCTGCAGATAGCCGAGGTTGGTTTCAATGCCCTGCAGTTCCATTTCTTCCAGAGCGATCAGCAGTTTGGCAATGGCCTCCTGGCGATCGGGGGCATGTACGATGATCTTGGCCAGCATCGGATCATAGAAGGCGGATACGTCAATTCCACGCTCAACCCAGGTTTCGACCCGTGCAGCAACAGGGAATAGCGCTTCGGTCAAGGTGCCGCTGGAGGGTTGAAAATCCTTTCCGGGGTTTTCCGCGTAAATTCGTGCCTGGATCGATGCGCCTCGTGGCTTGAGTGGGTAAGCGTCGAGTGCGGGCAATTCATCTGCTGCCTGACGCACCATCCATTCCACCAGATCGACACCGGTGACTTCTTCGGTGATGCCGTGTTCAACCTGCAACCGGGTGTTGACTTCCAGAAAGTAGAATTGTTGCTGTACAGGGTCGAAAATGAATTCGACCGTACCGGCAGACTGATAGTCGATGGCCTTGCCCAGCTTGACCGCCGTGTCCAGCAAGGCTTGCCGCATGGCCGGCGATAAATCGGGAGCGGGTGTTTCCTCGATGACTTTCTGGTTGCGGCGCTGCATCGAGCAGTCGCGTTCGCCCAAAGCGAGGACTTGTCCTTTGCCATCCCCGAAAATTTGCACTTCGATATGCCGTGCCTGGTCGACGTACTTCTCCAGAAACAGTCCGGCATCCCTGAAATTGTTTTGCGCCAGCACCTTGACCGACTCATAGGCATCCCGCAGTTCCGTTTCGTTCCAGCACAACCGCATGCCGATACCGCCGCCGCCCGCTGTACTTTTGAGCATGACCGGATAACCGATATGTTTGGCGCGATGGCAGGCGCTCTCGAGATTATCGAGTAATCCACTGCCCGGTAGCAGCGGCACCTGATTTTCCTCCGCTAGAGCTCGGGCAGTATGTTTCAGACCGAAAGTGCGCATCTGTTGCGGTGTCGGACCAATGAAACGAATGCCATGTGCTGCGCACTGCTCGGCGAAATCAGCGTTCTCGCTCAGAAAACCATAGCCCGGATGAATCGCTTGCGCGCCACTGTGTTGAGCAATATCAAGGATCTTGTCCGTGCGCAAATAACTCTCCGCGGCCAGGCCGGTGCCGATGCAATGGGCTTCATCGGCCATGGCAACGTGACGCGACAAGGCATCCGCTTCGGTGTAAACCGCTACACTGGCGATGTTCATGCGGCGCAGCGTACGTATGATGCGGCAGGCAATGGCCCCACGATTGGCAATCAGGACTTTGGTGAACATGGCATTATCCTTTTAGAAATGTGCAGATACAGGTGACGTGCGGCTAGGGTTTGTCCCAGACCAGCAGTCGAATCGGTGTTGGGTTATAGGCATTGCACGGATTGTTGAGCTGCGGACAATTCGAAATCAGCACCAGCACATCCATTTCCGCCCGCATTTCGACGTATTTACCCGGTGCTGAAATGCCGTCGATGAATTCCAGGCCACCTTCTTCGGTGACTGGTACATTCATGAAGAAATTGATGTTGCTGGGGATGTCACGTTTGTTCAGGTGCAGCTGTTCACAGGCTGATTCGTGCGCCAGCGCATGCAGGAAGTTATCGCGGCAACTGTGCATCGGCAGTTTTTCCAGCGCATAACGCACGGTATTGCTCTCCGCTGCGCAGGCTCCACCCAGTGTGTCGTGACGGCCACAGGTGTCAGCGACGATGGTGAACATGGCATTGCCAAAATTCGAATACAGCGAACTGTTCGTGGTCAGGTAAAGCTGATTGCCGATCCGGATGGTGTGGGTCGCGCTATAGCGCTCTTGTACCTGGTGTGCGTTGAAGAACAGGGTGTCGACCGCTTGGTTGCCTTGCAGATCGACAATACGGAATGTCTGGCCGCGTTTGACCATTTTTACCCAGGGTTCGCCGGCAGCGCAAATCTCATCGATGACGGCCGATGCGGGATCCAGTTGGCTGGTTTGCAGTGTACTCATGCTATGACTCCACCATAATAGTTTTCAGTGTTGATCAGTGCGCGCTGATTTTCGGCGATGTGCAGGCAGGATTGCAGCGCATCCGCTGAGGTGTGAAACAATTCCAGTTGTACGGCACCGGGCTGATAGTGTGGTTTGGTATCCAGCGGATGCGGTGCAGCCGACAATACTACCAGCGTGTTCATGACAAAACTGAGATCGACATGATCGCCCGCCTGGCTGTGTTCGGCATGAAACATCAGTCGACCGTTGGTATCGGCCGTAACCTTGCTGAAAAAATTGATATTGGACACGATGTCCCGCATGCCCAATCCCCATTTGCCGAGCTCGATCAGCATGCCGTCTACGCCATTGCGATACATGGCATTACGGTGTTCCTGATAGCGTGCGGTACCGTATTTTTGCTGTATCGATGCTGCGTCGCTGAGTCCGCAGACGGTGTCGTGCCATCCCAGTGTGTCGTTGGTGATGCCGCAAAAGAGGCGTCCCATGTCGGAATGGCAGGCATGTCCTTGGGTAAGCCGGAAGGTATGTTGCGATTTCAGGGTGTCCGCCATGTTGTAGCGCTCCAGTTTTTCTTCCTGATTGAAGAACAGCACGGCGGCATTGGCGCCACCCTGTTTGTCGGTCAAGCGCAATGTGGTGCCGCGACGAACGATGCCAGACCAGTGACATCCACCGGGTACGATTTGTGTCCAGATTGGGGTGTTGAGCTGATTCATGATGCGTTCCTTTTATGAGTGGTTTTGCCATTCAGCCATTTTTGATAAAACAGGTATACGGTAGTCGAGGTCAGGATACTGCCGAGTACCAACGGTGTGGCCCATAACTGCCACCACGGTGCATCGGCTGCTATGGCATAGGGTCTGGGCCAGGCGATGTTGACCAGTTCGAAGGCCGACCAGATAAAAGCAAGAAAATTGACAATCAATCCCCAGGTCCCCAGTTTCAGTTCGCCCAGCTGCGGATTCCAGCGTCCGGTCAGTCGTGCATACAGCGCAAATCCGGTGGTGAAGGTGAACATGGCGTAGAGGCCGCCGGTGCCAAAGGCGATAATGGTGGCGACGGCGTCGTCATTGAACCCGAATGCCAGACCACACCCGGCCAGCAATACCGTGAACAATATGGCATTGCGCGGGATCTTGCGCGTGGTGACGTGACTCAATACCGCTGGCATGTTGCCCTCGCGTGCCATGGAATACACGATGCGTGAAGTGTACTTGACCATGGATGCGCCGCAGGCCAGAAAGGCGGTCATGACGATTGCCAGAAAGGGCATTTCGAACCATTCACCGATGCTGCTGGCAATCAATGGTGTGACCGGGTCGGAGGTGTGGCTGGAGTGCCGCAGTGTGTCGTGTTCAAACGCCAGGATCAGTGCAGCCGAATTGAACAACACTACGGTACCTACGACCAGCAGCGACATGAAGATGGCGCGGGGTACCATGCGTTTGGGCTGATGGGTTTCCTCGGCAGTTGTGGAGCAGGCATCAAAACCGATAAAGGCCCAGCCCGAAATGGCCAATGCTGCCAGAAAGGCAGCCATTTCACTGGGCGCCGTCCCGGTTCCCAGTTGCTGGAACAGTTCGGTTACCGGATGCTGGCGAAAGAAAAAGAACAATATCAGCGCCACGCCGAACGAACCGACCACTTCCGCATACACACCGAGCTTGATGACCAGATTGAAGAGACTGACGGGAGCCAGATTTAGCAACATGCACAGCAAAAGAAAGAAAGCACCCCAGAACACCATGGTGCCGCCGCCTTCATCTGGGAACCCAACAAAAGTAGCCAGCCAGAAACCGCCAGTATAGGCTGTCGTGGTGACCATGGCGATGGTGGAGCAAATGTAGATGACGCCGGCGTAATGTCCTGCCATGACGCCACCAAGTTGTCGCGCCCATTTGTAGGCGCCGCCAGCGATGGGAAATTGTGAGGATAATTCGGCATAAACGGTTGCCACCAATAACTGCATGAGCAGACAAACCGCCAGTGCGGCAAACCAGCCGCCACCCGCCACGACGGTTTGCACGCCGATGATGGCGTATAGTCCGGCAACCGGTGAAACCACGGCAAAACCCAAGGTGAAACTGTGCCACACGCTCATGCTGCGATGCAGTGTTTCGCTTATGGCGTTGTTGCTATCGTGCTGTGTAGTGATTGATTCTGATGAATCCGACATGCCGAGTCTCCATGTGTAAAGGTTTTGCCCTGATTGTAATGTAACTCAGTACATTACTGCTTAACCTCCCGGGCTTTTATCCCTCCGTGGAGTCCCGTCATCGCGAGACCGGAAACTCTTGGACCTGTCACCTTATGCTACTTTTGGCCGGAACCCTAGTTTCCCCTGTTGATGCGTGACACATAATTAAAATGCGCCAGCAACATTCGACGCATTTTAATTTTGAATGATGAAAATTGCAATCATCCTTTTGCTCGTTTGGGTGCCGTCCTGCCAAGTCAGGCAAGCCAGATGATGCTCTAAAAATAAAGGAATTATCTGGAAAAATGGCGAAAGCCGTGTGTACTGTATCGACCGCTATTTCTGAATGCACCGGGGATCATTACGGCAGCAACGGCAATGACAGCGACTGTGGCTGCTACAGCGACTACTTTCCGCCAATCGATTTCAGTTTTATAGAATGGATAGTTTTCTTTCCATTGTGTATGCATCCAGATTTCTTCCGTTGCCATGTGGCGTGGGCGGTGGATTTTATTGTGGGTAATGATGACTTCATGCTCTGATTTGACATCGATCGACTGCGTTTCATCACTGCGCAGTGTCACTTTGATTTCTCCATTGATGGCAATAATGCGGGTTTGCTGTGAAGAAACGCCGATGTGCAGGACGGCATGGTGAGCCTGAATGACGGCGTGCGGAGTTTCGATTTGCTGATGACAGCGGGATGTGTCGGTGTAAGCCTTGCCATATTTGAATTCATCGATCACGATCAAACACCCCGAATCCGGTTTTTTAAATTCGATGTGGGCACTGCTATTGACCCCGGTATAAACCGACGACCCATTACGCACAGCAGATTCATTCTTTGCGGGAGAAGAGTTGACGACTACGGCGTTTTTTCCCGAAGTATGGATCCAGCCCATGGTCTGACTCCCTGACATGGTGCTGTTACGTACGCGCATACTGGTTTTTTCATTCTGTTCCCAGAACCCACTTTCGACGGAATACGTTCTATCGTGAATTGGAACGGTTTTGCAGCCGACTAACATCAAGACGATCAATAGTATAACGAGTAACCTATTTTTCTGACGGTTGCATAGGTTTGAAAGGGGCATTCTGCAGATTGGTAATTCGTATACGGAATCCATTGCACCTCTCCTTGCATTGATTGGCCATGATTGAGCGGCTCGATGGCGCTACTGTATACAGGAAGGGATGAACCAGAACTGAATGTGGTACTAACAATCGGTTAGAGTTTTCGACCGTAATCGTGGTTGCGGTCGGGGAAAGATTGGCACTGGGCTATTTCTTGTTTGGCGGCTTGATGGTAATCAAGAATATCATTCTGTAATATGATGTTCTATTTTTGCAGTAATGTGTTTTTATTTTAATAATGAATTTAATGGGTTATGAGTATGAAGGCAATTTTAAAACAGTTAGCTGCATCAGTTTGCAGTGTATTGGCACTGGGTGCCATTCATAATGCGGCAGCTGATACATCAGGTAATACGGAAATTCTGTTGAATTGGGCCGAAAGGACGTATCCGCAGTATTTTCCGACGCATCAAGTAACGCAAACTATCAATCCGTGGCTATATCGTTACTACCCCGAAACCGGTATCTATGCTGGGGTCAACTCGGGTGATAGCAGTGCCTATGTGTTGGGAGGGCCATGGGGAGAATCGCCTGCACGCATTGATACGCTGGCAAGCTTGATTGCACAGATTACCAATTCCGGGGGAAATGGCAGCGTGCCGGCATGTAACGCAGCCAATGCTCCTGCTGGTTTGTTTTATACGCAAAATGGCAATGTTGTTAATGTCACCACCAATGGACAATGTATACCTTTGCCATCCAGCAATAATTTGTGTCAGGCACCGCCGCAATCTGCTGCGACGGGTATTTCAGCTTTAACCAGTACCTCAGTGACTTCATTCAAGTTTGACGGAGTAAGTATCAATATTCCAGGGATTCCGAATCCGATTGAATCACTCGGTAAACAGTTCTCAAACAGTAAGTTCTGCACGATTAATGCACCAACTGAAGGCATAAATCTGACTGTTCATTCGGATGTTTGTTTCGACATGACAGCGCAGTTTGAAGGGCAGCCCGACGATATTCCCGGGGTGGTGGTAACACCGCCCATCACAATGACTACGAAAAGCACCACGACCAGTCAACAAGTTAGCGATTGTTTCGCAACTGACGCTGATTCGGTTTTTGATGCACTTACGAATGAATTCTGGATCAAACAGAATGGTACTTTCGTAAAGCAGTCTTCATGACCGGTTGATTATTTGCAATTCTGCATGTGCAGATTGTCAATTCTGACGGTCTGCACATGTGTACATGATTTGGTTGCGTGGTCTGAAAAAGGGAGTGAAGTGCGATGGAAATCTAGTCTAGGTATTATGGTGCGCATCGCAATTTATAACGGTATGAATGCGATCGAATGCCCGTTGCGAAAGCTCCCTTTATGTGTTCACTATCCGATTTGTTGCGCAGTAATCGAATACCTGAAAGCCTCCGGATCGAGCGGATCCAATGTTTTTCCGCCAGTTTCACCATTGGGGTACATGAAGTAGGCCAGTTTGGTCTGGGTATGCGGTAGTACGACATCATGCGCAGTGTTGTAAGCCAGCCAGTTCATTTCCCAGTTGCCGAACAATTGCTTGCGGATCGTGGTTACTTTGGGATCGTCGGTTTGCAGGTTGCCCGGCGGTTCTTCGAGCACGACCTTGCGCACATCTGCCGGATCGACCGGTATCCAGCCAAAGCCCTGAATAAAGCATTCTGCTCGGCAGTGCTGTGCTTTACTGGCATTGGTGCTGCCCAGACCGAGACTCTTGTAGCCCTGCTGTGATGGTGCGATGCGTAACCCGTAGATGTCGCGGGCCGGAATGCCGACTGATCGCGACAAGCCAACAAACAGGGTATTGAGGTCGGCGCATTTTCCCCCGAGATAGCGTGTTTCCAACATGGTTCTGACATCTCCTCGACCACATCCCCTGATCTTGGGATCGCGAAATGTGTTGTCAACGATCCATTCGTAGATTGCACGCGCTTTTTCGAGGTCGGTTTGGGCGAAGCGGGTGATGTTCAGGGCGGTATCACGTACGATGCCATCGATCGGGATCAGTTCGGTCGGTTCGGTGTAACGCTTTATTTCGCTTTGCGACAGACTGGGGATGCGTGGATCGGGTGTGGAGAGATTCACGCTGCGATCACGTGTGGCAAAACGGCTGATGACTTCGATGATTGGCGTTTTGATGCCATCTTGCCAGTGAGCATAAAGCATTTCGGCGCCATATCGGGATTCGATGACGATCTGTGCCGTACCGTTACCGTTCCAGGTATTGCCCAGCGGCTTGTGCCAGTCTGTTGAGGCGGCATAGGGTAGCGGGATCCATGCCCGCGTTTGGCTGCCGGGTTCCGCAATTTCCAGTTTCGTGATTACCTCGAAAATGCGCCAGCCTTCGTTGGATGCGGTTGGTGTCGCCCTGCTCGAGGCCGACCAACCCGTCATGAGGGGTGCGGCTAGAGTCGCTTGCAGGAAAGTTCGTCGTTTCATGTGTTAATCACCATTTGCGAGGGGCGGATAGGTTGTTCCGACAACGTTCAGTGTAATGGATTGCGCGATTGCATATAATCCACGACCTCCTGTCCAGAACCCCTGAAGCAGGGCTTAACCTGGCGGCGCTGCAAGGAATCGAGATACAGCGGGTCGTAATAGTATTTGACGAGTTTTTCGATCCAGACTCGGCTCGATTGCACGTCGTTGCGGTGCACCCATTCAGCTTGCGCATGCTCCAAGTCTACTGAGATCTCCTGATATCGCTGTCCACCCAGCTTTCTGCTGATCATCGTTAGGGCATGTCGGTATTTTTCAAACAACTGCAAAGCCTGATGGTACAAGATTTCCGCATCGACTGTGTTGGAAGCGGCTTGCTGTGATATCTGGCGTGTTTGTTGTGCGTGGCCGATCGCAGAGTCCAGAATGTAATCCTGAAAGATATTGTTTACGCGAGTTGCGAACGGTTCATCGATCCAGATGACTTCGGAATTACGCATATGCGCAAAAAAACTTGCGGGCAAATACACTTTGCCGATGTGTCGGCTTTCGTCTTCCACTACAATCGGTCCGGGTCGGTCTGCATGATGAAGTTTCAGCAGATTGACGGCCAAGCGGTTTTCGAAATCGATTTGTGTGGGTTGCGGGATCGGTAGTCCGCCGAAAGCGGAACCGCGATGCTGAGCGATGGCTTCGATATCCAGCACTGGATAACGATTGCCCATTTTCTGTATGAGTCTGGTTTTGCCGCTCCCCGTCGGGCCGGTGACAATCAGCAATGTGTGGCTGTCACTGAAGCGATCGATCGCGTCGATCAGAAATCGACGTGCCATCTTGTAGCCGCCGGTGATCAGTGGTCTGTCCGCACCGGCTTCCCTCAACCATTGCTGAGTAATTTTCGAGCGCTTGCCGCCGCGAAAGCAGTACAGCACGGTGTGCGGATTATTGCGGACAAAATCCAGCCATTGCTGCAAACGGTCCTGTTTTAAGGCACCCGAAATCATGGCATAACCCAGCCGGACGGCAGCTTCAGAACCTTGTTGCTTGTAAGTGGTGCCAACACGTGCGCGTTCCTGGTCGTCGAGGATGGGCAGATTGACCGAACCGGGTAGGGATCCTTGTACGAACTCGACGGGTGCGCGCACGTCAATCAGTGGCGTGTCAGCAATGAATACAGCGATCAGATCATCGATGCCGATGTTTGAATTATGCAAAATGCACCACTTTGTCTTGACGGGATTGTACGGTGCCAATCACTGCAGCAGCCTGGAACCGAAGGCGCAAGGCTTGTAGCATGGATTGGCTGGCATCGGGTGCGACACTCAATAACAAACCGCCGCTGGTTTGAGGATCGTGAATCAGCAGTTTATGCAATGTGTCCAGGCTGGACACGTCGATGTGCGGCGCAGTGTATTCCGCATTGGTTCGATGTGCCTTGGTCAGGAAACCCTGTTCCAGGCAGTGCAAAGCCTGATCGAACCGGGGAAGCTTGGCGGTTTCGATGTGCAGAGTTACTTCACTGGCCTGAGCCATTTGCATGGCATGACCGGAAAAGCCGAATCCGGTAATGTCGGTGGCAGCGTGGACCGCCGTTTGCAAATCCGGTGTCATAGCATCAATGGCGTTGTTGATGGTTGCCATACTGTCCAGTGTTGGCATGATGTCTTCTTCGCGCAGTTGCTGTCGCTTCACTCCAGCCGTCATGGTGCCAGTACCCAGTGCCTTGGTCAGAATCAGATGGTCTCCGGGGCGGGCGCCTGCATTGGTCCACACATGATGTGGATTGACGAATCCAGTGACCGACAGGCCGAATTTCAATGTGTCGTCGTCGATCGAATGGCCGCCGACGAAATTGGCGCCGGCTTCGGCGATCTTGTCACTGGCGCCTTGCAGGACATCGACGATGACGGTCTCGGGCAATGTGGCAAGCGGAAAAGCCAGAATGCCCATGGCGGTAACTGGCTTGCCTCCCATGGCGTAGACGTCACTGAGGGCATTGGCAGCAGCGATGGCACCAAAAAGTTTCGGGGTGTCGACAATAGGCGTGAAGAAATCCAGGGTTTGTACCAGCGCCAGTTCATCGCTGATTTTATAGATCGCGGCATCGTCAAATAGTCTGCCATCGACCAGTAACTCGGGATGTGGAACCGGAAACCTGACCTGCTGCAAAATACGGCGCAGCTCTGTTGCAGCAACCTTGGCAGCACATCCACCCTTTTGTACGGTTTGAGTCAGAGCGATTTTCTGTGAGTACATGAATGCTTTGAAGCAGGAAGAAGTAGCCCATAATGGGGAAAAATCAGTGGGAAATGAAAGTACAGGAAAGAAAATGCAGTGTCAAACCGTGATTTCTGATGCTGTTCGTCTGTGAGCGAATGTGCTTTCTGGTTGCCGGGGCGTGTTGCAGTTAATAGGCCAGATTACTGGTATTCAGGGACACGGAGGGTTGTGGAATTTGGATGCTGAATGCGATGACTTGGAATCTTTCTTTGCATATCCATAAGGATAATTTATTGAGTGCATGCCTGTTTATGAGTAAACTCACGCTTCAAAATATTTAAATCATTTTTTTCAGTAACAAGTCAGATTACATCATTAATTTAGGATAGTTCATGAATACCGAAGATTTTCGTCCCGAAAAAGCAGCCAGCATTTTCTACCCGCCACAACGTGTCCTGATGGGACCAGGACCATCTGATACTCATTCTCGCGTTCTGAATGCCATGGCGCGTCCAACTTTGGGTCACCTGGATCCCGTCTTTACCGAGATGATGGAAGAGATAAAAGGCCTGATGCGTTATGCATTCCAGACTCAGAACCGGATGACCTTCCCGGTTTCCGGACCCGGTTCGGTGGGAATGGAGATGTGTTTTGTCAACATGATCGAACCCGGTGACAAGGTGATTGTTTGCCGCAACGGTGTGTTCGGTGGACGGATGATCGAGAACGTCGAACGTCATGGCGGTGTGGCCGTGGTCGTGGATGATCCATGGGGCGAACCGGTGAGTCCGCAGAAAGTCGAGGATGCCTTGAAGAGTAATCCCGATGCCAAGATCGTAGCTTTCGTGCATGCCGAAACATCGACAGGGGCGCAATCCGATGCCAAGACATTGTGCGAGATCGCGCGCAAACATAATTGCCTGACCATAGTCGATACGGTTACCTCACTGGGTGGCACGCCGATTAGGGTTGATGAATGGGGAATCGATGCCATTTATTCCGGCAGTCAGAAATGTCTGTCCTGTCCGCCTGGTTTGTCTCCTGTCAGCTTTTCCGAGCGTGTGACCGAACTGGTCAAGAACCGCAAGCAAAAAGTACATAGCTGGTTCATGGACATCAGTCTGTTGCTGAATTACTGGGGATCGTCTTCGCGTACATATCACCATACCGCACCAACCAACGCACTGTATGCGTTGCATGAGTCGTTGCTAATGCTGTCCGAAGAAGGGCTCGAGCATTCATGGGCGCGTCATCGCTACAACTATGAGGCATTGAAAGCCGGTTTTGCGACATTGGGTATGAATTATGTCGTCAAGGAAGAATACCGTCTGCCGCAATTGAACTCGGTTTTTGTTCCGGCGGGTGTGGATGAGAAGGAAGTTCGCCGTCGTTTGCTGGACGATTACAATCTCGAGATTGGAGCGGGATTGGGTGATTTTGCTGGCAAAGTCTGGCGTTTCGGGTTGATGGGGACATCATGCCGGATCGAAAATGTTATTTTCTGTCTGAACGCGCTGGAAGCCGTTCTGTCGGATCTGGGTATGAAAGTAGAACGGGGTGCGGCTGCTGCAGCGGCACATCGTAGCTATGCTACGAAACCGCTGTCTTGAGGATTTGCCTAAAAAAATAATTTTTCAGATAGAAGTTGCAGTCGATTTCTTGCTAAACACGGACAAGGAATCGACTGCAATTCATTTTAAACTCATTCCGGATGATCCGGTCACCACATGACTCTGGATTTGTCTTTGACAGCGATCGCGGTATCGTTGTCGTCTTTTTGGGTCGCTTATTTCTCAATCGTCTGGCTGATTAGAAGCAAACCGGCCTGGGCGTTGGATCGACCTAATTCGCGTTCACTGCATATCCTACCCGTTCCACGCATTGGTGGACTGGGTTTGTGGTTGGGTGTGGTCACTTCTTGGCTGGTATGGCAAATTCCGGTTCCTGTTGCCATTGGAGCGGGAGCAGGTATGTTGCTGTTGGTATCGCTTGCCGATGATATAAAACCGCAACCGGTGTGGCTCCGGTTATTTGTTCACATGACTGCTGCCGGTGCTTTTGTGTATTGGTTGATGCCGGACTTCAACGCGCTTGCGGTATGGGGGGCGTTGGCTGCCGTAGTCTGGATGACGAATCTATACAACTTCATGGATGGCTCGGATGGCTTGGCGGGAGGAATGACTGTCATTGGATTCGGGTATTTCGGGATATTTGCACTGTTAGCAGGTGACGGCAATTTTGCTATGATCCATTTTTCAATTGCCGCTGCCGCCATGGCTTTTTTATTGCATAATTTTTACCCGGCACGTATCTTTTTGGGCGATGCTGGTTCCATTCCCCTCGGGTTTCTGGCAGTAACACTCGGAATATGGGGGTGGGTGCAAGATATCTGGTCAATGGGATTGCCGCTCATGGTGTTTTCTCCTTTCATTGTCGATGCGACGGTTACCTTGGTCAAGCGCTTGCTGGCAGGGAAAAAGATTTGGCAAGCACACCGCGAACATTACTATCAGCGTATCATTCAATGCGGTTTCGGTCATCGCAATACCGCTCTCGCCGGATATGTCCTGATGCTCGCTGTTGGAGGCAGCGCACTGTGGGCCGACAGGCAGGATCCGTCAATGCAGTTCCGGATGATGTTGGTGTGGGGGGGTATTTATTTGATTCTGATGGTTATTTTTGATTTTTATCAGAAAAATCATCGCACTCGGGGATAGTATGTTCGTCAGCAGATTTGGAATGAGAACAGTGATAGCGTTTGCCCATGACTTTTTTGCTGTCGCCATTGCATGGATACTCTCTTTTCTGTTTTGTTTCAATTTTGACGTGCCACCTGAAGGATATTCGTTGTTACCCAAAGTGCTACCATGGACGATCCCGACACAAACGGCTATTTTTCTGCTGTTTGGCTTGTACCGTGGACTTTGGCGATACGCCAGTCTGCCCGACATGAAAAGAATTTTTGTGGCAGTTGGTGTGGGTTCATTATCGGCATTGCTAATGTTGCAGCTAGCCGGTCTGCTGTCGATGATTCCGGTTTCAGTTCTGGTTCTGGAACCACTTTTGCTACTGCTGATCATGGCGGTGAGTCGACTGGCTTATCGTGCCTGGAAAGAATACCGTCTGTATGGTGGCGAGGGTAGCGAAGCGAAGCCGGTGCTGATCATCGGAGCGGGTGCGACCGCCATGACCCTGGTGAAGGAACTGACCAGGAGCAGGGAATGGCATGTGGTCGGCATGCTTGATGATAGTCCCAAGAAGCTAGGGGTGCGTTTGCACGGTGTCAAAGTAATGGGAACCATCAACGAACTTTCACACTGGGTGCAACTGCTGACCGTCGAGCACGTCATTATTGCCGTATCCAATGATGCGCACCGGATTTATCGGTATGCGCTGGAAATGTGTTCGGAAATCGGTGCAAAAGTGATGATCGTGCCATCCTATACCGATCTGATCAGTGGTCATGCCACGGTGAGTAAAATTCGTGAAATCGAACTCGATGACCTGCTTGGCAGAGTACCAGTCGTGCTCGACAATGATGGCTTGCACGGATTGCTCACTGCAAAATCCATTCTGGTCACAGGTGCCGGAGGGTCGATAGGATCGGAGCTCTGCCGTCAACTGGCTGCCTTTGAACCCGACCGGATCGTGTTTCTCGAATTGAATGAGTATGCGCTGTACAGTATTCAGGAGGAATTCGTGTCGCGATTTCCTGGCATCAAGATGTCGTTTGTCATCGGTGATATCAAGGATCATGCGCGAATGACACAGCTCTTCACGCAGTTCCAACCGACTGTGGTGTTTCATGCAGCGGCTTACAAGCATGTTCCGCTGATGGAACATGAAAATGCCTATCAGGCCCTGCTGAATAACGTTCTGGGCACGTATGTGGTGGCGCAGGTGGCAATGCGCTATGGGGTGCAGAAGTTTGTATTGATCTCGACCGACAAGGCAGTTAATCCGGTGAGTGTCATGGGAGCAAGCAAGCGTCTGGCGGAAATGGTTTGTCAGGCACTGCAGCAATCCAGCTCAACCTATGATCAGGTACCGGTTACTCAACATAAGCATTCCACTTGTTTTGTCATGGTGCGCTTTGGTAATGTGCTGGGAAGTACCGGCAGTGTCATTCCCAAATTTCGTGAACAGATTGCCAGAGGAGGACCTATTACCGTCACCCATCCTGACATGACTCGGTATTTCATGTCGATTCCTGAAGCGGCCCAACTGGTGTTGCAGGCGGCGTTGATGGGTGGAACCACCGGAGGGGGTGAGATCTTCGTGCTGGACATGGGGAATCCGGTCAAGATCGTTGATTTGGCAAATGATCTGATTCATTTGTCGGGATTGACGGAGGAAGACATACCCATTGTGTTCAGTGGATTGCGGTCAGGAGAAAAGCTGCATGAGGAATTGTTGTCGACCAGCGAGAATACCTTGTCGACGCCGCATGAAAAATTGCGCATCGCTCAGGCGCGTCAGGTTGATGAGAACTGGTTGTTTGATCTGATTAGCTGGTTGAGCAAGGTGCCGGTTTTAAGCGATCAGGAAGTGCGCACGGAGCTGGAAAAATGGGTGCCGGAATATACGCACAAGGAATCGGAGTCGGTTGAATCGGATATTGACCCGATTGTGAGCAATAGCGGTGCTAATAATGCGGAGAGTAGTCGAGGTATTTGATTTTCTCGGCGATACTGCCGTCTTCCAGTACGATGATCCGATCTATGTTTTTCAGGCTGGGCACCTGCTGACTAAAAATCAATGTCGTACGATTCTCAATCAAAGCTTCCAGAACAGGTAGCAAGTCAGTATCGTTGCATTCCTCTTGCCTGGGGAAGTCATCCAAGATCAGAATACTTGGGTTTCTCAGAATGGCGCGTGCAATGGCGATCTGTTGGCGTTGTTTTATCGACAGGGGAGCGGTCAAACCGTCGGTCTGGGTTTGCAGGCCTTCTGGTAACTGGCGAATGAATGTCATGGCACCGGAGGCTTGAGCAGCAGCAGTGATTTGGGCTTCATTGGCGCAGCGATTGTCTCCGTAAGCGATATTGCCGGCGATTTTTTCATCCAGTAGCACAGCATTCTGTGTAATCAGCGCGATATGGGTATGCCAGGAAGGCAGTGCGATGGTTTCCAGGGGGTGGTCATCAAACAGGATGGTGCCGCAATCGGGGTACTGTAATCCGAGGAGTAAGTCGATGAATGCCTCTTTTTCAGTGGCAGAGCAACCCGTGATGACGATGGTTTCACCCGGCTTGATGCTGAAGTGGTACAAATTGAGGAGCGGGCAGGTCTGGTGCTTGCCATAGAGGCGAACTTGTTCGAACGCCAGTTTTCCTCTGGCGTGTCTCGGGATGTTGGTTTTTCCTGTTTGTCCGGATGGTTGGTCGAGGAACGTCAGCAAGGGTTGGATGATTTTCGCGTTATGCCGAAGCCTGGTGGATATCCGGGCAATCCGGCGAATGGGTGTGATCAGGAGTAGCGAGACGGTAATGAGAGCGGCGGCCTGTCCCAAATCGATCTGATGATGGAGTGCCTGCAGCGATAGCGAATACAGGATGGTGATGGCGATGGCTGCCATGAGCATCTGTCCCAAGGCCATAGTCATGGCCGAGATTTTTCCCTGCTGATATTGAATCCGAGTAAGGGGTTCAGCCGCTTTGCCGAGACGTTCACTTTCGGTACTGTATCCCGCATGCAGGCGGATCTCGCGATAGTTTCGCAGGGATTCCGATATGCGTTGCAGCAGTTGTCGCGACGCCTGATGGTACCGGTGATCGGATTGCTGCTGATCGTACATGACTTGCAGGATCAGTATCAGCAACGGCAGAATCAAGAGCAACAATAGAACATCACCGTCGTTCAGGTACAGAGCACATGCCATAAGACCTGATACCAGCATGACATCATATGCCAGTGAGGTAAAAAAGCGGATGGTTGCTTGTGCGACTGGATCGATGCAATGTATCAGAGGTTCAATTTCATTGCTGTCCTGAAGGTGTGGATATTGCTGGATCGGTAGCGTTAGCAGCTTGTCAAAAAAAGCATGACGAAGCGATGTACCGAACTGATTACCGATCAGGTTGCTGGACAGGATACCCACGAAACAGGCCAGTCCGCGCAGACCAAATAGCAGCAAAAGCATGAGAATGGCAGACTGAGCGGATAGGGGATCATTATTGATGAAGCTGTCAATGAGTAATTGCTGCACCGAAAGAGGGGACGCAGCCAGGGTTGCGGCCATAGTCAGGTGAGCGATAGTCGAGACTGCAAGCGACTTCCAAGATAAGTCGAGTGTGCTTAGCAAGCGGAGATGAAGCTGTAAATTGCGCATAATGGTCGATTCTACTACATCGGTTCCGGTGATCAATCCGTCAGACGAGGGTCTGGAGAAGTCTACAGATATAGTACAATCGCGTTTTGACGTATTTCATGAATTTGTTGAACAGGATTGGAATCAATGCTTAAAGCAAAATCTGTTGCAGTGCGGAATACTTTCAGCTCAACGTGGCCTCGCCGTAAAGGTTTGATCCTGGCGGGTGGCTCGGGAACGCGGTTGTACCCGGTGACCCAGTCCGTG
Organism: Nitrosomonas sp.; assembly: GCA_024282035.1. GTDB lineage: Bacteria > Pseudomonadota > Gammaproteobacteria > Burkholderiales > Nitrosomonadaceae > Nitrosomonas. The sequence goes on from JAMWZR010000007.1 coordinate 78,450, forward strand.
TCCAAGCAATTGCTGCCTGTCTTTGACAAGCCGATGATCTACTATCCACTCAGCACGTTGATGCTGGCGGGAATTCGCGAAATCCTGATTATCACTACGCCGCGCGACAAGGAGCAATTCCAGGAATTGCTACAAGACGGCAGTCAGTGGGGGGTGAGTCTAAGCTATGCGGTGCAACCTGAACCGGAAGGATTGGCGCAGGCATTCATCATTGGTGAATCGTTCATTGGTGACGACCATAGTGCTTTGGTTCTCGGGGATAACATCTTTTACGGACACGATCTACAGCATTTGCTGGCTAATGCCATGGCGCGCACCGAGGGTGCCAGTGTTTTTGCTTATCATGTTCATGATCCTGAACGCTATGGTGTGGTTGAATTCGATTCACAGGGCACTGTAATCAATCTGGAGGAGAAACCACTGCATCCGAGGTCGCATTACGCGGTGACGGGATTGTATTTTTACGATCAGCATGTGGTTGAGTATGCCAAACGACTGAAACCCTCGGCACGCAATGAGCTGGAGATTACCGACCTGAACCGGATTTATCTCGATCAGTCGGCATTGCGGGTTGAGATCATGGGACGAGGTTACGCCTGGCTGGATACGGGTACACATGAATCATTGCTCGATGCCGGACAATTTGTCGCCACGATCGAACATCGGCAGGGCCTGAAAATTGCCTGTCCGGAAGAGATCGCTTTTCATCAGGGCTGGATTGACGCAGCGCAATTGCAACAGCAGGTACAACGATTGGCAAAGAGTGGTTATGGTCAGTATTTACAGCAAGTACTGACGCGTGAAATATGAAAATGGTTTAACGCATAAGGTGAATATGAAGTCGACGCCACTGGCCATACCCGATGTGGTTCTGCTCGAACCCCGTGTTTTTGGTGACGAACGAGGGTTCTTTTTTGAGAGTTTTAACCAGCGTGAATTCGACTCCGCTGTAGGCAAGCCCGTACAATTCGTGCAAAGCAATCATTCGCGCTCGACTCGGCATGTGCTGCGAGGCTTGCATTATCAGATCAGGCAGGCACAGGGCAAGCTGGTACGCGTGGTTGCCGGGGAAGTATTCGATGTTGCAGTGGATCTGCGACGATCATCGGCGACTTTTGGGCAGTGGGTGGGTATGGTATTGAGTGCCGAAAACAAAAAACAGTTGTGGATTCCTCCTGGTTTTGCACATGGTTTCGTGGTGGTTTCGGACTATGCAGAATTTCTGTACAACACCACGGATTACTGGGCGCCCGAGCATGAGCGCTGCATCATCTGGGATGATGCGACGCTGGCTATCGACTGGCCTCTGACTGTGCACCCTGTACTCTCGGCCAAGGACGCCAGAGGTGCCGTTCTCAACGAGGCGGAAGTGTATGACTGATCGCTGCGATGGCCAAGCAAAAAAACGTCTATTCTTGTACTGAGTGTGGTGGGCAAACCCTGAAATGGCAAGGGCAATGTCCGCATTGCCAGTCGTGGAACACACTCGTAGAAACCATCGCTGAGAAACTGGTCACACGATTCAGTCCGGTTTCGGAAATCCGTCAGGTACAAAATCTGGCCGCTATCGAGGCGCGTGAAGAGCCTCGTTATCCAACCGGCATCGAGGAGCTGGATCGGGTGCTGGGAGGGGGATTGGTTCAAGGTGGTGTGGTGTTGCTCGGGGGCGATCCCGGTATCGGCAAGTCGACCCTGTTGCTGCAAGCGTTGTCCCGCATGTCGACCGAACGTCCGGTACTGTATGTTAGTGGCGAGGAATCGGCGCAACAGGTAGCCTTGCGTGCCAAACGTCTGGCGTTGGATGTTCACGCGGTAGATCTGTTCGCAGAAATCCAGCTCGAGCGCATTCAGTCGGTTTTGGCCGAGCGCAAGCCTGCCATTGCGGTGATAGACTCGATCCAGACGATCTACTCGGAAGTATTGCAATCCGCACCGGGATCGGTGGCGCAGGTGCGGGAATGTGCAGCGCAGCTGACCCGATTGGCTAAATCGAGTGGCACCTGCATGATTCTGGTTGGACATGTCACCAAGGAAGGGGCATTGGCCGGACCGCGTGTGCTGGAACACATGGTCGATACGGTACTGTATTTTGAAGGCGAGATGCATTCCAGCTTTCGTATGGTGCGTGCCTTCAAGAACCGATTCGGCGCCGTCAACGAACTTGGTGTGTTTGCGATGGGTGAGAAGGGACTGCGTGAAGTCAAAAATCCTTCCGCATTGTTTCTTTCTCATCATGACAGTCAGGTTCCGGGATCCTGCATTCTGGTGACACAAGAAGGAACGCGCCCTCTTCTGGTCGAAATCCAGGCGCTGGTCGATGAAGCGCGTTCACCCAATCCGCGGCGTTTGTGCGTTGGACTGGAACAGAACCGACTAGCCATGTTGCTTGCCGTTTTGCATCGTCACGCCGGCATTCCTTGTTATGACCAGGATGTGTTCATCAATGCCGTAGGGGGCGTCAAAATTACCGAGCCGGGGGCCGATCTGGCCATTCTGCTGGCGGTGGTTTCCTCACTCAAGAATAAACCCATGGCAGAAAAGACGATTGTTGTGGGCGAGGTTGGTCTGGCCGGGGAAATCCGTCCTGTTCAGCGTGGCCAGGAAAGGCTCCGGGAAGCAGCGAAGCTTGGTTTCCGGCAAGCGATTATTCCTGTGGCGAACAAGCCCAAGCAAAACATTCCTGGCATGAACGTCATTGCAGTGGCACGCATCAGGGATGCAGTCGAGCACATGCACGCTATCTTCGAATGAGATGAACCGAAACCAGCACCTGATCATCATGGCAGTGATTTCGCTGTTGCTGGTTCTGGCGGCAACGATATTGCCGCCTTATGCGCAACCGGAGGAATATCACCAGTTTGCCGATCAACGTCATTTTCTGGGAATCCCCAATTTCAATGATGTGATGTCCAATCTGGCTTTCTTATTCAGTGGCGGCGCTGGCTTGATACTGTTATGGCAAGTCTACCGTATGCCTGTACAGACACTGTTTTACGACATCCGGGAAGCAATACCCTATGTCGTGCTGTTCATGGGGGTGGCAATCGCTGCGGTGGGATCCATGGTTTATCACTGGAATCCCGGTATCGAACATCTGATGTGGGATCGGTTACCCATTGGCATCAGTATTGCCGCATTGTTATCAGCCACTGTATTCGATCGCATTCATCCCAGATTGGGATTGTGGATGCTACCCGTATTGGTTATTCTAGCGGTATGTAGCGTACTGTACTGGTATTGGACGGAGTTGCAGGGGCGGGGTAATCTGAATTTTTACATTGTCATGCAGTTCTATTCGATCGTGCTGATTGCATGGATCAGTCTGGTTTTTCCTTCCCGGTATGTGCCCGACCATGCCGTATTTCAGGTTATTGCGCTATATGGCATTGCAAAAATCGCCGAGACACTGGATGCCCCGATTTTTGTCTGGACTCAGGGCTGGATCAGTGGACATACCCTTAAACATCTCATTGCTGCCGGTGCCGCTTATCGAATCAAACAGCTCTTACAGCAGCGCCGTGGCATTAGAATGAGTGTGAAGTAACTGCCCCACGAGGCAACGGCGGAGCATTCCTTTGCGGATCGCCTCGTCGTTACCATCGCCTAAGACGGTGTGCGATTATTTCGCACGAGCAAATTGCTGCTGGCTCTTGCTGGTATTGCTGCGGAAAGCATGATTGCGGTTTCCCGATTCCAAGCCACGATCCTGATTGAAAGTGCGGCCACGTTGACCGTTCCGGTTTCTAGGTGATTCACTGGCTAATCCAAAGCCAGGTCTGGAATCTTGATTGCCATAGCCAGGACGTTTGCGTTTTTGCGCACCATTGGGTGTGTGTTTGGCATTGGGATTGCTGAAGCGCGGCTTAATGCGTGGCTCCAGACCAGGAATAACATGCGAAGTGATGCGCTGTCCAGTGTAACGCTCGATCTTGCTCAGGTGAGCGCTATCCCGATTGGATGCAAACGATACGGCGATGCCAGCTGCGCCTGCCCGTCCGGTTCTTCCGATCCGATGGACATAATCTTCAGCAAATTTGGGCAAATCGAAATTGATGACGTGAGTGATGTCGGCGACATCGATGCCTCTGGCTGCGACATCGGTTGCGACCAGAACACGCAGACCACCACTACGCAGGCGTGTCAGGGTGCGGTTGCGTTCACGTTGATTCATGTCGCCATGCAGCGCTGCGGCAGCAAAGCCTTGTGCATAGAGATTGTCGGCCAGTGTGTCGGCATCCTTTTTGGTGGCCGTGAAAACAATGGCTTGTTTTAAGGTTTGATCGCGCAACACATGATCCAGCAAGCGGCTTTTGTGTGAAATATCGTCGACATAGTGAAGTCTTTGCTCAATATTTTCGAGCTTGGTTTTTTGCGATGCGACCTGGATGCGTTTGGGAGAATTCAACAGTTTTGACGCGACTTTATCAATAGCCTGATCCAGCGTGGCGGAAAACAGGAGTGTCTGGCGTGTCGAAGGTGTTGCAGCAGCAATCGTTTCCACGTCTTCGATGAAACCCATGTCCAGCATGCGATCAGCTTCGTCCAGTACCATCATCTCCAGGCGACGAAAATCGATCCGGCCACGCTGTATATGATCGATGAGCCTGCCTGGGGTAGCTACCAGAATATCCACCGGTTGCGATAGCAATTTATTTTGCAGGGGATAAGGCATACCGCCAAGAATACTGACAACCTTAACGCGAGGCAGATATTTGCCATATTTCATGGCAGCTTCAGAGACTTGTAGTGCCAACTCACGAGTGGGGGTCAGTACGAGAATGCGCGGACCCCGACAGCGGAAAGTGGCCGGTGCTGCCAGGCGATCGAGGGCAGGCAGCATGAATGCAGCGGTTTTGCCAGTTCCGGTTTGGGCTGAGGCCATGATGTCATGGCCCGATAATAATTCAGGGATGGCTTGTTGTTGTATGGGGGTAGGGGTGGTATAGCCTGCCTCGTTAATCGCTTTCAATATGGCAGTATGCAGTTTCAGATCTTCAAAAGACACGTTGTTTTCCTAAAAAAAGTGAAAATCACACGCAAGCAGACAAGCCATACCATGTCTGTTCCAGACCGGACGCAATCCCGCTAGCGCAATTATAAAAGTATCGCCACTAACCAAGATTGCCAAATATTTTCTGGAAAAACGTGAAAATTCGAAGAGAGGTCAGGAACGACAAAGCCAGATATAGATGATCAAAGCGCAAGTCAAAAATCATTTAAATACAAGCCTTCATTAACATGAGGCGCGGATTATACTGGATTACTCAATAAGCTGCAATTTGTAATTTTTTTGTATTTCTTTACTTGCTTGCTATTTGCCAGAAGACTGGATCGTAACCCGCGCGAATTTTCTTTTTCCGACCTGAATGGTGACGGATGTTCCACCTTGGATTTGGAGTGCCTTGTCTTCCACTTTTCCGCCATCCAGTTTTACTGCACCTTGATCAATCATGCGGAGTGCCTCACTGGTGCTGGCAGTCAATCCGGCCAGTTTGAGTATTTGAACCAGGGCGATTTCATTATCCGGAATTGGGATGGTGTGCTCTGGCATGTCTTCAGGTAATGCGCCATGCCGGAAGCGTGCCTCAAAATCCGCCAGTGCGGCTTCGGCAGCTTGCTGACTGTGAAAACGTGCAACTATTTCCTGAGCCAACAGTACCTTGATGTCTCGCGGATTGCGTCCAGCTTCAATTTCCGTACGCCATTGATGGATGGTTTGTAATGATTCAAACGACAATAATTCGAGGTAACGCCACATGAGTTGGTCGGATACCGACATCAGTTTGCCGAATATTTCTTTGGGACTTTCAGTGATGCCAACATAATTGTTCAATGATTTGGACATCTTGTTGATACCGTCCAGTCCTTCCAGCAGTGGCATGGTGAGAATACATTGTGGCGGTTGGTTGAAATGTTTCTGCAATTCTCGCCCCATCAGCAGATTGAATTTCTGATCCGTGCCACCCAATTCCAGATCGGCTTTCAGAGCCACGGAGTCATAACCCTGAATCAGAGGATACAGAAATTCATGTATCGCAATGGCCTGATTGTTGCGGTAACGTTTGTCAAAGTCGTCCCGTTCCAGCATGCGTGCCACAGTGTGGGTGGCAGCCAGTTTGATCAGGTCAGCTGCGTTGAGTCGATCCATCCAGGTTGAATTGAAAACCACTTCAGTTTGTTCCGGTTTCAGAATCTTGAAAACTTGATCTGTATATGACCGGGCATTTTCAGATACCTGTTCACGTGTGAGCGGAGGACGAGTGGCGTTCTTCCCACTGGGGTCGCCGATCATGCCGGTGAAATCGCCGATCAGAAACAGGATATGATGTCCGAGATCTTGGAGTTGTCGCAGTTTGTTGATCAACACGGTGTGACCGAGGTGCAGGTCGGGGGCGGTAGGATCAAAGCCAGCCTTGATACGCAAGGGTTTGCCCTGAGCAAGTTTGCTTGCTAATTCTGATTCGATGAGCAATTCGTGGCAGCCACGCTTGATGATTTCGAGTTGAGCGTTTTGAGGAGTATTCACGTTATTTTTTTAAGTTATTGATTATTTTAATTTATAATTTTTAAGATGAGATTTTTAATTATTTTCAATTGTACTTAAGTACATATTTGATTTCTTTTCATGTTAGACTCGCGCCTGTTTGCAAATAAACACAAGACAGGAGGTACGTCGTAAGATGCTATATACACGACTTGGTAGCAGTCAACAAAAAAATCTAGCTCAAAAGTCCTCAAAACTAAACAAAAAATCAATTCGCTGGCTCGTCACCTTATCAAGCATCCCCTTATTTGGCATCGTCACTGCTTTCGGTATCGCTCCGAATACACCTTATATCGATGATATACAAATCAAAAATGTCGTACGCGATTTATCGATTCCGGAAGTGCAGCCTGATACCCAATCTAGTCAAACTTTTTGGCAACAAGCTGACATTCGACGCGGTGATACCATTGCAAGTATTCTGAATCGTCTGGATATCAGCGATCAAGATTCAACCGATTTCATGCAAGCAGCGCGTGGTAGTAAAGCCATGCGGCAATTGAAGCCAGGCAAGACGATACAAGTGCAAACTTCGGCAGAAGGTGAATTATTGGCATTGCGCTATGTGTTTGGCGATGAGCAGCTGTTCTTGATGGAAAAGACAGATGATGAATTCAAGATGACTGAGCAGCCACTTGAGCTGGACAGTCAGATTCATATGAAGTCGGGAGAAATCAGTACATCATTGTTTGCCGCGACAGATAGCGCGGGTATACCCAACAGCATTGCGATGCAATTGACTGAAATTTTTGCATCGGAAATCGATTTTTATCGTGATTTGCGACAGGGTGATCGTTTTACCGTTGTCTATGAGACCTTATCCAACAGTGGTAAGCGTGCCAAAACAGGACGCGTGCTTGCGGTAGAATTCGTCAATAAAGGTAAATCGCACCAGGCCATTTATTTCAAAGCATCAAATGGCGCTGATGGATACTACACCCCGGAAGGCGAGAGCTTGCGCAAGGATTTCTTGTTGTCTCCATTGGCATTCTCACGTGTCAGCTCGGGCTTCAGTCAGGCGCGTTATCACCCCATTCTCAAGGAATGGCGAGCGCATAAGGGTATCGATTATGCCGCACCGACAGGAACACCGGTCAGAGCGACAGCCACGGGTATCGTACAGTTTTCAGGATCGCAGCGCGGCTATGGCAATCTGATCGTGCTGAAACACAATGGTAAGTTTGAAACAGCGTATGGTCACCTGTCGCGTTTTGCCAGTGGTTTAAGCAAAGGCAAACGAATAAACCAGGGTGATGTCATCGGTTACGTAGGTGCAACCGGAATGGCAACCGGACCGCATCTGCACTACGAACTGCGAGTCGACGGTCTGCAGCGCGATCCAACCAAGGTGGCTTTGCCTACTGCTCCTCCCATTACCAAGCGGGATCAGCTGGCGTTCCAGAAACAAACGCAATCGTTGAGTGCGCGACTCAATATCATGCGTAGCATTAACTATGCATCGCTGGAGTAATGAGTAATTATTGCTCTTGCTGGTTTTAGTTTTAATTTTTCTTTGAATCGATCGATCTCCCCGTATTTTTATGGGATCCCTAAGATGGGTCGCACAGTCATTGCAACAACATGAGGTTTACATCGGCATCATGTCAGGCACGAGCCTGGATGGTGTCGATGCCGTGTTGGTCACTCTGGATGAGCTGAAACCGGCTCTCATAGAATCTGTTTTTCTTCCATTCGATGCTTCACTGCGACAGGATTTGCTCGATCTGCATCAATCCGGGTATGACGAACTGAATCGCGCTGCGCTGCTCGGTAATCATTTGTCGCGACGGTATGCGGATGCTGTGCATCAATTATTGGCACGAGCCAAAGTACGATGCGACCAAGTCGTGGCACTGGGGTGTCATGGTCAAACCATACGACATTGCCCAGAAAATGAGAAACAATACACGATTCAACTTGTCAATGGCTCCCTGCTAGCTGAGCTGACCGGCATCATGGTAGTCACGGATTTCAGGAATCGTGATATCGCTGCTGGGGGACAGGGAGCGCCTTTGGTACCGGCATTTCATCGTGCCCTGTTTGCAGCGCATGATTGTCATCGCGTCATTGTGAATATTGGCGGAATTGCCAATATCACGAATTTGGAGTCTGATGGACGTGTGACCGGATTTGATTGTGGTCCCGGAAATATGTTGATGGATGCCTGGTGCTTCTTGCATCGTGGTGAGCAGTTCGATCGAGATGGTGCCTGGGCCAAATCTGGACAAAAGATTCCTGAGCTGCTGGATGCGATGTTGCGCGAACCTTTTTTTGCACAACGACCACCCAAAAGTACCGGACGTGAATTATTCAATTTAAGCTGGCTGAAAAGTCAACTTTCGAGTGACAGTAAAACCGAAGACGTTCAAGCGACATTATTGCAATTGACAGTGCTGAGTATTACGCAAGCGATTCGTGATTATTGTATTACGGCCAAAGAATTATACTTTTGTGGGGGTGGTGCACATAACGCCGCGTTGATGCAGCAACTGGAAGCCATGTTGCCAGGCAGGCAATTGATGTTGACCGATCAATTGGGTGTGGCAGCAGACTGGGTCGAGGCTTTTGCATTTGCCTGGCTGGCGCAGCAAACTGTCAAAGGCAGGCCGGGTAATCTGCCATTGGTTACTGGTGCCAGTGGTGCGCGGATATTGGGGGCAATTTATCCTGCCTGAGTGGAATTCAGTGCCGAGCTTTCAAACGGAAAAGGAAGAGCCGCATCCGCAGGTGCTGGCTGCGCCAGGGTTCTTGATGACAAATTGTGCTCCTTTCAGACTTTCCTGATAGTCGATTTCTGCGCCGATAAGATATTGAAAGCTCATGGGATCGACCAGTAACTGGACTCCATTCTTCTCCATGACTGTATCGTCTTCATTGATCGTTTCATCAAAAGTGAATCCATACTGAAAACCGGAACATCCACCGCCACTAATAAATACCCTGAGTTTCAGATTGTCGTTACCTTCCTCTTCCATCAGTTGTCTGACTTTGGAAGCAGCGTTGTCCGTGAAGGAAATGGGTGTGTGATTTGCTGTACTCATAGTATTTGTCTGTATATCAGGTGCTTTCAGGTTGTTCTGCTGTTGCGAGTTAGCCTGCTATCGGTTGAAACTTCAGTCTGTTTTTCGGATCCGGTGGCAAACAATGTTACCATTTTTTCCGACTGCTTTTCATTCTCAGTCTGTGGTTTAACCTGTTGATGTATCATTTTTCCTTCGACCATGGCACCGAGCTGGATCTCCAGAGAACCGTAATGAATGTCACCATAGACCTTGGCCTTGGCTTGGAGTTCCAGATACCCCTGGGCATAGATCGGGCCGTTTACAGTACCGTTGATGATGACATGCGTTACTCTGATCGTTCCGGTGATGCATCCATCCTTGCTTAAAACCAGTGTGCTGTTCTGTTCTTTGCCACTGCTGATGACATTGCCTGTTACATGACCATCTACCCGAAGGCCGCCGCTGAATGCGATGTCTCCATGTATGTTCGTGTTGATACCAATGAGTGTATCGATGTGATTATGCAGCTGGTTTTTCTTTTTTCTACCAAACATGATTTTCTCCTTCACAACGCAGGTTGTGCTGTTTGAGTCAGTAGAGCCTTATCGTTACCATTTTCGAAAATCTGAACCAGAAGATTTTCAACCGTTGTATCGGCAGGTACCTGGAAACTTTCATCCAGGCGATGTAGAAACCTGAAATGCACCGGAAAATCTGTCGATCCATCCTTGGTTGTCAGAGGTATGGTTTTGCTCTGGTTATTTTGCTGCAATTTGACCTGGAGACGTAATTTTCCCTTGAAGTCGGTGGGTTTTCCTCCTCCTTGAATCAAGGTCAGGGTATAACGGTATTTGCCAGGCGTGTCAGTGGCTTTCAGGTTGAATTGGTGAATCGAGATGCCATTTTTGCTGTTACCAGACATGAGATGTTGAAAAAAAACCAGTTTTTCCTTGAGCTGATCATTTTCATAGGTTAGCGATTTGACTTGCAAGGACAGATTATCGCTTGTGGTACTGTTCATCTGTAGCTGATGTGTCAGATCACCAATATGCGAGCATAATTTTTGCTTCTTGGTTTGCTGGCATACTCCAGGATCGTATGTGAAATCGAATTTTTCCGGAATAGCGGATGGGTTGCCAGTGGTAGCCGATTTACCTGCTTCATACATTCCCCAGGATAGTGCCAGCAACAGCGCTACAGAAATCATGAAAAAAAGCAGGCGACGTTGCCAAGACCATTGTGGGCGAACCACAACATCAGAAGAGAGGATTTTAGGTTTTTTGTAAAAAAACTTGCTCACGGCTTGACTCTATCAGTCTGAGGGTAATCTGCTAACCAGTTGCAGTGTCGATATTGATCAATTTGTCACGTACTTAAACCAGTGGTTTGTTCATGATTACAAATTGATTTCCTGGTCGATGATAGCAATGATGGCTGGATTGGTAAAGATTCTTACAAACATCGCATGTTTAAATGCGCCACTGAGTGACAGTAACGGGACTAGGGCAACAGGGGAATCTGATTGATCCCCATGGTTTCAGGTAACCCAAACAGGATGTTCATGTTTTGTATGGCTTGACCTGCGGCACCTTTGACAAGATTGTCCGTCACCGACAGAATGACTGCGATATCACCATTCTGCGGTTGATGCACTGCGATGCGGCACAGATTGGAGCCGCGTACCGAGCGTGTTTCTGGATGTTTTCCTGCGGGAAGTACATCGACAAATGCTTCATCCTGATAGCGCTTTTCATACAGAGCCTGTAAATCGACAGTCTGAGTCAGTCTGGCATACAGGGTGGCGTGAATGCCACGAATCATAGGTACCAGATGGGGTACAAATGTTAGTCCGATGGATTTCCCGGCGACATTGGCCAGGCCTTGGCTGATTTCGGGGAGATGGCGGTGACCGGGTACACCGTAAGCCTTGAAATTGTCTGAGGCTTCTGCATGTAAGGTATGGACTTCGGCTTTTCGTCCTGCACCTGACACACCTGATTTGGTATCGGCAATGAGATGATCAAGATCCACGATTCCGGCTTCGATCAAAGGTAAAAAACCCAGTTGCACGGCAGTTGGATAACATCCAGGATTAGCGATCAGGCGAGCCTGTTTGACCTGTTCGCGATTGATTTCAGGTAAACCATAAACGGCCTCGGCTACGAGATGCGGGCAGGCGTGCTGCATGCCATACCATTTTTCCCAGACTGCGATATCCTTGATGCGAAAATCTGCCGCAAGATCGATAACCTTTACGTCAGCTTGCAGCAATGCTTCGGTTTGCTGCATGGCAATACCATTGGGTGTAGCAAAAAATACCACGTCACATTTGTCGAGTTTGGCTTCACCGGGGTCGCTGAATTTCAGATCGATGCGACCACGCAGGTTTGTGAACAGATCGGCAACAGGCAGCCCGGCCTCTCCACGTGATGTGATGGTCTTGATGCGTACTTTGGGATGTTGTGCCAGCAGACGTAACAACTCGACACCCGTATATCCTGTTCCACCGACAATGCCGACATTGATCATCGTGTTTTCCTCCCTCAGTACATTGTGTTATGACATTGCAATAAAAAAGCCGCCCGAAAGAGGCGGCTTTTCATACAGCATAAAATATTAACGTTTAGAGAATTGCTTGCGACGCCGCGCTTTACGCAAACCCACTTTTTTCCTTTCTACTTCACGAGCATCCCGGGTAACCAATCCTGCTTTGCTGAGTACCGGTTTTAGCGTTGCATCGTGATCAATCAGCGCGCGTGTAATGCCATGACGCACAGCGCCTGCCTGACCCGATTCGCCACCACCATGGATATTGACCATGATATCAAATGAACTGGCGTTATTGGTGAGCTCGAGAGGTTGCCTTGCTATCATGCGTCCCGTTTCGCGAGAGAAATATTCATCAATCGGTTTATTGTTGATGATGATCGAGCCTTTGCCCGGTTTGATAAAAACACGAGCAACAGCGCTTTTACGACGACCGGTACCATAATTGAATTGTGTGGCCATAAACGATTACGCCCTGATTTCTAGTGGTTTGGGTTGTTGTGCAGCGTGAGGATGCGAGTCACCTGCATAAATTTTCAGCTTTTTTATCATGGCATATCCCAAGGGACCCTTGGGTAACATGCCCTTGACGGCTTTCTCAAGTGGTCGGGCCGGGAAGCGTGCGTGCATTTTCTTCAGCGGAGTGGCATAAATCCCACCAGGATATCCGGTGTGACGATAATAAATTTTGTCTTCCATCTTGTTGCCAGTCACGCGTATTTTGTCGACGTTAATGACAACGATGTAATCACCTGTATCAACATGTGGTGTGTAGATGGCTTTATGCTTGCCGCGTAACCGGTGCGCAATCTGCGAAGCCAGTCGACCCAAAACCTTGTCGGTTGCATCGACGACAAACCAGTCATGCTGTACTTCGTGTGGCTTGGCTGAAAATGTTTTCACGAAAACCTATCCTGCGTATTCAAAAAGAGCCGCAAATTCTAAGTCAGACAGGGGTAAAAGTCAAATCTGGAACGCGGTGATCCGGTATTGTTGTGCGGAAGCGATGTTGACAGTTGATGGTGTAATGAAAATTCTCTTTCCAATGTTGAAGAATGGTGGAATTTACGTCAATCATCGCTATAATCTCTGCGAAAAACAGTCACATGTCACCCTTCAGGGGGAGCGAACGTCCAGTTTTACCACATTCATGATCAACAGACCGAGAGGCGTATTTTGAACAACAAACCTGCAAATGATCCTGCAACCGAATCTGCACCTTCCAATTTCATCCGCAATATCATTGACGAAGACAATCGCATCGGTAAATGGAACAGTCGTGTGGAGACGCGTTTCCCACCCGAGCCCAATGGCTACTTGCACATCGGTCATGCCAAGAGTATCTGCCTGAATTTCGGTATTGCCCGGGATTACGATGGTGTATGTCATTTGCGTTTCGACGACACCAATCCTGAAAAGGAAGCACAGGAATATGTGGATTCGATTTGTGATAGCGTGTCCTGGCTGGGTTTCGATTGGGGCGTGCATTGCTATTACTCGTCCGATTATTTTGTACAGTTGTATGAGTTTGCCGAATTTCTGATTACGCAGGGCAAAGCCTATGTTGAAAGCCTGTCTGCTGATGAGATTCGCGAATATCGCGGTACCTTGACCAGTCCTGGCAGGGATAGTCCTTATCGGGATCGCCCTGTAGCCGAGAATCTCGATCTGTTTCGCCGCATGAAAGCTGGTGAATTTCCCGATGGGCACTATGTGCTGCGTGCCAAGATCGACATGGCGTCACCCAACATCAATATGCGTGATCCGGTTATTTACCGCATCCGCCATGTGCATCATCAGCGTACCGGTAACCAATGGTGCATCTATCCCATGTACGATTACACGCATTGCATATCCGATGCTCTGGAACGTATTACCCACTCGCTCTGTACACTGGAATTCGAGGATCATCGCCCGTTGTACGACTGGGTACTCGATCAACTGGCGGACAAGGTGCCATGTCACCCGCAACAAATCGAGTTTGCACGGCTCAACCTGACCTATACCGTCATGAGCAAGCGCAAACTGATCGAGCTGGTAGAAAAAAAACTGGTCGATGGCTGGGATGATCCTCGTTTGAGCACACTGGCTGGAGTGCGACGCCGTGGCTTCACACCACGTTCGATTCGGATGTTTACCGATCGTATTGGTATCAGCAAAGCAGACTCATGGATCGACATGAGTGTACTGGAAGATTGCCTGCGTGAGGATCTGAATGAGCATGCGGTCAGACGCGTTGCCATCTTGCGGCCACTGAAACTGATCATCGACAACTATCCCGAAGGGCAACAAGAGGACTGCCTGGCACCGAATCATCCACAAAAACCCGAGTTGGGCAAGCGCTCCATTCCATTTTCCAGAGAGTTGTATATTGAACGTGACGATTTCATGGAAGTACCCAGCAAGGGTTATTTTCGTTTGTCGCCGGGCGCGGAAGTGCGGTTACGCTATGCCTATATCGTCAAATGTGTGCACATTGAAAAAAATGCACAGGGTAAAATCGAAGCCATACATTGTACTTATGATCCCGACACCAAAAGCGGCACGGCCGGGGCAGAAAGCCGCAAGGTCAAGGGAAACATCCACTGGTTGTCAGTCGCGCATGCCCAGACAGCCGAAGTGCGCCTGTATGACCGACTGTTCACCGATCCGCATCCGGACAGTGGTGACAAGGATTACAAATCGGCATTAAACCCCGATTCCAAACAGATCATCAGCGCCTATATCGAAACCGCTTTGTGCGAAGCGGAACCGGAAGCCAGTTTTCAGTTCGAGCGAAACGGTTACTTTGTCGCCGATCGCATCGATATGAAAGCAGAGAAACCGGTATTCAATCGCGCGGTAACATTGCGGGATTCATGGGGGAAACATGCCAGTTCATAATAAATATAGTATGCGGCAATTCCCGATAGTTGGAGATTTGCGGGCTTGGTAAGCTCTTGACAGAATTCCTTTGGATTTAAATCACAGGTCGTTCAAATGACATTGTGATGCTTAAGAGACTAATTGCTCAAAAAAACCACCAATGTTTTTGTTGCGATCAATAAAGTGGATTTCATAGATCCAGTAGCGTTCGTGTCCTAATCGGTCAAGTTCCGACATGCTTAAGTGATTGTCCGGATGAATATAGTTTGTTTTTTCTTCACCCAGTAATTTTTCATGAGGGAAATTACCAACAAGATGCCCGCAATGTTCGTTGCCATATTCCCATCCGTATTTTTGTGCCAGTGAGCAGGTGAAAGCATAAAATTCGGCGCCGGTTATGGTATTGCGATATTTGTCGAAGTAAGCCTTTCCTTCATCCCAGGCCGACGCAATATCCTTGGCTAATTTGTGCATTTGAGGATCGCTACCTGTAACAAATGTTCTTCCAATATCAGCTTCCCAGTCTTCAAATATCGGACCGAAATCAAAGAATACAATGTCGTTTTCACCCAGGGTCAGCTCAGGTGGATTTTCACGGTATGGCAATAGGGTATTCTTGCCGCATCGAACAATCTTTTTATGCCAGTATCTTTGAATACCAAATAACTCAAAAGCAAGATCATAAACTAATCGATTTAGTTCTTTTTCCGATAAGCCTGGCTGGATAAGTTGGCGCTGCTCCAAAGTATGGAATAATGCAATGGCTTTTTGGTTTGCGTTTTGAATCTTGGCAAGATTGTTGTTATTGGGCATTTCAGAATACTTGCAATTTAAAGATTTGTTGATTTATATGTTCAATATCAACAATATTAGCTGATTGCTTGGCTATCATGATTTTCCTGTTGACTTGAAAGTTGACTATGGTCTTTTATGGGGATTAAGGAGGGCAGTTACCCTCCTTAATCCCAAGCTAATTAATATTACTCATGAACTCCGCCGCACTTTCTAAGGCCGGCACGAACTTTGGTTTTTACTTTCATGATGCTCTCCTGTTACTGAATTTCCCGTGCCCATCGCACGTCGATCTGTCAGCCCCGTGCTGGCCTTGCGCGCGCATTAATTTGACTTTTACTGCTCAGGTGTCTAAGCAATCGATTATTTCAATACTCTCTTGGGTTATAGCCACTTCAATCCCTATAATTTTCATCACCTCATTGATTAAGTAGGGTGGATGGCTTTTTTCTTCTTCTACCTGATAATAAAAGTAGAGATCTTTTGCAGTGAGCTGTCGAAGCGGTTGTTGACGACCGAGAAGTTGATTGATGTGATATTGAATTTCAGTAGCAGCTCGAAGAACGACTTGTTCAGTTAAAAAATAACTCATTAAACAGTTGGTCAGGTCATCGAGTATGCTATTGGCAGCAATATTTTTTGAGTCGAATCGCTTTTGTAACAAGCGATACAATTGATTTTTTGCTGCTGTCTGCGAGTGCGTCCAGACTGGAGTAAGTCTGTCAGTTAGGGCTGTTTTCGAAGTGATCTGACCGAGACCGCTAGTGGCTTGGGCGTACATGTCGGAATATGCTCGCTCGTTATTGATTCGCCATTCTTCTGTTCCAACATAGGTATGTGATCTTACAAAATCTACTAGATCAACCATTTGATTCCGGATTGTGATAAATGCTGGTAACTCTTTCTCTGGCCACCTTTCAGTAATCGATAATATTTGCTCGTAAGTGCGGGCGACTCGATTCCAGAGTGAAGAGGTCACTGCATTGACCTGTAACCCATAAAAGCCGTAGTCGAAAGCCGACTCGATTGCATCGAGAGCAGAAATGACGGCTTCATCAAGTACTACCGACTCAGCATCGTCAACAGGTTCACCATCAATGAGCACATGCAAGAGCTCTTCAATCATCGCTTTCGGACCGGCGCATACGCCATAGTCTGAAATGAAAACCGCGTTTCGTTCTGCATAAGCGTATATTTGATTGCTTGTTACGACAGTGTCTGGTGGCAGTGTAGGCTCATCGACCGCTATGAAAAGCATGTAATGCATAGTCATCCGTATCCCATCTGTTACTCTGAACATTGAAGAAAGAACTGGATGGAGATGGCCATTCTCAATCCGGTTCTTTTTTTTCATCATCAAAAATGCGGGTAGTGCCAACACTTGAGTGGATAGGCGTTCCAGATCACCAACCGTCCAACCTTGTTGTCTTATCTTGGGAAATCTTCTCAAATAAGCTTCGCGGAAATAATGAAGTGCAGCTAATGTTTGCTTCCAGTGCATTCTGATACTCTTTAGCGCTGTTACATTCATTGGTTTGTCATCTTGGAATCGACTACCTGGATGTAAGCAAGTCCGCCATGTCGTTGGCACATCGAGTCGTAACTGGGTAGGAAAAGCATTGGCTTCTCCAATCTGACGACCTTCTGCATCGAGTGCGATGTGGACAATCCGGTAAATGGGAATGATTGATTCCAGATACCCTACTTCTGTTGAACGGCCAGTCAGATCATGGGTTATTTTTGCGCATTCGTCATACCACATTCTTGGTGTAGTACTTTTAGAAGGCGGAACAAGGGAAGGACGAGAGCCAATTTGGGATAAAGATGAGTTCGATGTATTGGGACTTGCTTGATCAAGTATGCCTTCATTGATCAAATGATCTAGTAAGTCTTTTATTTGTGTCCATTGATATCCATTACCCCAGGTTGTTGCTTCTTGAGCGATAAAATATTCATGTTTGGCAAGCTCCTCACCAAAATCAAATAGTTCGGGATCGTCAAAGCAGACTTCTCGTTGTCCATAGTAAATATGAAATTCCTTCATGCCTGATTCATCGATCGTATACTCAGCAACCACACGCTTAAAATTCGGAAAGAAAATTGTATCTTCAGGATCTAAAGCAGATTGCTGGGTATGATTTTCGTGGAAGGGACAATGATTAACACTTGAATTACTGGTTTCAGAAACATTTCTGTGATCATGGATTGGCATTGGTTTATTCATGTTATTCCTTCCGCTCAAATTTAGAATTTATAGAAGCAACAAGAATCAATTTCTTAATCGATTTGCAGATTAGCAATTTAATCTCTTGAAATCAGTGATAAATCTCACGTATTGGAATTGATGCAAGCTCTGGCTGATCGATTACATGGAGAATGAGGAGAATTAAAGTAAGACGAGTAATCGCCACAGTGGCGACAATTTAGTCTTTGATTACAAAGAACATATGACTGCAACCAAATAAATACTTAACGAGCATTTATGTATTCTGGTGGATGAAAATGACTTGATATCGATTCTGTTTGACTGCTTCCGATAATTCCCAAAAAGGCTAGTCAATATAAAATCTACCTCGTTGTCGTACCAACCGCCAATCAGCCCGATCATGCTCCCGGCACACCCCGTAGCGGAACGATGGCGGGAGTTCAGGGAACTGGAAGCGCAAATCGTAAAACCAGACGCAAGTACTTTTTTCTGAATGATCCATGTCTTCCAACACCGGCAATTGGGCAAAGCTGCGAAAAGATTTGAGGGCAGGAGCCTGCCAGGCTTCGCTTATCAGTGCGGTATGATCTGGGTCGTTACCGAACTGATGCTTTGTGCTCCATTTGATCTCGGTGCTCGGATGGTAAGCTGCAGCCATCTTGGGGACAAGCCAGGCATGTGCAGTGGTAGTTGGTGTTGCGGCAAAGGGCGATAAATTTACATTGGCAAGGTGATAGGTTGCATCATGCAAGACGATCAATTTCCAGTGGAATGGCGATAACGGTTGCGGAAGCGCCGAGATCGACGCTTTTGTTACAGTGTGTCGTGAGGCATGATCCTGGGTCAGTTCGATGGCCTGCTGGCGCAGTGTCGAGAGTAAAGTGACATACCCGCACAGGATGATCAGCGCCACGATGGCGGGGATTCTGGATTGGGGAAGGCAATATGAAGCCACCAGACCAGCCATGATGATCAGACTGAACCAGGGATCGATGACAAATACCAATGGCAGCGCAAAACGTTCAGTAGAGAATGGTGCAAACAGCATCAGACCATACGATGTGATGACATCGCCGGCAATATGAGCAGCCAGACCGAGCATAACCGGCGTCATGAATAGCGGCCAAGCATGCCGACCGCGACTCAGTCTTGCGCCTATCCTGGACAACATCCATGCCCACAGCGGCAGCAGGAGCAGCGAATGGGTTGGACCCTGATGCCAGTTCAGGTAAGTCAGGGTATCGATCAGTCGCAACATGACATCCACGTCCGGAAATGCTGCAGCAGCAAAACCGGCGACGATTTGCAGGCGTAGTGGCAATCGGGTTTGCCCTGCAACATCGCTCAGGGTCGTTGGCGATTGACTTGCCCGCACCAGCAGGGCGCCGCTCAACGCATGCGTGAGCGGATCCATGGCCTAGCCCGATTTAGCGCGCATTTCTTTTACAACGGGTTCATGCAAGACAAAATCATTGGTAACGTACGTGGTTGACGCTGGTGAGTCTGTTTCGGCTGCTGGTGCAGTCATGTCGGCTGATGTTTCCTTGCGTGACGAACCATACACTACATGATCAAGCGATTCCGCCAGCAACAGCTTGTGTTCGAGAAAATCGCGCGTGCGCCGCGAGTTTTCCGATTCATCGCGCATCCAGAACAGGAAAGTAGCCAGATAAATGGAAGTCAAACCGGTTTCTTCCAGCGCACGACGCAGGAATGTGGCATCACGCTGTGCGGCTTCGCGCATCCACTGCACAGTACGACTGATGCGCATGATGGCGGGTATCTGGATATGCAGATGTCCCGGCTCCAGTTTGGTGCCTATCATTTGCCGAGATACTCTGCGGTGCGTAGCCAACGCATCCAGCCAGCTCATAATCAGATGCTGCAATTTTTCCCTTGGCGTCAATGACAGGAACACCACACTCTCGGCTGCCTTGAGCATGGCACTATCGGCGCGATCAAACCAGGCGTCGACCAGTTCTTCCTTTTCACGGAAATGAAGACGAACATCTTCGAGAGTAATATTCAACTCGGTAGCAATATCGAACAAGCGTACGGCTTCCCATGATGAACGTTCGGCGATGACAACAGCCGTATCTACAATCGCTTCGCGTATCTCAAGCTTACTTTTTTTCATCTTGATCCTCCACATAGCGTTAATAGGAGTGGCGAAATGCAATGCCATTTTTACTGTAGCATACAAGGACTAGCAAAAAAATCGGATATTGCTGACAGCCGATTGATTTCATCGGATTCATAAATCGACGTGGCTACCGACGGATGCACTGAGCATCATGCTTGCATGACCTGCTTTTGAACGCTCGTAAATTTTTCCGGCTCTATAGGCTATATGGCGGATAAGTAACACTCACCGGCACCCCACTTTGCAGTACTGATCCTGCCATGATCAAACCCAAGAAACACGATGTGCAACTGAATGAATCGCATTGATTCAAAATTTACGGATCAAACGTTAACCCCAAAGGAG
Organism: Nitrosomonas sp.; assembly: GCA_024282035.1. Lineage (GTDB taxonomy): Bacteria > Pseudomonadota > Gammaproteobacteria > Burkholderiales > Nitrosomonadaceae > Nitrosomonas. The sequence goes on from JAMWZR010000007.1 coordinate 98,894, forward strand.
CGCGACCATGAACCAGACTTTCATCTACAACCGGCTCGACCGGGAAAAAGCTGTTTTATTGCTGGTGGATCATCAATCCGGCCTCATTTCACTGGTGCAGGATTTTTCGCCGAATGAGTTCAAGAATAACGTGTTGGCTTTGGCAGCTTGCGGTCAGTATTTCAAGCTACCCACCATATTGACCACCAGTTTCGAAGAAGGACCGAATGGACCGCTGGTTCCTGAAATCAAGGCCACATTTCCCGACGCGGCGTACATCGCGCGACCAGGTAACATCAATGCCTGGGATAACCCGGATTTTGTCAATGCGGTCAGAAAGACTGGCCGCAAGCAATTGATCATCGCCGGCGTAGTGACCGAAGTGTGTGTTGCTTTTCCGGCATTGTCGGCGATCGCGGAAGGGTATGAAGTATTTGTGGTTACCGATGCTTCCGGTACGTTTAACGAAGTCACGCGCGATGCAGCCTGGATGCGCATGCAGGCGGCTGGCGTACAGCTGATGAGCTGGTTTGGTGTGGCCTGCGAATTGCACCGCGACTGGCGCAATGATATTGAAGGGTTGGGCACTTTGTTTTCCAATCATTTACCCAATTATCGCAATCTGATGACAAGTTATTTCACCATTACCGAGAAAATGAAATGAGAACTCGCTGCCTGTGGTGACGAAGCATGCGCAAGATTGTCCAGATTGGCTTTGCAGAATACATTGAAACGCGAATCTGGAATAACTACAGAGACGCGGAACCCTGGAAATGCGGTAAGGGTTCCGCGTTGAATCGAAGAGAGTTGCTATTTGTCATCGGGATTCATGACGTTGAATACCAGTGCGGCAATAGCGCCGCCGGCAAAATCAGCGACCATGTGAATCCAGATCGTGTTCCAATCCATCAAACCCATCAGCGGTGCACCGATGGCAACGGCCGGGTTGAATGCGCCTCCCGAAATACTGCCGACTGAAAATGCCCCGGCGAGCACGATGAAGCCGATTGCCAGACCGTAAAATGAATTGCCGCTGGTGCCCTTGGCCGTGGCAACGTTGAGTACGACATACGCCAATGCAAAGGTGAACAGGAATTCTGCGATCAGCGCCTTGGTCACATCGATGGATGGATTCGCCGTGCCGGGACCCACCATATAAACGGCCGTATAGGCGGCAGCAGCTGCGCCGGCAAACTGGGCGATCAGATAAATCGGCACCTCAGTGATCGAACAGCGTCCGCGCATCAGCACGGCAAGTGTGACAGCGGGATTGTAGTGTGCTCCCGAAACATGGCCGCCCGCATATACCATGACCATCAACACCGAACCGATGGCCAGCGGTGCGATCACACCGGCATGGCCTGGAATGACGGTCAAACCTATGGTCAGGATAAGAAAAAAAGTGCCAATGAATTCAGACAAAAATTTTTGCATGATGGAACTCCTCTATGACATCAAAATTGCATAGTGCAACCATTGAAAAACAGATGAATGATCTCGCATTCGCGATCCCGTGCTATCGGGCTGGGCGAGATCAGTTTCACTTGTACTGGAGATTGGTAGGTAAGTCAAAGACGGATAGGGATTCCGGGATCGTGTCCATGTCGTTTACATCAACATACAATCGGTCATACAGACAGGGTTCCGAATCACGTAGGACCACAGGAAGTCGAACAAGTCAGCGCTGTTCCCCAACTGCTCGGATTATTTAGTACTGGTTGAAACGGGAGATAAATCAAGAAAGAATGGAGTGGAAGAGGGAGCGTTTTGGAAACAAGATAAAGGGCTGTATTACAATTATGACAGAGGCGGAGCCGAAGCTCCGCCTTGCAATACTGCGTTATGATCCGGGGTTTACACCGGCGATTAGATGATGAAATCGGTTGATCCGGTGAAATCCAGGCTGCTCAGAGTTGTACCCACTAGGATGATGTCTCCTGTTCCTGCTCCGTTGCTTCCTGCGGCTGCGGTCAGATCGATACGGATATCCGCTCCGGACTGCGTGGTCAATGCCTGAACCTGTGCCAGCGATAGCCCGAAACTGCTCAGGTCGATACGGTCATCACCGGTATCATCAAAATCCAGAATCGTCGATTCAGCAGACGTTGTCGTTACCGAGAATGTATCCGCACCCGCGCTGCCGCGGTAGTTCGTTGCCGCGGAAGTGGCAACGGTGATGGTATCGTTGCCTGCGCCGCCGATGATTTCTTCGATGCTGGTTAGCGTAGGCCCAATGGAGAAATCGAGGATATCGTCGCCAGCCGTGGCGACGATTTGGTCGGTGTTTGCGCCGCCATTGATATTTTCGACGGAGATGAGGTTGCTCAGCCCGCTGGTGACGTAGAAGACATCGTTGCCGCCGATACCAAGCCAAGTGTCATTGCCTGCTCCGCCATCAACACTGGTATCCAGTCCATCGCCACTGCCGACGACCGTGAAGGTATCGTCGCCATTTCCGCCCGAGAGGATATCGACGCCGGCACCGCCGCGTATGGTATTGGCGTCGCCATTGCCCGTGATGGTATCGTTGCCTGCGCCGCCAATGATTTCTTCGATGCTGGTGAGCGTCGGCCCAATGGAGAAATCGAGGATATCGTCGCCAGCCGTGGCGACGATTTGGTCGGTGTTTGCGCCGCCATTGATATTTTCGACGGAGATGAGGTTGCTCAGCCCGCTGGTGACGTAGAAGACATCGTTGCCGCCGATACCAAGCCAAGTGTCATTGCCTGCTCCGCCATCAACACTGGTATCCAGTCCATCGCCACTGCCGACGACCGTGAAGGTATCGTCGCCATTTCCGCCCGAGAGGATATCGACGCCGGCACCGCCGCGTATGGTATTGGCGTCGCCATTGCCCGTGATGGTATCGTTGCCTGCGCCGCCAATGATTTCTTCGATGCTGGTTAGCGTAGGCCCAATGGAGAAATCGAGGATATCGTCGCCAGCCGTGGCGACGATTTGGTCGGCGTTCGCACCGCCATTGATATTTTCGACGGAGATGAGGTTGTCGAGCCCGCTGTGACGTACAACATCGCCGCTTGCCGCCGATACCAAGCCAAGTGTCATTGCCTGCTCCGCCATCAACACTGGTATCCAGTCCATCGCCACCCTGCCGTACGACCGGTGAGATCTTGTTGGCAACTTTCGCCCCCTGAAGAGGATATCGACGCCGGCACCGCCGCGTATGGCATTGGCGTCGCCATCGCCCGTGATGGTATCGTCGCCTGCGCCGCCAATGATTTCTTCCGATGCCTGGCGGGTAGCGTCGGCCCAATGGAGAAATCGAGGATATCGTCGCCAGCCGTGGCGATGATTTCTCTTGGTCGGTGTTTGCGCCGCCATTGAGATTCCCAATGGAGATGAGGTTGCTCAGCCCGCTGGTGACGTAGAAGACATCGTTGCCGCCGATACCAAGCCAAGTGTTATTGCCTGTCTGGCCATCAATACTGGTATTCAATCCATCGCCCCGACTGCCCGTAACGACGAAGGTATCGTCGCCATTTCCGCCCGAGAATATATCGATGCCGGCACCGCCGCGTATGGTATTGGCGTCGCCATTGCCCGTGATGGCAATCGTTTGCTGGCGCCGCCGATGATTTCTTCGATGCTGGTTAGCGTAGGCCCAATGGAGAAATCGAGGATATCGTCGCCAGCCGTGGCGACGATTTGGTCGGTGTTTGCGCCGCCATTGATATTTTCGACGGAGATGAGGTTGCTCAGCCCGCTGGTGACGTAGAAGACATCGTTGCCACCGATGCCAAGCCAGGTGTCATTGCCCGTGCCGCCATTGACGGTATCCAATCCTTCACCACTGCCGGCAACCATGAAGGTATCGTTTCCTCCATCGCCAAACAAAATATCATCTCCGGCCAAGCCTCTGATGGTATCGGCACCTTCACCACCGCGAAGTGTATTTGCAGCCGCATTACCGGTAATAGTGTCGTTACCGAAGCGGCCATCGACCGTGACATCGGTCAGTGTCGTTCCGGAAAAATCAAGGGTGGTACCGGTATCGTCGCCGATCACCTTGACGTTGGCAAAGCCGTTGGCGCTGATTTCCTTGATGCTGTTGCTGGATGTAAAGTTGCCCTTCAGGCCAATATTGGTGCCGGCACCCTGTGCCCTGATGACATCATCACCGATACCACCGTTGTAGGTATCGAAACCTTCTCCCGTACCGTTGACCAAGAAAGTGTCATTACCGCCTGCACCATTAAGTATGTCATCGCCAGCACCGCCCCGAATGGTGTTATCGTCGCCATTGCCGGTAATGGTGTCGTTGCCGAAACGGCCATCGACCGTGACGCCGTTCAGAGTAGTGCTGGAGAAATCAAGGGTGGTGCCAGAGTCGTCGCCGATCACATTGACGTTGGCGAATGTATTGGCGGAGATTTCTTCGATACCGTTAGCCAGGCCAAAGCTGCCTTTCAGGCCGATGTTGGTACCGGCACCCTGTGCCTTGATGGTATCCGTGTCATCGCCGCCATCGTAGATATCGAACCCTTCACCGGTACCATTGACCAAGAAAGTGTCATTGCCGCCTGCACCATTAAGTATGTCATCGCCAGCACCGCCCCGAATGGTGTTATCGTCGCCATTGCCGGTAATGGTGTC
>JAMWZR010000045.1 GCA_024282035.1 Nitrosomonas sp.
AGCCATTCATGTATCCAGCCATCGCCGTATTGCTGATACAGGTTTCTGATGGTCGCAATCGATTCCTTGTCGGTCGATCCGATAAAGGCCAGCGCCAGAGGCCCAAGAGCCAGGTCATACAGCCGTCTGCCATTCTCGGACACGGTGTAGTACTGCTGTTTGGGGATCGCGGAGGCCAGGATTTCAATCTGGCGAGCATTTAGCCCCATGCGCCGATACAGGGCGGAGGCTTCTTCATCGCGGGCAAACACATTGGGCAGGAATATCTTGGTGGCGGTGGATTCGACAATGACATCAAGGATGCCGCTATTGGCAGCATCGGACAGGCTTTGTGTTGCCATCAATACCAGGCAGTTGTTTTTACGCATGATTTTCAGCCATTCGCGGATCTTTGCCCGAAACACCGGATGCCCCAGCATGAGCCAGGCTTCATCCAGAATGATCACAGCCGGCTGACCGTGGAGACTGCGTTCAATGCGCCGGAACAGATACAGTAGCGTGGGCAGTGCGTATTTGTCGCCGAGATTCATCAACTCCTCGATCTCGAAGGTCGTAAACGTCGACAGACTCAGCCCATCGGACTCCGCATCGAGTAAATGCCCCATCATGCCATCGATGGTGTATTGCCGAAGGCACTCGCGAATGGCTTCATCCTGGATCGTCACCAGAAAATCCGACAAAGTTCTCGAACCACTGTGATGCATGTTGGCTATGGCGTGGCTGATTTCATTGCGCTGCACCGGCGTCACCGTCATACTATTGAGTTCCACCATCATGGCGATCCATTCCATCGCCCAGGCACGATCTCCCCTGGAATCCAGGAACTGCAACGGACAAAAAGCCAAAGATTCATCATCGCCAGCTACCGTGAAATGCTGACCCCCAACGGCGCGCGTCAACGGATACATCGACAATCCCTTGTCGAAGCAATAAATCGACATGTTCTGATAACGGCGCAATTGCGCGGCAATCAGCGCCAGATGCGTGGATTTACCCGCACCGGTTGGCCCGAACATGAACGTGTGCCCCAGATCGCGCACATGCAGGTTCAATCGAAATGGGGTAGCCCCCTGGGTCACGCAGTGCATCAGTGGCGGAGAATTGGGTGGATACATCGGACAGGGTGCTACAGGCTTGCCCGTCCAGATGGTATTGACCGGCAGGAGGTCTGCCAGATTCAGGGTATTGATGAGTGGTCGGCGCACATTCTCGACACCATGACCGGGTAGACTGCCCAGATAGGCATCCATGGTGTTGATGGTCTCAACCCGCGCGGCAAAGCCCAGATGATTGATCGCCTTGGCAACCTTGCGCGCTGCTTCTTCCAGGGCATCACGATCTTCCATCATGAGCACGACCACACTGGTATAGTACCCCTGCCCCACCATGCCGCTATTGGTCTCGGCGATCGCCGACTGGGCATCTTCGGTCATATTGAGTGCGTCTTCATCGATATGACTGCTCTGCAGGTTAAAAACCTGATCGATAAAGCCGCGAATCTTCTGTTTCCAGCGGCGGCGATATTGATCCAGATGAGAGACTGCTTCATGCGTGTCCATGAAAATGAAGCGCGATGACCAGCGATAGACACCCGGCAGCTCCGACAGGAGATTTAACATGCCAGGCGAGGATTCCAGCGGAAAGCCTTCGATCGAAACCACCTGCACAAACTTCTGCCCGACTTTGGGCACAACCCCGCCCCACATTTCCTGACCACCCAGGAGCGTATCCAGATACATCGGATTGGTCGGCAGCACCATGGGATGATCCAGGCCGGTTACACATAATTGCAGCCACTGCAGAAAATCATCGTGAATGACGGTTGAGCCGTCTTCATTGACCGCTTTTTTGCCGTGGAGTCGGGATAATTTGAACACGCTCGATAGCCGCGACTCGATATTCATGCATTCCCGCCTGAAATAGTCGAGCAACCCTTGCGTTCTGGTGTTCGCGTCCTGCGCTTCGCTGTCATCATCGAACATCAGCTCCACAAACTTGCGCTGGGCGAGCATGGGTGGCAGATAGGTCAGTGTGACAATAAAACAACTCTCATAGAGCGTGCCCAGCTTCTCGAATAAATGACGCCGCTCGGCATCGATCGCTGCCGTCACCGGATCCGGATAACTGGAACGGGCCTTGTCAGAATAACCCTGCGCTGGTTTGCGTACCGCATCGACATGCATCATCCAGCCATTACCCAGCCGGGATAACGCCTGATTGATTCGGTGCGACACGCGTTCGCGCTCGGTATCGGTGCTGCTGGCCGTATCTTCTCCACAAAACACCCAGGCGGCCATCAATGAACCGTTCTTGCCGACAATGACACCATCGTCGACCACAGCGGCGTAGACCAGCAGATCGGCAAAACCCATTGCCTGCGAGCGATGCTGATCGAGCCTGAATTCCCGACCCGCATCACGGATGCGGATAAACAGCATAAGTAGAAGGATGGCCCCACAGATGGCGATCAGGATGGCAATGGCAGCAATCATAGGTGCTGCATCTCCTGGGCACGGGTGTTGTGATAAAACGGCGTGCTTCTGGCCGGATAGTATTTTTTATACTGAATCTGGCGCAAATACACATGACGAAGCTTCGGATCGTTCTTGGCCATCAGCCGCAGCACATACAGCGAAGAGAACCACAAAACCACCCCAAAAATCGTGGCCTTGAATTCCATTGCCACAAAGATCGAAGTTGCGGCAATCAGAATGGAAAACATGACCAGCTCACGATCACCGCCCATGAACAGATTGGGCCGGTTTCCCGACTGGCGGATGGGTACGGTCCGAAGTGCCATAGTCACTCCCTGCCCTGTTGGTCGATGGTTGGTTGGTGTTTAGGGATTGTTAGATGTCATTGCTTCGCTTCCACCTGGAATCACAGCACCCTGGAAGAGATTGCTCATGACATTATTGGCACCCACCAGTAACGCCATCACCAGCACGATAAAAATGAGTGTCCGGAAAAATGCGTTCAACTCCCCTCCAAAGATCAGAATGCCACCGGCAGCCACGATACCCATGATGGACAACGTAAAAGCCACAGGGCCGGTTACGGAATTTCGTAGACTCACGAGCCAGGTTTCATAGGGCAGTGCACCGCCTGCACCCACTGTTGCCTGCGCCTGATCAACAGATAAAAACAGCAAGCTAAATAACGCAATGGCATAGAAGCAATGGAACGTTGACCGGTTTTCAATAAACAATCTCATGAACTTAGACTCCCCTTGTTATTTATAGCTTTTTAGTTTGGTATTTTCCTCTGCTGAAGCCCTGTACTTCGATGATCTGTTTGATGTGTCTGCCCTGCGGGGTGCGGGCAATATGCACGACCATATCCACCGCCTCGGCAATCAGGGGCATGATTTCTTTGGGAGCTGAAGGATTACGTGAAATGAGGGATTCCAGCCGGGTAAGTCCGGACAGGGCATCATTGGCATGCAATGTGGCGGCCCCGCCTTCGTGACCGGTATTCCAGGCATCGAGCAGATCGAGCGCTTCAGGGCCTCTCACCTCCCCTACCAGAATCCTGTCGGGGCGCATGCGCAAGGTAGTCTTGAGCAATTGCGTCATGTCGACATCGAGCGTGGTGTGATACTGCACAGAATTCGAGGCATGGCACTGGATCTCACCGGTGTCTTCCAGAATGACAATGCGCTCATCCGGGTCATTTTGCACCATGTCATGAATGATCGCATTGATCAGTGTGGTTTTACCCGATCCGGTACCACCGATAACAAGAATATTGCGATGCTCGCGCACGGCCTCCTGGATAGCATCACAGTATCTACGAGACAGCACACCTGCTTCCACATACTGCTCGAGGGTAAATATCCTGATGGCTTTTTTACGAATGGCAAATGTCGGGGACGTGACGATCGGCGGTAACTGACCGGCAAAGCGTGAGTTATCGACGGGAAACTCACCTTCAATGATGGGGTTGTAGCGTGTGACCTCTTTACCATGGAAACCGGCGACGGTTTTAATGATTGCTTCAGCCTGGGCGCTTTGCAGATGCCCAATGTGCTGAATCTTCTGACCCAGCTTCTCCTGCCAGATGCGTCCATCGGCGTTGACCATGATTTCAACTGTTTCGGGGTCTTGCAAAGCCAATATGATTTGACTGGCATCACGCTCAAGTTTGAGCTTGGCGCGATCTTTGACAGTTGATATAGGAGATACAAATTCAGACATTATTAAATCATCACAAGCAAAATATTACTTGTAACGATATAACATAGTTTATTACATTGCAATATATTTGTATTTTACTATTATTTCTTTTGGTATTTTCCTTTAATGAGCTCTCGATTGTCATGATCCCATTGCGACACCTGAAATGCCTGGAATTCTGTCAATACGGCTCCTTTCCATACAAACCCTTTTGCAAGATGTCCTGAGTCATCCTCTACCAACAAAGCACGTTCTGCCGCACTCATATCAGAACTATCAAACAAAAGCGGTAATGGAGTTTCCAAAGCCTTGGCAATCGCCTCAATAATTCTAAGTGATGGATTAGCATTGTCATGAGTCAGCTCATTAAGAAATGAGATAGATACACCCGCCCTTTCGGCTAAATCAGCTTTGCTAATTCCTTTTTCACGCAAAATTCTGAGAATGTTAGTTGTCAGAATTAAATTGTACATATTTTGATCCTCTCTTCATTAACCGTTAAGTATCTGTGTTTTTGTTTATTTATCAATTCATATTTTCGCATTAAGGTTATAATTATCAACATGAGCAAAAGTATACGATTTGATGAGCAGACAACAACCATTATCAAGTCAAAGGTTAGATTAACGGATGTTTATTTATCTTCATTATTTATCAACCGAGGAGTATCAACTTCGATGAAAAATACTGAAATATCTGGATGATAACCAGATATTTCTTTTGTTCTTACTGACAAAAGAATACTTTCTTATAAGACATTACTATTTTTCTTACATTTGATGAAATTATTGCAGTGATATATTGCACTTTACGTGTTGCAAAATTCTATAACCCTAGGAAATGCTGAGCAAACTAAGTGGCTATCAAACCAATGATAAGTAAGAATTCAGTAATTGAATCTGATTTTTCACCCAATGCTCTAGGTGCAAGTCAAATACCGCTGAGCTTAATTGTCGAAGATCCCACTCAACCAAGAAAGTTCTTTGATCCAGATTCTCTCGCAGAATTGACGGAAACTATTAGAACGCGTGGGGTTAAAACACCAATTTCTGTTCGCCCTAACCCAGATCAGCCTGGTACTTACATTATCAATCATGGCGCCAGAAGATATCGAGCAAGTCGAGATGCTGGACTTAGCTCGATTCCTGCTTATATTGACACGGATTACAGTCTCGCTGATCAGGTCGTAGAAAATCTGCAACGAGAAGGATTAACTTCCCGTGAAGTGGTTGATTATATCGGTCGTGAAATTGCATCTGGTAAAACGCATGAACAGATTGGAAAATTGATTGGCAAGTCGTCTTCCTACGTTTCATTGCATGCGGCAGCACTGGATTTGCCCGAACCTGTCGCCAAGCTATTCAACTCTGGTCGACTTACTGATATTGCAGCCATATTCAACTTAAAAAGTATTTTCAAGAAATACCCATTAGAACTAACTGATTGGTTGAAATACAGTAAACCAGACGATATAACACGCACAAAGATTCAGCAGTTCAGAAAATTTTTGGAATCCAGGGATGACGAGAAAACTATTATGGCTGTGCTGACTCAGCAAGCGTCTTTCTCTACTCCCGATATTGCTGATCTCCCCGTTAAAAAGAATGCTAGGAAGCATCATTCTGATGCTGATGATTTATTGATTTATATCTATGTACGCCTCAAGAAACGAACACATCAACCTAAAGATATTATTAATAAACTGTCTGATAAGCAAAAGGACATAATCTCTGATGCTCTTAAAAACTATTTTGAGGCGGGTCAGAAATGTAAGGATTTGTTCCATTCAATTTTGAATTCTTTGAAAGCAGGCGAATTTGATGGAACTGGTCGAGGCGCTTTTAATCTTACTGCTTTCTTTTTTGGAGTCAACAAGAAGGAATTTAATCTAGAAATGATCATCCATGAGGTTTTTCTCAATTTATCGAAATGAAACAGAGATTAATAGTAATGAATGGTCACAGAATTCTTCAGAATCTGACTGAAGGCGGCTGGAAAACTACAGGATTGATCAAAAAAGCTGAAGAAGGCATCCAGCCTGGTATCTACAATCTCTTTGTATCCAAGGCCGCGGATACACAAAATGGTCACTATGAAGGAATACTTCTTTTTGTTGATAAACAACAGGGCATTGTTTATCAACAAATTAACCGTGAATTTGTTACACACCAACTAGCATTATTCAGTTCCCCACCCCCGATTGGTAAAACTATTTCCATTCAATACGAAAATGAGAAATTAACACTTCGCAAAATCGATACCATCGTAAAAAAAAGAACAATAAAAATCTAATTTTGTTTCTCGGATGGCTGAACTAGTTCTACTTTTAGTTCTTTTCTAAATTCTATTTATTACTTCTTGGTTATTATTTCGTTGTAACGATCTAATAACTCCTCAAATTTGTACTTTTCCATCAAGGCAACCAGAGCTTCTTCGAAAGCTGTGTGGTCGTGAATAGCCAGTTCAGCTCCAATATCCTGAAACAATTCTTTTATTCCAACGCGGCACTTTACATTCAACTGATTGGTATATGGCGATTGTGGTTTTCTTCTTCTTTGATTTTTATTTTTTCGACTAACAAATCCTGATTCTTCCGCCACCTTTTCTAAAACTTTTAGATCTATGTCTCTTTGTTTTTCTTTCTTAACCGGTGCAAAATCTGATAAGTCCAGATCTTCGCTTAAATCTAGATGAGCACGTTCTTTAGGCATAATTTAATTCTTTTTCATTTTTAATATTTTTGAGTTTCTGTATCACTTCGACTGCTAGTGCGTGGGCATTCGCAACTGCTTTTTCCACACCTGATACCTGGGATGAGTCCAAATCATGGATGGTACCTCCAAAAGAGCGGATTGCCCTGAAAGCTTCACGATCGATAAGACTTGTTTCTAAAATCTCCACTCCTGCTGATCGGAATTCATTAATGATGTGTTTGAGTGTTCGTGGTGTTATTGCCGGATTTGTACGTGTCATCAACACGACATATGGAATTCCACGATTTAACACTTTCGCTTGTCGATTTACTAACTTGATTGTCTTTACTGCTTCATCAGCATCATCTTGTGATCCCTGACATAAAGTAATAACTAAATCTGCTCGACTTATTGCACTTGCAACTGCCATGCTAGCTGTCCCTTCTAGATCGACAAGTACAAAAGCAGTTTTTTCTTGGGCTACATCAATGTCTTCGATGATTGTTTCTTCTGTAGATTTTTCAATCAAAATAATATTCGATGGGCAACCTTCCTTTTGGGCCCACTTAGCACTATGTTGATTTGGATCAGCGTCTATTAAGGTAACACTTGTTCCTTGCGCGAGCTCGGAAGCCAATACGATTGCTGCTGTGGTTTTTCCCGCTCCTCCTTTGGAAGAAGCAAAAACAATTGTCGGCACTACTTTTCTCCTTTTTATAAGATAGCTATTGTGATAGCAATAGTCTGATAGTATCAAGATAGCTAGCCTTGTTCTAAGATAAATTTACTTTCTTACTGAAATTTATTGTTGCCTTTACAAAAATACAACAAGTATAACGAAAGCTATCTTAATAGCTATAAGCTAGCTTTATATTTACAGCTACCCAGATAGCTAGTAATTAGAAATATTATTTTGATAGCTAGCTGCATTCTGATTCTTATACTATAAATAGTAAATTCTTATTCCTTTGCTATAGTTACTGCTTTTAAGGATTATAATCTATGGTTAGAATGTATCATTTTATAGCATCACATAATTAGATACTTAGATTAATCTGATAGCTATTTAATAAGCTATTGAGATAGCTATCACTTATATTATTGCTATTTACATAGCTACTTAAATAACTATTCAGTTAACTACATGATAACCAGATAGCATATGTGATAGCTATCAATTGATATTGTGATTGATTGTGTACTTTATAAGTATTCAAGAGCGCCGCTGTATTAGAGTTGTCTGTCGAGGAGGTTTAAGGAGATGGTAAAGCTAATAATTCAAGGACTATGAGTTAAGCATAGAGTAAATATTCGTAATATTTTGGTCTAACTTTTTTTGTGCAATTAATTGTTGTTAAAAATAGGGTACTAGAATTAATGATCGACTTGTGTTGCGCTGATAAAGTTGTTTAAGTTACGAACAGAATCAATCTAACATTGAGGTATGAATACATGTTTAGTTTTGCCAAGCATGAAACTCAAAAAATTAATTTGTATCTACTTCATAAGAACATTTGATTTTTCTTACTTAACCAGATTGAATTGTGTCTTGAGTATTGTAATAGTACGTCATTGAAACATGATTCAATATTCGTTTATAAATTTCTTCTATTTACTATTAGTAGATCAAATCCTATTTTTTTATTATCCACTAGAACTAGAGAAAAACATTATTAGGGTCTTCTACAATTCGATAGCCAAATAGCTAGCCTAATAACCATTAGTACTAGATAACTGGATAGCTATCAGTATAAATAGCCTGATAGCTAACTTTTTGGTTTCTAATATGAGTGGTGATGAACTATGCATGGCTGAAATTAATATTTGGTGTTTAGTCTCTATTCAGTTGAAAAATTTGAATCGTTAACTCTCTCTGTAAGCAGACAAAGATTGTGCAACCCTCAGATAACGGAGATTTGCATGAAGAAAAGTAGATATACATGAAGTCAGATCGTTGTGATACTGAAAGAAGGCGAGGCTGTTATACACGTTGGATAGGATGTGTTGCAAGTACAGTGTTAGTAATGCCAAATACTGCCTGTGGGGCAGAGCCACTAATCAATCATACAAGTGTGTCTAAACTCATGCGATTACACAAGCTTAATGTTGAGAGCGTAGGGCACTAGATTTCATGTATGGCACCTTGTACTGTCTCGGACGGTCTCGAACATTGAATGTGATATACGAAGCAAATCGTGAGTGCATGACCATCGAAATTGGCACGTTGATCCATCCGCGTGTTAATCCAATTGATCGACTGCTGTGGTGCTTTCAATGCTATATGACTGGACAATAGACCGAAAACTGATCTTACAGATGTTCACTCCGAATGGACAGGTGGACAACAAGAAGATCATCGCCATTCGATTATCCTACCTTGTAAACCAAACAAGAATACCTTTATTGAGCGTTTTAATCGGACTGTAGTATTTAACGCGCATCTCTTTAGTAGTCTTTGTGTAGGTTCAAACCATTACTGACCATGGCTGATTGATTATAGCGGATACTGAACTTTCGAAGCGTTGGTTCACATCCTGCCGGTGCAATTCATACTTTGGTTAGCCTAAGTTATGAATTTCTATTGGACAATGTCTAATTAACGGAGAGCTTACGTATATAAATATGGATGTAAATATATAGCAGCATATGATTTGGTAGGTTTTGATTGGGAAATTAAAATTTGTTTTCGTAGTTATCCACATATCCACAGATATGATTAGTTAAAGATAATTAATAAAGACTAAATAAAGAAAAGAATAGGCGTTTTTTAAGTTCATATTAAATTATATAAAACATAAAGTTAAATTGAATAAACAAGTACTAAATGTGAATCAAACCTACTAGTTAGTGCAGTAATGTGGTTCAAACCATCTACTTTAGCTGTGATCTGTGATTCATACCTCCTACAGGGTGTGACGTAAACCTACTAGATATCGTGCTTTTAGTGAGTTATACCTTCTACTAATTAGAAAAAATTGAGTGTTTTTCTTCAAAAATTGATCTTTAAAAGCTCCAAAAATTAAGTGTGTGAGTTATACCTACTACTAAATGTGAGTCGAACCAACTACTTTTCTACTAAAAAGTGTGTGAAACCTTCTACATAGTGTGTGTGAAACCTTCTACATTTTATTAATATATCCACAGTATTGCCGTGTTTTGCATTTTGAAATGTACTCTTAAAGTAAATTTGGTATGTGTGCTTTTACATTTTGTTTAGCGATAATAAGAGTCTGATATTTAATTGAATGATAAGTTTATTTTAAGAATAGATCTAGGCTTCAATCTTGTTTGTAAACATCTGGGTATTTTAGTAATAATCGGGGGAGTCCTATGGAAATAGGTTTTCCCTAAGACAAGGTGAGCAGCAGGTTTGCTTTTAACATAATTATTCAAATTAACAATGGATTGAGAAAGATGTTGATAGAGAAGAATTTAGATTCTAGCATTCATTTTTATACTCAGTGAATTGTAAGTTTTTTTTGAATAGTAATAGAGAAATACATTATAAGTGTATGTTATATAAAATAACTAGTACTAATTGTACTATGACTGGTAGGTGAGAATGGCAGGGGACGGAGCTCGCTACAGTATTTCTAAAATTTGGGAATATAAATAAGAATCAATGTTTTGTATATGTATACAAAATGTTTATCAATTTATATGTGATGTAAACCTTCTACTATTTATATGTAGAGTGAGTTAAACCTACTAGATTGCTGAGGGTAGCTGGTTATTATCGTTTGCTTGCTTTTCTGTTTCAGTAACTCGTTTGTTAGCGGCTTTCTGCTCGCTAATGAATTGATTAGTAGGAAAAATAGTATACTTTACATCAATAATCGCGCGATTCTCCTTGCGATCGTCAGTTTCGTAACGAGCTACGATATTTTTTTCTTTAAGTTCTTTTAATGCAGAGAGAACCTTTCTTCTGTTATCAACATCTCTTTTTTGTTGCAGTAAACCACTATTTTTTAGGTCAGAAAACATGAAGTGGTAATTATTGATAAGGTTGGCATGCCGATAACGATTGATCAACTTCTTGTAGATATAACGTGACAGTTGTTCATTACAACTCATTAGGCGGTCATAATTGAACTGTCTATATTCAAGACTATTTATCGCGTGGCTAATGAATAGGGGTAATCTGCCAATATGGTGAGCATCTGTATCGGCCAGATATTCTTCTCGTCCAACTGTAACCAGATCCTGTAGTATTGCCCCACTCCAGATTTCTTTTTTATCCTTAAACAAGGAAATGTTGCACTTGTTCATAACCTCGATGGCATGTTTTATCTCATTGCGGCTCCGAGTGCGTCCTCTCGATTTGAGTTCTCTGTAAATCATGCTCAACGAAAAGCGTACCCAGGTCTCAGCTTTGTTGGCATCATGGATACCATAATTTTGGATAGTCAGGAATTTTTTCAGCGCTTCTTCCACAAGCTCCTCGGTAACACTTGGGAAACAGGCTTTATAACCGCCGCCTCGCTGTTCAACCAGCGCAGGTTGAATCTTTACGCTGAAAGATATGCCATCATATAAAAACTCCATTTTGAAGGGGTCTGCATGGCCTGTTTTTGTGCGTAAATTTTCGACTTGTTTCGCTGAGAAAAAATATTTAGGAATGCTTTCCCAAACCTCGACCGTGTTTGAAACCTCACTTTTATCATTAGTGACAAATTGTGAGAAAAGGTCTAGTTGTAGACTTTTGATATACTTTTCTGGAGGTTTATTCACTTTTTTATAGTGCTGTGGAAAAGGGCTTTTGATAACACAAAAGAATTTAATTGTACTATTAATTTTCTGTGTATTACTCATTTAAAACCCCTGATAACAATAAAATTTTCCAAAAGTTGATTCTTATAATAGAAGCAACATGAACATCACCGCTGCTAGAAAGAGGGAAGTGGCTCCAAGGTAAATTAATGCAGCACTGCGAAATGTCTGGGATAGACTGGATATCTCGCCGAGTTTTTCGTTAAAACATGATTCGATTTTTTGATCAATTGATTCAAGACAGGCTTTTAAAATTTGTTCATTTAACTGATGAGTATGCCGAGAATTTGTCTGCGATAGTGAATTAGCTCTTTTTTCAGTAGTTTGCAACCAGTGATGAAGATTATCTTCCAGTGTCGAGCGAAAATTATTTAAAAGCAACTGATGTGCTTTACTATTCTCCTCTAGCAAAATTTCATTGAGTGTATATACCATTAATATCGGATCATCCTCAGAGAGTGCAATACCGTGTTTGGCAGCAATCATTGCAATGATCCGAGAGAATTGTTCTTCTTTGTCAAAAGTCATGTCAAGACAGCGGCTACGTTTTCAATGCTAGTGAAGAGTTGTTTCTTGATGATATTCAAACGTTGGCGCACCATGATAGGCAATGTCTTGTTATCTAATGCCTCGTTGAAGGTCAATTTGGATTGCAGCATTTCGCTTAAATCTTTACCGAAAGTGTCAGCTTTGTAATTGGGTATCCTGATGATGGCTGAAACACGAGCTTTATTTTCCTGGTAAGTTTTCATTTCCTCAAATTTTTTGCCATCCATCTCAATATTGCCCCAGTATGGATTTAGCCAAACGGCAAATTTCGTTTCGATCGGAAAGGATTCGATCAGATTTGCAAATCCCGTCAAAGTATCTATCAATGCTTGACTGCCAGTAATTACAGTATGAATTACCAGTTCATGACCCATGTCTGGAAGCAGGGCAGGGATCTGGTTGCTGATGAGATAGTGCGACATCGGCACAAACGTGCTGGCGCCATTATCAATAATGATGTCGCTATCCGACCTGGCGATGATTTCAATCAACTCATCAAACTTTCTAGGATCGATTTCATCTCCTGACATAACATTAATTTTTCGAACATTCAGTTTTTTGAATCCGTGGAAAGTTGCATTAACTGGATCAGTATCGATGCACAATATATTTTTGCTTTTAGCTAGTTTGTGCTGAGCCAGGATCGAAGCGATGAAAGATTTACCCACTCCGCCTTTTCCCTGCAGAATCATATGTATCTTGGCCATCAGATCAATTCCTCCTTGTCGATTGTAGAGCGAAAGTTAAAACCACTGCTGCTATAGCGGTCGGTATTCCCTGCAGTCGATTTCACATACTTCTTTTCCAACGTGGATGAAATATGTCGTTTAACAAGACATCTGAACCACAGGTAGGAGCAGTCAATTTTTTTCTCATCTTTCAATGTCGACCATATTTGACGCATAGACCACACATCCTGGAGTGCCTTGCTAATTTCATTTTTCAGTGCAAGAAAATGTGGGCCGTAGACATTCTTTCTTCGAGCCGGGTTTTTCTGCTCATTCAAGGCAATGCGTTCGGATAGGGATAGGGTCATAGCAAATTCCAAATGTAATTTTCAAAAAAATTTATCAAATAAATCAATTTATTTTTCAATTCCCATTTACTGCTTTTTTTGTATTCATTTTCATAACTTATTCATTCAAATGCTTGTGGCGTAGTTTGAATAAGGCTAGATAACAGTATCTAACAATATCTCAATAACAACATTATATCCATATTAAAACAACTTGCAATGTGTTTTTTTAATGATACTATGATTCGTGTAAATCAACTTTGTCGGGCAAGATATGTGAAGTTGGCTAACTTCACGGTTGTCTTATTCACACATGTCTGTGCTCAACGAATCTTGCTCTACGAGGTTTTTGGTCTGGTAACAGAAAATGAGGATGGTTATGAATCTGAAACGTGCGTGTCATTTACGTGTACCCGTGACACTGGTTGAAAAAGTGGAGATCAAAAACAAGGCATCTGCATGTGGCCTATCAATGGCCAAATACATGCGTGCCGTAAGTCTTGGATACAACATACCTAGTGTCATTGATAGCCAGAAAATAGATCAACTTTTAAAAATTAACGGTGATCTGGGTAGGGTGGGGGGATTATTGAAAATGTGGTTGACCAATGATGTGCGGTCAAAAATCATGAGTAAGTCCGAAATTGAAGACACGCTGTATGCCATACGCGCAACGCAACATTCCATGTTGAGTGCCATTGTAGAGCTCAAAAGAAAATGAATACTTAACGGTTAATGATCGAGATGATAGCCAAAATCGCACCCATTAAATCGCTGCGCAAAAGCAACTTTTCTACGTTGATCAAGTATTTGAGTAATTCTCAAGATAAAAGCGAGCGTATCGGTCAAATCAGCGTTACAAACTGTTATACAGATGACTTGAATGCTGCATTAATTGAAATCCAGAACATTCAGAGTATGAACACCCGTGCCAGGTCAGATAAAACCTGTCATCTAGTACTGAGTTTATCTGAAGGAGAGCGATTGACTCACGCTGAGCTTAATATCATTGAAGAAAAGTTCTGTCATGCGCTAGGTTTTACGGGTCATCAGCGTATCAGTGTCATTCATGATGACACTGATTATTTACACATGCACATTGCCATCAATAAGATTCATCCTACTAAACTTACCATTCACAATCCCTACTATGACTATAAGATTGTCGCCAAGGTGTGTGAACAGATCGAACAGGAATATGGTTTAGCCATTGTCAATCATGAGACCGCAAAGGATCATGCATCCAGAGTAGCGAACGATATTGAAGCAAAAACAGGTGTGGAGAGTCTGGTTGGATGGATCAAGCGCGAAGTACTCCCTGAAATCAAACAGACGAACAACTGGCAGGATTTACACCAGATTTTAGCGGGGCATGGTCTTGAAATCAGAGAGCGAAGCAACGGGTTAGTCTTTGTTGCTCACAATGGCATGGCTGTTAAAGCAAGCACAATTGATCGCTCTTTTTCTAAAGCCAGACTGACTCAGAGACTTGGTTCATTTGTACAGGATAAATACATTCAAACGCCACAGCAGAATACCAAACGATACTACCCCAGACCATTACAAAAGCAAGTAGACACTTCAAAGCTTCATGCACGATACCAGCAAGAGCAGAACGACTCAGCCAAACTACGGGCTAAGCAATGGAGCATGCTGCGCGAAAGCAGAGATCTATTGATTGATCGTGCCAAGCATGAGGCAAAGCTCAAGCGCAACTTAATTAAAAACATTAAGGCCGGGAAATTGGCTAGAAAAGCACTGTTTGCTACAGCCCATCAGCAATTTAAAACCACAATCCAAGTCATCAAAGATGATTATCGAAACGCTTATCAAGAGTCTAAGGCTCGTCATTCTCGGAGGACATGGCTTGATTGGCTCACGTTTGAAGCCAAGCAGGGGAATGCTGAAGCATTAGCCGTATTGCGTTCGAGAAGGGATGGTCAACATTCACACAATCACGTATCCGGTCAACAGAGCAAATTGTTTTCCGAAGAGGCTATCCGCAGCAAATCATTCTCGATTACTAAAAACGGTACTGCCATGTATAAAGCCAAGGCTACGTCGATTCGAGATAAAGGCAACAGGCTTATCGTTTTACCCGACACCTCAACTGAAGCATTGGGCGATATTTTAGTTGTCGCCATGAAAAAGTACGGCAGGCACCTGTCGATCAATGGAACAGATCAATTTCGTCACGCCATAGCAAAAGCAGCAGTTCAAAACCACATTCATGTGACTTTTGATGACGCGCAGCTTGAGCGTTATCGGCAGCAACTCGTGAGGCAGGGCATGGAATTTGAAGCTTTATCAGAACGATATAAACGCTCTGCTTCCACTATCAAAAGGAGTCTCTAATGATTAAAACCTACCAAACTGCGACAGGCAGCAATCGTCATGGCGATCTGGCCCTTCGATTATTTTCTGTTGCATGCCTGATTGGTGGATTACAAGTCGCCACACAATATTTCGCTCATCAATTCAATTATCAACACCAATTGGGTTCCCATCTTTTTCATGTCTATGAACCTTGGTCTATCCTGGTGTGGGCGAATAAATGGCACGGCTACTATCCAGAAATCTTCGATATGGCCGCGAGCCTGGGCATTTTGTTTTCCAGCGTTGGTTTGATTTTTATTTTGATCATTAAAATGGTACAGGCCAATTCTTCCAGAACGAATCAGGGATTATATGGATCAGCAAGATGGGCTGAAAAAAAGGATATCGAGAATGCGGGTCTGATTAGAACACGAACAAAACATGGCAGTGATACGGTTTATGTAGGTGCCTGGAAGGAGAAATCCAGCAAAATACATTATTTAAAGCACGGCGGACCAGAGCACGTGCTGTGTTTCGCACCCACTCGTTCAGGTAAGGGTGTGAGTCTGGTCATACCAACTTTGCTTGCCTGGCCGCAGAGTGCCGTCATCACAGACCTTAAGGGCGAGTTGTGGTCATTGACTGCTGGCTGGAGAAAGTACTGTGCCCATAACGATGTGCTACGTTTTGAACCGGCATCAATGCAGAGTGCGCATTGGAATCCACTTGATGAGATTGAGATCGGAAGTGGCACGGAAGTGGCCGATGTGCAGAATCTGGCTACACTTATTGTTGATCCAGATGGTCAAGGACTCCAATCTCACTGGCAAAAGACCAGCCAGGCCTTGTTGGTTGGTGTCATATTGCACGCCATGTATCAATCCAGGCAAACCGGAGTCCCAGCCACCCTGGCGACGGTTGATTTCATGCTCTCAGATCCTAACCAGAGTATTAGGGAGTTATGGATGGACATGGCCATGCAGGAATTCCTGGACGGTAGAAGTCATCCTGTGATTGCAGCTGCGGCGCGTGACATGCTCGATCGCCCCGAAGAAGAAGCAGGTTCAGTACTATCGACAGCAAAATCCTATTTGTCCTTGTATCGCGATCCGATCGTGGCCAGCAACACCAGTTCATCGGATTTTAAAATCCGTGATCTCATGCATTATGACAACCCTGTCAGCTTATACATCGTAACCCACCCTAATGACAAATCGCGGTTGCGACCGCTGATTCGCATTCTGATCAACATGATCATCAGAAAACTGGCAGATAAAATCACATTCATAGCCGGTCAACCCACAGCACATTACAAACACAAGCTCTTGCTGATGCTCGATGAGTTTCCAAGCCTGGGTAAGCTTGAAATCCTTCAGGAATCGCTTGCTTTCATTGCAGGATACGGCATCAAGGCTTACCTGATCTGTCAGGATGTCAATCAACTCAAGAGCCGGGAGACAGGTTATGGACATGACGAAACCATTACTTCTAACTGCCATATCCAAGTAGCTTTTGCACCCAATCGAATTGAAACAGCAGAGCACTTATCCAAATTAACCGGACAAACCACTGTCATCAAAGAACAGATTACGACGAGTGGACGCCGTTCATCGATGATGCATGGTCATGTGACCCGCACGCTGCAGGAATCCCAGCGTGCCTTGTTGACGCCGGATGAATGTATGAGATTGCCCGGACCCGTGAAGGACGCAAACGGCAAGATTACGAATCCAGGTGACATGATCATTTATGTGGCGGGATTTCCTGCAATCTATGGTATGCAGCCTTTGTATTTTCAGGATGAAACCTTTGCTGAAAGAGCGCAGGTGGAGCCCCCGAAATTCAGCGACAAATTAACCGATCGGACAAGTTCGAGAGAATCATGTACATCCCTATCCTGAAAGAACTGATCAGGATAGTGGCCACAGTGATCCTGATCTTAAGTATTGGCGTGTTTGTGCTGAGCATTATTGCCAAATCAAGCGGAATTTATATCAATACCACACCCAGCCTACCCTTGGGGTTCTACAAAATTATTGACGAGCCCATTCAAA
>JAMWZR010000046.1 GCA_024282035.1 Nitrosomonas sp.
CGAAAATAGTATCTGTTTTTAACATTCATCTCAGTAAGTTAGCACACTTTTGTAAGTTCTTAACTTCCTAAGACCCAAAAACAATATCAGGATTGACGTTTTGTAATGATTTTTTGATTTCATGCAGTACAAAACGCCGATTGGCAGCACTGAATCCTTTATGGATGTTATATGTCACAACTCGGATTGAATGCGTCGATTCGACTCCGCACTTTTCATCGGAACTTTCAGTCTTGGCGTTCATACCTTTTTATAAAAAAGTGTCCAGATGTGATCTGGTGACATTATGGAGTCAATAGTTTTAAACAAAAGCTATTATGATGACTTATCCTGAAAATCGAAATTTCAATTTACCCAATCTTATCAGTCTAATTCGAATTCTGGTCGCGCCTGCACTACTCTATTTTGCATTGGCGCAACAACCCGACTGGTATCTGGCTGCGATCGTATTTGCCGTGTTTACCGACATTCTGGATGGTTTTCTCGCCAGGCATTTCAATCAAATCACCCCTGTCGGATCGCAACTGGACAGTGTGGGCGATTTTCTAATTTACTCAACGATGGCTATTTGTACCTGGATTTTATGGCCAGAGACCGTACTTCGCGAAAAACAATCCTTCATACTCATCGTGGCAAGTTTCACCCTGCCCGTCATCGTAAGCCTGATCAAATTTCATACCATCAGCAGCTATCATACCTGGAGTGTCAAACTGGCTGTAGCCCTCACCATTACCGGGTATGTTCTGCTGTTCTCTGCACAAATCACATGGATACTGGATATTGCCATCCTGTTCTGCCTGTATGCAGCCACCGAAGAGATCATGATTTCGTTACTCTTACCCCAAAAACGGGTCGATGTCAGAACCGTATGGCAGGCTCTGAAATATCTTAAGTGCAACAAAAACAACATCGATCACGGCAAATAGGATTTTACGCCGACACATTCAAGCGCACGATAATCCCCTCATCACTACCAGTTAGACCACCACACGGTGTATGATCATGACCTTGGCAAGCCCAAATTCTTCGCAGCACACATAATGAAGTCAATTCATCCACTATGACCAACGCTTCAACACTCAAGATCCTGATTCTTGACGATGACAGCTTCATGCTCAAGCTGTTGACAAAAACACTGGCAAAGCAAGGTTATATCAATGTCAGCGCTTATGATAATGGTCAGGATGCATTAAAAAAACTGGATCACATCGAAACCCATCCCGATCTGATATTGTTGGACCTCAACATGCCAGACATGGACGGCATCGAATTCGTCCGCTATCTGGTGGATCGGCAATATCACGGCGATCTCATTCTAGTCAGCGGAGAAGACGAACGTATGCTCAAAACAGCCGAGAAACTGGTACATGCCCATCAGATACCGATGCTGGGTTATCTGCATAAACCCGTTGACGCGGACAAGCTGTTTGCAATGGTCAGCCAGTCGGGCATTCACAATACCGATCCGTCGTCGGATCCCAAAAGAAAAACATACACTGCCGCTGATCTCGGCAAAGCCATTGCGAACCACGAGCTGGTCAATTACTACCAACCCAAGGTTTCTGTATCCACAGGCGAGATCATCGGTGTCGAGACATTGGTCCGCTGGCATCATCCCAAGGATGGCTTGATCTCTCCCGATCGGTTCATCGCCATCGCAGAGCGATGTCATCTGATTAACGATCTGACAACCGTGGTACTGACCGAGGCTCTACAGCAAGCCAAGATCTGGCAACAGAACGGATTGTCAATTCGTGTGGCCATCAATGTATCCATGGACAATCTGGCATCACTGGATTTCCAGGATCTGGTCGTCAACCTTGTCACCCAGGCAGGACTGTCACCGCAAAAAATCGTACTGGAAGTCACGGAAAGCCAGGTGATGGGAGCCGATGCCAGGGTACCACTAGAAATTCTGAGTCGCCTGCGGCTCAAGCGGTTCCATTTGTCGATCGATGACTTTGGCACCGGACATTCCTCCATGGCGCAATTGCGTGATATTCCATTTGATGAACTGAAAATCGACCAGGGATTCGTGCATCGTGCCTGGACTGACAGCACGCTGCGGGCAATTTATGATGCCAGTCTGGCTATGGCAAAGCAGCTCAACATGGAAGTCGTTGCTGAAGGCGTTGAAGATCAGGATGACTGGGAGTTATTGCAGGAAACCGGATGCGATCTGGCACAAGGAAACTTCGTATCCAAACCACTGCAAGCCAATGAATTCATGAACTGGATCACCGAATGGCAGAAACGAGTCGAGGCCGGTTTGATCCCACGCCCTCCCCTGTAAGTTGAATCATCGCAACATTTAGCGGTTTATTTGGCCTGACCGTCAGAATTGCACAATGATTTCAGATAAGCATTCACTTTGACCCATTCGGTCTCCAAGCCAGGCGACAATGCAGTCAATGTCTTGGCATCATTGTTTTTACCAGCTTGCTCCATTTTGGCGCCTATTTCACCCAGCTCCAATGCCCCAATCGATCGCGCCGATGATTTCAGTTTGTGTGCAATCCGACCGACTTCGGCATACTGTCCCGCATGGAAGGCAATGTGTAGCGCTTCCAGCATACTGGTTGCGCTCACCTGAAAATCCTGCAGCATTTCATTGATCGTGTCCCGATCATTACCGATCAATTGCTCCAGAACATGAACATCTACAGGCAGATCGGACGCATCTGGGTTTTGTATTTGCACAGGAATTGACGTCGGTGGTGCCGTCAAAGGACTGATTGGATCGCGTCGCAGGTATTTCTCCAGAATCACTCGCAAATCCTCCAATTGTGCGGGCTTGCTCAAATAATCATCCATGCCGACACTCAAACAATGCTCACGCTCCCCTTTCAGCGCATTGGCTGTTAACGCAACAATAGGCATATGTTTATGCCGGGACTCCAGCGTGCGGACATTTTGTGTCAATTCAAAACCATCCATCTCCGGCATGTGCAAATCGGTCAGCAACAAGCCATAAGGACACGACTGCAATCGTTTCAGCGCTTCACGACCATTGTTGGCAATGTCCGCCGCAAACCCCAGTAAATTTAGCTGCTGCTTGATCACTTTCTGATTGATGTCATTATCTTCGGCAACCAGGATCAAAGTACCCTGACGCAGTGCTTCTTCGCGGGAAATCACCGGATGCTCGGTCTGCAATGTCTTGACCGGTGAATCCTTCTCTTCCATAACCTCAGCCCTGCCAGCGGCAATCGCCATGGCTCGCAATAAAGACTGCCGATACATCACATCACCATCCAGGGTCACGATATCGACATCCTCGATACGCGCCTGGCGACGGCGTCCGCGCTTGATGACAATGAAACGGGGCTCGACATCATCCTTCATCGCTGTCGTCTTGGTTTTGGTGTTCTGCTTGATCGCTTCGGAGCGTGCTGCAAAAGCCGATCGCAATTCCTCTATAGCAGGTTCAGCTTGGCCCGCATCAATGACAACCAGCCACAATCCAGGAGGCAGGCCGCGAATACGCTCACTGACGGTGTCGACATCCTGCGCCTGTTCCACTTCTGCTCCGGCACTACGCAAGTAGACCGCAAGATCGTTGCTCAGACCGGCATCGTCACCCACGATCAAACAAGTCAATCCACTCAGATCATCCAACTGGCTGATGATCCCTGCAGTCGTTACCGGTGTGAGTGGTTTGAAAGGCATTTCAAAGGAAAATGTGGAACCTTGCTGCAGTTCGCTTTGTACGGTGATTTCCGCCCCCATCAATGACGCCAGATGATGTGAAATGGCCAGCCCCAGACCGGTTCCGCCGAAACGCCGTGTGGTTGAAGGATCGCCTTGTGAAAAGGACTTGAACAGCTTTTCCTTCGTTTCCGGGGTCATGCCGATGCCATTATCAGTCACCTGGAAAGTGATCATCACTTGATCCGCCGACGACTCGGTCAGCAATACGCGCACCGATACTTTGCCGGTTTTTTCCTGTTGACTGGAAAACTTGATGGCATTGTTGATGATGTTCACCAGCACTTGACGCAACCGCAGCGGATCGCCCAGGACATTCTCCGGAATGGCCGGATCGATGAACAGCGTCAGTTCCACACCCTTGTTCAATGCCAAATGAGCCAGCATACCGCAGGCATTTTCAACGACACTTGCCAGGCGCATCGGTATTTTCTCGATCTCCAGCTTGCCCGCCTCGATCTTGGAAAAATCAAGAATATCCTCGATGATCGCCAGCAAGGCGTATGCCGAATCCCTGATCAAATTGGCCATTTCCATCTGATAGCCGCTCAAACTGGTCTGTCGCAACACATCGACCATACCGATCACGCCATTCATCGGTGTGCGGATTTCGTGACTCATGGCCGCAAGGAAAGCCGATTTGGCCTTGCTTGCTTGCTCTGCCTCGATCCGGGCCTGTTTCAGATCCTGCATGATGCGCACATGCTCGCGAATATCACGCATCACCCCGGTAAAATGCCGCTTGCCTCCGACAAAATACTCGCTAACAGCCAGATATAGCGCTATCCGGTCTCCATTTTTGAGCACGCCTTCAACTTCCCGACCGAGCCCGATACCATGTGATCCCGACAAATAAGCTCGACCGACATATTCCTGCCCATGTCCGGTGCGACAGTAATTTTCCATATAGCCAATATGCCGGCTGCGATCCGGCTCGGGCACGATAATCGAGATATTCTGCCCGATCATTTCATCGCGTTCGTAACCGAACAATTTTTCCATAACCGGATTAGCCGACAAAATCACACCGGTTTCATCGGTCGTAACCACACAATCGACCATGTGCTCCACTACCGAGCGCATTTCCTCTTCCTTGATGACTAGGGCCGTATTGGCACGCTGCAGGTCGGCCGTTCGGGTGGCAACACGGTGCTCCAACTCCAGGTTGAGTTGCCGCATCTTGGCTTCCGCCTTGTCACGCTCACAGTGGCTGGCATTCAGACGTTCAACCATGACGTTGAAGGTTTGCGCCAATTGCCGCATTTCGTCCCAGCCGATCAGGGCCACACGCTGATGCAGGTTACCTGCAGCGATCTCCAGCGCACTTTGGTTCAACTGCTTGATCGGATTGACCACGCGGCGATTGAATAAAAAAGCGCCAATCAACGCTGCCAACAGAGTCATGAACAACAGCACCAGACCCACAAAATGCACCTTGTTGACCGATGCGAAAGCTTCATCGGCGTCTACGTGCACCACGATTCCCCATTTCATGCGCGGCAAATAGCGCCAGGCGGCTACAACTTCCATGCCACGGTAATCCAGTGTCAATGCACCGTCCGACTCACCATTGAGTGCATTGCGCATGGCTACCGCATTAAGGGTATTGAGTGGAATCCGGCGCATCAGCGCGGCATCAGGATCGGATTTCAGTGGCGCCATGACCAAGGCGGTTTGTTCATCCTCCTGACGCGCCACCACGGTTTCGCCGCTTTCCATTAACCCGATGTTGTTGGCTATCACCGCAAACACGCGTTCGCTGAAAATCTGTAGCGCCAGCACCCCTTTCAGTTCGCCATCGATGATGATCGGTGTGGCGACAAAGGCGGCAATGGCATTTTTCGATGGCTCATACCGCTCGAACTCGGAAATGCTGCTTTGCTGTTGCGTCAAGGCATAGCGTGCTACTTTACCCAATCCGGTATCGCGGTAGGGCCCGGTAAACAAATTGGTGGCGAAATCGGACTCATGCGCTTGCGTATAAACGATATCTCCGCTGACAGAAATCAGAAATAAATCGTAATACTTGGCTTCACGGACAAAACGTTTGAAATTTTCGCGATAACTGGCATCCAGCTGTCGGTATTCTTCTGAATCGACCCCATTTTCAGCATAAATCTTGGAAAATCTGACCATGGCATCATAAGTCGTACTGGCATCGCGTAGCAGGCTGGTATCCAGCAAACGCTCTCTGAGATAACTGTCAATCTGCTCGACTTTCTTGTCTGCAATGGCGGAAACATTACGAATGGCGGATTTCTTGATTTCCTTTTCGAAGGTGTGCAGCAGACTATTGCCAATGACTATGATGGGTAGCAAGGAAACCAGCGTAAACCAGACGGCAAAACGCTGTGTCAGCGATGTGAAATGCATTCATGCCTCCTATCGAAAACGGCTGCAGGCATCGGAAGAATCAGGTTTGTTGTGCCCGATTCATCATATCACGCCACCTGTGAGAGTAAAGCAGCAGTCTTCTCTAGCAGATTGCAATCGTGGTGACTGCATCGCCACTCTCGCACTTCGGTTACGGAATCGGAATTTTCAGGGGCTCAGTCGGCCAGATTCCTTTTGCAATTACTTGCCGACCGTCAAAAACCAGATAACTCTGGCGTCCGTAATGCGGCAATGGTCGCACCAGTGCTTCCAAAGCGGCACCATCGCGAGCAGCAATGACGGCAACTGATGCACCATCTTTACGTGCAATTGTCCACACTCGTGCCGAACCTTTTTGTTTGACCGCTTCAGGCATATCCGGTAGCGACTGCCTGGTAAGCCAGGCATCCACTTCGGCTTGCAGGCCGATGACCAGAATTGGCGCCGAAGACAAGGATTCACTGGCTGCCATGATCTGCGGCTTTTGCTCTTGCAGTTTGCTCGCAAGGGTTTCGGCCAGTTTTCGCAGCTCGGCCTGGGTAGACAGCAAAACAGTTTGCGTAAGCGGATTCACCATGATTTCACGCAATATCGGAGGGGCTTCACCGGATTGCAGCTGACGGAACAAGCGCATATCGGGATCCAGCATCACCGCGACTGGCTGCTCAGGCAGAGTCAGTCGGAATGTTTGCTTCTCATCCTTAAAGTCCAGCACATGGATCTGCTGCCCCTGAATATGCACCGGTACCCGCAGTTGATAGGCCGGTGCAGATTGTTGCAAGGTCAACGTCAACTCATGACCGGCACCCGACGCAGCAGTTTTGACATCAATGACTGCCAAATCAGGAGCACCCTTACGGTTGAGCCACTGATCGAAGAACGGTTCCAGAGGTTGCCCCGATATCATTTCGAACATTTTCTGTACATTCTGCCAGGAAGTCACCTTGAAGCGCCGCGTGGACCACAGTCCCTGCAATGAAAGCTGAAAAATCGACTCGCCTACCTGATCGCGCAGCATCAGAAACAGCATCGCAGCCTTGTTATAACCGACGATTTTGGATGCACCATGAGTACGCGAAGTAAACGTGACCAGCGGCTCATCCTGCCCCGGTTGCAACGCAGCAAAGTCTCGCAACCACCCCAAACGCATCTCGCGTGCCGCGGCATCGCTTTCCCGTTCCTTGTAGGTATAGTCCGCCATGAAAGTGGTCAATCCTTCCGACCAGTTTCCACTCCGATAGTCGGGATACACGCCGTTTCCCCACCAGTTATGCAGAACCTCGTGCCCCAGCGAGGTATCGCGAATAAACGGTAACTGCAGCACATTGACTCCCAGATAAGTCATGGTTGGCATGCCAAATCCGGTGGGCGTCGGACTGGACACCACGCTGAATTCCGAAAAGGGATATTCGCCGATCCAGTTCTCATACAGATCCAGATAACGTTGGGTCGCTACTAGATAATCCTGAGCGTGTTGTTGGATCTCCGGGTGAAAATAAGTACGCAACTGAAGCGGACGCTGCTTGATGTTGTGATGCGTCAGGGTTGTCACCTTGTAAGGTCCGGCAATCAGGTCAATGCCTTCCGCATCGAAAGGAAACTCGAATGCAGCACGATACCCTTGTTCGGTATCGCTTTCTTCCAGCAATCTGCCTGCGACGAGCCCACGCTGCCCGGCTGGCAGTTGGAGCTTGAGCTTGTATTGCGCCAGCGTATCCACCACGCGGGGGTACCAGCCCGACGCATCTGGCAGGAAAGTGCCCAATTCGCTACTGGCCGCAATTGGGCGACCCAGTGTCTGCTGATGATCAATCTGGGTGTTGAGCGCTGACAATAATCCTTTCCAGTGGATTACGATCCGGTGCTGCTGGGTGAAATTGAATGGAATCGACCAGACATGCGGTTGATCAGCATGCTCCCGGCCGATCCCGAGCTGGCCGTCATTCAACTCAGCCTGTGTCACCTCATAGGCCGATCCCAGCATGATCTTGAAGTCCCTTGGATTTTTGACATTGATGATACTCTGCCCCGCAATCGTGCGTGCCACGGGGTCGATCTGCACGGAGATTTCATAATTGACGTCATTGATCTTGGGTAAAGGCAGCGCTGCATAAACAACTTGGCACAAACCGACAAGACAATACAGCACTAAAATTCTTAGGGTGACTATGGCGTGTTTCATGGGTACATGGAAAACAAACTAAAGCGG
Organism: Nitrosomonas sp.; assembly: GCA_024282035.1. Classification (GTDB taxonomy): domain Bacteria; phylum Pseudomonadota; class Gammaproteobacteria; order Burkholderiales; family Nitrosomonadaceae; genus Nitrosomonas. Next base: position 8,291 of record JAMWZR010000046.1, read on the forward strand.
TTGTATCGGAAACTTGGCGATGACTTCGATAATCTGTTCATCGCGTTTGATTTTAAGCGGAAGCCACGTACCGGGCGCTTGGCGTTTGACGATGTTGACCACGTCTTCCGTGTGTTTGAGGGGCAGTCCCGCCATTTCCAGAATGACATCGGAATCCTGCAGTTTAGCAGCTTCGGCGATACTGTTCTGTTCGACTTGCAGAATGACCGCGCCTCCCCGTCCCATCTCGAAACGTATTCCCAAGCGCTGGAATTGCGGCCGAGTCGGCTCAGACGCGTGCGGCAATACACCGAACACAGCATCGGCAACGCCCTTGACAAGGTGCTTGCACGACTTGTCATTATCCCAGGGCAGCAGGGTCGCTACTTGTTTGATCCCCAGGTCGCGCAATTGATGTTCAACGCCAAAGCCGTGAATGACATGCCCTGTACCCATGACGCCAACAACCAAAGGTTTCTCCGCAGCAGACGAGCCCACGACGGCCTGCTGCAATACCTGTGCCATGGCGCGATCCCATAGTTGCTGACCGCCAATGAAACGTCTGAAATCGGGATCATCCTGATTCAATTCGCCCTCTTTCTTATGCTTGCGATCATGCTGCTTGTATATCGGAAACAGATAATCCACATAAGCCTGACTGGGTTCCGCAGGGCGCGTCAACCCTTCACGGTCCTCTACCGGTACGCCGTAAAAACCTTTTTCCGCAACCTGGCGCCGCAGGCTAGTTTCGATATTCAATGCCAACATTGGAATATGGTTCATGCGCGCAAAATGGAACAAGGGCAAGTACAGATTGGCATCCGTATTCCATACATGATCCCACTCTGCCGCACGCAAGAATTCTTTCTCGGTGTATTCACCGGCAACCCACTTATCCAGTGCTGCTTGAACACGGCGCGGAAACATCTCAAATCCGATTACCATATTGGGGCGTACAGCGTGCAGTGCCATTAGTGCCTGCAATTGCCAGCGGTGATGGTCCGCGTTGACATGCGTCTCTCCCAGCAAAACCACTGCAGATTTGGCTGCCCGGTTGATCACGTCCTGCTGTCGAACGGAACCCTCGCCTGGAACGATCCAGCTGCCGACTGGCACACAGCGATTGAAAACCGGTTTCTTGGCCGGTGTAATCATGGCCTGGGCACTACCAAGGTAACCTGCTGTCAGCAAAACCGACAGATACAATATGTTTTTTACCCTATTTATATTTCGCTTTGACATGTCGTTTGTCCCGTTTCTATTCGTAAATTTATCCTAACCATTTGCGTGCGTTCCTAAACAGACGCATCCAAGGGCCATCTTCTGTCGCCCCCGAACGCCCATCAGGATGCCAGGAATGCTGCGATACCCGGAAAACGCGTTCTGGATGAGGCATCAGCACGTTGAACCTTCCGTCGGGTGTGGTCAGCCCCGTCATGCCCAGTACCGAACCATTGGGATTGAACGGGTAATGTTCGGTTACGCGTCCATAATGATCCACATAGCGTAGCGTCACCAGCGAAGCCACAGCATTCTTGGCCTCATCGGAAGAAAACTCAACTTTGCCTTCACCATGGGCTACCGTAATTGGCATCCGGCTACCCACCATACCGGCAAACAGGATCGACGGACTCGGCTGCACTTCTACCATGACAAAGCGCGCTTCGAATTGTTCCGATACATTGCGCCGGAAACGTGGCCAATGTTCTGCACCCGGTATGATTGTGTGCAGATTGCTCATCATCTGGCAGCCATTGCAAACCCCCAAGGCAAAAGTATCCGTACGCTGGAAAAAGACTTCAAATTCTTCACGGGCACGTGAGTTGAACAAAATGGACTTGGCCCAGCCTTCACCAGCGCCCAGCACATCGCCATAGGAAAATCCACCACAAGCGACAAAGCCCTGAAAATCGCGCAATGCAACCCGTCCGGCGATGATGTCACTCATGTGCACGTCAACTGCCGTGAATCCGGCGCGATCGAATGCAGCCGCCATTTCGACATGGCCATTGACACCCTGTTCACGCAAAATGGCCAGTCGTGGGCGACTACCTGCATGTATGAACGGTGCAGCGACATCCGCATGAGCATCATAGCTCAACGCAACCTGCAAACCAGGATCGCCGGCATCCAGTAACCGATCATATTCCTGCTGTGCACACTGCGGATTATCACGCAGTGCCTGCATGCGGTATGTGGTCTCCGACCAGGCGCGGTGCAAAGTCACACGCTTTTCGGCCAGAACTGCCTTGTTATGTCGCATTATGCGAATTTCATCCATCTGATTCGGATGACCGATGACATGGCAATAATCGCGCAAACCGGTATCGGCCAAAACCTGCATGACCTGTGCATGCTGTGCCGTTTCGATTTGCAGCACCGCCCCCAGTTCTTCATTGAACAGAACCGCAAGCAGTCGTTCCATGGCACGGCCACTCAGGGGTTGTGATGTCGATTCGGAACCATCGAGGTCACTGCTTCGCGCATCGAAACACAACTGATCCATGTTGACCGTCAAGCCACAATGCCCGGCAAAGGCCATTTCACACAGGCTTGCAAACAAACCGCCATCGGAACGATCGTGGTACGCCAGAATCAGGTCTTTCGCATTGAGCTGCTGTATTGCCGAAAAAAACTGTCGCAAGTAAATGGCGCCTTCAGCACCATCGATATCCGGCGCTGCATTACCAACCTGCTTGTAAACCTGCGCCAGCGCCGAGCCCCCCAACCGGTTGCGTCCGCACCCGAGGTCGATCAGCAGCAACTCCGTTTCACCCCGATCGGTGCGGAGTTGCGGTGTCAAGGTCTTGCGCACATCGGTAACACAGGCAAAAGCCGAGATGATCAGGGACAGTGGTGCGGTCACAGTCTTGCGCGTTGTGGTCCCCTGAGAGGCATCGATTTCATCCCAGATGGTTTTCATCGACATCGAATCCTTGCCCACTGGGATGCTGATACCCAATTGCGGGCACAGTTCCATACCGACACATTGCACCGCATCATATAGCCCTGCATCCTCACCGGGATGACCGGCCGCCGCCATCCAGTTGGCCGACAACTTGATCTGCTCCATCCCGGCAATCGGTGCTGCTGCAATATTGGTAACGGCTTCCCCGACAGCCATGCGGGCTGCTGCCCGTGGACTGATCAACGCCAGAGGCGTGCGTTCGCCCAAGGCAAAAGCTTCTCCCCGATCAGTATGGTAGCCCATGCTGGTAACAGCCACATCGGCGACTGGAACCTGCCATGGCCCGATCATCTGATCGCGCGCCGACAAACCGCCGACACTGCGATCACCGATGGCAATCAGAAAGGTCTTGTCCGCTACGCTTGGCAATCGCAAAATCCGGTACACCGCATCGGTCAGATCCACACCGGAAAAATCCAGATCGGGCAGAATCGATGTGCCATGCTCGGCATGGCGTATCATTTTCGGCGGTTTTCCCAGCAATACCGGCAACGGCATATCCACCGGAAGCGGAGATGACTGTTGGTCCGACACCACGAGCTGCTGCTCTGTCGTCGCCTCACCGATCACTGCAAACGGACAGCGTTCACGTTCACAAATGCTGCGAAACAAATCCAAAGACTCCGACCGAATGGCCAGAACATAGCGCTCCTGGGCTTCATTGCTCCAGATTTGCATCGGTGACATGCTGGTTTCTTCCGACGGCACGGCACGCAAATCAAACCGACCGCCACGACCAGAATCGTGTACCAATTCCGGAAAAGCATTCGACAGCCCCCCCGCACCGACATCATGAATGAACAAAATCGGATTCTCGACACCCGTGCGCTGCAATTGCCAGCAGCGATCGATTACTTCCTGCGCACGCCGCTGCATTTCCGGATTGCCACGCTGCACCGAATCGAAATCGAGCGTCTCGGTATTGGCGCCGGTGTCCATGCTGGAAGCCGCTCCGCCACCCAATCCAATCAGCATACCGGGACCACCCAGTTGAATCAGCAATGTCCCCGCAGGGAATGTCTGTTTGCGCACATGTACATCAGCGATTTGTCCCACTCCGCCAGCCAGCATGATGGGTTTGTGATACCCACGCATCTCGCCACCCATCTGTTCTTCGAAAGTACGGAAATAGCCAGCCAGATTGGGGCGCCCAAACTCATTATTGAATGCGGCGCCGCCGATTGGTCCTTCGAGCATGATCTGTAGCGCCGATGCAATACGCGATGGTTTGCCATAGATCGTACTCGCCGTATTCCCCTCGCTCGTCGCGACGATTCGGGCAAGTTCCCAAGGCTGGATAAAACCGGGAATATTCAGATTAGATACTGAGAAACCACACAAACCGGCTTTGGGCTTGGCGCCGCGACCCGTTGCACCTTCGTCGCGAATTTCACCACCCACACCCGTTGCCGCACCGGGAAAAGGAGAAATGGCTGTGGGATGATTGTGTGTTTCCACTTTCATCAGCACATGCGTCGTTTCCGAAGAATAATGATATACCCTGCCCTCACCGGGATAAAAACGCTCGATTTCTGCCCCTTCAATGACGCTGGCATTATCAGCATACGCCACCAGTGTACCTTGCGGATGTGTCCGGTGGGTATTACGTATCATGGCAAACAATGACTTATCTCTTGTCTGACCATCCACCACCCAGTCTGCATTGAATATCTTGTGCCGACAATGCTCGGAATTGGCCTGGGCAAACATCATCAGCTCGACATCGGTGGGATTGCGCTGCACCTGCTGATAATATTGCAGCAGGTAGTCGATTTCGTCTGCAGACAGCGCCAGCCCCATGTCCTGATTGGCTTGCAGCAAGGCATTGATGCCATTTTGCATAACACCGATGGTTACCAGCGGTCTGGGAGGAAAATGCTGGAACAGTCGTTCTGCAGCTGCGAATGTGTCAAATACGGCTTCGGTCATACGATCATGCAGCAATGACAGCAAGGCTGATCTCTCATGATCCGACAGCACCCTATCGGTCTGCACGTAATAAGCCAGACCGCGTTCGATGCGTTCGACTGCCGATAATCCGCAGTGACGCGCAATATCGGTTGCTTTGCTGGACCAGGGCGAAATCGTACCGGGTCGCGGCAGCACAAGAAACAACAGCTCGGAATGCTGGGATTCCTTTTGCGAAGGCGCTTCGTTCAACAGTTGCGCCAGCGCTGTCGTTTCATCGGCATTCAATTCGCGATGCAACGCACAGAAATGCCAGAATTCGGTTGTAATGGCCAGCACAGGCAATTGCATAGCCTTGATTTCCTTTAATAATTTTTCCAGACGAAACGGAGAGAGCGCACGTCCACCACAAAATTGGAGCATCGGATAAGTTCAGTTCGATCGGTTAACAAAGGTTGCAATTTTACACGAGAAGATGTACTTATCGCTGCATCATCCCGATGCATTGCATTTCACCTAAAACATGAGCGAACCCGTCTACACTACTGCCGAAATTCGCACTATCGAACAGTTTGCCTTGAGCCAGGCCAAACCGGCCTATCTGATGGAAAAAGCAGGACTGGCCGCAGCACAAATCATCCGCGACCAGATGCTCAAAGGCCCGCATCGCAATATCCTGATCCTCGCTGGTCCTGGAAACAACGGGGGTGATGCTTTCGTGGTAGCGCGCTATCTCAAGGAATGGGGAAACAGGGTTACCGTGGTCTTTGCCGCACAACCGGAACGCCAATCTCACGATGCTGCACAGGCACGGCAAGCGTGGCTTGCCATTGGTGGCGAAATCGTACCCGACATTCCCAATGGCGAACAAAACTGGTATGCCATCGTTGATGGCCTGTTTGGTATCGGCCTTGACCCATCCCGTCAGCGCGCCATCGAAGACCCCTACCGGCGCTGGATCGACGCAGTGAATCCCATGCGCGTTCCCGTGGTTGCTCTGGACATACCCTCTGGACTGGGTAGCGACGATGGCTGCATCTATGGCACCGCCATCCGCGCCAACTTCACTGTAACCTTCATCGGTCTTAAAGCCGGCTTATATACCAATTTCGGTCCGGAATACTGCGGCAGAATCATCCTGTGCCATCTGGATATCGTACCGACATCGATTGTACAACCTCACATCTGGCAGCTAGATCAGTCTCATGCCCTGTCGTTGCTCCCACCAAAGCGTTGCGCCAACAGCCACAAAGGCTCCTATGGCAATGTAGCGATTCTGGGGGGGAGCAATGGCATGATCGGCGCCGCGTTACTGGCTGGAAGGGCGGCCCTGCATCTCGGTGCCGGACGTGTCTACTTGGGACTATTGGCAGATCCAGCACCTACGGTGGATCTCGTGCAGCCGGAACTGATGCTGCGTTCTCCTGCCGGTTTATTTTCTTTGCACCCTCTGAATTGCCTGATCGTGGGACCCGGCCTGGGTCAGTCTGAACTTGCTTTGTCCTGGCTGGATCAGGCTTTAAGTAGCGCTTCTACACTTATACTCGATGCCGATGCACTCAATCTGATCGCTCACCATGCATCATTGAGAAAAAAACTGGGGCAACGCACGGCTGCAACCATCCTGACTCCACATCCTGCGGAAGCTGCGCGTTTGCTCAGTACCGACACGGCTGCAGTGCAACAGGATCGTATGACTGCGGCATATCAGATCGCACAACAATTCCAGTGCCACGTCGTCCTCAAAGGTGCAGGCAGTATCTGTTGCTTTCCAGATGGCAGTCATTATCTGAATACCAGTGGCAATCCCGGACTCAGCACAGCCGGGACCGGAGATGTTCTCACTGGCATGATCGGGGCACTGATTGCCCAAGGCCTTCATGCGAATCAGGCGTTGCTTCTCGCAGTGTTTCTGCATGGCACTGCAGCCGATCGTTGGGTGTCCCGGCATGATGGCCCTGTTGGTATGACAGCATCGGAAATCATCACCGAAGCACGCTCAGTACTGAATAAGTGGATATATCGAGACACATGAATTCTTCGCCTCTTTCAATTTCCACACCGGCGGAAACGAATTCCAGCTTTAATCCGTGCCAACATTTATAATGCAATGTATTTGATCAAACCATCAGAATCTTTTTGAAAATGCGGAATACTTCAACACTTTTTGTTTTCTTACATTTGCTTTTAATGATCCTGGCGATCACTGTTTCTCCCGTCAACGCGGATGAAACCCCATCCAAAGCACCATGCTGTCAGTCCACTAACGAGAAATCGGACAAGTGGATCGAACTGCCTGAATCGGCTATTGAAAAACTCCAGATCGATGCTGGATTTGGCTGGGGAATCTTTAGCGGCAGTATTTACAATGGTAATGAGCATTACCATTTGACACGTCTGGTTGTCAGCATGACACCCATTCATGGACATGGACATGGCCACGGCGACCATCACATGGACATGCACGCTTCCATGTCGCATGACCCCAGGGAATATTCGATCACACTGGATGTATCCCCCAAAAGCAAAGGGGCAATATCCATGCCATTACCGAATGAAGATGCTCACATCCATGACTTTGATTGGAAAATCATCAAAGTCATGGGTTATTCGACACACTGACAAGTAACATGCAACAGCAGACATACAAAAGTATCCGCAACATCGTCTTGTATACCTTGACTATCGCATTGTTATCGCTAGGCTACTTTGTTTATGCTTATACGCTACTGGCTATCCCCGAGGAAAGGGAAACATTCCTAACCGAGATGGGTGAGAGTTTAGGAAACATGGGATTGCTGCTGCTGGTGTTTATCTATTTGCGAACCATGTTAAAGTTGCTGCTCGGTCAAGGAAAACTGGCACAACGTCTGTTACCGGATTACACTCCACCGATTGATGCGTCATTCTTGAATCGTATACTGACATGGATGAACCGAACCCATGTCTATTTTGGTATTACTGCTGTAGCTATCATTTTGTTGCACATCGTCATGATGGGTTTTTCGCGCTATCAGCACATCCTGTTCTTTCCAATGGTGCTGGCCTTGGTTATCTGGCAAGGCATCTTTGGCTTGTTTCTGACAATACGTTACACACCAAGCGAGCTCAAGAAATTTTCCTACCTTGTGCACGCCCAATTCGTCAGCGGCATTGCATTGGGAATCTTTGCCCTGTTTGGGCATATTCTGATCGATGACTAGAAAACAAGGATCGTACAATATTGAAACCGGTCACATGCCCAATGTGATTTTTCTCATATTGCTCCCGATGAATAATCATTACAATATTGAAGGAAGCCAAAGTTGGTTTCCTTGTGTGTCGATCGAATAAACAGGATGTTAAACCCATAAATTCAGTAGATTTGACCCATGACAATGTTTTACTGGATAGTTTATAGTAAATTTAACTAATAACTATCTTATTGAAAAAATTTAATAATAAAGCGACACCTGGTTCTCCGATCGATCGCAGCATTCATTGACTGTATTCATCAAATGCGAAAGAACTGGCGATCAGCGTCACTAAAATAAAATACAGAATGTTATGTCGTTCACATTATTTTCAGGAGCTTAGTCATCATGTCCAAACATTCTAATTCTGTGCTAGGAACGTGGCCTTTAAAAATCCTTTTACCAATCATCCTGGTTTCACTCTTGTCGTTCCGGATGATTTCCCCAGCCTCAGCTGCTGGTTCGGAAGCACATATCAAGGGAGAATTCGGTCCACTGCACAATTGGCCACTCATTCCACTTGCCATGATGTTAATGCCCGATGGTCGTGTTCTAGCTTATGGAACAACCACTACCGGCATCCAAAATGCAAAGTTGAATTATGCCATATGGAATCCTCTGTTAGGTACGGGCTCCGATGCATTCGAGAATTTGCCTAATACCACCAATACCGATATTTTCTGTGCAGGTCAGGCCATGATACCTGGAACAGGCCATGCGCTGATCGTCGGTGGCGATGCTTTAGTCAATGGCAAACGGAATTATGCCAATAGTGATGTCAATATTTTTGACTCTGCTACGGATACGCTCGTGCGCCAACCACAAAACATGGCATTCAAACGTTGGTATGCGACTGCGGTAACCATGCCAAATGGCGAACATGTTATTCTGGGCGGCAGAGACAGTCGGTTATTTGCTGCTACAGCAACATTACCTGCCACGGAAGCCACGTATTCCCCTACACCAGAAGTACGAAGTGCAAGTGGAGTATGGCGGTCACTGACCACGGCCACCAGTGATCCGGCATACGGTGCCTTGGGTGGTGCATCTTGGTTTTATCCCCGTGCATGGGTCAATCCAACGGGAACCATTTTTCTGGTTGCACATAACGGCGCCATGTA
>JAMWZR010000047.1 GCA_024282035.1 Nitrosomonas sp.
GAACTTGTCGATGGAAAATTTTACATCCACATACCGACTCAAAAGATCGGCTGTGGATGTGTATAAGCTGATTGAAAATAAAACCTAGAAAAACGATGAAATAAACTTACTGCTTGTCTAGCTGGTATTTTATAACAGCCAGTTGCGCGATTTTTTTCCCCATCTCTGCTCCGACTTGACCGGAATTACGATAGTGAACCCCATCGTATATACGTGCTGAGGCAACTTCCTGCATAAAATCATCTAATTTATTCCAGTTTCGTGTTATTCCACCGGCCGCCTTACTAGAGGTTGTCAGTAATGGTGTGGGCGCCTGACCTAGTTCAGTTTGCAGGACGGTGCCAACTGCTGCAGAGATAATACAGTGCGCACAGGGATATTCTGGGTGCATGGGAGTATCGATAAAAGGTATCCAGGAAGCATCTCGCTCCGTGGCATCGTTTCCATCAATATCTGCATTGCGGATGGCAGTTACTGGACGCCAGAAACCATAGTGATACTTGGCATCGAAAACAGCTATCAGCGCATCATCTGAAGCCTGTGTAACAGCAGCAAAAAGTCTTGCATTCTGAGTCACTTCTCTGCCTGGTATATTTGCAACCGAGCGCACAATGCCATGATAGATCGGTGGCATAACCTCTTCCCAGAAACGTGCAATCTCCGTCTGTTCGTTGTTGCGTTGTTGACTGTTCTTACGACCCAATGCCTTTACTTCATTAAAATCACGCACCCAAAGTTCACTGCCTAAAGCGGGTGGCGGGCCGGGTCGAAACTGTTCAGGATTTGTCATCAGCCACGGTTTCCGATACCGCCATTGCGGTGCTTCTGGTATGACGGTTGGAACATATTGACCTGCTTGCGTAAAAGGGCGATACGATTCTCCAACGAATGCACCATCTTCACGACGTAATTGCAGAACTGCATGCGCAGCCATTTCTCCCACACGAACCCCTGCTACTTTTGCTTTTCCGTCCTCAATCGTTGTCAACACAGATTGATAAGCTTTTTCTATTTCCGCACCCTGAACTGGCACAAGTTCTGTCAATACAGCACGATTGGCAGCTGCAACTGCTGCTTGAATAGAAGCACCGGACTCAGCATCGATTCTAACATTGTGAACCGGATAACGTTGCGTAATAGCATTGACTGCTTCATATACTGATGTTTGCACAATTGCGAGCACTCGATCAGCCGGAAGTGGACCGATATTGGCATTCACCACAATATCACCAGCCCGCTGATTCCAGTCAGTAATCACATCGGCTATTGCTTGCAATGAACACATCAACACTAACATACCCGGCAATATGGTTCGCCAACTTGAAAATTTATTTTTTTTCATAGCTTTTTCTCCCCCATCATTGTTTTTTTTGACTGAACACATGCAACGTAATGAACTTATATAACTTTCCTAAAGCTAGAATTATCACATGCATGTATGTGGATGACTAGGCACTAATTTGCTTTGCAGCCAGCAAAAGCTCTGCGATAAAATGCTGGCAGTATAGTGGTAGATAATTTTGCTTCAGGTACGCTATTTTGGTAATTGATTTGGGGATAAGGTGCGATAAATCCCTGATTACCAGATCCTGATCGTTATGCGCATCGTAGGCCATGCGCGCAATGATGCCTATCCCCATATTCATTCGCACGTAGGTTTTGATTACATCAGTATCGGCTGCAGCTAGAATAACATCGAGCTGTGCTCCCGATTGCTGAAATGCTCGCTCGATCGCAGATCGACCGGTAAATCCGAAGCTGTATGTCAATATGGGAAAACCCGTCAAGCGTTCATAGGTGAGTTCATTTTCACAAAGCAGATGTCCTTTGGGCATAACCGCAGCATGGTGCCATTCATAACACTGCTGCGTAATCAGGTCGACGTCATCATTGACCTTCTCTGTGCAGATCGCAATATCCGCCTTATGCGCATGCAACTGATCGATCAATTGTTCAGGTGAGGCTTGAACTATATAGATTCTGATTGCAGGATATTTCTCCCTGAAGCGCTGAATTGGTTCTGGTAAAAAATACTTGGCTTGGGTATGCGTCGTTGCAATATGTATCGTTCCTTTGCTGCTATCAAGGAAGTCACTTGCAATTGCTTGAATATTAAGCTTTGCTTGATTGATTGTAGCTACTTCAGTCATTACACGACTGCCCAGTGGTGTCAACGCCGTCAGTTTTTTACCCTTCCGCTCAAAAATCGGAGAGCCCAATTCTTCCTCGAATAACTGCAACTGTCTGCTTACTGCTGATTGCACGATGTGCATTCTTTCCGCTGCCTTGGAAAGGTTTAGATGTGTTTCCTGAAGAATGCGAAGCAATTCAATTTGATTTAGGTTCATGGATACAAAGTATTGATGAAACCGGTTTAATATCTATTTAATAGATATATTAATCTAATTATATCGTTTTATTTAAAAAAGAATTTGCTTTATCGTTTGCACTCCACTATCACTCATTATAAGAGGGCCCTAAAAATGCTTACTTCTCATCGATTTGACAGCACTATTTCCGAATCCACCCTCTCTCCATCAACGCAGCAATTATGGTATGGCGGGAATATCCCACCTCAACAGCTTGTCCATTATTTTAATGATCGATTCGAGAACGAACACCTTCCTGGTTATCGACCGTTTATTCTTGAGAATGGACTAGTTAGTGGTATTTTTGGACCGTTTCGTATTAGCAGTGCATTCTCCCCGGTACGTCACGCCAATAATCTCGAAGCTTTGACTGGGCACATCGCACAAATTACTGTGACACCCGTTGACAACTATTTGCAGGAAACCCAATCGTCTCCTAGTGGTACTCTATTGACTGATGTGATAGCACGACCTGCCGATTTTCAGTCCATCATCAGCCTGGATCGATTAAATCGCACAGTTCATATGCTCAACTACCTTAGCTTGTCTCAACTAGGAGGTACATTGTTTCTCGATGTCGACCCAAGACATGTGCTCGGGGTTGAACAGAACCATGGGGCATATTTTGAAGAGATCATCCTCAAATGCGGTTTACAGACAAAAAACATCACCATCTCTCTGTCTATCAACAGTTTTTATGCTTCGCATCATGCACAACTACTACATGGTTTAAATAATTACCGACAACACGGCTATCAGATTGCACTCAATATTGGTTCACTCTTTTCTACACCGGGGCTTCAAAACCTCATTGACAAAGCAGCACCAAATTATTTGCGTATCAATGCTCCGGATAAACAAGTCAATAATTTCTCGCCTGAAGCATGGCTAAAAACCGTTAAATCACTTCAGCAAAACCAAGTCACTCATGATGGGCAAATTATCTTTGAACGGGTAACAGACAGAGAACAGGCAAATTTGGTTGATTCAGCCAAAATCAATTGGGTACAAGGCGATTATTACGACAAATTGGAAACTGATCATCTTAGATGCTTGTAATCCGACTCGGGGAAGTAGAGAACTGCTTCCCCGGAGTGTGTTAATTCATTGTGTTAAAGCAGGATAAAGATTATTTTCTACGTGAATCGATTGAAAAGTAGATTGACATAATTACTTCCACGTTACTAAATTAGTATTGCAAGATCAATTGATTGTGGAATATTCTGCGATGAATGTCAGGAAATATTGAGTTACAAGGTTTCCTTCAGATAATCAATAACATCATTGACGTGATTTGCAGCTTTTACACCTCGCCATTCTTTTCTCAAAACCCCTTCTTTATCAATAAAGAAAGTGCTTCTTTCGATACCGAGTACTGTTTTTCCATACACATTTTTGGGTCTGATCACATCAAACAGCTTACAAACACTTTCAGATTCATCACTTAACAATTCAAATGGAAATCCCATTTTTTGCTTGAAATTCTCGTGCGATTGAACGCTATCTCTCGAAATTCCCAATACAGTGAAATTATTATTACTAAAGAAATCCAAATTATTTTTAAAATCAAGTCCTTCAGTGGTACACCCGGGTGTATCATCTTTGGGATAAAAGTAGATAATGAGATTTTTCCCAATATTACTGGAAAGAGAAAATTGCTTCTCTCCGGTTGAAGGAAGCGTAAACTCATCAACAGGTTGATTAATCGTTAACATATCGACTCAATATAATCTTATAAGATAAACAATATTCATCATGGAATTTGTTTATTAATTATGATTGAAATATCATTTTCCCCTAACTTGATGGGTTGACTGAAGCCTTGTAAATCCCCACTTGCAGGTACAGCTTGTCCCGATTTCGATACTCGTGCCTCAATCACAACCTCAGGAAAGCTTGACATTTTCATTGTCGGTGTCATTGCCATATCGTCAGTCAATTTAAATGTGGCTGGAAGATCGCTTGCTTTCATTCTCAGAATTGCCAGCGGCATCTTTGGCCCTGTTTTAGCCCGAGCAAAAATAAATAAGGTGTCATTGGGAGAAGCTCTGGATGCAATGTCAGATTGAATCGAAACACGCCCAGACACAGACAACGGATCAGTCGAATTATTAACTTTGGTTTCTGGAATTGGAGCTGACTGTGATTGTGGCGTTGGTTGTACCCCAGCCTCACCAGATTGATTGCTGGAATCGGTATCAGCAACAGCCACTGTTTGATTATCTGATTGTGGTTTTCCACCAAAAGCCAATAATTTTGCTTCCGAAATTCTTTCTTTAATGGATTTAACCGCAGGTGAATCAGGCGGTATGGTTGTCAAGAATTTTTCCCAATAATTCGCAGCATCCGCATATTTTTCCAGTTCAAATTCGGCATGACCTGCCAGTGCGAGTGCAGGAGGATAGTTCGGATCAATCTTTAGCGCCTCATAAAGTAATTCTGCTGGTTTACCAGCTAATTTTCCTTGATTTTTCAATCCCAGAGCACGTGCATATTCACTTAGAATCTGTGGATTATTGGGAACCAGCTCTGCTAATTTTCCATAAGTACTGCTTGCTTCCGAATATCGCTCCATAGCCATATAGGTACGCCCAAGCATTACCCAACCCTCAAGATCTTCGGGATTACTACTTAGTCTGGCCACGAGGTTTTCAAGTGCTTCAGAAAAATCATGTCCTCCCATATCACCAGAACCACCGGCATTGCCAGCCCCGGTACCACCACCTCGATTCATTTGCGTAGCGCTGGCAAGCTGGTTTTGTGGTAATAAGCCTCGAGTATCACCAATATTCAGATACAAATAAACTGCTGCCAGGGGTAATCCCAGAGCAATGACAGTAGAAACTGCAATATTCTGAAGTTTCTTGTTTTTTTGCAGCACTACTTGTTCCTGCTTGGTGACGTCTTGCAGCATTCGCTGTTGTAACTCTTGCTTGCTTTTATCATACTGCTCCTTGCTCAAGATATCGTTTTCAAGATCTTTATCCAATTCAGCAAGCTGATCGCGATAGACCGTAATATTAAGAGCATTATGTTCCAAGTTTTCAACTTGTGTACTTCTACTACGCAGCAGCGTCGGTATGACAAACAGTAATGCAACAACTATGAAAATTCCTGAAATAATCCAAAAAGACGTCATTCGTTTTTACCTTTTTTATCTTCGTTCAGTAACGCTTCCGCCTCTTTCAGTTCGTCCTGCGAGAGCGATACTTCGTCTATTTGCACACGTCGACGTTTTAAATAAACAAAAAGTGACCCCAATGCTGCAACAAACAGCAAAACTGGTCCAAACCATAACAACATCGTAGTCAGTTTGATGGGAGGATCGTAGAGAATGAAATCTCCATAGCGATCGACGAGAAATTGAACGATCTCGTCATCAGTTTTATTTGCCTTAATTTGTTGGCGAATTTCGCGACGTATATCATTGGAAAAGTCTGCACGAGAATCTGAAATGGGTTCATTCTGACAAACCAGGCAGCGCAGATTCATCGTTAAATCCAACATACGCTTTTCTATTGCAGGATCTTCAGCAACAGGCACAGCTTCCTTTGACCATCCCGTCGAAGATATAAGAAAAAGCAGCACAAAAAAAACAAAAACAAACGTTTTGGTACTATTGAATAAGTGTGTCATGACAGCGCATCCTTTAATTTTTGCTATCGATTCGGTTACGCTTGACTTTGCAGCTCTTTGATCAGAGGTAATATGGTTTTTTCTAGTGAATCAACCGTTACTGGTCCAATCTGCTTATGTCGAATGATTCCTTTTTTATCGATGACGTAAGTCTCTGGCACACCATAAACTCCGTAATTGATACCCACTTTTCCATCTGCATCAATGATGCTGATGGTATAGGGATCGCCATAGCGCTTTAACCATTGCAATGCAGTATCACGCTCATCTTTATAATTCAGTCCATATATTGGAACAATTCCTGATTTTGCCAATTGAACCAGTAGAGGATGCTCATCGCGACAAGAAACACACCACGAAGCCCAGACATTCAGCATCCACACTTTGCCAAGATTATCATCCGAAGACATTATTTTTTGCGGCTCATGCAACTGACTGAGCTGAAATTGTGGCGCAGGCTTGTCAATTAATGGTGAAGGAACTTGACGTGGATTCAATGTCAAGCCCACCATCAAAAAAATAGCAAGCACCATAAAAGCGATTAATGGAATCAGATAACGCATCATGGTTTGCTTGCCTCCGTAACCAAACCAACCTTGGTCACGGCTGGATCGGCTACTGCTGTACCTTTTACCGATTCACGCTCATTTTCGATATTTTCTTCTGTAACCTTGGTAGATTTTTTCTTGGTTATTTTCAAACGATAGCGACGATCTGTTACTGATGTAATACCACCTATCGCCATCAATATACAACCTAGCCAAATCCAGTCGACAAACGGTTTGTGGTAAGCGCGAACAACCCACGCACCATTAGCCAGAGGCTCGCCCAAAGCAATATAGAGGTCACGGAACAAACCGGTATCAATTGCTGCCTCCGTCATGGCCATGCCTGATGCATTATAAGTACGTTTTTCCGGATCCAGATTGCGAATGAATTTATCATCCTTGAATACGGCAATATCTCCGCGCACCGCTTTGTAATTCGGTCCAACGACATCGCTGGTACCGTTGAATTGGAAGGTATAACCACCAACCGTGACTTTGCTGCCTATTTCCATACGCACATCTTTTTCGGATTCATAACCATTTACCAGCGTCACGCCGATGATGAATACTGCCACTCCTAGATGCGCCAAGTGCATACCATAATAACTTCTCGATTGATTGGTCAGCTTTTTCAAAAAACCGGTTTCACCACTGTTACTCACGCGATGCTTGATATTGACAAGAATACAGACCATTATCCAGAAAGCCAGCAACAAACCAAAGCTGATCATGGGTTTCCACTCTCCCATGAAATAAGGCGCACATAAAGCCGATACGAGACTCACTACAAATGCCCAACGTAAACGTACAACCAAAGCAGGCAGACTTGCTTGCTTCCAGCGCGCGATAGGGCCAACACCAATCAGAAATATAGCAGGTGTCATGACCGGTACAAAAACAGCCTCAAAATAAGGAGGCCCAACCGACAGTTTTCCCAATCCTAAAGCATCGATAATCAGCGGATATAACGTTCCCAACAGTACACTTGCAGCAGCAACCAATAATAGGATGTTATTGGTTAGCAGCATGGATTCGCGTGATAGCAAGTCAAATTTACCACCCAGGCCAACTTTAGGCGCACGCCAGGCAAAAAGTACCAAAGAACAGCTGATCACAATTACAAGAAATGCCAGAATAAAGATACCGCGAGCGGGGTCAGTGGCAAAAGCATGTACGGAGGTTAAAACACCCGAGCGAACCAAGAATGTACCCAACAAACTCAAGGCAAAAGCACAAATCGCCAACAGCACAGTCCAACTTTTGAAACTACCTCGTTTTTCCGTAACCGCTAGCGAGTGTACCAGAGCCGTTCCAACTAGCCATGGCATGAAGGATGCATTTTCCACCGGATCCCAGAACCACCAACCGCCCCAACCCAATTCGTAATAGGCCCACCAGCTACCCAGCATGATCCCAAAGGTCAAGAATACCCACGCTACTATCGTCCATGGGCGCGACCAACGTGCCCAGGTTGCATCTAGTTTGCCACTAAGCAAAGCGGCAATGGCAAATGCAAAAGCTATTGAAAATCCGACATACCCCATGTACAACATAGGTGGATGAACCACCATACCGACATCCTGCAACAAGGGATTCAAATCGCTACCTTCAATTGCAGCAGGCAATAAGCGATCAAACGGATTGGACGTAAACAACATGAAAATATAAAAACCAATGGCCACCAAGCCCAGCACACCTAATACCCTGGCTACAATGTCATCAGGTAATTGTTTGCTGAATACACTGACTGCAACTGACCAACTTGCCAGCATGAACACCCACAATAGCAGAGAACCTTCATGTGAACCCCAAGTTGCTGCCAATCTGAATTGAAAGGGCAATTCGGTATTTGAATTCTTAGCAACGTTCACAACCGAAAAGTCACTAGTAACAAATGAATATGCCAAACATAAGAAAGCAATCAGAACAAAAACAAACTGACCTTGTACGACTGGACGAGCCAGTGCAATCCATGATGGAATTCCGCGAGCTGCGCCAATGATGGGTAGCGTTCCTTGAACGGTAGCCAGCAAAAGTGCAAGAATTAGTGAGAAGTTACCTATTTCTGGAATCATGATTTTAATTTAGCGATTAATGATGACGAAGTTTTTTGACAACCAACCGGAATGTGTAACGAACATACACTGAATACTCTTATTGTACCAATGATGCCTTTTGAGCTTTAGCGGCTTGTTCCAGTGCTTCTGCTGCTTCGGGTGGCATGTAATTTTCATCGTGTTTGGCCAGAACCTCTTCTGCTTCAAAAATACCACTTGATGATATTTTCCCTTGAGCTACTACACCTTTACCTTCTCTGAACAAATCTGGGAGAATCCCGGTATAGACCACTGGTATGGTTTTGATCGTATCGGTAACCGCAAAATTCACTGTCGTGCTGTTACCCTCACGCTTCACGCTTCCCTCTTCGACCAATCCACCAATCCGGAAACTCTTTCCGATCGGTGCTTCTTTTGCAGCAACCTGAGAAGGACTAAAGAAAAAAACCAGATTACTTTGAAATGCATTGAGAACCAAAACCGAGGCTACACCCAAGGCAGTAACTGAAGATGCGATGATTGCAAGTTTTTTATGACGTGGTTTCATTATTTATCTCTTTTTTACGATTTATGTCGTGAATGTGACCATACCGCTTTTCTAAAGTTCGGCGACGATTGGAAACTAATACAATCTCACCCACAACACAGATCAGCGTAACCAGGTATGAACCCCACACATAAAGACCATATCCACCCATGGAAAAGAAATCTGTTACATCAGACCAATTCATTCGGCTATTCCTTTTTTGTGTAAGTCTGCCACCCAAGCAGTATGATGTTCGCGCTCTAGAATGATTACACGAGCACGTTTAAGGATGATCGCGATGGAATACATCCAGCTCGCCAATACCATAACCAGCATTCCCGTCAACATTGTCGTGGCCATTGTGGGAGCTTGGCTGACACTGACTGATGCACCTTGGTGCAAGGTATTCCACCACTGCACTGAAAAATAAATGATTGGAATATTGACGACCCCCACCAGCGCAATAATGGCACCGGCTTTATCGGCTCGACGTGGATCATCAATCGATGCCTGAAGTGACATGAAGCCAATGTACAGGAATAATAGAATCAATTCTGATGTCAGTCGTGCATCCCACACCCACCATGTACCCCACATCGGTTTTCCCCATAATGAACCAGTCCATAGTGCAATGAATGTAAACATGGCACCGGTCGGCGCTATTGCTGTAGCAAACATGGAAGAAAGGCGGGTATTAAACGCCAGACCAATCCCGGCCCAGAAAGCCATGACCACATAGAGAAACATGGACATCCAAGCAGCTGGCACATGGATGAAAATAATGCGGTAAGCTTCCCCTTGCTGAAAATCAGTTGGCGCTACAAAAAAACCAATATACAGTCCCGCTACCAAAAAAATCGTCGCTGTTATAACAAAGAAAGGAATCATTTTCCCAGCTAGTGCATAAAAACTCGCTGGAGAAGAGTATTTGAACCAATTGATTGCCATATTTTAGAATTAGAACTCAGATTCGGAATCAAATCCATTTCGTCACCGACGAGATTTGATCCCAGCATTTTAAAAATTGCCCATTTTATACCAAAAACATCAAACCAAACATTTCTTTCCGACTGTCGGATTTAAAATGTACTTTTAGGAAGAGCCACAAGTTATCGAATAAATACATTAACAATCATGTGACTGTGAGTCTTAATGATCTATTCCAGTGATACACGCAAGGAAGATGCCGCAGCCCAAGGAGCAAAGACTAACGCCACCATCAAAAAGGCGCCGATAAGTGACAGATGCGCATCAAATGCAACACCAGCCATGTTGGCTTCCACTGCTCCTGCACCAAATATCAATACTGGGATATACAATGGCAACACCAGCAGGGATACCAAAACACCACCACCTCGCAACCCCAGAGTTAAAGCCGCACCAATTGCACCAATCAGACTCAGTACTGGGGTCCCAAGCAGCAGAGTTACAGTCAAAACCGCTAAAGCATCCAAGGGTAAATCATATTGGATCCCCAGAACTGGCGCCATCATGACCAGTGGCAAACCTGTCACCAGCCAGTGTGCCAACGCTTTGCCCAAAACCAACAAAGATAGCGACTGTGGCGAAACCAGCATCTGTTCCAAGGTGCCATCAATGTAATCATTGGAAAACATCCTTCCCAGCGACAGCATCGATGCCAGCAAAGCTGCAACCCAGACTACACCCGGCGCCATAGTTCGAAGCATGTTCATTTCCGGCCCCACGCTGAGGGGAAACAAGCTGACTACAATGATAAAAAAGAATAGGATCGTGAGTACATCAGAACGGCGTCGCATCGCCAGCAATAGATCGCGTCGAATTATCCACATAAGTTCATCAAGCCAATTGCAGTTGCATTATCGATTTGGCCTGAATATCAATTTCCTGGTGTGTGGTCATGATTACCATACCGCCTTGCTGCAAGTGTTGTTCCAAAAAACCCTGAATCAACTTGACCGCAGCCACATCCAGAGCAACCAGAGGTTCATCGAGAATCCATAATGTTGTCTTGCACACCAGCAAACGTGCCAATGCGACACGTCGGCGCTGCCCCTGAGACAAAACTTTGACAGGCAGTTGATCCCTTCCTGACATACCAATACGTTCTAGTGCATCACGGGCTTCTTCGATATCGACTTCAAATCCAGCCAATGCGCTTGATATTTGCAAATTCTCAATTACTGTCAAATCATCTTTCGTACCACTCAAATGACCAATATAGGTCAGCATCGCAAAATAATCATTATCTCGTGTTCGGATTGAGGTTCCATTCCACAAAATCTCCCCAGCCGCCGGGTTCGATAAACCACAAAGCATCCGCAGCAGACTCGTCTTACCGCTTCCATTTGGTCCCTGAACCTGCATCAACCCGCCCGATTCAAGTGTAAAGTTAACCTTGGAAAACAACTTACGGTCACCACGAATACATTCAAGATTAATACCTTGCAACATGAGACAATTTAGCAATGAGATGAAAGTGGGGGATTATAACGCATTAGCAGGCAGACTTAGCGAATTTGCAGACCGATCACGAATCCAGAAATCAGTGCCATTAATTCCTTCATGCATGATAACGCGAACAAGGAATTTCGCTCGAACATGCTGTAATACGATCAACCCAAGCCTGGCCAGTAGTGACTGTCTGGCAAAGGTCGTTTACCGAATATGGCTTGACCGACCCGAACCACCGTGGCACCTTCTGCAATCGCCAGTTCGTAATCACCCGACATCCCCATTGAGAGCTCTTCAAACGACAAACCTGCGGGTGCTTCCTGACGCAATACCGCTTGAATCTCGCGCATTCTGATGAAGCATCGCCTGACACGATCATGATCGGAAGAAAAAATAGCTAGCGTCATCAGCCCTTTGATGCGCAATGAGGAAAAAACAGGAAGTTGTTTGACAAAATCCTTGACTGCTTCCGGCGGCAAACCAAATTTGCTGATCTCACCAGAACTGTTGACTTGAACATAGACGTCGATGGCGCGCCCCTCATTCTGCAAACGCTTGTCGAGCTCCTCGGCTACCTTGAGACTATCCAGTGCCTGAAATTCATTGGCAAAACGTGCCAGATATTTGGCTTTATTAGTCTGCAAATGACCAATAATTGACCATTTAATATTCAAATCTTGCAAAACTTCAGACTTTTCCCGCGCTTCCTGGATCTTGTTTTCTCCCATTTCAACACATCCTGCGGCATAAGCAATCCGCAGGCGTTCAGCTGAAACCGTTTTAGTGACGGGCAGCAGCCTTACACTGGCTGGATCGCGCCCTACCTGCTTACACGCATCAGTAATGCGCTGTTTGACGGCAGCAAGATTCGTTTTGATTTCATTGAGCTGTTGCTCTTCATTTAACTCCAAGGCCTTCTCCTGTCTTACAAATGATCAATTTCTTTTTGAAACCTGGTGAAACAGCATCTGCCATTGGTCCTTCTGCTGTCGCCAAATCGATGTTCTGATCGCCCCTCTACCCGTACTATTGACCGCATCGAGTTTCATTGCTGAGTAGATAGCCAATATCAATTCGTCACTCAGTATTTTGATCCTGAATTCCTCAAGCTGCCAGCGAATCGTATGATCTTTCGATTTCAACCATTCAACTGCAGCCTGCCGAGTGGCAAGATTACCATTACTATCTATTTCTTCGAATTCCGAAGACAGCAATGCTTCGAGGATGGACATATCATTTTGCACATTGGTATGCAGCAACTTGAGCTCCAGTTGTTTGATATGCTCTGTCAATTCGATTATGTTCATATCGTCATTTGATGCGCATGCCCGGCTGCGCGCCTGAATCGGGCGATAGAATGAATAATTCCCCCGGATGCCCTCCCCCTGCAGCCAGCACCATGCCTTCCGAACAACCGAATTTCATTTGCCGCGGCGCCAGGTTAGCCACCATGACAGTCAAACGTCCCTTTAATTGTTCGGGATCGTATGCGGATTTGATCCCCGCAAATACATTTCGTTGTTCTGAACCGATATCCAGAGTCAATTTCAAAAGTTTCTCCGCACCCTCGACATGCTCGGCATTGACAATACGTGCAACCCGCAAATCAATTTTGCCAAAATCCTCAATATTGATGGTTTCAGCAATGGGCATCACAGCATGTTGCTGCTTTCCGGCGTGTCGTATCGGAGCCGGGGTTGGATGGACCGCTGTCAGGCTTTGCGTATTGGCAATAACCAGAGCATCGATTTGCTTGGTATCGATGCGCGTCATCAAATGATGGTAAGTGGTTATCGAATGCCCGGCTGGCAAAAGCAGATCGGATACAGGTTGATCGCTTTGCAGCGTCGGCCAGGTCAGTGATTCACAATTGAGAAAGGCCTCAATCTGTTTTGCCGTTCCGGGAAGAATGGGTTTCAAATAACGCGACAATAAATAAAACAACTGAATACCCAGACTGCATGCGTGATGCAATTCATCACCACGTTCCGGTTGCTTGGCCATTTCCCAGGGAGCCAATGCATGAATCATTTCATTCGCTTCATCCGCACATTTCATGATCTGGCGCACAGCCGCCGCAAATTCGCGTTCCTCAAATGCTTTCTCGATTAGGTCCGGTCGCCATCCAGGAAAGCGTTCATTTACCGTCTGACATAATTGCTGATAGAGCTCACCTGAAACCAGTCTGCCATCAAATCGCTTGCTGATAAAACCGGCGCAACGACTGGCAATATTGATGAATTTGCCGATCAAATCGGAATTCACGCGCGCGACAAAATCTTCCAGATTCAAATCAATGTCTTCCAGTGTACTACTTAGCTTCGCAGCGTAGTAATATCGAAGCCATTCTGGATTCAAACCCTGATCCAAATAACTTTCTGCCGTGATGAATGTTCCGCGTGATTTACTCATTTTTTCACCATTTACAGTGAGAAAACCATGAGCAAAAATTTTAGTGGGCGTGCGGTAACCTGAATGTTCCAGCATGGCTGGCCAAAATAAGGCGTGAAAATACAGGATATCCTTGCCGATGAAATGATACAGCTCTGTAGTCGATCCCCTTTGCCAGAAGGCATTGAATTCAATCTGCTCACGTGCGCACAAGTTTTTGAAGCTGCCCATATAGCCAATGGGAGCATCCAGCCAGACATAAAAATATTTATTTGGTGCATCCGGTATCGCAAACCCAAAATAAGGAGCATCACGGGAAATATCCCAATCGGATAGATTGTTATCGCCATCCTCCCCAAGCCATTCGCGCATTTTGTTGGCGGCTTCGGGTTGTAAGTGATTTGCTTCGCTCGTCCATTGGCGCAGAAATTCTGCACAGCGCGGATCAGACAGGCTGAAAAAATAGTGCTCTGAAGATTGAGTAACAGGTGTAGCTCCCGATACGGCCGAATAGGGATTCTTTAACTCTGTTGGGGTATAGGCCGCTCCACATACTTCACAAGAATCACCGTACTGATCTTTGGCACCACATTTCGGACATTCACCTTTGACAAATCGATCAGGCAAAAACATATTCTTGACTGGATCGAAAAGCTGTTCGATACCACGCACAGCAATCAATCCAGCCACTTTGAGCTTGCCATAAATTTCTTCGGAAAAATGTCGTGTTTCCTCGGAATGTGTACTGTAGTAATTATCGAACTGAACGTGAAAACCAGTAAAATCCCGCAAATGCTCAGCATGAACCCGAGCAATCAAGGCTTCGGGTGAAATCTGCTCTTTTTCGGCACGTAGCATGATCGGAGTGCCATGTGTATCATCGGCACAGACATAATATACTGTGTGTCCACGCATTTTTTGGAAGCGCACCCAAATATCCGTCTGAATGTATTCCACCAGATGCCCCAAATGGATACTGCCATTGGCATAAGGCAAAGCCGAGGTAACCAGAATTTTCCGCTTGTTCATTCGCCCACTGCAACCCGTATTGTGTAAAGGTTAATTGTAACAAACTGTGTAGAGATTCCCGATATTTGTTACCATCCATCCAGAAAATTATTAACCGTTACCTGGCAGTCGAAAAGGAGTAAGTAGTGACCGTATCTGAACAAGAGATTCAAGCCATTCTGAAACAAACTATCGACCCCACTACGGGGAAAGACTACATCAGCATGCAAGCGTTGAGCGCGATACATATCGATAGCAATAACGTGAATATCAATGTTGAACTGGGTTATCCAGCCCAAAGCGTCAAGGATCGGGTCAGACAGCAAATAGTTCAAGCACTGCAATCTCTTCCCGGCATAGGCAATATTCAAGTCACGGTCAGCAGCAAAATCATTCCGCATAGCACACAACGCGGCGTCAAGTTGATTCCAGGCGTCAAAAACATCATTGCGGTGGCTTCTGGCAAGGGTGGGGTTGGCAAATCAGCCACCGCGGTGAATCTCGCTCTGGCTTTGTCATCTGAAGGTGCCAATGTGGGCATACTGGATGCAGATATATATGGTCCATCGCAACCCCAGATGCTGGGAATCAGCGGACATCCCGATTCACTTGATGGCAAAACCATGGAACCCATGTACGCACACGGCATTCAAGCTATGTCCATCGGCTTGCTGATTGATGTCGAAACACCGATGGTATGGCGTGGTCCCATGGTCACCCAGGCACTACAACAATTGCTGAATGATACAAACTGGAAAGACCTGGATTATCTGATTGTCGATTTGCCACCAGGAACAGGCGATATTCAACTGACTCTGGCACAAAAAATTCCCGTTACCGGTGCTGTCATTGTCACCACGCCTCAGGACATCGCACTACTGGATGCCCGCAAAGGACTCAAAATGTTCGAGAAAGTGGGGATTCCAATCCTAGGAAT
The DNA here is from genome assembly GCA_024282035.1 of Nitrosomonas sp. Classification (GTDB taxonomy): domain Bacteria; phylum Pseudomonadota; class Gammaproteobacteria; order Burkholderiales; family Nitrosomonadaceae; genus Nitrosomonas. The sequence continues at coordinate 15,906 of JAMWZR010000047.1, forward strand.
TGTGGAAAATATGAGTACCCATACCTGTACGAATTGCGGACACACCGAGCCGATTTTTGGCACCGGAGGTGGAGCGAAAATGTGTCAGGATTATCAAGTGGAATTATTGGGATCATTACCACTCGACATGAGAATCCGGGAACATACAGATGCTGGAAAACCTAGTGTAGTCGCGGAACCGCAAGGCAAAATCGCTGACACCTATCGCATGATCGCCCGGCGCATTGCCGTAAAAGTGGCTGAATCTGCTAAGGACCATTCTGAATTATTTGCCAAAATCATCATGGAAAATGACTGAACAAGGCTAGAACATGACGATTAAATCAGACAAATGGATACGCCAAATGGCACTAAGTCACGGCATGATCGAACCATTCGAACCCGATCAGATTCGACAGAAAGACAATCAGCGAATCGTATCTTATGGAACGTCAAGTTATGGTTACGACATTCGCTGTTCGGATGAATTCAAGCTTTTTACCAATATCAATTCTACGATTGTCGATCCCAAGAATTTTGACTCCAATTCGTTTATCGATGTCAAAAGTGATGTATGCATCATACCTCCCAATTCCTTTGCTCTGGCGCGTACCGTTGAATATTTTCGCATTCCGCGCAATATACTGACCATCTGTCTAGGAAAATCCACCTATGCCCGCTGCGGTATTATTGTCAATGTCACGCCATTTGAGCCAGAGTGGGAGGGGTTCGTTACGCTAGAATTTTCCAACACTACTCCCCTACCCGCCAAAATCTATGCCAATGAAGGTGTGGCGCAAGTCATCTTTTTTGAGTCCGATGAGGTTTGCGAAATATCCTACAAGGATCGTGGTGGAAAATATCAAGGACAACACGGCGTTACCTTACCTAAAATTTGAGATCGAATCCGATCATTCCATTAGAAAAACAGATAATCGCTGAGAGAGTCACAATTTCACACCAGGAACAATCTTTTTTATATCTAAGATAACCTATCTCTTGAAGTAAATTCATAAACCGCAGCTCACGTACTGCCATATCAAGAAATACGCCGATTTTATCGCTTTCATCGACTCAATCGATCAATCAAAATTTCTTTAAACTTTTTCACGAAAAAACCGTCAAATTGCTTTTATTTTGTTACACAGCAACATACTGTTTTTAATTAGATAATTAATGCTAAAAAAATATGGGTCTTAGGAAGTTAAGAACTTACAAAAGTGTGCTAACTTACTGAGATGAATGTTAAAAACAGATACTATTTT
>JAMWZR010000048.1 GCA_024282035.1 Nitrosomonas sp.
GTGACATATTGTCACGTGCGGCAGATTGTCGCAGCGATGAAATGTTTTTCTGGATTTCTGTACATGACAGTATCAAGCGACCGAAATTATCGATTCGATTGCCTATGCGATACCTCATTCAGAATCGCGCAGGCAACGGGTATTAGCAGCAATGTGATCAGGGTTGCAAACAGCACGCCAAAAGCCAGCGTGGTGGCCATCGGCAGCATCTTTTGCGCATGTGGGCTTTGCTCACTCATCAGAGGCAGCAAACCGACACAGGTGGTGACTGTAGTTAGGAATATGGCGCGGAAGCGCGCCTTGCCTGACAGGATAATGGCATGAAATGGGGAAACTTTCTGATCAAGTGTGGCGTTGATCTTGGCTACCAGGATGAGGCTGTCGTTGATGACGATACCGCCAACGGCGAACAAGGCAACGTAGGATTCCAGGCTCAAGGGAATGTTCAACAAAAGATGCCCCAGTACTGCACCGATAAACCCGAATGGGATCGCGAGCATGATCAACAGTGGTTGCGTGTAGGATCGCAGCGGAATAGCCAGCAGCGCATAAATGGCTAACGCGGCCAGTGCGCCATAGCCCCATAATACAGACATAGCCTGTTCCTGTTTTTGCCTGTTTTGGCCCGGTTCGATTCGTAACCCGGGAAAACGTGCTTCCAGTTCGGGAATGACAGTGGTGCGCAAGTCGGTAAGCAGATTCTCTACACTGGCTTCGCCCTTGTAGACTTCAGCGCTGATCAGTTGAATACGCTCCCTGTTGTGCCGGGTAATGCTTGCAAACCCCGGAGTGAGTTCTGCTTCTGCCACGGTCATGAATGGAACGAAGTTGCCATTGGGGAGCATAATGGGCATGTGATCGAGATTGTCCAGCGACCTCCGATTTGTCGCAGGCAGACGCAGCATCACCCGAACTTCCTCTTTGTCCTTGAAGAAGCGTTGTACTTCTAGTCCAAAAAAAGCACTGCGGACTTGTTCGCCCAGGTTTTGTAGTGTAAGTCCGTAAAATTTTGCTTCGGGTTTCAATTTGAGGTGGAGTTCTGGTTTGCCGATCTGCAGCGATCCAGTCACACTGTGCACTCCCACATAGGTAGACAGTCGGTTTTTAAGGACTTCACCTGCGATTGTTTGCACGGCTGGTTCGATGGCGATCAGTTGCAGTTCTATGGCCTTGCCGGATTGCGACGAGGGCATGCCGAGGTTTCTGGGCCAGAAGGTTTGAAACGAGAGTGTGGCACCAACTGGTACTTCGCCAAAACGTTCCTGCCATTGTTTCTTGATTTCGGTCATGCGTGATCGCACACGTTCATCGATGGCAATTTCGATATCTACCATACCCTGATTTTCAACCAGAATGGAAATGATGTGCTGGAAACTGCCTGTAGTGCCGTTATCAGTCCGTAGCATGCCGAACTCATTGTCTAGCTCCATTTGCATTTGCCGGGCGATGTCTTCAAGGCGCCGAACCTGAGAATCGATGGTTTCGAACGGTGTGCCCGGGGGATACTCGATTTGAGCCAGCAAGTAATATTCACTGACTTCGGGGTCAATCACGCTGGGAATCCGCCCCGATTGTGCCAGGGCGACAAACAGTGCCAACAGAATACAGAACAGGGTGAGCGTGATGTAGCGGAACCGCAACGCAGTAACCAGCAGCGGAACATAGACCCGACTGATGAGCCAGTGCATCCCGGATTCAACCTGATCCTGCATGTAACCGATGATTTTGGCTCCCCTGTTTTGCGATAGCGCTGGTGGCTGATGTTCCACGGCCAGGTGAGATGGCAGGATCAGTAGTGCTTCCATCATGGAAAATATCAGCGCCAGAATGATCACCATGGAGATGTTGAACATGAGCTGGCCGCTGAGTCCAGGTAAGAACAGCCCTGGGACAAATGCAATCATTGCGGATAACACCATCATGATCACCAGCGGCATGACTTCCAGGGTACCGTTGATTGCTGCAGACATGGCGGAGTGCCCCCGTTGTTGATGGGTGTAGATGTTTTCGCCAACAATGATGGCATCATCGGCCAATACACCCAGTACCAGGATGAGGGCCGCAATAGAGTAGGTGTTCAGCGAAATGCCCAATATCGGCATCATCCACAGCGCACCGAACAGGGAAATGACAATGCCGCAACTTACCCAGAGCGCCAGATGAAATCGCATCGTGAATAGCAGCACGATGAATACTAGCAGAAATCCCGACAGGGCATCCTCGATAAGCATGGACATGTAACGGTCATAATATTTCGACCAGTCATCCCAAGTGGTGATCTCAACGCCATTGGGTAATCCGGGTCGAAATGTCTCGATGACTTCATGCACTGCAGCAACCGTGGTATTGATTTGATGCTTGGGCATGACAAAGATTTCGGTTGCCGGTATGCCATCAACTCGAACTTTCAAATCTTGTTCATGAACCGCTTCATGGATTTTGGCAATATCTCCGAGTCGCACATGTCTACCATCGTAAGCAGGGCGCAGTTCGATGGTGGAGAAATCGGCGACAGTCATAGCCTGCCCCACACTACGCAGTAATAACTTGCCATCCTTTTTCTTGATTTCACCCGCCGGAATCGTGCGCGATGCATTGTTGATCGATGCGGAAACTTCATCGAAACTCAAACCATACTGACGCAATTTCGCTTCGGTGATTTCGATTGCAAGTTCGTGCGTATATTGTGGCCATGCCGTCATTGTTCCGATATCCGGATGTCGACTCAGTAGAGATTTCAATTGGTCACGCTGGTGTTGCAGCGTCAACATATCGGTTGTGCCGCGTATAACGACAATAACCGCAGGTGTGCCGGTTTTCAGCTCCTGGATGTTGAGTTTCTCGATTTCTTTAGGCAAGGTTTTGATGCTGTCGATTCGGGCTTTGATCTGCGCCTGGAAATGGGCTGCATCACGGGATGTATCGATTTCGACGGTAATTTCGCATTGTGCCTGCTGGGCAACCGACTGGATCGACTTAATGCCTTCCAGATCCTGAATGGCTTCTTCGATGGGAATGCACAGAGCCTGTTCGACTTCGCTTGGGCCTGCACTGGGGTAGGCTGCGGTAATTTGCAGCAGATTCTGAGGTTCTGGTGGGAATGTGTAACGCTTCGCCTGATGCAACCCAAGTACCCCACCAGCAATGATTAGCAGCATGAGCAAGTTTGCCGCTATGGGATTCTTGGCAAACCAAATGACCAGTTTCATTGAGAGGTCTCGATAGGCGTGACTGCAAGACCGACAATCGGGTGGTGCATACCGGAAACCATCACACGCTCACCTGCGATCAATCCGGAGCGGATGATGATGTTTTCCTGTTCTCTACGCAGTACATCAACGCTACGAAGGCTCAATCGATTATCAGGCTCCACGACGACAATCTGGTGCTCCTTGTGAAGTGCACTGGCCGGCAGTGTAACGACCTGATCGAATGTTCGGCCTGCTATGACGGCCTCCACATACAGACCAATCGGCAGAGTTGAAGTGGACGATGATGTATTCGATGAAGCTGCCTTGTCGGTTTTTAGTCCGAGTGGATCGATGATCTGGGCTATTAAGATGATCATGCCAGTTTCTGCATCGATGACTCCTTCGCTGCGCACGATATGGCCTGCCCATTTCTGTGGTTTTCCCTGATATTGGGCGGTGAATTGTACCACTGGGGATGAAGAAACCGGCTTATCACCGGGTGCATCGATGAAGTCGAGCAGCGCCAGATCATCGGCGCTAACCGGCAGACGTACTTCTGCGAGATCGCTGCTGTAGATTCTGCCTAGAATCGAACCGTTACTGATGTACTGCCCCATTCCGGCTGCTGCAGTGCGTAGACGACCATCGAAGGGAGCGCGTATGTCGGTGCGTTGTCGTAACAAACGGGCATTCTTCAGTTCTTCCTGCTCGGCAGACAATTTGGCTTGCTTTTCCTTGAGTTGCGGAATTCTCAGACTCAGAGGATTGGGTTCCCCCTGGCCGAGGTACTCCCACTCATCTCGAGCCTGATCCGCTTCCGCTTTTTCGCGAACGAGCTGATATTGTGCTTCCGTCACTCTTGCCTGGGCCTGTGCAACACGAAGATCGTATTCGGCTGGATCAATCGAAACCAGTAAATCGCCTCGTTTGAAGAAGCCGCCACTGACAAAAGCCGGTGAAATTTTGACGATGTTGCCTGATACACCGCTAACCAGATCTATTTCGGTCTTGGCCATCACGCGCCCCTGCGAGCGCACGGATAGGGGAAAGGACTGCAAATTTACTGTCGTAACCTGCACCTTGGGTGGAGGGCTGGGTGGTTCCTGCTGATCCACACTGGGAGGGAAAAGCACGATCACTACGGCCAATAGTCCACCGCACAGTGCGAGTGCTAGTGCAACCAGTAATTGTGTGCGGATATTCATTGCAGTATCCCGTTCGAGAGCTGATCCTGTATAGCTAGGTACATTGATTTACACATGTCCGCCCAGAGCCAGATATAGGTTGATGCGGTTGCTCAGTAACTGACGGGTGATAGCCAGATGAGCAGTTTGGGCATTGAGCGTGCTGCGATAGCTGTCGAGCAGGGTGAGTATCTCGATCAGGCCGTTGCGATAGGAATATACGGCTAGTTTCTGACTGGATTCGGTTTGCTCGACTGCATTTTTCAGATAAACCTCTTGTTGAGTCAATAATGCTTCGGCGGATAGGGCTTGTTCGACTTCACGAAATGCATTGAGTGCAGTGTCCTTGTAGTGATTCAGCGCGGCTTCTGTCTGAGCCTGATTGCGCGAAATCTCGCCCAGGATCCGACCGCCGGTGAATACAGGTTGAATCATGCCGGCAAAAACATTCCAGGCAACGGATCGAGGATCGATGAGTTCGGTCAAATCTGGACTGCGAGTACCACCAGCCGCTGTCAGGGTGATACGTGGTAGGAGTAATTTCTTGGCGCTGGCTGTTCTCAGGTCTGCTGCTTTTAGGCGACTAAAGGCAGCCACCAAATCGGGTCTGCGACCCAGTAATTCGGAGGGTAGTCCGGCTGGAATCGTACTGGAGAGTTGGGGCAATGTGGTAGCCACGATCTCGTTTCCCGCGGGATAGCGCCCCATGAGTATCTCGAGCCGACGGGTGACTTTCTGGATTTTGTTTCGAGTCGATTGCAGTTGCGCTTCGGCACTGGCCAGATCGGTCAAAGCCAAACGCAGATCCAGTCCACGCACCAGCCCGCGCTGGAAGCGTCCCCGTACCAGATTGGCAATTACAGTACGATCCTGAATGGATTGTTCTATGACGCTAGCAAGGAGTTTTGCTTCAGTCAATTCAAAATAGCTTTGTGCGACTCGAGCTGCCAGTGAGAGCTGGGCACCGTAAAAATCGGAATGAGTGGCATCTGCTTCTACTATCGCGGCGTGTTGGGAGTCACGTATGCGTCCCCACACATCGATTTCCCAGGTTAGTCCGAACAATGCCTCGAAGACACCAAAACGGGCAGAACCAAACCCGGCATCACGAATTTGTACCTGCTGATGGTCGACTGAAAAGAACACCTGCGGCAAGCGCCCAGATCCTTCAATGCGAGCTTGAGCTACAGCGGCATCGACTCTGGCTGATGCTGCCTTCAGTTCAAAATTGTTATCGAGTGCGTTTCTGACCAGCTTGCTGAGCTGGGTATCGCCAAAAGTATCGACCCATTGCTCCGGAATAGTCTGACCAAATGAATCAAGTGCATTCCAGGTATCGGGAACGGACGCACCTACTTCTTCAATATGCCGCTGTGGCAGCAAATTACAAGCAGACAGTATCGGGAAAAGGGTTATCCAAAAAACGACGTGAACTAATCGCATCCATTTTTTCTATGTAAATAAGTGACTAAAATCCTCGTTGGGTATGCCTGTATTGTAATGGCGAGGTCGCGTAGAAGCCATGTGACATTTTGTCACAGCACAGGGCTTTACCTGTGTAACAGGGGTTGCGTCTATATCGTAAGAATCGAGGCCAGAGAATGGATTGAGTGGTTTACATCTATAAAAATCATTTGGATGCGACAATTTGACACATTCCATTCCAACTTAATTGTTTGGATAATATATTGCAGTTGAGTGTGATGTGACTCACAATTAAAAAGTTTGTGATGTATCTGGATTTCCACTGTGCTGACTTGGTGCTATGCAGTGTCACCATGGTACCTTGAAAGCCAGATTACTGTAGCCATACCATCAAATCAGCTGTGCTCTTGACCCTCCCCATTCCATTGCCTATCCCTCCCAACGAAGATCATCTTCACTTAAGGCATTGGAATGGTTTTTTTAATCTGGAGAATTGCAAAGTTGATAATAAATATTGTAACTAGGCACACATTTCGATAGGGAATAATTGATATAAATTGTTCTATGTGTATGAAATATTTGTCTCTAGGCTAATAGAGATTGACACTATCGAATGAGCTGACGTGCCCCGCCAAGGGCATCAGATCGTTTCCAGAGTTGTAAAGATTCTTTCATATGGAACTGAATTTTCTGATATGCAATGCTTGCACACCATATTCGATCACTTCATATTGAAGGGTTTTCAGAAAAGGCTTTTATCTCAGTTTCTGAGATTTGTTTAACGATTACCTAATAATCAAGCCGCATTGATCCCAAGAAAGTACGTGGTGCACCCACTGTAATGAAATTACCACTGTTGGTCCCAACGAAATATTTCTCGTCGGATACATTTAAAACATTAAGTTGTGCCGTCAATCGCATCTTAGGCATTACTTTAACTTGGTAGCTTGCCATTAGATTGCCGGTTACAAACGCAGGAAGCTGATAGTTATTGCCTGGATCACCCTGGCGTTTTCCAACGCCCTGGATGCCTCCGCCCAATTTAAGGCCGCGTAACCATTCATTTCTAAATTCATAAGTGCTCCATAAAGTTCCAGTGTGCTCTGCTGCCAGAAATAACCGTTTGCCTTGATTTCCCAGATTAGTTCCTATTACATTGCCATCGTCATCAAATTCTGTTCCGCGATCTTTTGTGATTTTGGCGAAGGGTAAGTGACTATATGTGGCAATTAAATTCCACCCCGGTAAAATTTCGCCTGCTACGTCAAATTCAAAACCACGCGTTTCAGCTTCTCCGATGGCTCTTGAACGAAAAGGATTTAATGGATCAGGAGCGCCGATTCCCTGTTTCGTCAATTCAAAATAGGAGAAAGTCGTTCTGAGTCGGCTATCAAAGTATTCTGTTTTTAATCCAGCCTCCCATTGTTGAGCAGTTTGTGGAGGCAGTCTTTGCCCATCGATATTGAATAATGTGTTCGATGCACCGAAGTTCTCGGTATAGCTACCATACAACGACAGCCAAGGCACTGGTTGCCACAGCAAGCCTCCACGAGGTGTAAACCGGTCTTCTGCAGATGTGGTCATGCCGGCTACAGTATCACGCCCAACAGCATTGTCGTATCGGAATCCCGCAAGCATATGAAAATTGTATGGTAGTTTAATCTGGTCTTGGAAATAAGCACCATGCCATGACTGCGTGATACCGATATTAAAATTATTGATGGGATCAAGAGTAGGGCGTCCAGTCATATAGATCGGACTGAAAATATTGAATACTGGTGCAGCTGCACAACAATTTGTATTTTTAACCTTGTCATCCATAAAGATGTAGTCGTAACCAAATAAGAGCGTGTGCTTGAGTATGCCAGTGGTCACATTACCCGTTAAATTGACCGAAGTCTGGAAACGATTTGAATGGTTGGAAGGCGCATTGTTGAAAAATCTTTCTAATGAGCCATCTGCTGAAACTGGAGTGAACCAAAATAATGAGTTAGAACGATAATCAAGTAGTTCGGCCGATAATCGGTGAGTAATCGTCCAATCGTTATTAAACATGTGCGACCAGTTAACACCGATGAAATATCGGTCCCCAGGATTTCTGTTGTTTATAGGCTCTCCCGAGAAAAGATTGCGCGGAACATCAGCGGGACGATTACCCATATTAGGAATTCCCGGATCCGCTACGTTATTGAAACTTTGATACTCAAGTTCAGCGGTAATCTGGGTTTGCGGACTGATATTGAATCTCACGACAGGTGCAATAAATACCGATCGGTTATTGACAAAATCTCGAAACGATCCGGAATTCTCGTAAGACAGATTGAGGCGGTAGAGTACACGGTCATCCATTGTCAAGGGGCCGGTCGCATCAACGGTTGTACGATAGAAATCAAAGGATCCGGCCTGTTGTTGTAGTGAATAATAGGGTGTTGCCAGCGGTTGTTTGGTAACGGTATTGATTATCCCTCCTGGATCTGCACGGCCAAAAAGAATGGAACCCGGACCCTTAAGAACTTGTATTTCTTCGATATTAGCCATTTCACGTTTGACTGTTCCACCGCCCAGTGAATTTGGCATGAATACACCATTCCGGTAAGTGGTATCACTGCTAAATCCACGTATCAGGAATCCATCGGATCCTCCCTGATTGGTTGGCATCTGAGTCACACCACTGACATTCTGCAAAACGGAATCGAGCCTAATTGCCTGTTGATCTTGCAGTATCTGCCGAGGCAACGCCTGAACGGAAAAGGGTGTTTCCATAACCGGTGTATTAGTCTTGGTAGCCGTTGAGGTGTTTGACCGGATGTATTGCGTGTTATAGGGTGAGTTAGATCCAGTGGAATCTCTAACTGTGATTTCCGGAAGTACCATGGATTTTGGCGGTGTTGATTTCCCTATGGATTCCTTGATTACAAAAGTATCTTTTCCGCTTGCCAGGTAGATGAACGGCGTTCCTTGCAGTAGTCGTGCCAGTGCCTGTTCAGCAGTCATTGAGCCGCTAATAGCTGGACTGCGAGTGCCCTTCAAATTTTCGGGGGTAAACAACAACTGAATTCCCGTTTGGTTGGATAGGCTGTGTAGTGCTTCCGGTAAATCCTGTATTGGAATATCGATTGTCCTGTTTTGTGCCTGAACAATCCCGGCAAACACCATCATCAAACCAAACACCCATAGAGATTTCTGCATATATTTTCCCGATCTTATCTTATCAATTGACGCCAAAAATATGGCTTACCTGTTCAATAAGACGAAGAACAAAAGAAACACCTGACATGCAGAATTTTTTACATCATGACACCTTGAATTGTTTCGCTATTTATCGCTCTGATAAAAGCATGGTTTCTTCATCCAATTCAATGCTTTGCAATATAAATAGCACTTTCAGCGCCTGGATCAATCCCGCTCGATCAGCTGCATTAAAGTCACCGCTGACTTTCAAAGCTTTTAATTGCGATTCACCCAACCTGACCGGGCGTAAGTGATAGCGGTTAATCTGATGAATGACTTCATCCAATGGTGTATCACGGAAGATCAATCTGCTTTTACGCCAGGCAACGGTTGATTCGGCATCTACAGCCGAGATATCAGACAAGTCATGTGACGAGTAAGTGAGTTGCTGTCCGCCATGCAGCATTTTCATGGCACCTGCCGGATTATTCAATTTGACTTCAACTGCACCTTCGAGCACAGCGACAGTGGTTTTATCCCCACGACGCACAACATTAAACTCTGTACCGATATCTCGCAAGGTGCCATTACCTGAATGAACGACAAAGGAACGGAAGGGCTCGTTTCTTACTTTGAATGAGGCCTCCCCTTGCTCTATTATTATTTTACGTGTTAGACCAAGTAACTCCATCCGTAGCACCGTATCTGTATTCACATCAATGATGGTTCCATTCTGTAGGACGATCTGGTGCTGTTCGCCAATTGACGTTGAGATTAATTCTTCATATTGCGTAAGCCAATGCAAAGTACCCGATACCAGCATCAACAAAATTGCCCAGGCAATCGTTAATCGAGATTTCTTACGGGATGATCGTGACGGTTTGTGATCTAAGTGATCAAGGCTCTGCCAGATTTGGACATATTGCTGATACTCGTTACGATGTGATTCGTCTTCTGTCAGCCAGGATTCGAAGGCTTTTATGTCTGCATCACTGCAGTTGCCTTGTTGTATGCACAAAAACCAAGCGGCTGCCTGCTCTGTTAATAGATTTTGATCTAAAGACTTCTTTATCTGTTCCTGTTGAGATTGTTCCATTACACAAGAATTTGGCGTAACTGGACGAGTGCACGAATCAATAATTTCTCTACAGCATTACGGGTGATACCAAGTTTCTCAGCAATTTCGACGTGACTATAACCATCGAATTTATGCAAAATGAATGCACGATGACACTGCGGTGGCAATCCCTCAATGACAACACAAAGCTTTTCCAGAAACTGTCTTGCACATACCACTCTGGCAGGATTGGTAAGATCAGTCGCAGGTTGATCATAATACGAAAGATCATCAATGCACACTGTGTCAGGTTCCTTAACATTAGTACGATGGTGATCTATTGCTAGATTACTTGCGATGCGATACAACATGGCGCGCGTATTCTGTACCGTTTCACCGGAATAACTCATGATACGAATAAAAGTTTCCTGTGTCAGTTCGGCAGCTATTTCGTGACAACCCACACGCCTTCGTAAGAAGGCACGCAATTCATTGACATGGCGCAGGTAAATGTTGGCGAGGAAGATGTTGGAGTACATGATATTGACCGAGACAAAGCTTTTTGCGTAATGCCAACGAATTATGCACGCCTGGATGATATTGAGGAATGCGGCAAAATGCCGCAGAGATAGTAAGCTCCCACTAGTAGTAGTGTTACTATTTCTGGTACAAACAACAACAGGATGTATCGTCTTGGCAGTTGCTGATACAGCCATCACTGCGGCTGCAACGGTAGCCAAAGTGAGTATTAAAACTGTTGGCGCAATAGCTGATACGGTTATTCCAAGCAACAAGAAAAAAGATATGGAGTTGGAGAAATGAATGGCATAACTCTGAGTAAAACAAAACACCTATAATGGCTAAATTAGCTATTTGGAGAATTTAACCATGAGGATCATGACATCTGTCGAAGCCCAAAACCATTTTGGGGAACTCATCGACGCTGCGCAACGCGAACCGGTCACCATTACCCGGCGCGGGCGTCCGGTGGTTTATGTGGTTTCGCAACAAGAATACGATGAGTTAACCAAACGACTGGCCATCAATCAAAGCCAGGTTGACATCGAAAAAGCCAAAGCAGCGGTTGCAGCTTTTCGCGGCAAAGGTAAAGGCGGGGCGGGGTCAAACGGCTATTGGAAGATTGCCGAGCTGATCGCGAAGGGGAAGAATGAGAGGCTTTTTACTGGATACTTCTGCTTTACTGGCTTTACGCGATAATGAACCGGGAGCCAACCGGATCAGCGAGCTGTTAAGCGATGGTTCGCCTTGTTATGGTTCTTTCATGACCTTGATGGAAGTGTTTTACCGGGTGTGGAACGATGAAGGCGAAACCGCCGGATGCGAAGCGTATGCGGATTGTTTTACTTTACTGATGGTTTGAATTCATGAGTCCCCCGATATTTTACAGCGGGCTATCGCGATTAAAGCAACCCATCCGTTATCGGTCGCCGATGCCTGGATAGCAGCGACGATATTGGAACTGGAAGTGCGCTGGTGCATAAAGATCCCAAATTTGAGCATTTGCCGGAACTGCTGCAAGAGCGTTTGTCCTACAAATAAAGGAGACTAGGTGAGCCTTTATCACTTATACTCAATAAGTAACTTTAAATGTCGGACTATCCTCTGGTCTTGTTTTACGATGGTCATAGATCCTCGTAGTGGCGATATTCGCATGCCCCAGCCATTCCTGCACTTTGGCAATATCTGCTTGATGATCTAGAGCATTTGTGGCAGCAGTTGCACGTAAGGAATGTGCACCAATCCTGAAACCTAACTTAATTGAATATCTCTGCACCAACTTATAAACACCGTCTGGGGTAATAGGTTGTTGTGATTCTTTATCTCGGTTATTACTGACTGACCGAAATAATGCTCCGGTTTCTTCATGACCATGTCGGGCCGCATCAAGATAATCATGAATCAAGCTGCTCGTGGCAGGGTGCAAAGGTATATATCGTGTTTTCCCACCTTTGCCGGTTATTTTCAAATGAGGTATACCGCGTCTTTCTTGCTTAAAGTCTTTAACTTTTAAACGACACAGCTCTTCTCGACGCAAAGCATGATAGAGAAGGGTAGCCAATATCGCACGATCACGCTTGCCCTTTAATGAATTTTCATTGGGCGAAGCAAGCAATTCACGTGCTTGATGATCTCCGATTGCAGGTGTTTTGCCTTCATAACTTTCCACTGCTGGTCGCTTTACCCCTTTTACGGGATTGTGCGTGACCGTGTTTTTGTCGCATAGATATTCGAATAAAGACGATAATGCCGATAGGCGGTGGCGAATACTCATACTGCTTAATGATCTATCCAACAAATCTTCGCGCCAGGCAATAATATGAGCACGAGTCACAACTCTAAAATCTTCAGGATTCCGAATGCCTGTGAAGTTCATAAAATCTCTCAATGCATTTTCATAAGCGCGCCGTGTAGCTTTATTTCCTAGATTGGCAAACCATTCCACTTCTGGAGGAACATCTGCAAGACCTTGAAATTCTTTTGCGGTAAGCGCCCGATTGTTTCTAGTTACAAGATTTGCCATATCTTTATTCCTCCATCCACGGATTGATAAGCATGACAGCCATCGGCTCAAATTAATCCTCTTTAATAAATTTTATTCGAAAATTACCAATCTAATTTTAATTGAACATATTTGAATCGGCATTATTTAGAAAAGTTAATTTTTATTTAATTCTAAATTTCACGCTAACCTCTTCTATACTCTGCTATTGATAACATATTTTATCAATAGTGATTATGGTAATCCCCCCACAAAAATTAACGGAGTAAAGCAGTAGAATTTTCTATTGTTGACGAAGAGGGATTTTACTGATGAAGTGGCTGCGATTTACGGAAAGCCAGATTATGCAGATATTGAAGCAGGCTGATGTGGCCCCTGTAAGTCGGCAAAGCAAATTGGACGATATCTGCTTCGTACACACCTGGTTGAATTGTACAGCACAGCAAACACGGCGAATATAGACTGCATGCTGTTGTTTGTGATTGATATGACGGTTTTATCCTATCCCTTGGCATTTTTGGGAGTCAAATTTTCCGCAATTTAATTCTCTGGCTGTGTCAGCTCCGCTAAATTACGAGCCTCAATATCAGCTGAAGCAATTTCAAATTCTTCTTTAATTGCTTTAAACTCAGCTTTGTAAGCTGGATCACTAATCCACATTTCATGAAGCTTGTTTACATTGGTCATTTGTCAATCTTCTGTGTTCTTTCTGAGCTAACTTAATTTTGCTGCGAGGTATTATTTTAAGATTAATCGTAGAAACAATAACTATTATAGCTTGCCAAGTTTGAGTGCTGCGCTTAATGCATGTCAGAATCCATGAGCATTCTGAATGATGCTACCCACTATAAGGTATTCGCTACTTATTTTAACCAACCTACAAGTTTGACTATAGCGCCTTTTCTTGGTTGAGCGCTTTACTGATCTTTTCCCAGCCTAGTACTTTCACTCCTTGATGCTCAATCTCACCTGTAGAGCCGTAGATGAGTGTGGGACGGGTGGCTAATGGGCCTGCCAATTTGAGCCAGCGTTTAAGACTTGTGAAGAAATCGCGATTTAAAGTTTGTCCAGATTTGATTTCGATGGGTATCAGCTGTCCATTAGCTTCAATGAGCAGATCCACCTCATTACCATTGCTGTCGCGCCAGAAATAAAATTGGACTGGTTCACCCCGATTCAGGACGTACTTGCGCAGTTCGCTGACAACATAAGTTTCAAATATAGCACCGCGCAGGGGATGCGCAGCCAGTTGTTCGGGGCCCTGTAGGCCCAGCAACCAACACATCAGGCCAGTATCGTAGAAATATAGTTTTGGAGCTTTAACGAGACGTTTATTGAAATTAGCATGATGTGGACGTAATAGAAACAACACATAACTGGCTTCGAGTACAGAAATCCATGCCTTGGCAGTGTTGTGAGTAATTCCGCAATCGCTGGCCAGCGAGGATAGGCTCAGTATTTGCCCACTACGGCCTGCACATAACCGTACAAAACGCTGGAAAACTTCCAAGTTCAGTACGTTAAGTAGTTGTCGCACATCGCGCTCAATATAGGTCGTGACATAGGCAGCGAACCAATGCCTAGGCGCTATCTCTCGATCATAGAGGGCGGGATATCCTCCCAAAAAAAGCTGAGTGTCAAGATCCCTTGAAGCCTTGTCAACCTTGGCAAGTTCGTTGTAGGTGAGTGGCAGGAGTTCAATAAAAGCTGAGCGCCCCGCAAGCGACTGGCTAATATTGGACAGTAAGCCAAATTGTTGTGAACCGGTGAGCAGGAATTGACCCATGCGGCCATCGCGATCAACGTAGGTCTGTAAATAAGAAAACAGTTCTGGCGTGCGTTGAACCTCATCAAGGGGTCGTCTCAGAAAACGGAAAATAAAGCACGCTAAGGCGTAACTACCCTCGGCTACACCGCGTCGGCACCACGCG
>JAMWZR010000049.1 GCA_024282035.1 Nitrosomonas sp.
CAATTGAATGGTATAGATGGCTTGGACGATCGGAAGCCCTGTCCAGGATCGGTATGGAATAAACTACCGGCACAGGAACAGGCTGCAATTATCAAACTCGCTTTGGAAAAACCAGAACTATCGCCACGGGAATTGGCTGTAACGTATATTGATGAACAATCCAGCTTTGTATCGGAATCGTCAGTCTATCGGTTACTGAAGGCCCATGACTTGATTACAAGCCCTGCCTACATTCTCATGCAGGCAAGAGACAAGTTTCAGCATCCCACAACGCGGGTCAATGAAATGTGGCAGACCGACTTTACCTATTTCAAAATTACCGGCTGGGGATGGTACTACTTATCGACCGTGCTGGATGATTTCTCTCGATTTATCATCGCCTGGCGGCTTTGTACTACCATGAGTACCCATGATGTAGCCGATACGCTGGATGATGCATTACGTTTTACTGGACTCGACCAGGTCAAGATCAAACACAAGCCTCGATTACTGAGTGACAATGGCCCAAGCTATATTTCAAGTGAGTTAGCTCATTATCTTGAGATTCAGAATATGACCCACACTCGCGGCAAACCCTATCATCCTCAAACTCAGGGCAAAATCGAGCGTTGGCATCGTTCCCTAAAAAACCAGATCCTGCTGGAAAATTACTACTTCCCTAACGAATTGGAAGAACGTATCCGGCAGTTTGTCGATTACTACAATCACCAACGCTATCATGAGTCATTGAATAATCTAACACCGGCCGATGTCTTCTATGGTCGGGGACAATCTATTCTGAATGAACGTGAGAAAATAAAACGGCGTACCTTAGCGCTGCGACGCAAAATGTTTTATGCTAAACAATTAACAAACTCAAATTTGATGAGCTAAACCATCTCTTAATCTAGACAATCGTCTGTCCAAATTGCCTTGACGACGTACAATTGATAAGCACCAAGCGGCCACTACCTTGGTTATATTCATTTTTGAAGTCGTAGATACCGCCAATAACAGTCAGGCTTCCCTTTCTGATTTCGTCAGCAAATTTTGTAAGTGCATATGAAACTTGATGATGCACATTGGTTTCAACACTCTTCTTCACTTCGGCAGCATCATCGGTTTTAGTCCCGGCCACTTTCATTGTATCCAGTTCCCGCTTTATTGCGGGTTCTAGCTTTGAATGGTCTGACATAGCAGCTTCTACAGCTCCACAGGAAGAATGACCGATAATGAATAAAACCGGCGTATGCAAATGGCGCACCCCATATTCCACAGAACCTTCAGCCGTTGGCACCTGATTGCCAATATTGCGCACCAGAAATAAATCTCCATCCGGGTGCACATCCAAAGCGTGTGTATGTAGTCTGGAATCGGCACAAGTTATCATGGTAGCCATAGGGTTCTGGCCATGAATGAAGGGCTTGAAATACTCCGATGTTGAGCGTTTAACAAACACTTCATTGGATTCCAGCACATGTCTGATAATGTCTTTAACATCATTATTTTTATTTTTGCTTACCGGCTTTGTAGTATCTGCCAATAAGTGACCGGGATAAAATGCGAGCATGGCGATAGCAGCGATAATAAACTTGCCCATTTGAATTTCCTTGATGAACTACGATTAAATTTCCTCAATAAGCATTATTGACCCATGATTATTGATTAGGCAAACTAAATTTCCCACTTTGGATGGGAGGCAACAGAATCATTTCCGCGCTAGATTTTCGCATTAACACTTTCTGGGATCTCAAGAAGTTGAGTTATACCAGAGCGTAAAACCCCGCGATTTCCCTGAATTGTCGGAACAAAACGGGGTTTGTCGGAACGTTTTTGTAAAAAGTCGGAACACGCAAAGCAAGCATCCATGAGGGTTTCTGGATTTTGTTCCGACTGTTCCGACACAATTTCAGGGGGGGTAGGATATAAGTACGGAACAGATGAAGATTTTTAACTCATTTTACCGAATAACGGAATCACATCCGCACCTTTTCCTACTGCTTCTAAATGATCACTCCACCATGCCATTATCCTTTTACGTTCAGGCAAATACTCAGCTCGATTATATGCACCTCTAACTTCATTCCTTTCACTATGTGCTAGCTGCCGCTCTATGGCGTCAGGGTTAAATAATCCGGATTCATTCAATGCTGTAGATGCGACAGTCCGGAACCCGTGCCCCGTCATCTTGCCTTTGTATCCCAAGCGGTACAGGGCAAAAAGCAAGGTGTTGTTGCTGATTGGTTTATTAGGATTCCTACCGGGCAGCAGGTAGCGGCTATCACCGGCGATTGTTTTTATCTCTGAAAGTATATTTAGTGCTTGGTTGGAAAGTGGCACAACGTGTTCTTTTTTCATTTTCATGCGTGTATCTGGCACGATCCATATCGCATTATCCATATCGATCTCCCCCCAAAGTGCCCTTATCAGTTCATTGGTTCTAACGAAGGTCAATGACATCAGTTGCAAAGCAAGTTGCGTTTGTCGGTTACCAATACGCTCATAGGTGGCGATTGCCCGCAGCAGATCAGGCAACTCTTCCGGCTTGATTGCCGCCTGGTTTTTCTTTTTGTGTGGTGTGAGTGCACCCCGCAGATCGCCTGAAGGATCACGGGTGCAGCGACCTTCTCCTTGTCTACTAAGACTGTAACGGAATACTTGACCGCATACTCCAAGGACACGATGCGCCAAGTCATACGAACCCCGCTGCTCAATGATGCGGATCATGTTGAGTAATTGCGGCGCTTCAATCTTGCTGATAGGGTACATGCCGATATAAGGAAATACATTGCCTTCCAGCCGCCTCAGTACATCCTTTGCATGGCTGCCTGCCCATGTATGCGCTTGCTTTGTGTACCATTCGCGAGCAACAACTTCAAAGCTATTGTCTGCGGCTTCCTTGGCTTTCTGCTTGTTAATCTTGCGGTCAATTAATGGATCGATATTGCTTGCCAGTTTTACACGCTCAGCCTGTGCAAGTTGCCTGGCCTGCTTCAACCCCACAACAGGATAAACGCCAAGGGATAGGGACTTTTCTTTGTCATGAATTTTATAGCGCAGCCGCCAATACTTGCGACCATCTTCATATACCCAAAGATAGAGCCCTTGACCATCATGCAGCTTGCGAATCTTGCTGCCTTCGGTCGTGGCATTCTTACAAGCTGCATCGCTCAAGGAATCCTTGATTGCCATAATGTGGTAACTTTTTTGTGGTAAAAATTGTTACCACATTTTTTTGCTGGCTTCTAGTGGATTATTTTGGACTATTACGGAAGGCAGATGTTTGCAGATAAACTGTTAAGCGGATTTCGTGGACTGTTGCGGATTTGTGCGGATCATAAAATGGCGGAGAAAGCGGGATTCGAACCCGCGGTACGGTTTGAGCCGTACACACGCTTTCCAGGCGTGCACCTTCAGCCACTCGGTCATTTCTCCGGTTGTATGAAATACGGGGGCAAAGGATAAACCAGAACCTGATTCCGGGCAAATTTGTTTTACGTTGCTCTGAAGTAATGTGAAGTGTTTTTTCAGTATTCAGGGTGAAAAATGTGACCCCATGTTAGCAGTAGTGAGTGCAAAATCAGGGTAAATATAACCAATCTGAAAAAGCAGCGCCTTGGCCAATAGGCGTGCCATCGGATTTATGAATGGTCCAGATCATGGCCTGATTTATCCGAAAACGTTTACCGCTACTTGAAATTCTGACGCCCGTATAGTCTGCGATAAAACCATGCATCTTGGCCTGGTTTAGCATTCGCGCCCGATCTTCTCTGTTGACTGACTCAGCTGTAAGGCGAGAGGGAGTTTGCGTAAATTGACGCCAATCCATTTCCCATAACGTCAAAGCAGCCAGATTGCCATAATTCAAAACCGGATCTGATTCTGTACCGTGTGAGGCAACGACAACGGGACTGTTGTATAAAAGTTCGGCTTGCTGTAACCAAGTACCTTGCCGATCAATGAGCTCTCGCTGTATGAAACGGGCATAACTATCCAGTAAATACTGGCACCATTGAAGTTGCGATTCACTTGTCCATGTATTTTGCATTGTGGTAACGAGATCTTTCCAGAATAGTGCTTGGTCAATGATGCTCGAATTCCAGACGTCCCTCAAGGCGAATCAAGTCATCAATGGTCAACCCCACGGCAGGAGATCCATTGAAGACGGTCCCCACTCTTTTTTTGCTGAAGTGTTCAAGCATGGTGTTGTAAGCCCTCGGGGGCAAGGGGAAGAGTTTGGCTTCCTTGACGAGTAACAACGCATTTTTTAGATAGAATTCGACGAACTCCTTGATTTCTCTGGTTTCAGCAGCTTTGGCATTGATATAGATGAATATCGGGCGAGAAAGGGGCTGATAGCTACCATTCTCTACAGTTTCAGCAGATGGAAAAATGGCTCCTTTGTCGTTGCCATTATCGATACCCAAGGCGGTCACTTTGTTTCGATTTTCAATGTAATAAGCAAATCCGAAAAAACCTAATCCATTGTGATGTTGCGCAATGCCATCCACCAATAAATTGTCGTTTCCGGATTCCACAAAATCTTTACGGCCTGATTGGGCTTTACCAATGATGGCTTCGGTAAAATAGTCAAATGTGCCTGAATCCCTATTTGAACCAAATAATTTGATCGGCTCATCAGGCCACGCTGGATTGATTTGATTCCACTTCATTACTTTGCCCTGAGCTGCGGGTTCCCACAATTTTTTCAACTCCTTTACGGTCATGCTTTTGCTCCAGTGATTGTCCGGATGAACTGCGACAGTGAGCGCATCATAAGCAACGGGAATCTCGATATATTGTATACGGGCATTTTTACAGTCCCTGATTTCATGCTTCAGAATGGGGCGAGAGGCATTGGCAATAGCAATTTCCCCCTGGCAGAATTTTTTGAAACCAGCTCCGCTACCGGATATATCCACTGAAATGGATATTGCAGGTTTGTGAGTTGCCAAAAATTTATCCACTACTTTACGAGTAACGGGATAAACCGTACTGGAACCGTCGATCTTGATGTCGGATTGAGCATGGGCGATGCCGATTGTATTCAGGATCACTGCGATTAAAATCGAAATGCATGACAAACCATACTGATATGAATGCAACATTTCAGCCTCCTGTTGTAATAATGTACGTGCAAAGTGCCGGTTTGAAGGTGCCTGCTTGCAGATGTTAATTCAAGTCTTTGTCCAATAACAATGGTCGAATGCTACAAAAACAAGATCACCGCTCAATCCATGGCATGCAGTCTCTATAATTCATTGTTTAATATTCGTAATTTCTCCAATTCACAAGGTTAATGTTTGTTAATCCAGAAAGTTAACAATTATTAGCTATCTGTGTATTCAATCATTCGATAGTCTTTTCCAGGCGAGCATTAAATTATTTTTAAACAAACAGATGATGCGCGCAGGCATGATTGAGAAAATTATGTATCGCTGGTGATCGCATTGAGTAGTGCGATCGAACATCAATGTAGAAGTATATGATCTATTCATTAAAGATGAAGCACTTATACACAGTTACAACTAAAAGGGGCAACCATGTTTTACATCTCAAGTTTTGTCGTACGAACGACAAATTCTCTTTCGAGGGAAAAAGTTAAAAAAAATTCTACACTGAATTTGCTTTCATGCATTTTGCTGACAGGCTTGTTCGTGAGTGCGGTGACTCAGGCCGGCACATTAAAGACTGTTCCAATTCCGTTACCGACTAACCTTGCCGATTTTGTCAAGGACAAGGCAGTAGCTGTTCAACTTGGCAAGACATTATTCTGGGATACGCAAGTAGGTAGCAATGGCAAGCAAGCTTGTGCTTCATGCCATTTTCATGCCGGAGTGGACAGTCGCAGCAACGACAACACAATCCATCCGGGTGCCAACGGGATAGTTGACACCGCATTGCCGCTAGATGCAGCGGATTTCCCCTTCAGTCGCACCAACGACGATATTGTCGGCTCCCAAGGCATACCCGCATCCGAGTTTATTGGGTTGATACATGGCGATGCAGTGGATGTGTGCACACCTGCCTTTCCTAATGGCGATGCACTTCAGAAAACAGGGCGTCAATCACCAGGCATGATCATGGCTATCTATAATCGTGTGAATTTCTGGGATGGACGTGCCAAAACGGTGTTCAATGGTGTTAATCCTACAGGTGGCGGTACTGGTGCAAAGATTTGGATCAATGACGGCACGGCACTGGTCCAGCAAACCGTCAGTATACAACCCGCCAGCTTGGCATCCCAAACAGTGGGGCCGCCGTTAAGCAGTGTGGAAATGTCCTGTGCCGGTAGGATATTCAGTGATCTCGGACGAAAAATGCTCAATAACGATGTTCTACCGCTGGCACAACAATACGTGGCGGCCGATGACAGCGCACTTGGGGCATTATCGAAATGGCCGGACAAAGGTTTGAGCACGACATACAAAGATCTGATCCGGATGGCCTTTCATGACAAACTGACTTCCGATGATTTGTTACCCAGTGGTTCCGGATATACCCAGATTGAGGAAAATTTTTCATTATTCTGGGGTTTGGCAGTGATGCTTTATGGCAGCACACTGATACCCGATGACAGTCGTTTCGATCAGTTCTCCGAAGGTCGAGTTACGCTAACCGCCCGCGAACAAAGAGGGTTGAACATCTTTAATAACAAAGGACGATGCAGTAAATGTCATACAGGCTCCACATTTACTGCAGCTTCTATCGTTGATGGCAATCTGGAGCGTCCTTTCACCAATAATGGTGTTCGTCCAACAGCTGAAGATGGTGGGCGACAACCGGAAAACAAGGGAAAGTTCAAAGTTCCGTCAATTCGGAACGCAGAATTGACAGGACCTTATTTTCATACAGGTGGTTTCCTGACCTTGCGGCAAATCGTCGATTTTTATAATCGCGGTGGGGATTTCAATAATGCAGCCAAAGACTCTCAAATTAGGCCATTGGGATTGAGCGAAGTCGAGAAAAATGCACTCGTAGCATTCATGCTGACATTGACAGACGACAGGGTACGTTGTGAGAAGGGACCTTTCGATCATCCTTCGATCGACGTATCAAACGGTCCATCGATCACTCAGGTTGGAAAAGATGGGCGAACAGCGGATCAATGCCTGAAGCCGTTCCTGAACGCAAATCCATTCACGCCTTAATTAACATCTTTCTGTAATCAATTTTGCACACGGTGCCCTCGTCGACAGGTGATTGGCGGGGGCATTTGCCGATAATAATTGGTTATTGAGTGGGTTGATATACTGGATAGTTAAAAATTCAGAAACACTTATGTTGATCAATAAGAGTCTGACGAGGGGAATATGAAATCATAGAAAATACTTAAAAAATCATCGCCAGTTAATGGTTAGCGAATTTACCTACCTTTTATCAATCTTTTGATTTATTTGCTCAAGCCACGGAGAAATACCATGAAACTTAACCAGACCGATATTGATTTTTTGCTGACCAATTTACTGAATCCGATACCTTCCAATCCTCAGGCCATGAGCGGGTTGCGCGATCCGTCCGGGCATAATAATAATCTTTTGCCGGGAAAAGAGGGATACGGTGCTGCTGATGAAAATTTCTTGATCGATACCCATCAGATTCATACGCAGAATGCAGAATCGATCCCTGATGGATTGCCATTCGGTCCAGCAGCAGGGACACCGACATCGTACAACAATACAGATGCATGGATAGCCGATACCAGGCCGCGTGAAATCAGCAATCTGGTATCCAACCAAACCGACTTTATTCCCAATATACCGACGCTTACTGTTGCACAACCGATCAATCCATTGCCATTTAGCGGATGGATGACACTGTTTGGACAATTTTTCGATCACGGACTGGATCTGGTGCACAAGGGCGATCTGGGCAATATCATCATCCCGTTGTTGCCGGGTGACCCGTTGTATAGCACCGATCCGGGCGCAAATAATTTCATGATTGTGCCACGGGCTAATTTCAATGTTGATGGCAACGGCAATCGCGATTACGTCAACACCGTTTCACCTTTCATCGACCAGAATCAAACCTATGGATCGCATCCGGGTATGACGGTTTTTTTACGTGAATATGATAATGCCGGTCATGCTACGGGTCGCCTGGTTTCAGGGAACGATGGTGGCATGGCGACCTGGGCGGATATCAAGGCGAACGCATTGAAAATGGGTATCGCGTTGACAAACCAGGATGTGCTCAATCTACCTGAAGTACAACTCAATGCCGATGGCACTTATGCAGGTTCTCCAGGTAATGCTTCGCTGATAGGTAATCGCATTGGTCATGCGTTTCTGGACGACATCGCGCACGGTGCCACACCCGCTCCGGGTTTGACGCCTGACCCGGGTAATGAGGCCGGAAATGTGCATTCTGCTGATACCTATGATGACGAATTACTCGATGCACACTACATCGGAGGTGATGGCAGGGCCAACGAAAATTTTGGTCTGACAGCTGTGCATTCGGTATTTCATAGCGAGCATAATCGCACACTTAGCGAAATCAAGCAGTTGGTGCAGGATCGCCTGACTGCCGATCCGACATTCAATGGCGGTCAGGATCTTACCGGTGAGCAATACTTTCAGGCAGCCAAGCTGGCAACCGAAACGCAATACCAACACATGGTTTTCGAGGAATTTGCGCGCCGCATCAGTCCGGATGTGGCATTGTTCTCCAAATACAATGTGAATATCGATCCGCAGATTTCCCTTGAATTTTCTCAGGCGGTCTATCGTTTTGGTCATTCCATGCTGACCGAGAACATCGACAGGATCGATGGTAATGGCAACTTCAGTCAAACCGACCTCATCAGTGCTTTCCTGAATCCGCTAGATTACGCCAATAATGGTAACAGTGAAGCTTTTGCTGCTGCCATTGCAACCGGAATGTCGCGACAGGTTGGCAATGAAATCGATGAATTTGTGACAGGTGCATTGCGTAACAATCTGGTCGGTCTGCCACTGGATCTGGCCGCGATCAACATTGCTCGCGGCCGGGATGTCGGCGTACCCACACTCAATGCCGTACGCGAGGATTTATTTGCACAAACTGGCGATTCTGCACTGCAACCCTACACAAGTTGGGATGATTTCGGTAATCATCTATTGCATCCCGGTTCACTGAAAAATTTCATCATGGCCTATGCGGGGGCACATATTTTGTCTCCAGCCGATCTGGCGCTGCGAGACTCTACCAATCCTGACGACCAGATTGCCTATGCCGCCGCATTGGATGCCGCAGCCGATGCCGCCATGGCCGATCCCGATTTCATGAATAACACCGGAAGCGCTCCAGCTGGTGCCGACGATTTCAACTTGATCGACCTCTGGTTGGGGGGATTGGCCGAACAAAAGGTTGATCTGGGCATGTTGGGTACAACGTTCAACTTCGTCTTTGCTGCACAGATGGTCAAACTGCAGGATGCTGATCGTTTGTATTATCTCGGTCGTCTGGATGGCACCAATCTGCTGAGTGAAATCGAAGGTCAAACTTTCTCCGACATCATCATGCGCAATACCGGCGCCACGCACCTTTATGCTCAGGCGATGGTGGTGCCCGATGCCTTTGTCGAAATGGGAGGCCCCAACTCAGCTCATCAGCAAGGTTATTCCCTGCGTGTAGACCTTCAGAAATCAGGCAATCCGCTGCAATCATCGGATCCGCGCTTTGGCACAGGCTATCACTTCAATCTGGCGACCTTTACCGGGACGGGATTCAGCGAGATGATCGGAGGCACCAATGTAGCCGATACGATACGGGGTGGTCTGGGGAATGATACGATTTATGGCGATGGCGGCAATGACAACATCGACGGACAGAAAGACAACGATTTCGTTTATGGAGGGGATGGAAACGATGTCATTACCGATTCTTCCGGGGATGATTTCATCCGCGGGGAGGGCGGTAACGATAATATCAATGGTGGTGTCGGTCTGGATACTTTGTATGGCGGTGACGGTGTCGATGTCATGCGCGGTGGTAGCGGTGCAGATATCATGGATGGTGGCGATGGCGACGATCAATTGTTCGGTGATCAGGATGACGATACGATTCTGGGTGGATTGGGCGTCGATACCATCAACGGTGGAATCGGTGCCGACAGAATCCGTGGCGGTGAAGGCAACGATGTCATTACCGGCGGGGAGGGTGGCGACAATTTGCAAGGCGACGGAGGCGACGATCTGTTCATTCAGTCACCGGGCGATATCGGCTTTAATCACGTCTTTGACGGCGACGGTTTTCTACTGGGTCAGGGCGGCGTCGATACCGTAAACTACGCCAGTGCCTTGTCCGGCATCAATGTCGATCTGGGCAATGCTGTGATCAAACCGGTCGTTCCCGGCAATCCGGTGCCCGATGTTTTCCGCTTTATCGAGAATCTTGTCGGATCAAACCACAACGACATCATGCGCAACACCTCGATTACGGCATCCGATAATGTCATGGATGGCGGACTCGGAACCGATCAAATGTCTGGGGGACTGGGCAACGATACCTATGTTGTCGACAATCCGGGCGATGTCATCACTGAAGCGGCTGGCCAGGGTATCGATACCATTCGCACGACATTGAACAGCTATACCTTGCCGAGCGGCACCGGCAAGGCAGTAGAGAATCTGGTTTTCATCGGTACGAGCGGTGCATTTGCAGGTACAGGCAATGGTTTGCTGAACGTCCTGAGTGGCGGCATTGAGGCTGATACCCTGCTGGGCCTGGGCGGCAATGACACCCTCAATGGTTTGGCAGGCAACGACCTATTGGACGGAGGATTGGGAAATGATGTGATGACAGGTGGTGATGGGGACGATAATTACGTCGTCAATGCGGCCGGAGATATCGTTACCGAAGTGTCTGGTCAAGGTACGGATCGCGTGCAAAGTACTATCACTTACACTCTTGCTACACGTCTCGATATTGAAAATCTCACTTTGACCGGTGCAGCGAATATCAACGGTACAGGTAACGGATCCAGCAACATCCTTGTCGGTAATGACGGTGCCAACATTCTGAAAGGAAATGCTGGCGCCGATTTTCTGACCGGTGGGATAGGTGTGGATCAATTTGCATACGCCGTTCTGGTCGACTCTCCGGTAGGCGTCAGTGGACGCGATCAAATTCTGGATTTTGAGAGTGGTATCGACAAGATCAATCTGAATGCTATGGATGCCAATCTTACTGTGACCGGTAATCAGAATTTTGCATTTATCGGTGTGGCCGCGTTCACGGCTCCTGGGCAGGTTCGCTATGTGGGGGGATTACTGGAGGCCAATGTGGGCGGTGCCAATGGTACAGCTGCCGATTTTCAGATCGAACTGCTTAACGCACCAACTTTGATTGCCAGCGATATCATTCTTTAACAAGATAAACTTGGATTTCTCGCGAAATGATTGGCTTTGGCTGATGTTATTGCATTAAAAAAACGACCGGGAGAATGATATAGCTCCCGGTCGGATGAATAACGAAGACTGTTGTTCCAGTTTGTAATTGCTACATTAGAAATCAACGGTCAGTTGAGTCAGGAATGCACTGAAATCACCATTGTTCCAGGCATTGGTGCGTGCTCCAGCACCACCTGAATAACCGTTGGTATTGGACGTCGGTGTGCCTGCAGTGTGGATGTTGAGCATGTGAACGACATTGGCCTGAAACTTCACATTGGAATGCGGGTACCAGTTCACACCAACTCGAACCATGTCAGCTTGTCCACCGCGGATAACACCGGAATTCATGTCGATGAAATCATAACCGGCAGTGACTTCCCATGCCCCCAATCCCGAACCATTGAGCTGAAAGGGTTTCTTGGGTTTGATACGATTGGCGGCACCGTTGCGCACATGGTAAGTCTTGGATTCACCGGTCAGGAAGTAACTGGCGAAACCGTAGTAACCCGTCAGATGCTCGTTGTCATAGCCATGACCATTGATATTGGTGCGTAAATATTCACCTTGTGCCGAGAAAGGTCCATAAACAAACCATCCTTCCGCGCCG
This sequence comes from Nitrosomonas sp., assembly GCA_024282035.1. Lineage (GTDB taxonomy): Bacteria > Pseudomonadota > Gammaproteobacteria > Burkholderiales > Nitrosomonadaceae > Nitrosomonas. The sequence continues at coordinate 11,968 of JAMWZR010000049.1, forward strand.
TAACGATCATAACTGCTGATTCGCCGGTGATTGGGATCGGATAAGGCTCCTGTACTGAGATTGCCAGTATTCAGGATATTAGTGCGATCCACGTTGGTTCCTGGAAAGGCAAAGAACGCCATGCCGCCACCGCCGCCGATTTGTCCTTCACCAACCATAGTGCCATCGGCGCGATATTGTGTATTGACGTCGGTATGACCAGCCGAGATACCGACATGCAGGAATTTGGTTTCATCTTCCATCCACGGTCTGCCACTGACACGACCGATGCCTTCCCAGCCGGTATCACCCGAACCGTTATTACGGTTCTGGTTGCCGTTGGCATTGACTGATGTGGATGCAGCCGACCAGCCACCGATAGGTTCGGTCTGGAATGCCAGTCCCGTTTGGAATCGTGGCACGGCATAATTGACACCGACCCCGGTTTTATAGGTATTGGGATTGTCAACGAAGGTATTGACTGCCATATGACGCTCGATGAAATTCAGGAAACGGTTGCTGGCTGCTTCTTCCAAACTGAAGGGTTCCTTGAAGGAACCGATCTTGTAGGATAGGGCGTTGGTGTGGTTGAGACGCACGAACGCATCCGTAATACCGGAACCCACCGTGCCATTACCGCGGCTGAAGTCATATTCAAACTTGTAATCCCAGATCTTGAAGAAAGTCCCTTCGATCCCCAAACGGGCACGACGGATATTGGCGCCGCTGTCCAATTCGTTGGGAGTGTTTGTGCCGATGGCCGGTGCGGGGTCATTGACAAAATTGTATTGCGAGGCCGGTTGAATCCGACCGTTTAACGATACGGTGAAGTTGCCGTCCTTGGTAGCCCAGTGCAGACCACGGTCATCGAATGTGCCGTGAATTTTCTCGACTTCTTTCATGCGCTCTTCCAGTACCGATACCTGGCTGGCCAAGTCCTTGTCGATTGACTGTTCGGTAACTTCCGTGCTCTGCTGTCGCTGAGTTTTAGATGAATCCGCCACATCCGCTTTTTTATGGGTATCCACAGGTGTTGCCGCAGTCGTCGTTTCGGTCTTGGCGGCACGTTTATCCTGTTTTTCATACGTACCCATATGCACCCGGCCAGGTCCGGGTTCCGCAAAGATCTGTTTCGTTTTGGTATCAACGTATAAATCCAGCGCATGGGCACTGGTTGCTATACAGATTTGTGTGGTTATCAGAGCTGCCATGAGTGGTCTGAATATACGCATAAGGTCTGCCTTTAATCCTCGAATTGAAATGAGTTGTAAACTAATGGCAGTCTTTATATCGCTGCAATGTTACAGTTTTGTGACGGTTACCGTTTTTTTACAATTTGGTTACATAGTGTTTCTTCTCATGAGGGTTTCAGTGCTTAGTGTTAATGGCTTGAAATGCTGGTTCTAAATTTTTACAATACGATACCCAATCATTAGGAAGCTCGAAGAGTCAGTTTTTTAAAGTCGAGTTCGATAATGAAACAGGCACAAATCTGACGGGAACTTTGACGAATAATCTTCCTGTCTAAGCGAGTGTTAGTGAGATGTCCGAGCTAACACTTATTTCTGTTAACTAGATCATCATTTAATAGGGGGTAAATAAGATGGCAACAACATATGGAACGTCGAGCGCAAGTTCCAGCGCTGACTACGACATGTCGCTGTGGTACGACTCGAAGTATTACAAGCTGGGCATGGGCACGATGCTGCTGGTAGCGATATTCT
>JAMWZR010000008.1 GCA_024282035.1 Nitrosomonas sp.
CCGGCGTTGAGGCCCACCGGTGCAGAGGCTAGCCGAATTAAGCGGCTAAAGCGTAGTTTTCGTCGTTTGCGACTATTGTTTTCAGATGGATTTACGAGGTAATCTGATCCTCGGTATGCCCTGCGCTGCTTTGCAACCCACGTCGAAACCAGATCGTCCCCGGTATCGCTATTAGTGCTGCATAAGATAAAGTTTCTGCATGAAAGTTCAGCTGGATTTTATCGTTTCAGAATTTTAGCAGAAATATTCTGAAAATCATTGAAAGTAACTTTAAAAAAGGTAGCGAGTGCTCAGTGACGGAGTGAGACTGAGTGAAAACACTCAGTCTATGCATGGTGATAAAAAGGAATATTCAAAGTGTACATATAACGCAATTCGGTCGGGTCGTTTTCCGAATTTGTTAAAGATAAGCCAAAAGCTGTTCAGGATGGTCGATCAAATATCGTGCCCCCCATGTTTCCGGTGGTTGTGCGCTACCAAGATAGCCATAACGAGCCACGATGGGTTGCATGCCTGCTGCCAGACTGGCTTGAACATCACGGATGTCATCTCCTACATAAATACAATCGGTTGCATTGATGTTGATTTTTTGGCTGGCTGTTAGAAGCGGCTCAGGGTGTGGTTTTGTATTTGCTATTTCATCGCCGCAAATGACACAAGCTACCCGATGAGCAAGTCCAAGGAGTTCAATCAGTGGGTATGCAAATCGTGCCGGTTTATTGGTGACTATACCCCAAGGAAGACCAAGCTGTTCGATTTGACTCAGCATTTCTTTGACGCCTGGGAACAGGCAGGTATCGTGACACAATCGTTGTGTATAGAAATCTAGAAATTCGTCCCGCATGGCTTCATAACCATCGTCACCTGGTTTGATATTAAAGCCGAGACCCAGCAGACCGCGTGATCCTGCCGAGGCTTGTGGACGAATGTGTTCGAGTGGCAATTCAGGCAGGCCACGTGCGATCCGCTGCCGATTCAAAGCATGACCGAGGTCGGGTGCAGTGTCGGCGAGCGTGCCATCGAAATCAAAAAGTACAGCCTTGATCATGTTGGAGGTCAGTGGAGTGGATCAGCTGCGATAGGCCATGATGTAGTTGACATCTGTGTCATTTTCAAGTGCATAGATTTTTGTGATCGGATTATAAGTCATGCCAATGAGTTGTTCATCCGTCAGACCGGCGATCCGCGCCATACGTGCCAGCTCCGAGGGTTTGATGAATTTTGCATATTCGTGTGTGCCGCGAGGCAATAATTTCAGAACATATTCTGCACCGATAATGGCAAATAAATACGATTTGGGATTGCGGTTAATGGTAGAGAAAAAAACCCATCCACCAGGCTTCACGAGTTGTGCGCAAGATTGGATGACACTCAACGGATCGGGGACGTGTTCAAGCATTTCCATGCAAGTGACGACATCATAATGATGCGGTTGCTCTTTGGCCAACGACTCTACGGTGATCTTGCGATAATCAATCTGGTAGCCGCTTTCCAGCAAATGCAGTTTGGCCACCTTTAATGCTTTGTCGCTAAGGTCAATGCCCGTTACCTGTGCGCCCTTGGACTTCATGCCTTCGGACAGGATACCGCCACCGCATCCGACATCCAAGACGATTTTGTCTTCCAAGCCTCCGACTCGTTCATCGATGTAGTCGAGACGCAAAGGATTGATTTCATGAAGCGGCTTGAATTCACTATTGGGATCCCACCAGCGGTGCGCAAGCTGGCTAAATTTTTCTAGTTCCATTGGGTCAGCGTTGATGCCGTCATTTTCCATATTTATTCCTTGCGACGATTATTGTGTTGCGGAAGCAATCCGTTCTTGCCAGAAAACTGCACGTTGACGTAGATTTTGCTCGTTCAGTGTGGTCAATTCCTTGTCCTTTAGCAGCATTCTACCATTTACCCAGACATGACTGACATGTTCCCGGCCAGCACAGTAGATCAAGTGGGATGTGGGGTCGTAGCATGGTGTGAGATTGATATCGGACAAATCGATTGCCGTCATGTCGGCCATCTTGCCAGTAACCAAGGAGCCGATTTTGTCACCCAGTCCTAGCGCCCGGGCGCCATTGAGTGTTGCCATTCTCAACACCTGATGCGCAGGTAGTATATTGGCAAGTTGACTGGTCGCCTTGGCAATCAGGGCAGCCTGGCGCATTTCTTCAAGCATATCCAGACGATTGTTGCTGGCGGCGCCATCGGTGCCCAGTCCGACATTGATATTGTGGTCCAATAGTTGTGGAACAGGTGCGAAACCACTTGCGAGCTTCATATTGGAGGATGGGCAATGCGCTACATTACAGTCGTATCGCTGAATGAGTTTGAATTCATGGTCTGTGAGGTGAACCATATGAACCGCGATCAAATTCGGGCCAAGCAATCCCAATTGATGCATGCGTTCGATAGGACGCATACCGTGTTGTTCCATGCTGATGCGGATTTCATCTCTTGTTTCATGCAAATGCGTGTGTATTGAAACACCAAGTTGCTCCGCATACGTGATGATGCGACGAAACGTTTTATCGCTAACCGTGTAAGGGGCGTGTGGAGCAAAGCAAAAAGACAGTAACGGATGATGTTGATATCGATCTCGCAGCGCCAGCCCCTTGGACAAATAATCATCAGCATCACTGGCATAGTTGGTCGGGAAATCAATCACGACCATGCCGATATTGGCTCGTAATCCTGCCGCGATTGCGGCATCCGTGCTGGATTCTGGAAAGAAGTACATGTCATTGAAGCAGGTGATGCCACTTTTGATCATTTCTGCGCATGCGAGCTGGGCGCCATCCCAGACAAATTGGTTATCGGCGAACCGATTTTCGATGGGCCAGATGTGATCGTTGAGCCATGACATCAAGGACAAATCATCTGCCATTCCGCGCATTAATGTCATGGCAGCGTGGGTGTGCAAATTGATCAGTCCGGGAATGATGACGTGATTATTGAGTGTTACGAGTTGCCGAGGTTGATACTGTAGCCTGGCCTGACAAGCTGGGAGTAAATCCAGGATGATGCCTTTGTCGATGACAATGGCATGCTGGTGTAATATGGTGTCCGCGGGTTCAACTGGAATTATCCACTTGGCCTCAACTAGACAATCTGTTTCCATTCAGTCTTCCCTTCGCAATACAGAAATAAAAAAGCCCTGCTTTCTAAGCAGGGCCTTGAATGGAAAGGAAGTCTTATTTGATACCAATAACTTCAATTTCAACGCGGCGATCTGGTGCCAGACATTCTTTCAAAGCTTTGCCGTGACCTTGGCACGTGTTACCTGTAACGGGATCAGCTTCGCCTTTACCGTTTGCTACGATGCGATTAGGATCAATGCCTTTGGAAACCAAGTGGGCTTTTACTGCCTCAGCGCGTCGATGCGAGAGTTTATGGTTGTATTCATCCGAACCGATTCTGTCGGCATATCCGACAACATCGATACGATCATACTTGACAGTCTGGATACCACTGACGAAATCATTCAGGGATTGAATACCGTGTCCACCCGATTTTAACTTTGCGCTATCGAAGTCAAACAGTGCGTCGGCATGGAATGTCATTTTTTTCGATGTTGGTGCAGGAGCTGGTGCGGGAGCAGGCGCTGGAGCAGCAGCTTCTTTCTTGAATAAATCTGGGTCGCATTCTTGGATGGCCATGGCTGGTGTCCAGTAGCCAGTTCTCCAACATAAACCCGTGGTGTTTCTTGCAACTACACCGCGATCATCAACACCATAAGCTTCTGGTTTTTTAACAGATGGGTTTTGATCAATATTTGTTGTTTGTGCTAAGACAGCGCCAGAAAACATTGCGGGTATAATGATCATTCCAAACAAAGCGTTTTTGGCTGATATTTTCTTCATGCTGTTGTCCTTTTAATGAAAACTGCGGTTCTAAAATTTCTGATGCAAATAATGAAAATGAAATGCAAACAATATGTCAATTGCATTGTACTACTTCGGATTCGTAATTGTTCGAATATTGAGTGGTTTGTTGATGACGGCCAAACAGGATGTTGTTAAATTACAACAATTTTGTGAAATAAGTCATCATTCATTTACACTGTCGATAATGTACATTTTTATAGTGAAGTGATGAATTATCGCTAAAATAGAGGTTGGCCATTGGTAATTGATACTAACGCTAAGTGGGTTCGAGGTGCAAATATCAAAACAATGATTGAAGATACTGACGTACATGGTAGCTAATAAATTAACCTTGATTTCGTATGCACGCTATGTGCGTAAACACTTGTCATGACAACGGAAGCAACGAATCTCACCCTGTCGGTTAAAAACCTCTCGCATCGTTACAGTGCAGCTACTGGAGTTAATTCCATCAATTTTGAGATGCGGCGTGGCGAGGTACTTGGCTTGCTGGGTCCGAATGGAGCTGGCAAATCAACAACCATGCGCATGTTGACTGGAAACTTGGCACCCAGTACGGGAAGTGTGTTCATTTGTGGCGTGGATCTGCTGAAAAATCCCGGCTTAGCTAAGATACATCTGGGTTACTTGCCGGAGATACCTCCGCTATATCTGGATATGAGCGTGGATGAGTATCTTCGACTTGCTGCCACATTGCATCGAGTTGCAAGCTATTGCGTGGAATCTGCGGTGATAGAAGCACGGCACCGCTGTGGTTTGGATGGTCGCGGAAGACAGATCATCGGAACTTTGTCGAAGGGATTTCAGCAACGTGTCGGCATTGCGCAGGCTATCGTACACAGCCCGGATGTCATTATCCTGGATGAACCAACGAGCGGTCTCGATCCCAATCAAATACGGGAAGTGCGGCACCTTATCAGAGCGCTCGCAACCTGCTCCTGTGTGATTTTTTCGACACATATTTTGTCTGAAGTAGAGAATGTCTGCGATCGCGTATTAATCATGCATCAGGGTGACATTGTTTTTGATCGGAAGATGGACGATATCCATCAGCAACAAATTCGCCTGGATGTGATTTTTACTGATTTGACGCAGAAACATGAAGGCACTGAGGGACAACGCCAATGATCGGAGTTATCCTGAAGAAAGAACTGCATATGCTGTTTGTATCTCCACTGGCGTGGATATTGCTGACGATCATCCAGATCATACTGACCTGGACTTTTCTGGGGCGACTCGATGTCTTTCTCGAGATTCAGCCACAATTGCTGCAAATTGCCAATCCTCCGGGATTTACCGAGATTATCATCACGCCTGTATTTACGCTGGCTGCTATCGTCCTGCTGATGATCACACCTCTCTTATCCATGCGTTTGCTGGCTGAGGAACGTCGCAATCATACACTGACTTTGCTTATTTCGGCACCGCTTTCACTAACCGACATTGTGCTGGGGAAATTTCTCAGTGTGATGGTTTTCTTTGGGATGGTGATCGGGTTGTTGTCAGTACTCAGCGCTACACTGTCACTGGGCGGAACATTGGATTGGGGATTGTTATTCAGCAATGTACTCGGTTTGTTATTCGTTGCAGCCAGCTTTTCTGCCTTGGGTTTGTATTTATCTAGCCTGACCAGCCAGCCTGTCATCGCTGCATTGAGTACGATGGGGATTCTGCTTGCGTTATGGGTGATCGATTTGGCGGCGGGTAACACAAATGCCTGGTTGCGCGATTTATCCTTGTTAAGACATTTCGAACACTTCAATCAAGGAGTGCTCGATACATTCAGTATTGTCTATTTCATCTTGTTCATTGCAACTTTCCTGATTCTGACGATTCGGCATCTGGATGCGGAACGTCTTCATGGATAAGGAGCTGTGATGATTTCGCGGGATCAAAAGATGACTTTGCTCAGTCGTATGCATCACCGGGTTTTTATCGTTCTTTTGTTTTCCTTGGTCATGTTGCTGGGTTTAGTAGCGATGCAAATTCGTCACCAGTGGGATGTCAGTCAGAATGGCCATAACAGCCTGACTGAAGCCAGCCAGGAAATACTGCATGAGCTGCAAGGACCTGTTCAGGTTACAGCCTACGCTACCGAACACGATGCACAAACAGGAGACATCCGGAAGTTGATTACGGATTTTGTGTCACTTTATCAGCGGGTTAAACCCGATATTTCGCTGACATTCGTTGATCCTGCCGAGCAGCCCATTCTGGCTCAGGAAGCAGGCGTACATATGAATGGTGAACTGGTGATTGTATTTCGTGATAAACGTGAACATCTGGCTCTCCTTAATGAACAGGCATTTACCAATGTTCTGATGCGATTGGCGCGTACGGAAAAAAGGCTTGTTGTGGCGTTGAGTGGTCACGGTGAACGCAAATTGGACGGCAATGCCAATTTTGATCTGGGTGATTTCGGTGCACAACTGCATAAAAATGGCCTGGCGAGCCAGAAGCTCAACCTCGCAGTCGATCGCGATATTCCGGTAGATACCAGTGTGTTGATAATTGCATCTCCACAAGTCGATCTACTAGAAGGTGAAGTCAACAAACTGCTCGATTATGTTGAACGGGGGGGGAATTTATTCTGGCTGGTTGATCAGGAAGCGATGCGCGGCCTGTCACCATTGGCAGAGAAACTTCATTTGACTCTGACACCGGGAATCGTCGTGGACCCAACCGCACAGCAACTCAAGGCACCCATTACATTTGCACTGGGAGCGAATTATGGACAACACGCCATTACCAATGATTTTGATTACATTACGGTGTTTCCATTTGCCAGGCAGATCACGATGAATGAAGGCAGCGAATGGAGTGGTGTCACGCTGGTTGAATCTGCGCCACAGGGCTGGGTCGAGAATGGTGATGTCAGTGGTGAAGTGCACTTTGATCAAACCACGGACGTAGCTGGACCGATAGGGATCGCAGTGGCTCTAACCCGCAATGTGAATGACCGGGAACAGCGTATTGTGGTTGTCGGCAGCGGACATTTTCTTGCCAATACGTACCTTGGGAATGGCAGTAATCTCGATTTCGGCGTCAATATCATCAACTGGCTGGTCGGCGATGAAGAATTGATCGTCATTCAGCCTCGAGCAACCATCGATGACAGACTGGTTCTAAGCGAATTTGAACTGACTGTCGTCGCCATTGGGTTTTTGATCGCGCTGCCACTGTGTTTCGTATTGTCTGGAACGATCATTTGGTGGCAGCGTAAAAGAAGGCAATAGTCATGACACACCACGCCCGTTTGAACTGGATCATGCTGAGTGCCATTGTTGGAGTGCTACTATTTCTGTACTTCAGACCGCAACCGCAGGATTCCCGTGATTACCCCATTTTTACGAATTCTGCCGCAGCTACCAAAGCATTGCGTTTGGTTAGCAAGCACGGGGAGATTGTGCTAGAGCAGCGGCAGGATAACTGGTACGTAACCAAACCATTACGTGCACGCCCCGATACCGAAAAACTGAAAGCCATCGAGAAGATTCTGATTGCCAGGAGTCAGCAGCGATTTCCTTTGAGCGATCTGGCTCGCTATGGTCTGGAGCATCCTTATCTCGAGCTTCATGCGGATTCGCAACGCGTGGCCTTTGGTGGATTTGCCCCCATTACTAACCAGCAGTATGTAACCAGTGGTGATACTGTTTATTTGATTGCACCTCATTATGGACTGGCGCTGCCGCAGCAAGTAGATGGACTGATCGATCGGCGGTTGTTGGCAGCGCATGAAATACCAGTAAGATTTGACTGGGAAAATTCGACCGTCAAGCAGCTTGATGATGGGTGGCATCTGGATGTGACTGATGTGAGGACAGTATCGAACAATGCCGTACTGCAACAGTGGGTTCGGATGTGGCAAACAGCCATTGCGAGTGAACTGGCAATCAAACCACAAACTCAGGGAAATTCATTTGTAAAGGTATCGTTGCAAAATGGGCAGGAATTGACCTTCTGGGTATCGAGGACGGCTGATGCAATCGTATTGCAGCGCCAGGATGAAGATATCGGATACCAGTTCAGTGTCGAAACTGGGCAACAATTGTTGGATCCCGGTTTGGTGCGGATCGATTAGATTGCTTCGATAATGCCAGAACTGCCGGAGGTCGAGATAACACGTCGTGGCATTGCGCCGTATCTGGTTAATCAGACCGTTCATCATGTAACGATTCGTAATCCCAAATTGCGCTGGCCAATCCCGCAGGATTTGCCGCAACTTTTGCATGGATTGAAAATTTGTGCGGTGCAGCGACGGGCAAAATATTTATTGCTGGACTTTGGAAATGGAACGCTCATCATCCACCTGGGTATGTCTGGCAGCTTACGCATCTTGACTCGTGATCATGACAATCTGATGGTAAATCCCCAGAAACATGATCATTTTGATTTGGTACTGGACAACCAAGTTGTGTTGCGCTTACGTGATCCGCGTCGCTTTGGTGCTATTCTCTGGCAGCCTGCCGACGGATTGCCGCATCCGCTGCTGGTAAATCTCGGACCCGAGCCATTGACTGACGATTTCAATGCTCGTTATCTGTTTGATAAGACGCGAGGATGTCATACCAACATCAAGCAGATATTAATGAACAGTCATGTGGTGGTGGGGGTTGGTAACATCTATGCAAATGAATCGCTGTTTGCAGCCGGAATTAGTCCGAGAAGCGCTGCAAATGCAATCGGATTGAAACGTTATGAAAAGTTGGTGACAGCAGTCAAGCAAACATTGCAGCTTGCGATAGCATCCGGTGGCAGTAGTTTGCGGGATTTCGTCCATAGTGATGGCAGTTCTGGATACTTTCAGCAACAATATTGGGTATACGGGCGGGCGGGTGAGCGTTGCAGACGTTGTGCAGGGGAGATTAAACAGATCAAGCAATGCCAACGTTCAAGTTTTTATTGCACAGATTGTCAACATTGAATTCTGTGTCAGCGATCCGGGTTTGGGGCGAGTTTGATTGAATGTAAGGATGAGTATTGGATATGAGAATCGTGTTTATCGGTGGTGGAAACATGGCCAGTGCACTGATCAGTGGTCTGCTTGCAAAAGGTTTTGCTCCACAACAATTGAGTGTGGTTGAGATCAATGTCGAAAACAGAGAAAAATTGAAACAGATATTCGGCATCAACGTTGTCGAGAATCTGGCGGAAGGTGTTTCAGCCAGCGATGTTATCGTATTGGCTGTGAAGCCACAACAGCTATTCGAGTTGACTCGGCAACTTGCACCTTTACTTAGGCAACAGTTGATTCTATCGATTGCAGCCGGTATACAGGCAACCGATATCAGTCGCTGGTTGCAGGGGCATGAACGAATCGTGCGTGCTATGCCCAATACACCTTCCCTGGTCGGTTGTGGTGTTGCAGGACTTTATGCCATGCCGGGTGTCAGCGAATCGGACAAGCAGGATGCGGAATCCATTCTGGCTGCAGTGGGCTCGGTATTGTGGGTAGATCAGGAAGATATGCTGCATGCTGTCACGGCGATTTCAGGTAGTGGACCTGCTTATGTTTTTTATTTTATTGAGTCCATGCAACAAGCCGGAATAGAATTGGGTCTGAGTGCTGCACAGTCCAGGCAACTGAGTTTGCAGACATTTGCTGGTGCGAGTCGTCTGGCCAGTGTAAGCGAAGAAGATGCAGCGGTGCTGCGTGCTCGAGTGACTTCGAAAGGGGGAACGACTGAACAGGCTATTCAAGCCATGGAAAAAAATGAAATTAAGAGTAAGATCATTGCTGCAATTCATGCATCAAATCAGCGGTCGCGGGAAATGAGCGATGAATACAGCAAGATTTAGCGGAGCATTGGATTGACCATAAGTGAATCCATCAACTTTGATTATCAGTTTTTCGGGAAATGTACATGTCTAATCAGATCCTAATTTTTCTTCTTGATACCATTCTGGGCCTGTTCTCGCTGGCATTATTGTTGCGTTTCTATTTTCAGTTGCTCCGAGTGCCTTTCTACAATTCGGTATCGCAATTCCTGATTGCAGTCACTGATTTTATGGTGCGACCGGCAAGGCGTGTGATACCTGGGTGGGGAGGAATGGATTTGTCAACCCTGGTTTTGGCATGGCTGTTCGAATGTATCATCATGTCCAGCGTCTATTTGATACAAGGTTATGATTTTGGCGGCAATATGATCGCTGCATCTGGTGTCATGGGTATGTTGGGTATTATGGAAATCATCAAAATGACGCTCTACATCGTGCTTATGATGATTATCATGCAGGCTGTTTTGTCGTGGGTTAATCCACAAAGTCCTCTGATGCCATTGCTGGATAGTTTTACTCGTCCTTTCCTGGCGTTCTTTCGTAAAAACATTCCACCAATTGCCAATGTCGATTTGTCGCCATTATTTGTGTTGATTATCATCCAGTTGTTACTCATGGTCGTTGCCGGAGTGAGTATGGAAATTACCATGATGCTGCGTTAGTTTCATGGGCATGTCTTGGTATCGATATGATGATGCAAATAATCTGATTCTTACGCTGCATATTCAAACAGGCGCAAAAAATACGGTTGCAGCGGGCATTCATGGAGGTGCTCTGAAGATCAAGCTGGCTGCTGATCCTATCGACGGGAAGGCAAATGCGGCATTAATTAAGTTTCTGGCTCGGCATTTTGTTGTACCGGCATCGCAAGTGATTCTGAAGCAGGGCGATCGATCCAGGCATAAAGTTGTCGTGATTCAGCAACCTGGAAAAAATCCTGAAACCTTGTCGATATGATCGGTTTTTGACGGATGCTGGAAATTTTTTGCATTTTGCTTTTACAGCGAATCCGGTAAAGGGGAAATTACATGGAACTGATTTTATGGCGACATGCCGAGGCGGAAGACGGGTTTCCAGATACATTGCGGCAATTAACGGCGACTGGACAGGATCAAGCTCGGCGAATGTCAAACTGGCTTAAATCGCAATTGCCCGACAAAGTAGCAATCAAAGTTAGTCCGGCTATGCGTACGCAACAGACTGCAATGGCTTTGGGACTCTGCTTTGAGACATGCCCTGAGGTAAGACCAGGTGCTCGAGTTAGGGATATTCTCAGTGTTGCTAACTGGCCCGATGAACAAGGTGTCGTTCTGATTGTTGGTCATCAACCCACGCTGGGAGAGGTGGTAAGTCACCTGATTCCAGCTGCTCCTATGGGAATGGGGGTCAAAAAAGGGTCGGTGTGGTGGATCAAGAATCAGCAAAATAATGGTGTTGCTGAGTCGGTGCTGCATACAGTTATGTATCCCGAGATGTTGTGAAATCATTCTAAAAACTGGATTTCTTCGCTGAAGCAATGCCATGTCACGCCTGATTTTGTTCAATAAACCTTATGGCGTTATCTGTCAATTTACACCCGAAAATGGTCATCAATCGTTGAAAGACTTTATCTCCCAGCCGGGCTTTTATCCTGCCGGAAGATTGGATACGGATAGTGAAGGATTGGTGTTGCTGACTGATGACGGGAGATTGCAACATCAAATTACTGACCCCAGATTCAAGCTTCCCAAAGTCTATTGGGTACAGATTGAGGGTTTACCTGATGAAACGGCTCTAAATAACTTACGAAGCGGTGTGCAACTGAAGGATTTTAGGACACTGCCGGCACAGGTGAGTGTGATGGATGAACCCGATAATCTATGGCCAAGAATTCCTCCCGTTCGTTTTCGAAAAAAAATTCCAACTAGCTGGCTGTCGTTAATTCTTCGGGAGGGGAAAAATCGTCAAGTTAGACGAATGACGGCAGCGGTGATGTATCCAACGTTACGGCTAGTGCGATATGCAATCGGGAAATATAACGTTCAGGGTATAGCACCTGGAGAGTGGCGTATGGTGAATTATGAGCGCTCGGTACTTTAAAAACACGATTTCGACATTATTTATATACTTTGTGAGTGAACTGACACTGGTTTTTTTGATACTAATAAAGGCCGTAAAATTAAAGCATATAATTGATGCAAATTAATATTTTCTTTCGCACCAACGTGGTATAAAATTTATTTTGATTGCTTGACGGATAGAAAAAAGGTTAGTTGAGAAAGTTGTATTGCACAGTAGTTGCATTTGTTGAGTAAGTAGTGGTTTTTATAGATTAAGTCCATACTTGATGGCCTTTAAAAGGATAATTTTATGATCTCTGATTTTTTGACCTTGATATCTGGAGTAGTCGATATGCCATGGTGGGGGTATGTCGTCGTAACTCTGGTATTGACACATATTACGATTGCTTCGATCACAATCTATTTGCATCGTCATTCGGCGCATAGAGCGCTGGAATTGCATCCAATACCCAGTCATTTTTTTCGTTTTTGGTTGTGGCTGACCACAGGAATGGTCACCAAACAATGGACAGCGGTACACCGCAAACATCATGCCAAATGTGAATCACAAGATGATCCACATAGCCCGGTTATTTACGGCATCAAAAAGGTGTTGGCGGAAGGGTCCGAACTTTATCGCATCGAAGCGAAAAATCCTGAAACTTTGAAGCGGTACGGATATGGTACTCCGGACGACTGGGTCGAACGCAATATCTACACCAAACATAGCGCAAAAGGCGTATCACTGATGCTGATTATCAACGTGATACTGTTCGGACCCATTGGTATTACGATTTGGGCCGTTCAAATGATGTGGGCCCCTATTTTTGCTGCGGGTGTCATCAATGGAGTGGGGCATTTCTGGGGGTACCGTAATTTTCGTGCCGAAGACGCCAGTACCAACATCGTTCCATGGGGGATTCTGATTGGTGGTGAAGAGTTGCATAATAATCATCATGCTTATGCTACATCGGCACGTTTGTCCAACAAATGGTACGAGTTTGATATCGGCTGGCTTTATATTCGCATTCTGGAAATGATGGGATTGGCCAAGGTCAAGAAGATCGCACCTAAGTTGCGTATTGATAAAGGTAAAACTCAGTGTGATCTGGATACCTTACAAGCGGTCATTGCTCATCGCTATGAAGTATTGGCCAAATATACCAAATCATTGAAAGTTACTTTTGCAAATGAAATGATTCATCTGAAAGAGGCAACGGCTCAGTATGGAGTGGATAATTCAACCTTAAAACGTTGGGTTCTGGCCGATGCAAGAACACTGCAAGAGCACGAACGTGAAAAATTGAGTCAGGTGCTAAGTAACGCTAAAACATTGGATAAAGTATATACCATGCGTGAAGAATTGGCCGAAATCTGGCAGCGCTCAACTGCATCGACTGAAGAATTGGTCAAGCAGCTTGAGGATTGGTGTCGACGCGCCGAAGAGAGTGGAATCGAAGTACTGAGAACATTTTCTCAGCGGTTGCGTTGTTATGCATGATTGAGTTAAATCTCGGAAAAATAAAAAAACCCGCAATTTAGCGGGTTTTTTTATTTCATGAGACTGAAATCAGATCAACGTCGAGATAAAAAAGTTACTTCAGTTTCGTTTCTTTGTATTTCACGTGTTTACGTGCAACAGGATCGAATTTAGAAAGTTCCAATTTTTCAGGTTTGGCACGCTTGTTTTTAGTCGTCGTATAAAAATGACCTGTTCCTGCCGTTGATTCCAGCTTGATTTTTTCACGCATCGCAATGACTCCTTGGTTGATTACCAGTGATGTTAATCAGATTATATTTTTTTGCCTTCTGATCGCATCTTGGCCAATACTGCGTCAATGCCGTTTTTGTCTATCGTACGTAATGCAGCATTAGACAATCGTAAACTAACCCAACGATTTTCGCTCTCAACCCAAAAGTTACGGTGTTGAAGATTTGGTAAAAAACGTCTTTTGGTTTTGTTGTTGGCGTGAGAAACATTGTGCCCAGACATTGGTTTTTTACCTGTTATTTCACATACTCGTGCCATGATGACGCACTCCAGAAACTAAAAACCGCGATTATATCCTGATTTAATCGTTTTACTCAAATGCAACTGATTCATGTTAAACAGATTCGTATGAATTCTATGTCCTGAGACTGGGTTCACTGACATCAAATAACAATTAATGGTGATTGCACTCAACATCGCAGTTGCCAGCAGTATGATTCGTTACATCAATTTTTCCTTCCTTCTTATCTTTTCTCGATTGTTTTAACAAGACTGCGCAAGCATGGCGCAACTTCATCGGCGTAGGTTCGTACCTTGAATATGAAGGTTCAGTGAATTTCTGCTGGCGACGGGTTTCATGTGAATGTCATGAAAATGCAATATTGAACTTTTAGTATGCGCTAGCTAATAACAAGCAGGATTGATCGAAGTATCGATCGTTTTATAGATGACGGAAACAAGATGTATGCAGAAATCAATTTCAAAAAAGTTAATGGTAAAAATTGGCGTGTCATTGCTATGTTCTTTTGTGCCAATGGTGATGGCCAGCAATGTTGAAAATCTAGCGAAGTCGCTGGCCAAAATCCGCGGCGAGGTCGAGACCTTGCAGTCGCAGTTGGATATCGAGAAGGAAAAGCACGGTAGCAAAATGGCGGCACTCAATTCGCAATTGGCTGATCTGAGCGTCGAGGAAAGAAGGCAAAAGCTGAGCATCGAAAAGTTGCAACACTCCATCGGGAAGTTATCTGAAAACACCCAAAAAGCCGAAGAATCAGGGGAAACTCTCAAGCCGATCTTGTTGGCAGCACTGGGGGATTATAAGCGACATGTCGAGTCGGGTTTTCCGTTCAAGATCGAAGACCGCGTGCGGGCGATTACCGATTTGGAGAGGAATATTGCCAATCGCTTGATCGATCCAAATAAGGCGGTCAATCAAGCATGGTCGCTCATCGAAGACGAAGTGCGTTTGAGCAAGGAAAATGGCATTTACCAGCAAACTATCGCACTCAATGGCGAAAGAATGCTGGTGGACATTGCCAAGCTAGGCACGGTATTGCTTTATTTTCAAACGAAGGATAACCAGGCAGGGATGGCCAAACGCAATCCGGAAGGCGCGTGGAGATTCGAAACCGTTGAAAGTACGGACGAGGCAGAACGCATCAAGATTTTATTCGATTCGTTGAAAAAGCAGATACGCCAGGGCTATTTTGAATTACCCAATCCATTAAGAAAATGAACAAAGTATATACAGTGCTGCTGTTGCTGATAACGGTTATCGGTGCAGCAGAAGCAAAAGATAATCAAGCTACGGCCAACGTCAATACGGAAGAAGTATCAGCGCCGGCAGTAGCGGATAAAGCTGAAACCGCGCCAGCAAAAAAGCAGGGCGCATCCAAAGCGGAGGTGGTCAATCTGGAAACTGCCTACAAGCGCGAGTTTGCTTTTCTGGAAGCACAGAAACGGGAATTGACCGAGCGCCTGAAAACCTATCAATCGACAGCAGTTCGCGAGGAACAGGCACTCAGCGCCAAAATCGGCGCGCTGGAGCGACAATCGGTCGAACGCTCGGCCAAAATCGATCAGCTAACAAGCCAATTATCCGAGGTTGAGCGCAAGGAAGCGGCTGCTTCCGAACGTAATGATTCGCTGGAAAATACTTATTTGCAAGCAGAAGCAACACTGAAAAATTACGCGATCACGATGCCAGCCACTCTGAAAGAGGCAAAAGGCAATGAACAGGCAAAAGTTGATTTTGTGTTCAGACAAGCATTGCCGCTGCTACAGGAACTGGGAGCCATTAAAACCAAACCGGGAAAATTTTATCTGGAAAATGGCAAGCAGGCGGAAGGATCACTGTTGTTCCTGGGCAACATCGCAGCTTATGGCATCAGTAACGAGGGTAGCGGTAGCCTGGCACCAGCAGGGGGGGGCGAATTCAAGGTGTGGAAAGGCATGGGTGCTGAAAGTGCTGTGGCGATGAGCAAAAACGAACAGCCCAATGCATTGCAATTGTTCTTGTTTGAATCGCGCACTACGGCTGTCGATGAAATGCCAGAGAAAACGCTGATGCAGCATATTGATTCGGGTGGTCCGATTGGTTGGATCATCGTGCTGCTGGGTGTCATTGCAGCACTTCTTGTCGTGATACGTATGGTGGCATTGCGCACCAACAGTACGGACACACAACAGCTTTCCGATCGGATTCTGCAGCAAATGATCAAAGGCGATCTGGATGTGGCGAGAAAGAGTTGCGAAAGTAATGCATCCGCGATAGGCCGTGTCCTGCTGTATACCCTAAGGCATTTGAAGGATGACCGGGACCATATGGAAGGTATCGTATACGAAGCAATCCTGCAGGAATCCGGCCCGCTGGATCGCTTTGGTCCGGCGATTCTGGTCATTGCTTCGGTAGCGCCCTTGCTCGGTCTGTTGGGAACGGTGACCGGGATGATTGAAACATTCGATTCGATTACTCAATTTGGTACCAGCGATCCGAGATTGCTATCCGAAGGCATTGCGATTGCGTTGGTGACAACTGAACTCGGATTGGTGGTGGCGATCCCGACACTACT
The DNA here is from genome assembly GCA_024282035.1 of Nitrosomonas sp. GTDB lineage: Bacteria > Pseudomonadota > Gammaproteobacteria > Burkholderiales > Nitrosomonadaceae > Nitrosomonas. Next base: position 16,262 of record JAMWZR010000008.1, read on the forward strand.
AATAGGCTCATTGCTGTCGGCGTGGGCGCGTAACATCAAACGCGATATGGAACATGCTGCACTCAAGATTATTAACACATTTCTGGCAGGTGGCGTCGATGTGGATGAATCAATCGAATTACAACAGACGACTGATCGTAGCTTGCTGGTGACAGAAACAGCAGGCGCTTATTGAATCATGACATCGATCGATCTGATCCTTTGGGTCAAGGAACTGTTCGTCATCGGCGGGATCGTCATGCCGCCGCTGGTGTTGTGTACTTTGCTGCTGTGGTATGGCGTGGGCTATCGGTTCTGGGTCATGAAGGAACCGAAGCTGATGGGGGTGCGCGATATGCTGAAAGACTATCAGCTTCATGGCGATAAACCGGCTAGGAGTATCGTTGCCAAGGCCATCAAACAAGGTATTGAATTAAAACGGCAGGGTGCAACCCATTTGCGACGCCAACTGGATGCAGCTTTTTACGAATATGAACGGGATATCGCCCGATTCTCCGTGTTGATCAAGGTGGTTGTTCTGATCGCTCCCTTGCTGGGTTTGCTGGGGACAGTCAGCGGCATGATCGAGACCTTTCAATCGCTATCCACCATGACCCTGCATTCGCAGACAGGTGGTATTGCGGGTGGTATTGCCGAGGCGCTGTTCACGACCCAGATGGGATTGACCGTGGCGGTACCGGGATTACTGGCAAACAGTATGCTGAACAGGAAGCAGCAGCAAATCGAACAGGATCTTTCTCAGGTGAAAGACTTGTTGTGTCATCAAATTTGATCAAAAAGTGTAAACCAAGATGAGAAATAACGAATCACCCGAAGCCGAAGCTACCATCGACATGGCGCCATTGATTGACATGGTGTTCATCCTGCTAATTTTTTTTATGGTGACCACGACCTTCGTCAAAGACATGAAACTGGAATTGGAGCGTCCCAAGGCAAACAGCGCTGTGGTGGCGTCGAGCAAAGCAATTCGCCTGTTCATTGATCGCAATGGCGACACTTACCTGGATGGAGAGCCGATACGGTTGTGGCTGATACAGAGCAAATTGCGCGATTTACTGGCGAGTGCAGCCAGCAAAGTGGTGTTGGTGGTAACGGACGAGGGCGTACCGGCGGGTAAGCTGGTCGAAGTCGTAGATCAGGCGCGCCTGGCCGGTGCCGAGAGTGTGGGTGTTGCTACGAAAAAAGAAGCGGGGTAGAGACAAATGCAAACAATACAGTTTAAACGTCATGCGGTTGGTTTCATCACCATGTTATTGGGATTGATTCTGGTATTTGGCATGATTTTGTGGATGAATCGTTTTATGAGTGAAATGCAGAAACCGGCTGCTCAGGAAGTAACCGAAATTGCGATGACCAAGGAAATCAAGCCGGAACCGAAGAAGGAAATCAAAAAGCCAGAACCGAAAAAACAGGTGTCGCGTCCACAAGCGCCAGCGCCTTTCAAAGGATTGGATACAGTTTTGTCGGGTATTGATCTGGGACTACTGGGACTGGATGGAGGGACCGACAGGAATATGGATGATGGATTGCTGGGTAAAACCGGTAATGCCGTCATGACTGCCGATTTGGTGGATGTGCCGCCGAAGCCAGTGGCGCGTGGTTCCTTCAAGTATCCTCCAGCAGCCAAGAAGAATGGCGTCAAGGGATATGTGGTGTTGTCGGTGCTGGTGGAAGCGGATGGTTCAGTCAATCAGGTACAGGTTCTGGAGTCCAGTCCATCAGGAATTTTTGATGCGTCGGCTTTGCAAGGCATCCGTAACTGGCATTTCGAGCCAGCCAAATATAAAGGCGAAACCGTTCGGGTTTGGGCGAAACAGAAAATTCGCTTCGACCTATCCTGATGCATGATGACGATGTGGGATTTGAGTAGAAAACAAATCATGAACAGCTATCGTTTTGAGGTATGGATCAACTCGCTTGTAGTAGCAGTATTTATTGGATTATTGAGTACGACACTCGAAGCCGCCGACAACAAAAAGGGACAGACGACCGATTTTATCGAACTGGCTGCGATCATGCTTCGAGACAGCCATCACGATCGGGCGTTACTGGCTTTACAGAGTGTCGATCTTGACAATGAAAAAACCGATCTAGTGCGTTTTTATACCCTGCAGGGCTTGGCTTACATGGGATTGAACGACCTGGAAGCCGCCAAAACCAGTTTGCAGCAGGCCATCGCAAAGGGGCAGACGGATAAGTCGATCTTCATTTATCTGGCGCAAACGCATTTCGGTTTAAAGGAATACCGGCAAGTTCTCGATGCGATGAATAAAGCGGGTGATCTGGTGAGTAAAGATCCCTTGTCGCTCAGTATCAAAGCAGAATCGCATTGGCATTTGCAGCAAACCGATGCAGCGATCGAAACACTGAATGTGGCACAGAAAAAATTTCCAACCGATTTCCGATTCAGCAAACGTACGGTGTTCTATTTTGTGGAACTTGGTCTGTACCAGGAAGCCGTCAGACTGGGCCGGGATTATTTGCACCGCTCCAAGGCCAGTGCAGCGGATTACGTGGCGCTGGGCAATGCTTTGCGGTTGAGTCGAGAGTATCAGGAAGCGCTGAATATTCTGGAAGTCGCTCGTCTGAAATTTCCACAGGATGAAATGGTGGCCAAATTACTGGTGCACACCTATCTGGATCAAGGCAAGCCGAATTCAGCAGCATTCATTCTGGAGCAGGCGGCGTTATTGAATCCCAATCTGCAAGCGGAAGCGGCAGAAATTTACCGGCGTGCTGGGCGGTTTCACAAGGCTCTGACGTTGAATGAGAGCATTGGCGATCAGAAAGTCAAACTGAAGCAGCGGCTTTCCATTCTTCTGGCGTTAAAACAGTACGAGCGCGCTGCCAATATGGAATCCAGTCTGTACCGCACCGGTTTGCTGGAAGATCAGGATGTACGCTATGCGCTGGCCTATGCCCTGTTTTCCAGTCGACGCTTTGCCGATGCCAACAAGCACCTCGATCATCTGAAAAATGCCGAGTTGTTCAGAAAAGGCACTGAATTGCGTCGGCTGATGGAAATCTGCAAAAACGAGCCATGGCAATGTACCTGATACCCCTATGCCGGACTTCCGGGTGTTTTGATGGTATGGCATGCATGGGTTCTTTCTTCATGATGCCGCCTTGATTATTCCTTCCTAGAACCTTCCAACTTTTAGACATTTCATCACTCCATGGTGTGACAGCGATGGAGAAGGGGCCTGATACGCCAAATGAACACAGAATTGAATCGAGATTTGAGTTTTTTTACCCAACGGACAAAGACCTTTCGCCTGCTTGTTGCGTTACTGCTGTGGATGGGTGTGTTGATCAGCACGGCAGCTTGGGCGGATTCGGACAAGGCCGAGTTTTCACTCCATTTGTTCCAGAATGGCTTGCCGATTGCGGATGCCGAATTATCGATACGCAGCGAGTCGTATGAAAAAACAACGGCGAAGCTGATTTTTGAAACTATTCCGTCGACCTATTCCTGGAAGCCAGGCGGCGATGCTCCTTTGAAAACCAACTCCAATGGCAGTATTGCCGGAAAATTGCCTCCGGGAGTGTATCAATTTGTCCTCAAAACCCGTCAGCAGGATTTTACTTTCGATTTACCGTTGCGTTCGGCAGAAAATGTACAGATTCTGGTGACTTTTTACTCTAGCAAGAAAAAGCCCTTGCTCAATATCGAAAGTTCCCTGGCGGGGACGCAGGCCGGATCTAGCGGCGCTGCCAAAGCCGATGATCGTATCCAGGGCGAGGGGACGCTGGCGGTGCAGGTCGTATCGGCAGAAACCGGGAAACCGGTCAGGGATGCTCAGGTTTTTCTCAGTGGCACCCAGAGCAAGCTGCGGACCGATGATCAAGGACGGATCACGACAACCGTACCGGCAGGCAGTTATAGTGTTTCATTGTTACACAGCGCTTTCAGCAGCCAGACGCAGGATGAAGTCAAGATCGAACCGGCGCAAACAACTGAACTGAGTTTCAAGTTGACGCCGGCTGGTGTGGAACTGGCCGAGTATGTGGTGCTGGAACCGCACCTGGCTGGTACCGTGGCTTCAATCATCGAAGAGCAACGCACGGCGACATCCGTTTCAACTGTGTTGGGCGCGGAGCAGTTCAGCCGGGCCGGGGACAGCGATGCAGCCAGTGCGCTGCGCAGGGCATCGGGATTGACACTGGTGGGCGGGCAGTACATTTTCATTCGCGGTTTGGGTGAGCGATTCTCAACCACACTGGTGAACGGTGCGGCTGTCCCCAGTCCAGATCCGACGCGACGTGTTGTGCCCATGGATCTTTTTCCAACCAGTATTCTGGAAAGTGTGCTGGTGCAGAAAACGTATTCTCCGGAACGTCCAGCGGAATTTGCCGGCGGCACGGTGGAACTGCGCACACGAGGTATTCCCGATGCTTTCTTTTTTAATCTGAATCTGCAAGTTGGCGCCAATGACAATACGACTTTCCAGGATGGACTGACTTACAAGGGTGGTGGCGCGGATTTCACCAGCTACGATGACGGCGCACGTGACATGCCGGAAACACTGGCTCAGGCCACCCAGAATGGCAACTTGCAGCCGGCTTCGGCGTTTAATCCCAACGGGGTGACGCCAGGGCAACTGGAGAAACTGGGGGAAGATTTATCAGGTGGCTGGGATGTGAATCGCAAGTCGCGTCCGCCCGATTCCGGTTTTCAGGCATCGGTGGGTGACAGTTTTACCTGGGGTGATTTCAGGTTGGGCTATATCGGCGCAGCTGGCTGGAAGCGGGAATTCAGAAAACAGAATGAAGTTAATCGTGAGTTTGCATCCGAAAAACTGATCAATACGCAGGATCTGGATGTGCAGCGTTCATTGCAGGAGGTGGCCATAACGGGTTATGCGGCAACCGAACTGGAATACAAGGATACCCACAAGTTATTTGCCAGAACCATGTTTTTGCGCCAGTCGGTTGATGAAGCCAGGATTTCACAGGGATTTGTCGATGCGGAGACGACAAATGTCCGAAGATCCCGGTTGCGGTTTTTTTCCAATCAATTGCTGATGAACCAATTTGGTGGAGAACACCGATTCGACTGGCTGAAGGATTTTTCCATCAACTGGCTCTACACTGATGCCACGGCCAATCGCGACGAGCCCAAGACCCGGGATTACCGTTACGATGTCAGCCAGCAGACCGGTCAGTACATTTTTTCTCAACGTGTAGACAGTAACGTCATTTCGTATTCTGATCTGGTCGACAAGGATCAGAGCTGGCGGGTGGATGGCAAATTACCCTTGCAGCCCACGATAGAGCACAAATTGACCCTCAGCGGTGGACTCATTGCGCAAAGCAAGAGCCGCGATGCCAGTTCACAACGCTTCAGTTACTATCGCTTTGGTCCAGATGCATCGAATACGGGTATTACCTCGCAGCCATCGCTGGAGAGCATCCTGCGGCCACAGTATATCGGTGCCAATGGTTTCCAGCTACGCGATGTGACACGCAAGAGCGATCAATATACGGCGACTCAGGATTTGTTTTCATATTATGGGAAAATTGACTGGACCCTGTATGACCGGTTGAATATTACTGGTGGATTGCGCTGGGAGGATAACGATCAGCAGGTGCATACTTTTTTGCGAAGCCAACCGACAACCGCTCGACTAAACAAGTTGGACATGCTGCCATCGGTAGTCGCAACCCTGCATCTGACCGACAAGCAGCAGCTGCGTGCGGGCTTCAGCCAAACCCTGTCGCGGCCGGATTTCAGGGAACTGTCATCCGCTCCCTTTTTTGACATGAATACCAATCAGGAAACGGTCGGTAACCCTGAACTGAAACAGACAGCGATCACCAATTGGGATTTGCGCTGGGAATATTACTTGTCGCCGACGGAAAATATCTTTGCCGGTTTTTTCTGGAAAGATCTGACCAGTCCAATCGAGTTGGTGGCGCAACCGGGTACGGGTGCCCTGAACACGTATCAGAACGCGGATAAGGCCAATGTGTTTGGATTTGAGTGGGAAGTGTTGAAAAAACTCGATTTCGTGCATCCACAGCTACAGAATTTTTATGTCGGAGGCAACTATACCTGGTCACATTCCAATGTGCAGTTGACGGCACAGAATCTGATCGCCCAAACCACCAATAACCGGCCACTGCAAGGTCATTCCGAGCATATCGTGAATTTCCAGCTCGGTTACGACAATCCCAAATGGAAAACGCAGGCGACACTGCTGTATAACGTGTCGAGCAAGCGCATCATGGCCGCCGGGGTGCAAACGGCACCGGACAAGTATGAACAGCCCGTGCATCAACTGGATTTCGTATTCAGTCAGAATCTGTACAAAGGCTTGTCTATGCAGGCTTCGGTGCAGAACATGCTGGACGACGATATTCGTATCACACAGGGCGATGAAGTGGCACGCAGGTATCGCCGCGGGCGCTTTTACAATCTAAGTCTGCGGTTGGCGTTTTGATACCGGATGGCTCAGTGTAGTTTTCTATTCATAATTTATCGTGAAGTTTGATGGATCGATGTCTCGAGGTCATAACCCTCTGAAATAATGATTTCGCTTTATTCAGCCTGTATTAACGTTCGCTGATCTATAGTCATACTCGTCAGTGGGGGAAATTCAACGAGAACGTTAAGAAAGGATCTGATCATGAAAAAGTTACTGTGTGCTGTCATTGTTATCCTGCTGCTGTGTGGATTTCGTGCGCCGAACGGCAATATCATTTCCAAGGGTGAAATGTCGGATAAATTACTGCTGAATTTGGGGCAACCCCATGTTCGTACTGATCTGGGACTGATACAGACACGCGCATTTGGCGGGTTGATGTATGTCAAGCGAGAGATATGGACTTACCGTATCGATGACTATAACTACCGTTTTGTCATACAAAATGGACAGATCGTGGATGAACACTGGACACGGTTCTGAATTGTACGTGTCGATCCAGTCATGATCGTTCCGGATGCCATGCCTGTTATGCCATAACGTGGGGTGCAGCATGCATCCGGGATACCCTTCCGTTCTACAGTTTTGACTCTGACGAGACTGGGATTGCAAGGACGTGACATGTAAACTCAATGTAGTGGATTTGACATCAGTCTGTCATATCGCTGTCATACCTGCCTGTTAGATTGACTCACCCTTATATACACAGGAGGTGGGTAAATCATGTATCAACTAGAATATTTAAAAAAACAATTCATCACGACGTCTGCCATTTTATTTAGCAGCATCGCTTTCAACGCATATGCGGCCACGGCTACATTCGATCCTGCAACTGGCATTGTCGATCTTCCCGTTGTGGAAGTACTAGGAGGAGGCTCATCGGCTTTTTATAAAGCACAATTACAACTGAACGGAAACGAACTGCAACTGATTTCTGCTGAATCGATTGCAGCAGTAACAGGACAACGCAATGTCTATGATTCTGACACCAGTGCAGTGCATGTAGCCTCGGTAACCGTTGGTGCTGACGATTTCTACGCTAAGCTCAGACTCGTACCAGGATCCAATCCCATGCGCTTCACCGTGGATCAATTGGTCAGTAATGCATTCCAGGGTTGCCCGAGCTTTGCACAACCAGGACCGATTGCCAATTCCTGCAGCTTGAGCGGTACGATTACAACTGATGTCACGCTGACCAAGAATGTCGAGTGGGTATTGAATGGCCCGGTTTATGTTGGGGGCGATAACACCCAGAGTGCGACACTGACCATCAATCCCGGAACCAAAATTGTGGGAGTTGGTGGGCAAGGTGATCAGGCGGCTTATCTGTGGGTCAGACGAGGTTCAAAAATCATGTCAGAAGGCACACCGGATAATCCTGTCGTCATGACGGGGCCGAGTGAACTGGCTGCAGGAGAGTGGGGCGGTTTCCTCATTTCAGGTAATGCACCGGTGAATGGCTGCAATGAAAGCACCCCCTTGTGTGAAGTACCATTTGAGGCGATTGTCAGTGAGACATACGGTGGAAATAATCCAGCCGATAATAGTGGGGTGATTAAATATACCCAGGTTCGTTTTGCCGGAACTGCCGTGCGTCCGGATGAAGAGCTCAATGGTGTTACGTTCAATGGTGTGGGCTCAGGAACGCTTATTGATTATTTGCAAGTACACGAAGGCCTGGATGATGGTATAGAAGTATTTGGCGGTACCGTACAGATGAAACATCTGGTAGTAACCAATGCCCAGGATGATTCGCTGGATTGGACCAACGGCTGGCAAGGACGTGTGCAGTTTGCGTTGTTGAAACAATCGGCACTGATTGGCGATCGTGGTATTGAAGCGGATAACAATGAGAAAAACCAGGATAGCATTCCACGTGCACAACCGATTTTGTCAAATATCACCGTGCTAGGTCGTAGTGGAGACTCTGCATCCCAGAGCGTGCTTCTGCGCCGTGGAACGGGTGCGAACATCTGGAATTCTGTGTTTACCGGTTCACCCGTTTGTCTGATGATCGATAGCCCATCGACCTATGCCAATGCGGATACCAACCCTGACAGTCTGAAGATTAGTAATTCTTTCGTTAATTGTTCAACCAACTTTCAGGATGGTGAAGGTGTCACTTTTACTGTTGAAAGCTGGTTTTCATCCGAACCGACCAACAAAGCCGGAGATCCGTTGCTGACCGGTTATCTGCCTGCTTCTGGGTCACCGCTGACTTTGGGTGGTACAGCGGTAAGCGATCCGTTCTTTACTCCTGTTGATTATGCAGGTGCGTTCAAGGACGCCAACAGCGATTGGACCAAGGAATGGACTTTCAACGTTAATTAATCAGTACTGTTGCAATCAGCTTCTTTACTTTTAAATAGGTAAGGAAGCTTTCTAGGTTGGTACGATGAATGCGCACAGACAAAATTTGGTGAATTTGACTGTTGACTTGTCCCTACTTGATAGATTTGGGGTTGTTATCTTCTGTCGATCACATTATGTTTTCTGCTAAAGGAGAAGAGATATGTCGCAAAGCTACAAATGTATTTACTCGATAGGATTACGCTATAAATATATATGAACTTATCTTTCTTAAACCTTCTGCCATAATTCTTTCTGTTAGCGTATTAAGCTCATTCCCCTCGATTAATCAAAATAATTAGTCATTTATATTCATACTAAAATGAGATAATTTATAAATTAAAAACTAATCTTGTAATTTTGTAAATTTAGTATAAAATTATTGTGAAATTTTTGTGAATAAGCATTTTGATCATTAAATCGATTTAGATTGCATTTTTTATGAATTTTTTACAATTTGTTGTTTGGGCAGTGGATTAGTAATTCTTTTTTTGATGATTGAATCAATCGTAACAGCAAAAAAATTTTTGTTTAGAAATGATTGATTTATTTAATCAAAGCAAAGAAATAAATGTGACTAATTTGATAAATTTCCGACATCAAAATATCAGTATTAAAATTTCCCTTTCGGAGCGTTGCTAACTGTTTGAGAGCACAGTTAGAGGGCCAAGTCACTAAATAGTGAGCTTGGCCATTTTTTTATGCCACAGTTAACACTACCTTTCCGATCGGCCTTCCGGTTTCAAGATAATCTTGTGCGGTTGCGGCCTGATTCAGCTTGAAATTTTGAGCAATTGAAACAACCAATTTCTGTTGATCAAATAATGTTGCACATTGCTGCAAAATATATCCCTGATGAATTTGGGCGGACTTTAAGTCCAACATCACGGGACTTAACATTAATTCCAGGCTAAAGCGCGTATTACGTTTGCGTGCTTCACTCCAGTTTGTTTCAGTTGTGGGTTGTAAAATAGTCACTACATCGCCATAGGGCTTGACGCAATTGAAGCAATTTTGTAGTACTGTTGTTCCGACAGTATCAAAAGCGATATCTACACCTTGGCCATGAGTCCATTCCAGAACTTCGGACGTGACATCTTGTTTGGTGTAATCGATGACTTTGTCCGCTCCAATACTTTTTACAAATTCAGCCTTAGAGTCATTACTGACGGTCGTGATCACACGATTATCAAACAACTTTGCCAGTTGAATGGCTGCATGACCAACACCGCCAGCGCCAGCATGAATTAATACTGATTTTCCGCTTGTCATGTTAGCCCGATCAAAAAGGGCTTCCCAAGCCGTTATAAAAACCAGTGGTGCTGCGGCAGCCTCCACAAAGGAAAGAGATCGCGGTTTAAGTGCCAATAAGCTGGCTTCAACCACAACATACTCTGCGTAAGTACCTTGACGACCATTAAATCCTGGTTGAGAAAAATATACTTCATCGCCCAAGTTGAAGTGTTTTACTTTATTACCAAGAGCACAGATAATTCCGGCGCCATCACAACCAGGGATGGCAGGAAGTGAGACAGGAAAGCGATCAGGAGTCGTACGGATTTTAATATCAATTGGATTGATTCCAGCTGCTTTCAATTGAACAATTACTTGTTCATCACCACATTCACTTGGGGTAGGCCAGTTTGTGTAAGTGAGTACTCCGGTTGTTCCAGCTTGATTGAATGAAATGGCATGCATGGTTTATTGAAATAATTGGGTTAATAAGAAGGTGAAGTTCAAGTTTCATGATCTGTATGTTTCTACCTTACGAGATAGCACAAGTTTAAGGTCTATTCTAATCAGGATTTGAGGTTAGGCGCAAAGACTGGAAAGTACAGAAAGACATTAAGTTGAAGCAAACGAAATTCCTCGCACCATGTGTAGCAGAATTCCCATGGTAAAATAGAAACCATATCAAAACGACTTTATTATGAATCCAACTGCCATAACAGCCATATCGCCACTTGATGGACGATATCACTCGAAAACTGCGCCTCTATCCCAATATTTCAGTGAATTTGCACTAATATTTTTTCGCGTGAAGATTGAGGTGGCTTGGTTAAGGGCGCTGAGCGATGAGCCCGGTATTACCGAAATTCGACCTTTTAGCGATGCAACTAGAAATCAGCTTGAGAAGCTGGTCAATGATTTCTCAATAAAAGATGCAGAAGACATCAAAGCCATCGAAGCTACTACCAATCATGATGTGAAGGCTGTTGAATATTGGCTGAAACAAGTATTGGCCGGCAATTCCGAGATTGCAGAGGCAAGCGAATTCATACACTTCGCATGTACATCCGAAGATATCAACAATCTTTCGCATGGTTTGATGCTCAAATCCAGTATGAATCAGGTCATGCTGCCTGCCTTGAATAAAATTATTGCGAAGCTAGTCGAACTGGCACACCAGTTTGCAGACATGCCCATGCTGGCGCGAACACATGGTCAACCTGCAACGCCGACCACCATGGGTAAAGAACTAGCCAATTTTGTTTATCGTTTGCAACGAAGCAGGATGCAATTATTGTCGATTCCAATCCTGGGTAAACTCAATGGCGCGGTTGGAAATTACAATGCTCACCGTTCCGCTTATCCCGATGTCGATTGGGAAGCATTTGCGCAGCATTTTGTGGAAAAACTGGGTTTGCAATTTAATCCTTATACGACGCAGATTGAATCGCATGATGCCATGGCTGAGATATTCAATGCCTATGCGCGAATCAATACGATTCTGGTGGATCTTACCCGCGATATCTGGGGGTATATTGCACTAGGGTATTTCAAGCAAAAAACCGTGGCAAATGAAGTGGGTTCTTCTACCATGCCGCACAAAGTCAATCCAATTGATTTTGAAAATGCAGAAGGCAATCTGGGTATAGCCAATGCACTGTTAACGCATTTAGCTGAGAAATTGCCGATTTCCCGCTGGCAAAGGGATCTAACGGATTCCACTGTCCTGCGTAATATGGGAGTGGCTTTAGGACATAGCTTGCTGGCCTATGATTCCTGTTCCAAAGGACTGAACAAGCTGGAAATCAATTCCGCACAACTAGCCGCGGATCTCGATAGTGCTTGGGAAGTCCTGGCAGAGCCAATTCAGACTGTCATGCGGCGTTATGGTGTTGACAATCCGTATGAGCAGTTGAAGGCACTGACGAGAGGCAAGGGCGGCATGACCAAAGAAGCCATTCAAACATTCGTATCCGGTTTACCGATTCCTGAAGAAGCAAAACAACGGTTACTTGAACTGACACCTCGAAGCTATATCGGTAAAGCGACAGAATTGGCCGCAAGAATCCGTGATTGAATCAGTTTTTGCTATCATTATTAAAATTATTCTTCATACTAATTAATGATTTAGTTGAGATGGTTGCGTTTTTGAGGATAAGGGGCTTGAAATTTGTCTACTCGTCCCAATTTTCGTCCCAATAATTATCAGGAGGAACGATGCAAAAACCAGAAAATCCCCAGCAACAGTCAGCTAACCAGACAATCGACAATGAAGCGGTGCAAAGTGATGCCAAAGCAGCTGGCATATCCAATGACAGCACCATCCAGACCCATATCGAATCTGATTCGCACCCCAATCTGGAGCATCTGCTCAAGGAAGCCGAGATAAGAGCAGCTGAGCATCATGATGCGTGGATGCGTGCTAAAGCAGAAGCGGACAATATCCGCAAACGCGCGCAACTCGATGTCGCCAATGCACATAAATTTGCCATTGAAAATTTTTCCACGGCCTTGCTGACGGTCATGGATAGTCTGGATGCAGCATTGATGGTCGAGAATGCAAGCCTAGAGAACTACAAGAGTGGTGTGGAGTTGACGCAAAAGCAGTTGATCGGTGCGTTTGAAAAATTCGGAATCACGATAATCGATCCCAAAGGGGACAAATTCGATCCGCATCAACATCAGGCCATGTGCATGGTTGACTCCGATCTTGCGCCCAATACTGTGGTGCAGGTCATGCAAAAAGGCTATAAGTTGCATGACCGGATCATACGACCGGCTCTGGTTTCGGTTTCTAAAGCCCAAGGCACTTGATTTTTTTCTGGTTAACCCCATTATCTGCACATTGAATAGAATTACATTTTAAAAGGATCAAAACATGGCAAAAATTATCGGTATCGATCTGGGTACGACCAATTCCTGTATCGCAGTTATGGAAAGCGGCAATCCAAAAGTCGTGGAGAACTCGGAAGGTACGCGTACAACGCCCTCCATCGTGGCTTATACCGAAGATAATGAAATCCTGGTCGGTGCTTCGGCTAAACGTCAGGCTATTACCAATCCCAAAAACACCTTGTTTGCGGTCAAACGGTTGATCGGACGTCGATTCGATGAAGATATGGTGCAGCGGGATATCAAAATGGTGCCTTACGGTATCGTCAAAGCGGACAACAATGATGCGTGGGTAGAAGTGCGTGGCAAAAAAATCGCGCCACCAGAAGTGTCGGCTCAAGTATTGATGAAGATGAAAAAAACAGCAGAGGATTATTTGGGTGAAACCGTAACCGAGGCTGTCATTACCGTACCTGCGTATTTTAACGATTCGCAGCGTCAGGCCACCAAGGATGCCGGGCGTATTGCCGGTCTGGAGGTAAAGCGGATCATTAATGAACCTACAGCTGCGGCATTGGCTTTTGGGCTGGATAAAAAAGAGGGTGACCGCAAGATTGCTGTCTATGACTTGGGTGGTGGTACCTTTGATATTTCCATCATTGAAATTGCCGAAGTCGAGGGTGAACACCAATTCGAAGTGCTGGCCACCAATGGTGACACCTTCCTTGGTGGTGAGGATTTTGATTCGCGCGTTATCGAGTACCTGGTTGATGAATTCAAGAAAGAGACCGGTATTGATCTGAAGAAAGATATGTTGGCTCTGCAACGTCTGAAAGATGCTGCTGAGAAAACGAAAATCGAATTGTCTTCGAGCCAGCAGACCGAGGTCAATCTGCCTTATATCACGGCAGATGCGTCGGGACCCAAGCACTTGGCTGTGAAGATTACACGGGCCAAACTGGAAAGTCTGGTCGAGGATCTGATTGAGCGTACCGCTGGACCTTGCAGAACTGCGATAAAGGATGCTGGTTTGACAGCTTCGGAAATCGATGATGTGATTCTGGTCGGTGGTCAGACTCGTATGCCCAAGGTGCAGGATAAAGTAAAAGAGATCTTTGGCAAGGAGCCGCGAAAGGATGTCAATCCAGATGAGGCAGTTGCTGTTGGTGCAGCGATTCAGGGTGGGGTTCTAAAGGGTGATGTCAAAGATGTGTTGTTGCTTGATGTGACACCGCTGTCACTGGGTATCGAAACGCTGGGTGGAGTGATGACCAAGCTGATCCAGAAAAATACCACGATTCCTACCAAAGCACAGCAGGTGTTTTCAACGGCTGATGATAGCCAGACAGCGGTGACCATTCATGTATTGCAGGGTGAGCGAGAAATGGCATCGGGTAACAAGAGTCTGGGTCAGTTCAATCTGACGGATATTCCACCTGCACCACGTGGCATGCCGCAAATCGAAGTGACATTCGATATCGATGCCAACGGCATATTGCATGTGTCTGCCAAGGATAAGGCGACGGGTAAGGAGAACAAGATCAAGATTCAGGCCAGTTCGGGATTGTCCGACGAAGAGATCGACCGTATGGTCAAGGATGCCGAAGCGCATGCTGAAGAAGATCATAAATCGCTGGAACTCATTTCGAGTCGAAATCAATGCGATGCCATGATTCACTCAGTCAAGAAATCACTGAAAGAATATGGCGATCAACTGGATGGGGCTGAGAAATCGAAAATTGAGGCAGCATTGAAAGATGCTGAAGATGTTCTCAAAACAGACAAGAAAGAAGATATTGATGCCAAGACGCAAGCCCTGACTGAAGCTGCGCATAAGCTTGCCGAAAAAATGTATCAACAGAACGATGCACAAGGTGGTCAGCAAGCACAGCCTGGACCAGGATCAACGGCTTCGCATCAAGGTGAAAAACCCGTTGAAGGGGAAGTGGTTGATGCAGAATTTGAAGAAGTGAAAAACAAGAAATAAGTATTGATTAGCGTTATAAACGCAGAGACGCAGAAAAGAGGATGGCAATCCTCTGGCGTACTCTGCGTTTTAGTATTTGTAACCAGAATGTTCATTAAATCAACATTAAAATTTAATAGATAGCAGAGAAAAAACATGAGTAAGCGCGATTACTATCAAGTGCTCGGTGTGGCCCGAGACGCCGATGAGGCTGCAATAAAGAAGGCCTATCGCAAACTGGCGATGAAATATCATCCGGACCGCAATGCTGGCGATGTCAAATCGGAGGAAATGTTCAAGGAAGCCAAGGAAGCTTACGAAGTGTTGACGGATAGCAGCAAGCGGGCAGCGTATGATCAGTTCGGACATGCCGGTGTCAACGCCGGAGCAGGAGGAGGGGGAGCGCAAGGATTCAGCGATGCGTTCAGTGATATTTTTGGAGATATTTTTGGTTCCAGGAATTCGCGTTCCAATATGCACCGGGGAGCTGATTTGCGCTATAACCTAGAGATTACTCTGGAGCAGGCGGCACATGGGACGGAAACCAAAATTCGTATTCCAACCATGGAGAAATGTGAAACCTGCCACGGTGACGGAGCAAAGCCGGGTACTTCTCCCAAAACCTGTACAACGTGTAATGGTCATGGACAGGTCAGGATGCAGCAGGGTTTCTTTTCCATTCAACAAACCTGTCCAAAATGCCAAGGCACCGGCAAGGTTATAGCTCATCCTTGTTCAACTTGTAATGGTGTGGGACTGGTTAAACAGCACAAGACCCTGAATGTGAAAATTCCGATGGGAGTGGACGATGGTGATCGCATTCGGGTGTCGGGAGAGGGCGAGGCTGGATTGAACGGTGGGCCCCCAGGAGATCTGTATGTGGTCGTTCATCTGGCGGCGCATTCCGTGTTCCGACGGGAGGGAGATCACTTGCATTGTGAGATCCCAATTAGCTTCACCGTGGCCGCACTGGGTGGAGAAATTGAGGTACCGACATTGGAAGGGCATGCCAAGATCAAGATTCCAGCAGAAACTCAGACAGGAAAGGTTTTCAGGCTACGCAGTAAAGGGATTAAAGGGGTGCGCAGTCACGATAAAGGCGATTTACTCTGTCATGTCGTAGTGGAAACCCCAGTCAAACTGACAGCACGACAAAAGGAATTACTTGAGGAGCTTGAGGACATCAGCCTTAAGGATGGACCAAGACATAGTCCACGGGCGAAATCGTGGATGGACAAAGCACGTGAGTTTTTCTCCGAGTAAAGTATTACAACCTGACAGGTTGAAGCAATATACCCACATGTAGTAAGGCACGAGATGAATTGCTGCATGAGGTAAAATTCAGCACTCATTTGTGTCAGTATTCAATATCAGGATCAGGTTGCTGAATCTCCGGGAGATGTTTCTGGGGTGACGGGACTATGATCGATAACGTTGAATATCGAAACTGCATTGACCAGTTCATTGGCTTGTTGCTGCAGTGAAGAGGTTGCCGTGGTGGCTTCTTCAACCAGTGTGGCATTTTGCTGTGTCACTTTTTCCATTTGTGAGATTGCTTGATGCATCTGCTCGATACCGATGCTTTGCTCTTTCGATGTGGTGGTGATGTCGGACATGATTTCGGTAACTTGTTGGATTGAATTGACTATTTCATCCATGGTTTTTCCTGCGCCATTGACCAGTGTGGCGCCTTCGTCCACCTTGTGAACTGAATCCTCGATCAGCGTTTTTATTTCTTTGGCTGCCTTGGCGCTGCGCTGTGCCAGATTGCGAACTTCAGTAGCCACCACGGCAAATCCTCTTCCCTGTTCTCCTGCACGTGCAGCCTCGACGGCTGCATTGAGCGCCAGGATGCTGGTTTGAAATGCAATGCCGTCGATGACATTGATTATATGTGCAATCCGGCTGGAGCTTTCACTGATCGACGACATGGTCGCAATCACATCTTTCATCATGATGCCGCCTTTTGCTGTAATTTCACTTGCGGATTGTGAAAGCCGGTTGGCATTCATGGAATTGTCGGTATTTTGTCGAACGGTTGCCGTGAGCGCTTCCATGCGTGATGCTGTTTTTGCCAGCGACGAAGCTTGATGTTCCGTTCTGCGAGATAGATTCAGATTGCCTGTGGAGATCTCGGATGTGGCTTGGCGGACTGTGGCTGCATTTCTCTGGATATCGTATACGGTCGCCCTTAAATTAATGCTCATTTGACCGATCGATTTCGATAGCTGTCCGAACTCATCTTTGTGATTAATTTCGATTTGATGGGTTAGGTCCCCAGTGGCAAGTGTGTTGGCAATATCGATCATTTGCTTTAGCGGAGACAAGATGTTTTTTGACATATTAAAAGCAAAATACAGCATGAGCGATACACTGGCCAATGTCATAGCGGCGATAATTTTACTCAGAGCAGAGAAGTCTGGTAACTGAGATAGATGCCACCAGCTCAAGCCACCGATGAGGAGCAGACACAATGCTGGAACAGTCATGCATAAAGCAATGCGCTTGCCAATGGTGAGATTCAGTAGAGCCCTGAGTTTGCCGATAAAATCGGTTCTCATGACCTGTCCCGATTCTATTTTTAGATCACCGGCCTTGCCTTCCAAGAATTTTTTGTAAATGGGACCGACTTCGTCGATGCTCTCTCGAGAGGGTTTGATTCGTACGGATAGATATCCGGTGAGCTTTCCATTCTCACGCAGGGGTATTGCATTGGCATTGACCCAATAAAAATCGCCATTTTTTCGTCTGTTTTTGACCAATCCTGTCCAAGGTTGACCTTTTTTTAGCGTATTCCATAAGTCTGCAAATGCTTCAGGAGGCATGTCAGGGTGGCGGATGATATTGTGCGCTTTGCCGAGCAATTCTTCCTCAGTGTAACCACTGGCCTCGATAAATGCCTGGTTGACGTGAGTGATCCTGCCTTTGGTGTCGGTAGTGGAGAGTAATAACCTGTTATCTTTGATAATGTATTCATTATTCGTAACAGGAAGATTTATTTTCATGCCAATCCTTTGGTTTTTCTTTGGAGTATCGTTGCAATAACGGTTAGTGAATAAATATATTGTGTAGGTAGGTTCTCATTATTAGTTAGTCGATCATGATCATTAAGTGTAAGAATAATCTCTCATTTTTGGATGATTGGCGAAACTTTGATTTGCTAATTCTGATACGGATCAAATTGACAATCTCATAATATGTTTTAATGGCAGAAAATCTTGTCTGAAAGCCATTCCTAGTTAGATATGCAATTTCTGAACCATTCAAGGTTGGATTGGGATGTAATACGCAAGTGGTGACTCAAATCTTAGGACAAGCGGTTAACGAAATTCATGGTTCTTTTCTATTCAATGAGATAGTAAGAAATTTCCTATAGTTTTTAATCTGATGGATAGATACTATTGGACCCTTCGATAAAATGTGTCTGTAATTTTGCAAGTTTGCAGGAATGAGGAAAATTTGATGCAGTCGTCACAAAAAAATTAATAATATGACTGTTCGTAATCGAGCCCATAATCTTAATCGGATGAATCCATCAATGGTGGTGCATGCTGGTAAATTGAACAGAAAAACACTTTCCAGGAAATCATCGAGTAGTGCGCAGTGTCTGGAGAGTAGGCGTGATGAAATGACTGTGAGACAGAAAATCATCAAACAAGCGGCGTGTTATGACATTTCGCGTTTGATGCTCAAGAATCAGCCCGTGGAGGACATGTGCCAGCAAATCGTCAATTTACTGAAACAGGCCTGGTCTTCAAGCGATAGTGTATGGCCTTTTATTGAAGTCTTTAATAAGTGCTACAAATTCAGTATGTTTGCTGAATCTGCGAAGCAGAAATTCTGTATTCCGGTCATGGTAAACGGGGCAATTTGTGGACAACTTTGTCTTTTCTATGATGAAAGCAGCCCAGTTCAATGGGAAGATGAAGATGATTTTGTGTTACTAAAAAATGTGGCAGAAGACTTGGGCTTGTGGCTGGAGAGACAACGGACTGCGGAGGGTGGACAGAATATTTCCGATCGGACCGGAATGATTGAAAAAGGTGTGCATGAACATGGCTGTGTGATCATTACCGATCAAGATGGAAGAATCGAGTATGCCAATCAAAATTTTTGTCTGATTTCCAAATTTTCCACGGAAGAATTACTGGGACAGAATATTCGTATCATTAACTCCGGTTTTCACGATAGTGCCTTTATTCAGACTTTCTGGAACACGCTAAAAAGTGGCAAGACTTGGAAAGGTGAATTCAAGAATCGTGCGAAGGATGGCACATTTTATTGGGTGGATGCGACGGTTTTTCCCATTCTGGATGACAGTACAGGGATGTCAAAACGATACGTGACAATCTGGACTGATGTTACTGCCTACAAAAAACTGGAGCAGAAAATGGAAATGCAGGTCAAGGAATTGGCCAGATCCAACGATGAACTGGAACAATTCGCTTACGTCGTGACGCATGATTTGCAGGAACCACTCCGAGCAATTAACAGTTTTGTACAACTGCTGAAAAAGTATTGTGATGAGCGCCTGGATGTTCGTGCGAATGAGTTGATTGCACATGCCGTGGCGGGAACCCAAAGAATGCAGATGCTGATCGATGATTTGTTAACTTATGCACAGGTTAACGCAAACCAAACATTGGTGGATGTCGATTGTGAACTGTTACTGACCAACGTGTTGACTGATCTGTCAGTCATCATTGGTGAATGTCAGGCCGAAGTTGAATATCAGAAATTACCGGTAATCAGAGGTATTCCATTTCAGTTCATACAGTTATTTACGAATTTGATCAATAATGCGCTCAAATTTCAGCGTGAGCAGCCACCCAAGATCTGTATCGGTGTCCAGGAAAACTTGGACAAGTGGATTTTTTCTGTTAGCGATAATGGCATAGGCATTGAAGAGCAGTATCTGGAGCGGATTTTCAGGGTATTCCAACGGTTGCATAGTCGTAAAGAATATGTCGGTACGGGGATTGGATTGGCGATATGTAAAAAAGTGGTCGAACATCACGGCGGACGTATCTGGATTAAATCGCAGCCCAATGTAGGCTCTACCGTTTACTTTACAATTCCGAAGCTTAATTAATCGACTACGACATGCGCAATAATAAGAATAATCGCTTGAATGTGATCTTGATGATTGATGACAACCCAACGGATGTTTTATTAATCAAGGAGGCTTTTGCATTTTGTGAAGGTGATTTTGAGATTCAGGTAGCTGAAGATGGTGTTTTTGCGATGGAATTTCTCAGAAAGAAAGGGCAATTTCTTGACGTGCCGCGCCCCGATATTATTTTGCTGGATTTGAACATGCCACGTAAAAATGGCCTGGAAGTCCTGACGGAAATCAAGGCAGATAAGAATTTGAAAAGTATACCTACTATGATTTATACCTCTTCGGCGGTGAAAGAAGATATCAAGGCGGCCTATAACAATCATGCCAATGGCTATATCAGAAAATCTGTCGATTTTGATGAATGTATCAACACAGCCAGAGCGATCAAGGATTTCTGGTTTACCGCGTCGATCTTGTACGAGCCCTGAACGACCATGACTGCTTCTCCCATTCATATTTTATTGATCGAAGATAACGAAACGGATGCAATACTGGTTCAGAGTGACCTGCAGCAGGCCATGAAGGATCAGTTAAGCCTAGTGCATACCGAAAGATTAAACTCGGCTCTGGAGTTGATCAAACAGCAATCATTTGATCTTATTTTGTCGGATCTAACCTTGCCCGATAGCGATGGCGTGACGACCATCAACCGTTTGCGTGAGCATGCTGCAAGTATTCCTATTGCAGTTTTATCCTTTCGTGACGACGAGAAGCTGGCGATCACGGCGATCAAGGCGGGTGCGCAGGATTATTTGGTCAAGGGCAGTTTGACAGAAGGTGTTTTGGCACGCGTTATCCGTTATTCGATTGAAAGAAAGAGAATCGAGGAAAGCAATAAAAAAGCGCAACAAAGGTTTCAGACCATCTTTGAGAAAGCCCCATTGGGCATAGCGCTAGTTAATCTGCAGACGGGACGATACTACGATGTCAATCCCAAATATGCGGAGATAGTCAAAAGAAGTGTCGAAGAATTACGAGTAATCAATCAGTCCGATATCATTCACCCGGATGACATACCGGACTATGAAAATGAAATTCGCCAGATCGTAAATCAGCAGGTACCGGATTCCAAGATAGTAAAAAGAATCGTGCGCTCTGATCATACGGTGATCTGGCTGGAAATGTCTATTGTGCCATTCGAACTGATCGGTAATACCGAGATGTGCTACTTGTGCATGATCGAAGATGTCACCGAACGGAAACGTTTGATCGAAAACTTGCGGCATTTGACGACACACTTGCAGGATGTCAGAGAAGAAGAACGAACCCGGATAGGTAGAGAGATCCACGACGTACTGGGTGGAACACTGACTGTATTGAAAATGGATCTGGACTGGCTATCCAAGAAAATTACCAAGGAACCCTTGCATGAGCGGGTCATGTCCCTATATCGATTAACCGGTGAAGCTATTGAAACGGCACGCAGGGTATCTGTCAATTTACGCCCCAATGTGTTGGATAATCTGGGGTTATGCGGAGCAATCGAATGGCTGGTGCGTGAAATTGAACAACGAACAAGCATCAAGTGCGCATTAGAATCTTCTATTTCACACTTATCATTTTTGGACGAGCATGATGAAACGAATGTTTTCAGGATAGTTCAGGAAGTTTTCATCAATATCACTTTACATGCCAATGCAACAAAGGTTGAAGTGGAACTTTTCGAAGAGGATTCAGGACTTGTCATCATTGTAAGAGACAATGGCATTGGCATAACGGAATCGCAATTGCTAGACCCCGGATCTTTTGGAATAATCGGAATGAATGAAAGAATACAGCAGCTAGGTGGAAAACTGGAAATCTGTGGTTCGCCATCCCAAGGCAGTGTGGTAACGCTTAAAATACCGCGATCAGCGATTGAAACCGTAGAGGAGTCCACAAATGATTAAGGTACTGGTTGCTGATGATCATGCCCTGTTTCGCGATGGTCTGAGACGTATCTTTAGTGAAACGGATGATATTCAGGTTGTTGCAGAAGCAATCGATGGCAAGGATATTCTCAAGAAAACCCGGGAGACTGAATGGGATGTTTTATTGCTGGATATCAATTTGCCGGATATGAATGGTCTGGACATCCTGAAAAGGGTGTTGTCGGCGCATCCCTCTGCACGGATACTGGTGCTCAGCATGTATCCCGAAGAAGAGTATGCCATTCGGGCCATACGCTCGGGTGCATCGGGCTATCTGACCAAGGATAGTCCTACGGACCAACTGATCAACGTCATCCGCCGCTTGTCCAAAGGCGGAAAATATGTCAATCCCGAACTTGCTGAAAAGTTGCTGTTTAATCCGGTCTTGGATTCAGGAATACTGACGCATACCACTTTTTCGGATCGGGAACTGCATGTTTTTAAGCTGATTGTTGCCGGTGAATCGCTGACTGCGATTGCCAACAAGCTGTCGCTGAGCGTGAAAACGGTCAGCACTTATCGTTCGAGAATTCTAGAAAAGATGAATATGCGTAATAACGCGCAGCTGGTTCGATATGCTATTCAGCATCGGCTGGTTGAATGATCGGGTAGCTAAATTCTCTTGTAATCAATTGCTTGAGTATCAGCAATTTTCCATGAAAAAAATGCTCAGCCCCCGGAATGAACACGACTGGTTGTGAAGTGGGGGCAGCCCAGTCCAGTACTGCTTCGGGTGGGACGATGTCGTCCTTGTCGCCCTGAACGATCAAGGCATAGGCGGTGAATTCGGGTACTGGGGGTGCCTGTAAATGCACAACTGAGGGTGCAACCAAGATCAGGTACTGTGGATTGAGTATCTGTGCAGCATGTAACTGCACTGCGCCCCCAAATGAAAAACCAGCCAGCAACAATGGTAACCGAGGTAAAAGCGTAGGATACTGATCACGGATGCTTTGGGTGACAGCAATCACGTCGGCAATTTCGCCTATCCCATGATCAAAGCTTCCCTGGCTTTGTTCGACACCCCGAAAATTGAATTTGACACACAGAAAACCAAGTTGCAGCAGGGTGGTGAAGATGGTTTGCACCACCTTATTGTTCATGGTGCCACCGTGCAGAGGATGAGGATGGGCTACTATGGCCATGCCTATAGGTGTCGATGCCGGTATGCCCAGGAGTGCCTCGAGCTTTCCGGCAGGACCATCGATCATCATCTTGTGCAGCTGATTCTGCATGACTAAACCATGCCTCGTCTGTCGAGAGCCAGTCAGATCTTCAGTCGTTCGACAATTTTGCCTTTGATCAGATGCTCATCGATGATTTCATCGATATCTTCCTGATCGATATAGGTATACCAGGTTTCATCGGGGTAAATGACAATGATCGGACCTTCGTCACAGCGATCTAGGCAACCGGCATTATTGATGCGAATCTTGCTTTTTCCACTGAGTTTCAGGGATTTGATACGCTGCTTGGCGTAATCGCGCAATTCCTGTGCGTTGAAATTGTTGCAGCATTTGGCGTTGCCTTCGCGTTGGTTGGTACAGAAAAAAACATGGTGTCGATAATAACTCATGATGTATGGATAAGAATTAAGATAGAGAAGATAGTTTAACGCAATTTGATTTCTGTCCAAATGCGACTGAGGGCACGCCGTTGTTTGTGATTCAAGTCAGTAAGCATTTCAAGGTGCAATAGTGCCGACGGATCGGGGAAAATGACAGGGTAGTGTGTTAATTCGGGACGAATGAATGCTGTTGCATCCCGGTTAGGATTGCCGGAGCCGATCAGGTTGGTCAATTCAGCTGAATTTTTTCCATCCATCATGAAATTGATGAATTGATGAGCCAGGTCTGGGTGCTGACCGCTGCGGTGAATAACCATGCTATCCAACGACATGACGGCTCCCTGTCTCGGTATCGTGTAATCGATCGCAAATGAGCGGCCGGTCTTGTGTGCATCCAGGGCTGCCTGAAACAGATCATTGGAATACCCCTGGACAACCCACAAATCGCCAATGGCAAGCTCGCGAATGTAACTGGTATTGCTAAACGCAGCCCAGTAAGGCTTGGCACGAATGATCAACGCCTCGGCCTGGTTCCAGTGTGCTTCATCCTGATCGTTGGCTGAATAACCCAGGTACAGTAGCGCGGAGGCCATCAATTCACGTGGGCTGTCCAGAACCGTGACACGATGTTTGATCTTTTGCAGATATTCCGGTTCGAAGATGAGCGCCCAGGTGTCGGTTGGCAAACCCAATTCCTGAATTTTATTCTTGTTGTATCCGAGCAGAGTCAGTGTGTAAGCATAAGGAACGGAAAATTGATTGTCCGGATCAAACCGCGTGTTCAAATAAGCGGACTCGATATTCTTCAGGTTTGGCAGTTGTGCTTTGTTCAAAGGCAACAGTGCCTGCTGCCGGATCAGAGTATGCAAGGCGTTACCGGTCGGTACGATCAAGTCGTAACCTGTTGCACCTGCTGCCAGCTTGGCCAGCATTTCCTCGTTGTCGGAAAAATAGTCTTGTTTGACCTGACAATTACAAGTTGTTTCAAAGCGTTGAATGGTCTCCGGAGCAATATAATTGTTCCAGTTGAATAATTGCAGGGTGCGGGTATTCGTTTTGTCGGAAGTCATGGAATCCATTCCGGAGCAACCGCTCAGCCATACTACCAGGATAAGTGCCAGATTGCGTATTGATAGACCTAACATTTCAGGAAGTCTGGTTTAACGGGATGGATCGCGCAGCATACTGCTGTCGAAGCGGCTTGCAAGGATGATCAGGGTGAGTGTCAATAGCATCAGCAACGTGGAGATGGCATTGACTTCCGGTGTCACTGCCACTTTGATCATGGTGTAGATCTGAATCGGCAGAATGGGTTCACCGATACCTTTGGTAAAGAATGTGATGACGAAATCGTCAATCGATAGTGTGAATGACATTAGCGCGCCTGCGATGATGGCTGGCTTGATCAACGGTAGGGTCACGTGATAGAAGGCTTGCCAGGGCGTGGCACCCAGATCGCGCGCAGCTTCAAAAATCGACTCATCCATGCCCTGCAGGCGTGCCCGTACGATGATGGCGACAAAGCCGATACAAAAAGTCGTATGGGCGAGGATGATGGATAGCAGACCCAACGTCAGGTTCAGTACCTGCAAATAGAAAAGCAGCAGTGAAACACCTAGCAGAATTTCTGGCATGGCCAGCGGTGTGAAGGCCAAAATGGGTAATACTTTCAGCTTATAACGGTGAATCGCCAGACCAGCCATGGTGCCCAGGATGGTGGCTGATGTGCTGGCACAGCAGGCAATGAACAGAGAATTGCGCACAGCAAGCAACATTTCGTGATCGTGCCAAAGAGTCTGGTACCAATGCAGTGTAAATCCCACCCATTCGGCATTGAGCTTGGAGTCATTGAAAGAAAATACAATGACGATGCACAAGGGGATATAAAGGAAAGCATAAACCAGCATGGCAATCAGTCGGAGTAGAGGGGAAGAATGGCGCATGGTTTTTTCGGGTATATCCGCGATTTCTTTCAAGGAGATCGCATGACAGACCGGGCAAGCCAGGTAAAAAAAACGGTCGCACCCAGTACGGCAATGGTCAGCATGATGGAGAGTGTTGAACCGAATGGCCAGTCCCGGGTACCCAGGAATTGATCCTTGATGAGATTGCCGATCATGATATCTCCGGTTCCGCCCAAGATATCGGGAATGGCAAACATGCCAAGAACCGGGATGAATACCAGTGCCGATCCTGAAAAAATCCCAGGCAGAGACAATGGCCAGGTGACGCACCAGAATTGCTGCCAGCGATTTGCACCCAGATCCTGGGCAGCATCGAGCAGAATCGGATCATGTTTCTCCAGGTTGGTGTACAGCGGTAGAATCATGAAAGGCAGGTGTACATAAACCATGCCGATCAAAACTGCAAATGGGGAGAATAGCAGTGTTACCGGTTCAAGACCCAGCACACCCAGAATGTGATTGATCACGTGACTGAGCGTGGATTCTGGGCCAAGTATGATCATCCAGGCATAGACACGAATCAGAAAATTGCTGGCGAAGGGCAGGACGACCAGCATGATCATCAGGTTACGGAATTTTCTGGGGCTATTGGCGATCAGCAGTGCCAGTGGATAGGCCATGGCGATGCAGATGATCGTGGTCAGGGTGGCAATGAAAAACGATTTGAGAAAAATTTCCAGGTATATCCAGTCGCTCAGAAAGAACTGATAGGTTTCCAGGGTTAGGCCCGAATCTATGCTGGTGTGCTCGGAGAAAATAGTCAGAGGAGCAAGACCGCCGAACTCCCCGGGCAGACGGAATGATGTGACTATCATGATCAGGCTGGGTGCCACAAAGAAGATCAGTAGAAATACGAGTGGTGGTCCACTGATGAGCCATTTGATCAGGCGGTTTGATAATTGCATGGTCGATCAAGTACGCGCATTGAATCAATCCGGAAAGAAATGTGCTGCATTTTCCTGCCAGTTTATCGCAACCGGGTCACCTATTTCAAAGAGTTGAGCCTGACCGGGTACAGAATTGGCCAGAAGAGCCTCGATATGAATTTGATCAGCGAGCTCAATGATATAGGTGGTGACATCGCCAATATACAGAAAATCCCGGATACGTCCCACTCGTTTTCCGTCATTTGGAGTGTGCGGATCAAGTGCAGTGATATTGACCTGTTCCGGGCGGATGGCCATGACCCCCTTGTCATTGACATTGACAGATGCTTTGGACGGTATCCTGATTTCCCCGAGATGACTGACATTCAACGTCAAATGCTGAGTCGAGACGGCTATCACCTGTGCGCCCAGCAAGTTAATCTTGCCAATGAAATCCGCTACGAAACGATTGACTGGAAAATTATAGATAGTGGCGGAAGTATCCACCTGTTCGATCCGGCCACGATTCATGACCGCGATGCGGTGCGACAGCGCCAATGCTTCGTTTTGTGCATGAGTCACATAAATGAAGGTGACACCGGCATCAGCTTGAAGATTGATCAATTCTCTCTGCATGCTTTCACGCAATTTCTCGTCAAGTGCACCGAGAGGTTCATCAAGCAGCAACAGGCGCGGTTCGTTGATCAGTCCGCGCGCAAAAGCAACACGCTGCTTTTGTCCCCCCGATAATTCATGTGGGTAACGGTCCGAAAATTGAGTAAGCTCGACTTCGGCCAGTGTTCGGGTTACACGTTGTTCGATTTTCTCAGGCGATTTTCCCGCCATTTTCAATGGAAATCCAATATTGCCGGCAACGGTCATGTGTGGAAACAGGGCGTAACTCTGGAACACGGTATGAAATGGCCGTTTTTCTGGTGGAACTGAAATGATATCTTCGTTATCCAGCAAAATTTGACCTGCATCCGGCGCATCAAAACCGGCAATCATACGCAGTAATGTAGTTTTTCCGCACCCGGAGGGGCCGAGCAGGGTAAAGAATTCCCCTGCCTCGATCTTGAGACTGACATCATCAACTGCGACAAAGCTGCCGAAGCGCTTGGTTACATTGCGAATTTCGATGAGTGACATGATCGCGCGCCAAGGCAGATTGGTCGTTGATCAATCTAATGAAGTGCTGGAAGATGCATTTGCTGGCCGGCACCGGCAGATCAGTTGCAGAAGCTATTGTAAAACCTGCCACATCAGCATGGCGGTCAATAGAATCGCTATGAGTGCCAGTAATCGATTCTGACGTTTTTCTTCAGCTACCAGATCTGCCATACGCTTCTCCAGTTCATGATTGCGGTTTTCTGCCAGCGCTTGATGCACCAGACGGGGAAATTCCGGCAGAATCACAGCCCAATTCGGGGCCTCTTTTTCAACTCGACTGGCAAAACCACGCCAGCCAATTTGTTCCGCCATCCAGCGTTCCAGGAAAGGCTTGGCCGTTTTCCATAGATCGAGATCGGGGTCAAGATCGCGTCCCAGTCCTTCGATGTTTAATAATGTTTTTTGCAGTAACACCAGTTGCGGCTGGATCTCGACGTTGAATTGCCGTGAAGCTTGAAACAGTTGCAGCAGCACACGCCCGAAGGAAATCTCTTTCAGTGGTTTATCGAAAATGGGTTCGCACACGGCACGAATGGCTGCTTCGAAATCATCTACACGCGTTTCCTTGGGAGCCCAGCCAGCTTCAACGTGGGCTTGTGCGACGCGTCCATAATCGCGCCTGAAGAAAGCGAGGAAGTTTTGCGCCAGATAGTTCTTGTCTTCATCGCTTAATGTACCCATGATGCCGAAATCAACTGCGATATAACGGCCATTTTCCCCGACAAAAATATTTCCAGGGTGCATGTCCGCATGGAAGTACCCATCTCGGAATACTTGGGTGAAAAATATTTCCACGCCGGAACGTGCCAGTTGCGGAATGTCGATGCCGTGTTCCCGCAGAGTGTCGACATGACTGATCGGAATACCTTTGACGCGTTCCATGACCATGACACTGCTGCGGCAGTAATCCCAATATACTTCTGGTACAAACAGTAACGGTGAATTGAGGAAATTGCGTCGTAACTGGCTGCAGTTTGCGGCTTCTCGCATCAGATCGAGTTCATCATCCAGGTGGCGTGCAAATTCAGAGACAACCTGGCGTAATTTCAGTCGCTTGCCATCCGACCAGACCGATTCCGCCAACCATGCACCAGTATCCATCAATGCAATGTCATGCATGATGATAGGAGCCAGATTGGGGCGTAAAATTTTTACCGCAACTTCGGTGCCATCGTGCAATTCAGCAAGATGAACCTGTGCTACGGAAGCACTGGCAATGGGTGTAGGGTAGAATTTGAAAAAAACCTGTTCGATTTTTTGCTCATATTCCTTTTCCAGTGTAGATAGAACCAGTTCATAGGAAAAAGGGGGAACCTGGTCCTGCAGTTTGGCCAGTTCATCAGCAATGTCCTGAGGCAGGATGTCGCGTCGGGTCGAAAGCATCTGTCCAAATTTAACAAAAATCGGTCCCAATGCTTCCAGTGCCAGGCGTAATCTTTCTCCCCGAGGTTTGTCGAGGTTACGCCAGAATGTCAGAACCCGAATAATGGGGCGCAAGAATCTCAGCCGACTGTGGCTCAGTACAAACTCGTCTAACCCAAACCGGAAGGCAACATAAAATATTTTTAGAAAGCGGAATAGGCGCATGAGTTGGTCAATTCTGGGATGAAGAGGGAAATCCTGATGACATTTGCTGATCCTTGTGAGCGTAACTATTTATCGCAGTGACAGTTGATCGAGTCGTTGCTCCAGTTGATCCGTTTGCAACTGCAGGGCCTTAATATCGGCAGCAAAATATGTGAAAGTAGCGGCCTTAGCCAGAATAGACTGTTCTTCCGTACAATATTCTGTCCAGGATTGGCGTAAAAGCGACATGCTTTCGGTGTGCCAATGCAGCAGACGCATGCCGGATTGGGCAAGACGATGGGCAGGAATGTCTCCAAAGGTTTTGCTCATTTCCGATTCCAGAAGTACTCCAATATCGAGCGATTTGGCGATGCTGATTAGTGCGTCACCCAGAGATCGATTGCCAGTAATGGAGATCTGTTCAAAAGCACTGACTTCTTTTGCCAGTAACCGAGGCAGAATCGACGGTGATAGCGTCAGAGTGACATCAGGATCGGTATCATCCTGCATGGGTTGCATGACTCCCGACTCGTCGATGCGCATGCGGTGAGTCAATAAGGGGAAAAGGCGAATACCAATCGCCATTCCGGCAAAAGATTGCAGTCTTTTGGAGGCCCATTGTTCATTGTACAAAATATGATTGATCGGTGCGATGCAGGATATCAACATTTTTGTTCTAATTGCCCGAGATTTCTATCGATCCTAATTACGAATACGGTTATGACTGCTCGATCACGTGATTGTATGGAACATACAATGCATGTTACGCATGACATCGTGCAATCCTTTTTGCTTGTGAGTATAGCATCATAAATTGAGTGAATCGCAAACCTGAGCCAAAGTTGCTGCAGTGATCCAGCGAAATGCTCAGTCTAGGGAAAAATGAGTCTGGGGTGTAACTCGACCCAAGATCGAATGAATAGTCTTGAAAGTATACGACGTCATACCGGGAGCGATATCACTAGGTATCAGCGCGAATGTGGGAAATATCACCGTCAAAACCAGAATATGAGGGTATATTCCCTATCTGTTTTCAGCTTTGCAAACAACTGACCGGGATTACACTTTCACTCAGATATCGTAATGCGGCGTAAGGATGAGATGAGATGAGATGAGATGCGCTGTAACACCTTGCTGAGGTAGATGTCCGGTATGCAATCCAAGTTTTGATTAATGATTTTGACGAGGCCCTTTAATCCCTATTGCTTGCAATAGGGATTTTTTTTAGTCGATCACAACGACCGGGGTGACAGCAAGATGCTGAGAAATGGTGTTCGCGGCTTGTTTTGCCAGAATGGTATCGGAATAAGGACCTGCATGAACCCTGTATAAACCGTTGTTCTTGGTTACGTTGATGGTGGTATCGAGCCAAGGCAGTTTCTTGCGGGCCCGTGACAGAAAATTATGTGCATTGTCCTGCGAACCAAAAGCACCTAACTGCAGGTAAACCGTATTCACTGCAGATGGATTGCTGCCCGTATTCTGTGTTATCGGAATCGGCATGTCCGAAGATTTTCGAGCTAGGCGTGTGCGATCATCATCCAGTAAGATACTTTCGACTTCAACATGTCCGCTGCCGCCGTCCAAAATACCTAGTTTAAGTGCGGCGGTATAAGACAAATCAATCAGGCGATCGGACAGGAAGGGGCCACGATCGTTCAAACGCACCACGACGGATTTTCCATTGGTCAGATTAGTAACGCGCGCATAACTGGGCAGGGGCAGGGTAGGATGTGCAGCTGTCATGGCATACATATCATAAATTTCACCTGTGGCCGTATTGTTGCCGTGGTATCGGCGACCGTACCAGGAGGCAATGCCACGTTCTTTATAAGCATTGAGCTCAGTCATCGGTCTGAACAATTTCCCCATGGCAACGTAAGGTTGCATATTTGCTGCCCGCAACGGTTCACTTCTGGGAACAGCATCCGGGGTCAAATGTAAATTGGGAGGGGGATTGTCACCTGGTCCATCATCAAGATAATAACCGCCTCCTTTTCCGACTGATCGGCCGGTGTGAGAGGATGTTTCTCCCTTGGCAAGGTTTGATGAAGATCTCGCTTTGGATTTGTGCTGGTTACCGTATTGAGGCGGGCTACTGCAAGCAGACAGTAGAATCACGGTCGAGAGCGAGACACCGGCAAGAAACCTCAATCGCCTTTTGAAGCCATGATATAAAACCGAATCCGTATCTGTCATGTTTTTATGAGTTTAGGATGTGTTTGAATACTCATCAAAATACCAAATCCGAGCAACATTGTCACCATTGATGTCCCACCATAGCTGATCAAAGGCAATGGCACGCCGACAACGGGTAGGATACCACTAACCATGCCCATGTTAACGAAGATATAAGTGAAAAAAGTCAGTGTAATTGATCCAGCAATCAAACGGGTGAATTGTGTGGAGGCATTGGCGGTAATGATCATGCAGCGTCCGATAACCGCTAAATACAATAGTAACAGCAGTGTATTACCGATCAATCCGAATTCCTCGGAAAAGACTGCGAAGATAAAATCCGTGCTTTGCTCAGGTAAAAAATCCAGTTGAGTCTGTGTGCCATTTTGCCACCCCTTGCCAACAAGGCCGCCGGATCCAATGGCAATTGAAGACTGGATGGTGTGATATCCGGCGCCAAGCGGGTCTTGTGATGGATCAAGCAGGGTCAT
Source organism: Nitrosomonas sp. (assembly GCA_024282035.1). Taxonomy (GTDB): domain Bacteria; phylum Pseudomonadota; class Gammaproteobacteria; order Burkholderiales; family Nitrosomonadaceae; genus Nitrosomonas. Next base: position 47,898 of record JAMWZR010000008.1, read on the forward strand.
GATGCGCTGCCGCTGGTAATCGTGCATGTACGACCACATCACCGGGAAGCTTGCAGCTGCAGCTACGATCAGACCGGCAATGATGCGCCAGGACAGACCTGCAAGAAACAACACATAAAAGCCGCTGGCCGCAATCAGAATGGCCGTTCCGAGATCGGGCTGTTTGAGTATCAGTGCGACGGGCAACATCAATACGATCACGGCTCCTAGATAATCGCGCAGACGCAGTGTGATTTCATGTTTGTCAAAATACCAGGCCATCATCAGTGGGATAGCGATTTTCATCAATTCCGAAGGCTGGATTTTGGTGACCCAGATGTCAAGCCAGCGTCGTGCGCCATTGCTGATCTCGCCGAACAGAGCCACGGCAATCAATAATGCAAAGCCCAGAACGTACATCGGCAAAGCCAGTCGCTTGATTTGTTGTAATGGAATATTGGCTACCAGCCACATGATGACCAAGGCAATGACCATATTGACCATTTGGTGACTGACCTTGTTGATATTGGCGCCAGTTGCGCTATACAGCACGGTCAAACCGACTAGCATCAGGGCGAGGATACCGGCAAGCAGCAATCCATCGATGTAGCGCGTCAGGTAGTACCAGATTTTGCGTATGTCGATCATGGTGTTGCTGGCATGAATGCGCGCTGTAATTGTTGTCGATTACAGATGGTCATGCTGATGCTCATCGACAGGTTCGGATAACTGTGCAATTGTGGGTTCGGGGTGTTGTCCGAGCAAGTAGTAATCAAAAACCTTGCGGGCAATCGGTGCTGCGGTCGAACCGCCTGTACCGCTATTTTCGACCAGCACAGCCAGTGCAATCTTGGGGTTATCCGCTGGGGCGTAAGCAATGAACATGGCATGATCCCGATGCCGCTCATTGATAGATTTCTCATTGTATCGCTCCCCCTGCTTGATACCGATCACTTGTGACGTGCCGGTTTTTCCGGCAAACGAGTAACCGGCATTGATACCGGCTTTTGCTGCCGTGCCGCCAGGACGAGTGACATCGACAAGAGCATTCTTGACGATTTCCAGATGACTGGGTTTCATGCTGACTTGGTAGAGCAATTTGGCAGGTACTTCCTCGGTATTGCCCGTTTTGCTGTTTTGAATTTGCTTGACTAGATGAGGCAGGTATGCTTTGCCATTGTTGGCGATGATCATGGTTGCGAATGCCAGCTGCAGTGGTGTGGTCAGATTGTATCCCTGTCCTATGGCAACCGATATGGTGTCTCCGGCATACCATTTCTGTTTGTATTGCTTCATTTTCCAGGCTGCCGAGGGCAGGAGTCCGGAAACTTCTCCTTCGATATCAATACCTGTTTTTTTGCCCAATCCGAACTGGCCAATGAAGTTGTGAATGTTGTCGATGCCAAGATCATTGGCTAGGCTGTAGTAATAAGTGTCACAGGAGACGACCAGGGAGCGGTGCAGGTTGACACGTCCATGTCCCCCGGGCTTCCAGTCGCGATAACGGCGATCCACTCCAGGTAAAGAAAAGAATCCCGGATCGCTCATGGTATATTCGGGCGAACGTTTTCCTAGTTCCAGTGCAGCCAGTGCCATGAATGGTTTGAATGTAGAACCCGGAGGATAGACGCCGCGCAGCGCACGGTTGTTCAGGGGGCGATCGATAGAATTGTTGAGCAGATTCCAGTTTTCCTGATCGATGCCGCCAATGAACAAGTTGTTGTCATAACCCGGCTTGCTGACAAAAGCGAGAATTTCGCCGTTATTCGGATCCAGTGCCACGAGAGCACCACGAAAGTCGCCAAAAGCTCTCTCGGCCGCTTCCTGTAATCCCAAATCCAGAGTCAGGACCAGATTGTTACCCGGGGTGGGAGGAGTGCGCGACAAGACCCGGATGGAGCGACCAGCTGCATCCGTTTCCACCTCCTCAAAACCGGCGATACCGTGCAACTGTCTTTCGTAACTTTGCTCTATGCCGATTTTGCCGATATGTTGCGAGCCGCGATAGTTATTCAGTTCACCGTTGGATTCGAGTTGCTCCAGATCCTGGTCGTTGATACGGCTGATATAACCGACAACATGCGATACCCGCTCTTTTTCCGGATACTGCCGAAACACGCGAGCCTTGATCTCGATACCGGGGAAACGGTAGCGGTTAACGGCAAAACTGGCGATTTCCAAGTCGGTCAACCGGCTACGAATGGGTAAGCTCTTGAAGCGCTTGCTTTCCCGGAGCAATTTCTTGAAACGCTGGCGATCGGTGGGAGTGATCTCGATTAGCGTTGCCAGTTCATCGAGTGTGGCATCGAGATTCGGTACCTTACTGGGTATCACTTCCAGTGTATACGCTGAATAATTCTGTGCCAGTGTTTTGCCGTGCCGATCAAAGATCAGGCCGCGATTGGGAACCAGTGGCAATATGGAAATCCGGTTGGCTTCCGCTAATGTATGGTAATGATCTTGCTGGGTGACCTGCAGATAGTAAAAACGGACATACAGAATCGAAAAGAACAGGATTACGAATCCGCTACTGACTGCCAGGCGGATGCGAAATTTACGCAGTTCTTCAGGATGATTTCGTAGTTCGACCTTGTGATTCATAGGGCATCGGGATCAGGTTTTTGTTTCAGCGGTATGCTGATCAGAACAGCAATGGGCGCCCAAAGCAGGATACCGGAGAGGGTAGCCGAAAAATAATGCCATCCAGGAAAATTGGAACCACCAGCCATGGCAACCAGAACAATGATAGCTTGCATGACAAACAGGATTAAACCGACTTGTGGAGCTTGTTGCATCAGGTTGAAGATGCGTAACCTACGTCCGAGAATCAACGCAAGGTAAACGGCAATGCAATAAGCCAGTGCATGTTGTCCGAAAATGCTGGTATTGCCGGCATCCATCATCAATCCCATGAGAAATGCAATGCTCATGCCCATTTTGTGGGATTCATTGACGCACCAGTAAATTAACGTAATGGCAACGAAATCGGGACGGAAGATCAGAAATTCCTGTTGCAGCGGCAGCAGATTCAGTGTGAGTGCGATAATCAGGCTGAGCAGGATATACCCTGTGCTGGCCGGCAAGTAGATCTCTTCTCGAAAATAACCCTCTGTATCAGAGTGATTGTCATTATTTACTTTGCGATTCAATTTTGACTGTCTCTGCAAGTTCGTCCGTAGGAGGCGGTGTTAACGATAAAATCAGGACTTGGCGATTGCGATCGACGCCGGCGATTGGTGTGCCGATGATATGTGCAAAATCATCAACAGGATCCCGCTCTATTTTATCAACCGTTGCAACTGGAATACCGGGGGGATAAATACCACCAATTCCTGATGTGACTAACAGATCGCCGGGAATGATATCCGTATTGACGGACAAATAACGTAACAGTAGAGCGTCCTGCTTTCCCGTACCGGAAATGACAGAGCGCAACCCGTTGCGGACTACTTGTACCGGAACCGAATGATTCTTGTCAATCAATAACGTGACTTCCGAAGACCAAGGATAAATACGCGTAATTTGTCCGACAATGCCCTGATCATCAATGACGGCCTGCCCCAGCTTGATGTCGTGCTGACTACCTTTGTTGAGCGTAATTTTATGATTGAATGGATCACGGGGCGTGTATAGGATTTCTGCCATCACAGCTTGGGTATGTGTGTCAGCCTCGATACCTTGCATGGCGCCCAGCAGCTTGCGCAATTGCACATTTTCCGCTTCCAGCGACTGTAATTTCAGTAATTTCTCCCGGTCTTCCTGGTATTGCTGTTTCAACCACTGATTTTCTTCAACGAGATAGAAACTGGCGATCAGTTTTTCGATTTGATCATAAATGTTGGTCGGGATATAGGCAATTTTTTGTAGGGGAAAAATGACGATGCCGACAGCTTGGCGTAACTCCGGAAACCGCTTGAATCGCAAGTCTTCGGCGATAAGAATGCAAGCGAGCAGTGCGAATACGAACAGTCGCGCAAATGGACCGGGTCCATGCCGGAAAAACTGAGGATCAGCTGTCATGACTTCCAGTGTTGATTATTCTGGCAGTCCGTCATTCAAGGATTTGAAAAGTGAACTGCCGGATTGACCTAATCGCGTGCAAAAATACCGATGGTGCGGTCTATGTTTTCCAGTGCAATACCGGCACCGCGCACCACACATGTCAGTGGATCTTCGGCGATGATTACCGATAATCCTGTTTCTTCCATCAATAAGCGGTCGATATCCCGTAACAGGGCACCTCCTCCAGTCATCACCATCCCCTTTTCGGCAATATCGGCACCCAACTCTGGGGGAGTGTGCTCCAGTGTCGTTTTGACGGCACTTACAATGCTGTTCAGGGGCTCAGTGAGTGCTTCGAGAATTTCGTTGCTAGAAATGGTAAAACTGCGAGGAATGCCTTCTGCAAGGTTACGCCCCTTGACCTCGATTTCGCGTACTTCGGAGCCGGGAAAAGCCGAACCAATTTCTTTTTTGATGATTTCTGCCGTTACTTCACCGATCAACATGCCATAGTTGCGGCGAATATAGTTGATGATGGCTTCATCGAATTTGTCTCCACCGACCCGCACCGAATTCGAATAAACGATACCACCCAGCGAAACCACACCAACTTCCGTCGTACCACCGCCAATATCCACTACCATCGATCCGGTTGGAGACTCCACGGGAAGATCGGCGCCAAGTGCAGCGGCCATTGGTTCCTCAATCAGCTCAACTTTACGTGCACCGGCACCATAAGCTGCTTCGCGGATGGCGCGCCGTTCCACTTGCGTGGAACCGTAGGGAACGCAAATCACGATGCGTGGATTGGCTGAAAACAATCGGGGGGGGTTAACCTTGCGAATGAACATCTTGAGCATTTGCTCGGTAACGGTGAAATCGGCAATCACACCGTCCTTCATTGGACGAATGGCTGTGATGTTACCAGGAGTGCGCCCCAACATCTGTTTGGCCGCCAGTCCTACTTGCTGGATCATTTTCTTGCCATTAGCACCACTTTCTTCGCGAATGGCGACTACAGAAGGTTCATCCAGTACGATACCCTGGCCATGAACATAAATCAGCGTATTGGCAGTGCCCAGATCAATTGCCATATCAGTTGAGAAATAGCTTCCAAGAATACTGTTGTTCAAGAAATTAAACATTGTGGCAAAATCCGTTATTAATTTATGATTGATGATGAAGGTGAGAGAGATTACAACCACCAAAAAATAATACGCCGGTTGAATTCGGGCATAATACCCTAATACGCACTCAAATATAAGGCTGCCAATTTAACATGACTCTGACTGTCGATGATGTAAAACGTATTGCTGATCTCGCATACATTGAAATTAATGAAGATGAAGCCCATGCTGCGTTGACCCAGCTTTCGGGGATCTTTGGTCTGATTGAATCCATGCAAGCTGTAGATGCATCGAATGTCGAACCCATGTCACATGCCCAGAGTGTGACGCAGCGCTTGCGCGAGGATACGGTCACCGAAATGGATCAACGCGAACTGTTTCAATCCATTGCACCTGACGTAGAAGCCGGGTTATATCTGGTTCCCAAAGTTATCGAATGATGGTCGTGGATAATCGGAACGTTTCTGTTCAGACGAGCATCTGTTAAACCTTGTTTTAAGCGAATTCTATCTTTTTTCATAAATCATGCTAAATGCCAGCCTCAAGCAGTTGTCCGCTCAACTTGCTCAGAAAAAAATTTCCAGTGTCGAGCTGACGACAGAATGCCTCGATCGCATCAAGCGCCTGAACCCTGAGTACAATGCCTTCATCACGGTGAACGAGGAAATGAGTCTGGCACAGGCACAAGCAGCGGATGCCATGATTGCTTCCGGCCAATCTGGACCGTTGACCGGCATTCCGGTGGCGCAAAAGGATATTTTTTGTGCCAAAGGCTGGTTGACCACATGTGGATCAAAAATGTTGTCGAATTTTGTGTCACCTTACGATGCAGGCGTCATCGAACGTTTCAATGCAGCGGGAGCAGTCAATATCGGCAAGACCAACATGGACGAGTTCGCCATGGGATCGAGTAATGAAACCTCGTATTTTGGTTTCGTTAGAAACCCTTGGGATATCAACGCCGTACCGGGGGGCAGTTCAGGTGGTGCGGCTTGCGCCGTTGCAGCCCGCTTGGCACCGGCCGCCACCGGTACTGACACGGGTGGTTCCATCCGGCAACCTGCTGCATTGTGTGGCATTTCAGGAATCAAACCCACTTACGGTCTGGTATCGCGATATGGCATGATCGCTTTTGCATCCAGCCTGGATCAAGGTGGACCAATGGCTAAATCGGCTGAAGACCTGGCGATGCTGCTGAATGTCATGGTGGGTTTCGATGTACGTGATTCCACAAGCCTGCAGCGCGATGTGGAAGATTATGCTGGTGAACTGCAGAAGCCGTTGCACGGTTTGCGTATCGGCTTGCCGAAGGAATACTTTGCTGCCGGAATGAGTAGCGAGGTTGAACTGGCAGTGACCAACGCCCTGGAAGAATTTCGCAAACTGGGTGCTCAGACGATTGAAGTATCGCTGCCAAATGTGCCCTTATCGATTCCTGTCTATTATGTGCTGGCGCCAGCGGAGGCCTCGAGTAACTTGTCGCGTTTCGATGGAGTGCGCTATGGCCATCGTGCCGAATCCTATACCGATCTGGCAGATATGTACCGTAAATCCCGAGCGCAAGGTTTTGGTGCCGAGGTCAAGCGCCGAATCCTGATCGGTACGTATGTGTTGTCTCACGGATACTATGATGCGTATTACATCAAGGCGCAGAAACTGCGGCGGCTGATCGCACAGGATTTTGCCGATGCCTATCAACAATGTGATGTCATCATGGGACCCACGACACCTACTGTTGCATTCAATCTGGGAGAAAAGAGTGGTGATCCGATCCAAATGTATCTGTCGGATATCTACACCAGTGCGGCCAATCTGACCGGAATGCCAGCGATGTCGATTCCGGTGGGATTCGGTGAGAAAAAGAGACCTATCGGCCTGCATCTCATCGGTAATTATTTTAGGGAAGCACAATTATTGAATATTGCCCATCAGTATCAGCAGGTCACTGACTGGCATGTGCAATCGCCAGTCTGAGTTTGTTTGTTATCGTGAAACCCAATTTATAGCCGGAAATCAAATCATGCAGTGGGAAATTGTCATTGGTCTGGAAGTGCATGCTCAACTTTCAACACGATCCAAAATTTTTTCAGGGGCTTCAACAGCCTATGGTGCGCCACCCAATACTCAGGCGTGTGTTATCGATCTGGCATTACCTGGTGTACTGCCGGTATTGAACAAAGGTGCGGTGGAACGCGCCATCCGCTTTGGATTGTCGGTTGGAGCAGCCATCAATTCACCATCCATTTTTGCACGCAAAAATTATTTTTATCCGGATTTACCAAAAGGTTATCAGATCAGTCAGTATGAGTTGCCGGTGGTGCAGGGTGGAACCATCCAGATTCAAACAGAAAGTGGAGAGAAAATAATCCGGTTGACGCGTGCGCATCTGGAAGAAGATGCCGGCAAATCATTGCATGAGGATTTCCATGGTATGAGCGGTATCGATCTGAATCGCGCAGGCACGCCGCTGTTAGAAATAGTGTCCGAACCCGATATACGTAGCAGTGCCGAAGCCGTGGCTTATGCCAAGACATTACATACGCTGGTACGCTGGATTGGGATTTGTGATGGCAACATGCAGGAAGGATCGTTTCGTTGTGATGCTAATGTTTCGGTGCGCCCCAAAGGTACGGAGAAACTCGGTACACGATGCGAAATCAAAAATCTCAATTCATTTCGTTTTCTGGAGAAAGCTATTGATTTCGAAGTGGGCCGGCAAGTCGAGATTCTGGAAGATGGTGGAGTAATTCGTCAGGAGACCCGTTTGTACGATGCCAATCGGGACGAAACGCGCACCATGCGAACCAAAGAAGATGCCAACGATTACCGCTATTTTCCCGATCCGGATTTATTACCGTTGGAAATTTCTCCAGCATGGATAGAGCAGATTGGACAAACATTGCCGGAATTACCTCGTGCTCGCCAGCAGCGTTACATGGCCGAATTTGCGCTGTCGCAGTACGATGCGTCGGTACTGACCGCTTCACGCGAAACCGCCGATTTTTTTGAAGCAACGGTCAGACATTTGCCAGGTCATGGAAAATTGTGTGCCAACTGGATCATGGGAGAAATCAGTGGGCAATTGAACAAGGATGGTATCGAGGTTGGTTCCTGCCCGATCGGTCCGGACCGGCTAGCGACTCTGCTGGCACGGATTGTCGATGAAACCATTTCAGGTAAGGCGGCTAAAACGATATTTGACAGTCTGTGGAAGGGTGAGTCTGGACAGGATGTCGATATCATTATCGCCGAGAAAGGGCTGAAACAGATCACCGACGATGGTGCTCTTGAAACTCTGGTCGATCAGGTGCTGGCAGCCAACCCACAACAGGTTGCCGATTATCGTGGTGGTAAGGAGAAGGCTTTCAACTCACTGATTGGTCAGATCATGAAGGCCACACAAGGTAAGGCAAATCCTGCGCAAGTAAATGCCATGCTCAAAAGAAAGCTGGAAGCCTGATTGACCGGTCTTCTGAACAGAATAAAACGAGGTTGTTTTTTCCTATCCAGCCGGTCTATGGATGTGAAAAGGAGAAGGTTCGCAATATCAGGTGCATCATTTTTTTATCGTGTCATATTTCCGTAGTTTCTTCCGAGGCAACTATCCGTTAGGATTTTGCGTTCAATCAACATACTGAATCCATCACCCCGTAATATATCTCCAGTCGTACACCCGCTTTAAAATGAGTTGACCGTTTTGTCAGTGGCAAATGTCACAGCAATGCTAAGTGCATGTGCTGATAATGGAATGTCACGAGTCTGGCAAGGCATTGTGGTGGCGAGACGCGCATTTTCTGGGAAGATCAATTATCTGGTATGCGACCAATGAAAAAAGGTTATTCAGGGTAAATCAATACAATATGGATTTTTGCGAGCTTTTACCATGCAATATGACTTAGAAAAAGTAAATGCACTGATCGCTCAAATTTATGACGCCGCTCTGGATGACGCGCAGTGGCCTGTTGTAGTGCAGGGACTTGCACGCCTTCTCAAGGCTGAAGACAGTATTTTGTTTGGTTCACCTGAAAACACCAGTAATCAGATGATTGTGCTGTCCCCATTGCTTCATGCCGGCATTGATGCCGCAAAAGCGTATGAAGCTTACTACTGGAAACATGATATTTGGCGGGCTGGCGCCACACAACATCAGTTAGATTATAGTGGCGCCATTTTTCACGGAGACCAGTTTATTGATCGACGTTCATTCAAGGATACCGAGATCTATTGTGATTTTTTTAAACCTATGATGAATGGAACCGGGGTCGTTCTGACCTCGATTATCGAAGAGTCTGCGCAACAGCACCCCAATCCGGTTGTACTCAGTTTTTATAAATCATTCTCGGCTGAACCGTTCAATCGACAGGATGAAGATTTGATCCGGCATTTGATGCCACATTTTCAACGTTCGCTACTGATTCGCCGCAAAATGATGGAAGAAAAGCTGAGGCGTCAGTTGATGGAACAAGCTTTTGATCAGGGTAAGGATGCTACTCTTCTTCTGGATGAAGCATGTAGGGTATTGTTTGCTAACCGAAAAGCCGAGTCAATGCTGAGCTGGGGCAATCTGACCATCAAGCAAAATCAGTTATTCAGTCATGATTCGACCGAAAATAGCGCGCTCAAAGTTGCTTTACATAGTGCGATGAGAGGTGTTGGTGGTGTACAGAAATTTGATCACTTTTCCTCTTCTGCCACTCGAATCGCATTATTTTCGCCTATTAAAGCCATACAAGGAGAGCAATCAAACGCGGCAGCAAGGATTATGGTGATCATTACCGAAATTGGTCAGTGTAAGAATAGCGAGCTTGCGAGTTTTGCTAGGCTGTATGGATTGACGAATGCAGAGACGCGTGTCCTTGAGCAATTGTTGCAACAACAGGATACTCGCGAAATATCCAGCATATTGAAGATCAGTATCAATACGTTACGCTCTCACCTCAAGGCGTTGTTTGCAAAAACACATACCAAGAATCAACGTGATCTGGTCAATTTCTGTCGATCGCATCCCACGATTAATTTTTGAGGTTTTTTAATATGGGAGCAAGTAAGGAAGTAGAAATGTATCTCACCCATATAGATGATGTTCTGAAAAGATAGATCTGTAATCATGATAAGTATGCATAAATGAAATACTCTTAATACATTGAATTTATGTAGGTAGAGTGTATTTCCTTAAGTTTTGGACTGAGAAGAAATGGACAGTTTGCAGCGATACTTTAAGTTTGTATTTGAGTGTTGTTGAAACAAAAATTGAGTTGATTAGTGATAGAGAGTGTGAGTTAGCATGCTATATAAAGAACAGATTGAGATAGAGTGTTCAGAAATTTTCTGCCGATCCTTCTATAGGGAGAGAGCTAATCGCATACGCTGAAACAGTCGCCAGAACTCATGATCCTATGTTCGTTGTCGTTAGATGAAGGATCAAAATTAGGGGGCACATAATGAAATCAAGCAATACAAAGATAAATATTCTGGTGGCTGAAAGTATAGAGTTGGTCCGTATCGGATTGCGGTCTCTATTCAGTGAACACGCATCGTTTCATCTGGTTGCTGAAACAGCTTATATGATGGAGCTGCTTAATCTGGCCAAATTACATAAACCGGATGTCGTAATCTTAGATTTGCAATTGAGCGATGGCAACAATGTTGCAGAATCGATTGCTCGGCTGACGTATGCAAGTCCTGGTAGCAGGGTGCTAGCTTTCTCACAGAATAATTCTGAAAACGCCTATTTGCAGGCATTGCATTCCGGGGCTGCTGGGATCATTAGTAAAGGACATTCCTGTAAGATGATACTCAAGGCGATTAATGCCATTGCATCGGATGAAGGTTGGTTTGATCGTCCGATGGTTCGGTCGACAAGAGTGTCGAATAGAGTTCACAATAAACTGGTCAGTGTACAAAATGATGATGTGTTAATTGATTCTTCAAAATTGAGCAACTGTGAACGCCGCGTTGCTGGCCTAGCAAGTCAAGGGTTGTCCGCAAAGGAAATTGGCGCAAGGCTATTGATATCAGAAAAGACGGTGCGTAACCAATTATCTGTAATATATAAAAAAATGGGTGTTAAGAAACAAGTGGAACTGTGCCTGAAGGCTCATGAATACAAATATTTTCAGTGAAGAATAAATTCGGGATATTTTGTCTGAAAAAAACTAAAAAAGACCACAATGCTGGGACAAATGCCATCTATTCTATCAAATCCCAATTTGATAAAATCAAAAGCCAAATAAATTAGATAGATAGTGGCGACTCTGGTTTCTTCCGTGTTGTTGCGAGTCTTTAGAAATAAAAATAACAACGGCTAGATGAAGGCTCAAGCGCTTGCTCCAAGTCTCCTGATTTTGGCCATAGGACTGATGTCCATTGCCCAAATATGGTTGAACGATCTCAAAACAAAATTCGTATTTTGGTTGCGGAAAGCTTCGAACTGGTTCGTATCGGATTACGTTCCTTGTTTGAAAATCATGCTTCCATCCGGCTTGTCGCTGATACCAGTTGTATTGAAGAGCTCATCAATCTGACTCTACAGCACAAACCGGATGTGATTCTGGTCGATCTGCAATTAAACAATGGTAATTGTGTTGGCCATATTTCCAAATTACTGAACGCCTGCCCGCAAAGTAAAGTTCTGGCTTTCTCACACCAGAATAATGAAACTATCTATCTACAAACTTTTCGTGCCGGTGCAGTAGGTATTATTAGTAAGCATCATTCTTCTGAATTGTTGTTAAAAGCCATCTATGCCATTCATGCTGGTCAGGTTTGGTATGACCGACATATTACCAAGCTGTTGTGGCAAGCCCAATTTGATCATCACCCGGCACAGGTTGAAGCGTTGCCTGACGCACAATCCATACCGCAACCTAAATTGAGTGATAGTGAGCGCCATATTGCTTTTTTGGCATGCAGAGGGCTTTCAGCCAAGCAAATTAGTACACAATTATTTGTAACGGAAAAGACAGTCAGAAATCAGTTGTCTGTAATTTATAAAAAGATTGGTGTAAAGAAACAAATCGAATTGTGCTTGAAAGCACCACTCTATAACTACTTCAGGGATTCCTACAATACCGGGATGTTTAACCCGGAAGATTCCGAGAAATAGCTTCACTTCGGGGACAAATGACATCTATTTCCCCATAATCCCCTTTGATAAAATATTTTATCGCTAATTGAAGTAGATAGCGGTGAATTGCATGACTGTGTTTTGTTGTCGTATTGGCGTGAATCGCGGATTTCGGAATGACAATTACTGACAGTTGTCGAGGAGGGTTTCGAATGTTTACCGTATTCCGCCAGTTATGTTTTATTACATTTATGGAGGGGTGTTAAAAATGCTGTTTCAATCAAACCAGTTGCCTGGTGCACTAGAACACGAAGAAGGTTCTAGCGCTGCGCAACCAGTAATGAACCAGCCTTCTCTGAAGCAAAAGCTTCTGAGGCTTGGTATGGGTGCGATGGTGTCTTTCCTGATGGTTCAAAGCTGTTTCGCTGCTCAACACGTCATTTCACTGACTGCAGAAGAGACACGTGATGATGGTTTCGGTAACAAATTGCTGGCTTACAAAATGGTGAGCCATCATATTGATGGTCATAATGTAACCGACCGCTACAGCCCAGACGCAACGATTCCAGGGCCGACGATCGAGCTGACTGAAGGCGACAAAGTCAAAATATCCATTTTCAATGCGATACCTAATAACAATGTTGCGGTAGCTGGTATCAGCAAACAGGTCAGTATTCACGTGCATGGCGTTCACTACAATATTTTGAGTGATGGTACGTTGAAAGTGATCAACCAAGTCGATGACGAAGGTGCAGGTGCTGGCCTAGTACAAACTTATTCTGTATATGAATATGAATGGGATGTTGCACCCGGAACAGCAGGTACATGGGCATATCATGATCACAATTTTGAAACCCATAACGGTTCAGAACACAGAGGTTTATTCGGTGCCATCATTGTCAACCCTGTTGGTGGCCCAACTTTTGCCAGGGAATATGTGCTGTATTTAGGTGACGATGCATTCTGGGGTATGGAAATCGTTGGTCATACCAAGAAGCAAACCAAACATGGCCCGAATCCTACCTTATCTGCCAAAGCAGGAACTCGAGTACGTTTCCATCTGATTGCCTTGGGAACAGACATTCACACATTCAGACTGAATGGCTATCAATGGTTTGATCCAGGTACAAACAATCTTATCAGTCAAGTTGCGATTGGTCCGCTCGAAAAGCATGTGTTCAGCGTGAAGGCACTGCAAGATGCGCAGTATGTCGATACAAACCTGACAAACAGGCTGCTGGGTATGAGAGGTAAATTCGATGTTCAATAAAATAGAGAACAAGCACCTAATTGATAAGGATAGTGCAATGAACAATAAGAATTCATCGGGTACCAGAAAACAGGCACTAATGATCCTGTTTTTTGTCGCTACATTTTTGACCTCTGCGATAGCATTTGCTGCGGTTCATAGTTTTAATCTGACTGCTACAACATTGCCAAATGGTCAATTGGCTTATGCATTGGGAGCGAATGAGGCCGTTATTCCCGGACCGGCGCTGTTTGTAAAGGAAGGCGATACCCTCAAGGTTTCGCTGAAAAACGATACCAGTGCCGCTGTTAGTTTCAAGGTTCCAGGTTTGTCTGTAGCAAATCCTGCTAAGGTTAATCCGGGTCAAACCAAAAATTTTACGGTACAAGCCAGCAAGGCAGGTACCTATGTTTATCATGGCGACATGAACGGTAAGGAATTGCTGGGATTGTTTGGTGCGCTGGTGGTGGATAAAGCCACGGGGCCAGTAGATCGCTATGTAGAAGACAATGGTAAAATCGTTTCTGTGAGCAGAAATAATATCGACAAACAGTTCGTTCTGTTCATGGTCGGATCTACTTTTTGGGGTACGGAAGTCGCTGCGGACGGCACGCAAAAACCACTGTGGGCCAATCCTCATCCCGGTGCAGTTGAAAACGACATCGTGCGTTTCCACATTCTGTCGATTGGCCCCGGCCATACCTTCCACTTGCATGCTCATCGCTGGTTGAAGAAAGACACACAGGAAGTGATCGATACCAAATTGCTGGCTGAAGGTACGGATACGCATTCATTTACCATCAAAGCCGGAACAGGTGTTGGTGCAGGTGCTTGGCAGTATCATTGTCATCTGATTGCGCACATGGAAGCAGGCATGCATGGCAACTTCAAGGTGGAAGCTTTGGGAGGAACTGGAACCAGTGTCGTAGGTGCATCGCCTTACGGCAGGATTTTGCTGGGGCCGAAAGATGAGCCTGGCTTGGTGACCTTTGAAGTGAGTGACGAGCCTGCAAGCTGGTTTAGAAGCGCACGTGGCGATGCCATCGTGGAACTGAGCAAGCCAAGTGCTACCGGCTCACCACTCCAAGGTGCAGACATCAAGACCAAGTCTCTGGATGTGATTGTTCCCGGCAGCAGTGTGAATTTCATCATGTCGGACACCAATGGCGTGCATACCATCAGTTCCCTGTTATGGCCAAGCGGGGCTGAACACATGCCCTATGATCAAAGCAGTGCATACCGTGGCGGGGGATTTGTCACCTTACATACGCCAGGGCTGTATGTCTTTACCTGTAAGGTTCATCCGTACATGTTTGGTGCCGTGATTGTCGACGACCCTGCTACTGAAGGTCTTGATTTGGGTAATCCTGCCAGAAACTTCACAATCGATCTGGTTACCGGCATCAAAGATTTGCCAACCAGCAGCGATTTGGCAGTGCGTTTGCTGAAAACTTTCTTTATTGCCACAGCACCTGATAACTGGCAAGACTACTCATCGGGATTGTGGAATGTCAGATTCCCGACTTTACCAGTGAGAATTTCCGGTGCGCCATTTGGAAATGTTCAAGATGGAGGGTTGGCTGCACCACTGTCGATTTTGAATGTTAACAATCAAGCTTTGACTGTTGGAGCTGCTCCAGCAACACCTGGTGTTGGTGAGGTGTGGGTCAATACCCAGTTTGAAAAAACTGCCGGAAAATACAAACCCGGAACCTCGACTGTTGTGGATACCACCACATGGAAAGTTAAACGTAAGGTTGCGTTGCCGCAAATCAACAACAACAATCCGCACAATATGTGGTCAAGCCGTGACCAGTCGGTGATTTACCAGACACAGTGGTTTGATAACAAGTTCTCGATGATCGACCGTGAAACGGGCTCGCTGATCAAGAACATTACCGTGGGTTATTCACCTTCGCACGTGGTGACTTTGCCAACCAATGATGACATTACTATTGCTGTCAACGGTGAGAACGGTGTCATGGTCATTCCGGCAGGCACGACGAATGTCACCAAAATGATGCCAACACAGGCACAAGGCCATATTTCTGCCAATCCGCATGGTCACTGGATCAGTGCTGATGGTAAGAAAATCGTGACGCCAAACATCAATACCGATGATATCGGTATCTATGGTGCCAACGGTGGTATCCAGGCACGGACACCAACCGGGAACAATGCACCAGGCGCGCATCCGATCGCGATCGGTATGATGCCGGATTCCAGCAAGATTTATGCGGCGAATCTGTTGCACCATTCCATGACCGTTTTGAACGGAAATAATGGTGCACTTTTGAAAACTATTAACCTGATTGCAGATTACAACCCCATCGATGGTACCTTTGCTGATAATGATGCAAATGGCGAAATTGCAGTAGGAGTATTGCCAATCCAGTCACCAGTATCTCCAGATGGCAAAGCAGTTGTTGTTGCCGCAACAGGTGGTCAGATCGTCATCATTGATACAGCTACAGATGAAATCGTCAAGATGCTGCCTTGCGACCCAGGTTGTCATGGCGCCAACTTTGGTGCAAAAGCTGGCGGCGGGTATTACGCTTATGTCACGACGAAATTTGGTAACAGACTGACTGTGGTTGATATCGATCCAGATAATAATGGCAATATCAGTGATGCAGCTATCGCGGGTTATGTCTCTTTGGTTGATGATGTCAATACGGCCAAGGATGATAACGTCAGCGGTTTACCTGGTTTTGGTGGCCAGGGTGTGCTGGCTGTGCCTAACGTTTATAACGGCTGGGTACAAAATGTTCCTGAAATTTGGGCGCTTACCGATAAACAAAGAAGTCCAATTGGAAAGTAATCATTTGATTTTTAAGTAACGGAAGTGTAGTTTCCGAGGTGTTCGGCTACCAGTTTTACTGGTAGCCGTTTTTTTTTGTGATAGCCATTATTGGACACCCATCGCATTGTTTACAGTGTTCAGTAAAAGATTCTCAATGCAGTGAATAGTTTGACTTGTGCGATGAGGCAGAGTGAGACCATCAAACCATTTCAGTTCCTGAAAAAACCGATGGTCATTTTTTGAATTTCTGCGCAATGATGAAACCGGAAATCAGTGCAATGACAGAATAAATGGTGATATCGAAAAGATCGTTCATATGTGAAGTATCCTATAGGGTAATGAGTAGTTGGATGCGCATACCCATGGCTGGTTTTGATCAAGGGATCCTTGCGCTATCGGTATGTTACAGGCTTTGCACCAAGTAAGGAGAATTTAGCGAATGAATGATGATTTCTCTGATGATGTGTACATGGTAACTTGATCGGTAAGGAAACCGGAGGAGTTTGAATCCAGCTGTTTTGCAAGCCCTTTCAATAAATTTGTCTCTTGCACGGGCTTCACGTTGAATATGATCATGATCATCCAATTCAATTACAGCAACGATCGCAAGTGTATGTTTTTCGCACAGTATATAGTCAAAATGCTTCGGTGAATGTCTGTGCAGCGCTGCACTACAGCTTTGCAGTTCAAAGATTTCACCGGGTGTGAGTACATCGGTAATGCGTACCTTGGCAATGATTTCATAACCTCGGGGGAGTGATTCGTTGAGAATTCCGAGGAAATTGTGCTCGGAATGAGAGAGCATTTCTTCCATGGATTGATAGCGGCAGTTTTTTCTTCTTTTGTTCGATCTGAGCAACGTGATTGTCTTGGCAAAAATTCCACTAAGTTTCATGAGGACCTGATTCAAGGATAAAAATATAGGTTGGTATCGGCACTTCGAATTGAATTTTAAATTTTGTTAGCCCCAGCGTTTCGCAATCAACAAACAAAGGTTCGGCAGTAACTTAGAATCCTGGTTAGTAGAATTTGACCGATGCAGTATTCTGGACCATCATGGTCAGCATCAACGCAATACCAGACAAGGTGGATTAAAGTGATGGTGCATGGTATCGGTCATGGCAGGGTTAACGAGTTGGATTTGTTAAGATTTCTTGCTGCGTTGACAGTTGTTTTTCATCATTATTCGCTGAATGGTTTTGCGATAAATTTCCAGACCATCTCACCCTATCCGCTACTATCTTCTATATTTAGATATGGTTATCTGGGAGTCGACCTATTTTTCATGATTAGCGGATTTGTCATTTTGATGACTGCCGCTAGTGGAGACCTGAGACATTTTGTTTTGTCCAGGTTGGTTCGTCTTTATCCTGCATTCTGGGCGTGTTGTACTATTTCGTTTGTGGTTATTCTGACAATGGGATCATCGGAATACTCGGCGACTTTTGGTCAGTACCTTGTCAATATGACGATGTTGAGTGGTTTTATAGGAGTGGAATCAATTGATAGCGTATATTGGTCCTTGTTTATAGAGCTTAAGTTTTACGCCTTGGTGGCAATCATTCTACTATTGGGCAGGATTCAACAAATCGAAACGATATTCATGATCTGGCTGGCTATCACCATAGCATTAATGATTTATCCAGTTTGGTACTTCAAAATTGCACTTCTGGATGGTTATTCCGCCAATTTCATAGCTGGTGCAACATTTTTCTTCATGTGGTCCAAGGGAATCACTTGGAGACGTTGTTTGGTGATCATTCTGGCTTGGTGTTGCGCTTTGTATCAATCAACAATCGATGTACATGAGTTTGAGATTCGTATCCGGAATGACCTGAGTCCTTATGTCATAGCCATCATTGTCAGTTCATTTTTTGTGATCATAGGCTTGATCGCATGCAGACAAACCGGTGCGATCGGTCGAGTAAACTGGATATGGCTCGGCGCCATAACTTACCCGCTATATCTATTACATCAGGGCCTTGGTTTCATGATTTATAATGCTCTATATACCCAAATCGATCCACACATATTATTCTGGAGCCTAGTCATTGGCATGGTATTGCTATCATTCTTGATTCATATTGCTATCGAAAAACCAATGTCAAGATCAATGAAAAATATTCTAACCAAACTGGTTGGGAAAAACTGAAGAATCAGGCTTATTGTATGACACCAGAAGATATTTAATGAGCAGAATCAGGCAATATTTGGATTAGATTCTGAAAAAAAATGACATTGCTATGAATCTTTGAATCAGTCTTTTCTGATAGAGCGGTCAGTTATTTTATGTAATAGACTCAACAATAAAGCCAGATTAGGTTTCTGACTTTATTGTGATACAGCAGTAATTTGAGTCCGTATTACTTGCGGTCGGCTCCGACTTTGAGATTGGGATTGGAACCAGTAGGGTTGTGTGGATTGATTCCTGAAGGAATCTGTAAGTTTTGCTCAGAGCTTTTTTCCTTTGCTACTTTTTCCTGATCCAGAACGTAGCCAGAATTTTTAAATTCCGGTCCGATACTTTCCATTTCGATAAACTTATGAGTTGGATGAAAAGATCGATCAAAAGCCATTGCATTACCAGCTAGCATGGTACTGCTCAAAATGATGACTGCTAATGTTGATTTTTTACTTTGAGTCATATGAGTCTCCTTTTTTACGGTTCAAGAAAGTACTACCGTGTAGTTTTAACTATCTGGCAGAACGTATAGCATATTTGAGGTGGTATGGCAAACTTGAGCACCTCGTAGAGATCTTATTCAAGACAGGTATCAAGTCGCGTGACTATTGTAGGGGATTAACAGCAACGCAGCGCTCGGCAATCCAGCGTGCCGTTGTTTCTGCCGATGCAGGAATGGAGTTACCGCCCACGGTACTATCGAAGTCGATATGGCCCGTGAAGCTCTCGTTGCTTGTAAATGTACCTTTTGCAGATCCGTTGCCATGAAAGTATTGGTTGGCACAACTCAGATCCAGGGAGTACTTGTTACCGTTGCGAGTTGCATTTTGTATGGTACAGCCTGAACGGTTTTCGTAAAAATATGTTGGGATATCCTGTTGTGCCATTTCTGGAGTAATACAGAGGTGAGAAGTAGCGGTGCCGTTATCGACTTTGGGTAGTTTAAATCCATAATGTTTGGCTAATAAAGCGAGTTGCTGCATTTGTTCGGAAGGAATATGCGGCACAAGTGCCAGCAAATCAGATCTTGTGGTAACTTCCCACAGTCCGGGACGGGTAGACTGTTGTGCATGAGCCGCTGAGAGCACGAACAAACTGGCTACAACTGAGATGAGCATTTTTTGCATGAATTTTAATCGCCATTTCACTACTGTAGAGATGAGCTAGTAATTGGAACAGTCGAGCCTATATATGCTTTCAGAATTGGGAAGAAAGTGGATTTTCTATTGTATGATTTTTAAGAATCGCAGATTAAAGAAATGAACCGAGAGCTTTATATAAATTAAAGCAGC
Source organism: Nitrosomonas sp. (assembly GCA_024282035.1). GTDB lineage: Bacteria > Pseudomonadota > Gammaproteobacteria > Burkholderiales > Nitrosomonadaceae > Nitrosomonas. The sequence goes on from JAMWZR010000008.1 coordinate 67,598, forward strand.
TAATAGAGGTGATCAAGACACCGACCAAGATTAACAGGGTACGCGCATGGAATTTTTTGCATAGATAAGCGGCAAAGGGAGCAGCGAAAAGCCCTCCAAACACCAGGCCAATGATCAGTGGCCAAGTATCAGTTTCCATTAAAAGTGCAAAAACGGCTGCACTGGCCAAAGTCAAAAAGAATTCCGCGAAATTAACCGAACCAATAGTGGTACGAGGGTCGTTACCTGTGCCAACAAGCGTCGTGGTCACGATCGGCCCCCAACCACCACCGCCTGCTGCATCCATGAAACCACCGAAACAAGCCAGTTTGCCAACATGTTTAGGCGCATCGCGGCGAATCTGAAGCTGGCGGAATGCTTTGCTGAGAATGTAAATTCCCAGCAAAATCAGATAGCCGGATATGAAAGGTTTAAACATCGCGCTATCGATATGTGTGACCAATACAGCTCCAAGTATGCCGCCCAGCATTCCGGGTACCAGTAAACGGGTGAACAGTTGTTTATCGACATTGCCGAATTTGGCATGAGCAATTCCCGATACACCAGTGGTAAAAATCTCGGCTATATGTACGCTGGCGCTGGCCGCTGCAGGAGTTGCGCCGGACATGAGCAAAAATGTCGTAGCTGTTACGCCATAAGCCATACCGAGTGCACCATCGATTACCTGAGCCAGAAAACCCACCGCCACTGCACTCCAGAAAGTTTTGCTCTCGATCGTGTCATTGATAATTTGTACGCTATCACCCCAATCTTGCGCAAGGAAGAAGCGACCAATCAGAAAAACAATCAGTAGTATCAATACAATGACAGCAAACCAAACGGCCGCCTTCAGAAAGGGATGGGCTTCCAGATGGGAAACAGTATCTTCAACAGGAGGGATGCCGAGTTGCTGATGTTCTTCGTTGACGGTGTTGCTGCTGAGATCGAGATTGCGGATTTTCATGAGTTTTATTTTTTTAAGTGATGCGCACCTTGGGTCGTGCCGCACTATAACCGTTTTTCAGAAATTTCTTAAATAGTATTAAGCAATACGCATATATTATTTTGGATATATGCAACGGTATCAATTCCGCAAAATTTAGATTTTGGTAAATATCAGATCCCAGACGCCGTGACCGAGCTTGAGTCCACGTTGTTCAAATTTGGTTAACGGGCGATAAGACGGGCGGGGTGCAAAGTCAGTGGCTGTATTGTGCAATCGGGATTCTTGCTGGAGTATCTGCAAAATCTGCATCGCATATTCTTCCCAATCGGTAGCGATGTGAATATAGCCTCCACTTCCGAGTCGATCACACAGGCTTGCGACCAATTCTACTTGGATGAGTCTACGCTTGTGATGCCGTGCCTTGGGCCAGGGATCAGGAAAGAATATATGTACACCATCCAGAGACTGGGTTGGAATCATATGATGCAGTACAGCAACAGCATCGTGTTGAATGATACGCAGGTTGGTCAGTTCGAACTGTTCGATCTGATTGAGCAAACTACCCACTCCTGGTGTATGTACTTCAAGTCCCAGATAGTCATTGCCGGGATTGGAGCGAGCAATGGTCGCCGTGGTTTCACCCATGCCAAAGCCGATCTCCAGAATTTTGGGGGCATGGCGATTGAAAATTTGGTCTAGGTCCAGCTTGTTTTCACTGAATGGAATACCATAACGTGGCATGAGCTGTTCACATGCGCGGCGTTGTGCATTGGATATTCGCCCCTGGCGCAGCACAAAGCTACGAATACCGTGCTGGTGCATGAGTTCTAAACAAAAAATAAGATGAGTAGATCACGCATTGGACTATTGTGCTGCTTTGCGTGTGGCAGCGTCACTGGCAGGGGCGATCACACCGTCAACTGGTGAACTGGGACTGGCGCTATACAATTTTTTGGGCATGCGTCCAGCCAGAAAAGCCTCACGCCCAGATTCAACGGCTTTTTTCATCGCCGAGGCCATGAGTACTGGGTTGGTCGCAGCTGCAATGGCGGTATTCATCAGCACGCCGTCACAGCCCAGTTCCATTGCGATTGTAGCATCGGATGCCGTACCGACCCCAGCGTCGACTAATACAGGGATTTTGGCATTATCGATAATGATCTGTAAGTTCCAGGGATTCAGGATACCCATGCCCGAACCGATCAGTGATGCCAGAGGCATCACAGCTACGCATCCCATTTCTTCCAGTTGCTTGGCGATGATCGGATCGTCAGAGGTGTAGACCATCACCTGAAAATCTTCCTTGATCAGAATTTCGGCTGCTTTCAACGTTTCCACCATATTGGGGTACAGTGTTCTAGGGTCTCCCAGTACTTCCAATTTAACCAGGCTATGTCCATCCAGTAATTCACGTGCTAATCGCAAAGTGCGTACCGCATCGTCTACGGTATAGCATCCTGCTGTATTCGGCAGCAGCGTATAGCGCGAGGGGGGCAATACATCGAGTAAATTCGGTTCATTGGCATTTTGCCCAATGTTGGTCCGCCGTATCGCCACAGTAATGATTTCAGCGCCACTAGCTTCGATGGCCATACGTGTTTCGTTGAAATCCTTGTATTTGCCAGTACCTACCAGCAAGCGCGAGGTATAGGTTTTACCTGCAATAACTAAATTATCCATGCTTTCCTGTGAATGAGATCGATTGGTTGTCGGCACGGTTTTACCCTCCACCCACAGCAACCACAATTTCAAGTTGATCGCCATGTTCCAACATTTGAACGGCAAACTGACTACGTGCAACAATTTCACCATTGCGCTCTATTGCGATGCGTTTGCCTTGCAGCGCAAGATGCTCCACCAGCTGAGTCAGATTGATGGGGGATTCGAATTGTTGCGGCTGTCCATTAATGGTGAGCTGTATCATGATTGCATTGAATGTTTACTTGGAACAATCAGGTAAGAGAAGTAGACGATCTAAAAAGTGGCAAATTTTATCATGCGGGTGATTGGTATCATGAAAAATTTGTACATGATGGAAAAATGATGAAGCGCTAAAGTCTTGCGATACCTATTTTTCACCAGTCGATCATGATTCGCGAGGTGTGTCCCAGTAAGGCGATCCACTGAACCGATGGACGAGAAAATCCACGAATGCCCTGACGCGCTGAGAGAGGTAGCGGGTTTGCGGGTAAATGGCATAGGCAGCGAGTTCCCACGAGCGGTATTGAGGCAACAACGGTACTAAGCTTCCCGACAGTATTTCCTGGTAGACGATAAAAGTAGGTGTCAGGATAATGCCCAGCCCATCCACGGCGGCATCTCGAAGGTATTCTCCATTGCTGGCTTTCAGGTACGGCAGGATCTTCACGCGTATCAGTTGATCTTGCGGATCATAAAAATCCCAAGTTTCATGGTTAGTGATCAGACTGTAGACCAGACAACGATGTTGAGCCAGTTCAGCAGGGGTCTGCGGGTTTCCACTACGCTCAAGATAATCCGGACTGGCACATAGAACAGCGCGAATGGGGGCAAGTCTGCGCGCAATCAGACTGGAATCCGGCAGATTGGCGATGCGAATGGCAAGGTCAAAGCCTTCAGCCAGTAAATCGATTTGCCGGTCATTGAAATCCAGATCAAATTCCATATCGGGATGGATTTGCAGAAATTCTGTGATGGCGGATCCCAGATGCATCAGGCCGAAGCTGTGGGGTATGGCGACTTTCAGACTGCCTTTCAGGGCACTGTGGTCTTGCGAAGCTGCGCGTTCGGCTTCCAGGATATCTTCGAGAATGCGCACCGACTGATGATAGAAGGTGCGTCCGGTATCGGTCAGATTCATTTGACGAGTGGTGCGATGGAACAATTCTGCTCCCAGGTGCTGTTCCAGTTCCTTGAGACGCCGACTCAACACCGACTTGGCCAGGTTCATGCGATCGGCTGCAGCACTGATGCTGCCGGCTTCTACAACACGCACAAACGCATTCATGTTTTCAATACGATCCATATTGTTGTGTTTTTGAGAACAATATTTTCTTATTTGCTGTGTTTATTGTTTCTGAAGCAACGATGATAATACGTTCGTCAAGTGCAGCGCAATCGATCAATTCATCGGAAGGAGTAAGAAAAATGGATGCAGTAACACAAACGACACGGGTGATACCCGCAGTAGCTGTGCCAGAAGGTGCCGGAGTGACGGTTTATCGTACGATAGGTATGCCAACGCTACGCAATTTTGATCCATTCTTATTGCTGGATCATATCAGTAGTAACGACCCCAGCGATTATATCGCCGGCTTTCCATTGCATCCGCATCGTGGCTTCATTACTTTTACTTACATGATCGACGGTCATATGACGCATCAGGACAGCATGGGTAATAGCGGTGACCTGGGGCCGGGGGGGGCGCAATGGATGAAGGCGGCTAGTGGTGTGATTCACTCGGAAATGCCAAAGCAGAAGAATGGTTTGTTGCGTGGATTCCAGTTATGGATCAATTTGCCGGCCAGTCGCAAGATGGGTCATCCGGAATATCAGGAATTTTTAGCACAAGCCTTTCCCGTGGTGGATACGCCGGATTATGCAGTCAAGGTGTTGATAGGACAATTTGCCGGAGCACAGTCGCCGATTGTTGATTCCATTACGGAAGTTTCCTATTGGGATGTAAAAGTGCAACCTGGTAAACACTTCCGGCATGCATTGCCCCCGGGGAATCATAGTTTTCTGTATGCATTCGAGGGCAGCGGACGATGCAATGTGCACCCGGTTTCACAGCATTCGATCATGGCATTGGGTGCGCTGGACAGTACTATCGATTTCGTGGCTGGCAAGGATGGAGTGCGCATGCTGGTTGTCAGCGGTAAACCGATTCTGGAACCAGTCGTGCAATATGGTCCGTTTGTCATGAACACCAGGGAGCAGATCGATCAGGCTCTGAAAGATTTTCAAACCAGCCAGTTTGTGCGTGAACGGGCATGGATCAAACGCAATTAATCAGTCAATCGTCAAGGAGACACATCATGGGAAAATTGGGGCATTTATCAGCGCGGATTTTAATGGGGCAGATTTTTTTATTGTCAGGAGTTTTCAAGATCACCGGTTACGCTGCGACACAGGGTTATATGGAAGCCATGGGCATACCCGGCATCATGTTGCCACTGGTCATTGCGTTGGAAGTGGGGGGTGGGCTGGCCATCATACTGGGATGGAAAACACGCTGGAATGCGGCTGCGCTAGCGGTTTTCACACTTGTCGCTGCAGCCATTTTTCATCGCAATTTTGCCGATCACATGCAACAGATCATGTTCATGAAAAACCTGGCCATCACCGGAGGTCTGCTATTGCTGGTAGTGCATGGCGCCGGAGGATTCAGTCTGGATAACCGGCGACGCAGGTAATTTCGTGTGGATATCGATCATTAAAACCCGGTGCGAGATGACCGGGTTTTTTTGTATCTTCCAGTTGCGGCTTGTCTGATGTGCCATAACCGACTAAACTAATTTCAACTTTAAGCATTCCGGCAGAATTTTCTTCAACAGAGTTTCTCAGATGGAAGCGAAATTGCACAGCAAACGTCCGAAGCACCTGAATCTATTCAAAATCAAGCAACCCCTGCCGGCAGTTGTGTCCATTCTGCATCGGATCAGTGGTGCACTGCTGTTTTTTCCAGGTATTCCATTGCTGTTGTGCGGCATGCAGCAGCTACTGCAATCTCCTGATAGTTTTGATGGCGTACAAAATGGGCTGCGTGAACCACTTGTCAAACTGGGTCTGTTACTGCCGCTTTGGTTTTTTTTGCACCATCTTTGTGCTGGAATCCGCCATTTGCTACTGGATTTACAAGTTGGATTGGCGTTGACGCAAGCTCGCGCCAGCAGCCGCTGGGTGCTGATCATCGGCTTTATTCTGACGGCCGCGAGCGGGGTGCTGCTGTGGTGAAACCATCCAGAAAACTTGCCGTAACGGGTGCGCATTATGGCGCACGGGACTGGTTGGCGCAACGCGTGACCGCCGTATTCATGCTGATCTATCTCGTGGCGTTGGTAGGAGTTGTCGGTGTGCAGATGCCGCAGGACTACGCAGCCTGGAAAAGTATTTTTCAGCATCAAGGGTTGCGAATTGCGACGTTTATCTTCTTTTTATGTCTGTACTGGCATGCCTGGATTGGCATGCGCAATATCCTGATGGATTATGTTCATCCGCTGGGCATCCGATTGACCGTGCAAATTGCCGTGATTGCTTCGCTGCTGTTCTATGCAGTGTGGGCGGCTGAAATTTTGTGGAGTTGATGTGGCACTGATCAAAAGAAAATTCGATGTGGTCATCGTCGGTGCCGGTGGTGCTGGCATGCGTGCCGCGTTACAGTTGTCCGAAGCCGGATTGAAAGTTGCCGTGTTGTCCAAAGTGTTTCCAACGCGCTCGCATACTGTTTCTGCACAGGGAGGAATTGCTGCGTCGTTGGGTAATGTGACCGAAGACAACTGGCACTGGCACATGTATGACACGGTAAAAGGTTCGGATTATCTGGGTGACCAGGATGCGATCGAGTTTATGTGCCGCCATGCCAACGAAGTCGTGTATGAGCTGGAGCATTTCGGTATGCCGTTTGACCGGCTGGAAAATGGCAAAATCTATCAGCGTCCCTTCGGTGGGCAGTCACAACATTTTGGTGGCGCGCAAGCCACGCGTTCGTGCGCAGCAGCTGATCGTACCGGGCATGCACTGCTGCATACCTTGTATCAACGTAACGTCAGTGCCAATACACAATTTTTTGTCGAGTGGATGGCGCTTGACCTGATTCGGGACGAGCAAGGCGACGTGCTGGGGGTTACAGCGCTGGAGATGGAAACGGGGGAGATTTCCATTCTGCAGGCGCGTGCCACGATGTTTGCCACTGGTGGAGCAGGGCGAATATTCCAGGCCAGTACGAATGCACTGATCAATACTGGAGATGGCTTGGGTATGGCGGCTCGTGCCGGAATTCCGCTCGAGGACATGGAGTTCTGGCAATTTCATCCAACCGGGGTGTATGGGGTCGGTGTACTGATCAGCGAGGCAGTGCGCGGTGAAGGGGGGTATCTGCTGAACCGCGAAGGCGAACGTTTTATGGAGCGTTATGCACCCAATGCCAAGGATCTGGCCAGTCGGGATGTGGTGGCGCGCGCCATGACTACAGAAGTCAAGGAAGGGCGGGGATGTGGTGAAGAACAGGATCACCTGATGCTGAAGCTCGATCACCTCGGTGCTGAAATCATCAAGAGCCGTTTGCCCGGCATCCGTGAACTGGCAATGAAGTTCGCTCATGCCGATCCCATCATTGAACCGATACCGGTGGTGCCAACGGCGCATTATATGATGGGCGGCATTCCGACCAATTACTTCGGACAGGTTGTGGCTCCTTACAAAACCGGGCCAGAAGAAATTGTTTCCGGGTTTTATGCGGTGGGAGAATGTGCTTGCGTATCCGTGCATGGCGCCAATCGCTTGGGTACCAATTCATTGCTGGATCTGGTGGTGTTTGGGCGAGCAGCAGCCAACCAGATTATCGAAGATCTGAAAACGGATCCGCATCATAAACCTTTGCCCGAGAATGCTGCGGATAAGACACTGGCGCGACTGGATCGTTTGGAAAACCAGAAGGATGGTGAAAATGTAGCGCAAGTGAATGCCGCGTTGGCCAAAACCATGCAGACCTATTGCGGCGTTTTCCGTTTCGAGGATATGTTGCGTCAGGGTGTGGAAAAAATTCTGGAAGTGGGGCAACGCGTGGCCGCGACTGAGATTGCCGACAGGAGCAAGGTATTCAATACTGCAAGAATCGAGGCACTGGAACTGGATAATCTGAAAGAAGTGGCCACGGCTACGATGATTTCGGCAGAAGCCCGACGCGAGAGTCGTGGTGCGCATGCCCGAGATGACTATCCCCAGCGCGATGATAACAAATGGTTAAGACATACCCTGTATTTCAGTGAAGCTAACCGGTTGGATTACAAGCCGGTACGACTCAAACCGCTAACCGTGGAATCCTTTCCACCCAAAGCCCGAACCTACTAGTAGAGTTTTACGGGACAAATCCGCTGTTGGCAGACACCCTGTATCGTGGGGTCGCTGCTGTGATTTTCAACGCTCAGGTTTCGTATATAGATGATGAATAAAAATATCGCATTTTTGGTTTTCTGGTTGTATTGCACGCTTTTCTCAACCTTGTCGCTGGCTGAAACTCGCTATGTTTCGGATCAAATCGAGGCTACGCTGCGCACCGGACCCAGTCTAGGGCATGCCGTGCAGCGCATGTTACGGGCCGGTGTGGCACTGGAAGTCCTGGAAGAAGACCCGAAAAGTGGTTACACCCGGGTCAAGACATCCAGTGGTGTCGAGGGCTGGTTGCTGAGCCGCTATCTGATGGCAGAGCCGGATGCGCGTTCACAGGTGGAAAAATTTGCCAAACAGATCAATACATCTGCTGATCTGGATGGATCGGTTCGTGCGCAACTGAATGCCATCAAAGAAGAATACGAAAATGCCAGAAAGCGCATCGGAGTGCTGGAAAGTACCAATAAGCGCCTCGAGAGCGAGCTTGACAGCATCAGGAAGACATCGGCGAATGTGCTGTCGATCGATAAGGAAAACAAGAAATTACAGCAGAAACTGGCTGTAACTGAGGAAAGTTTTCTCAATTTGCAAACTGAAAATAACGAACTGGGTGACCGCAAGCAAAGGGACTGGTTTGTTGCCGGAGCGCTGGTGTTACTGGGAGGAATCGTACTGGGACTGATATTGCCGCGCTTTGCTAAGCGCAGGCATTCCCGTTATGACAGCTACTAGTATGCATTAGCGAAGGCAATCCGGAATGCTTTGAGTGGTCTTGCAATATCAGCGCGCTGGGATGCTGAACCGGTATGGAATAGCGATCCTTGCTACGTGATACCCAACCCCGGACTTCCAAAGGGTGATTCAGATAGGTCTGTAGATCTGGAAACAAATGTAAATGGATGTTGGCAATGCGAATATCCGTTTTGTCATTGAATACCAATCGCGTATATTTCTTGGTTTTGGTCAATGCCTTCGGCGTGCCAGTAAAGCGTTGCCAGCCCTTGGTGTGGTCGGCAATCTGGGAAATGGGGTGAGAACGGTATTGTTTCATCGACCATATTCCCAGTTGCTGGTGTTCGGCTTGCTGCTGAGCTTGCACGAGTTCATCGGTGTAGCGTAAGTTGGGGGGAATGATGCTGACGATAGCCAAACCATTTTTCACCAGAGCCAGATTCAGATGCTGGCCATCCGCCAGAAACAGGTGCGCCAGCTGGCGTTTATATTTGTCCTGCTTTTCCTGATCCAGCTCGATATAAACCTTGTTGCCATTTTGCAGCTGAGATTGCAGCCATTGCTTGGCTTCAATACCGCCAGCTTCCGCAACCTGTTGCCGGCTTTCGATCTCGGGCGTATTGATGCCGAGCAAGCGAATATGCCGGCCATTCTTCAGAATGACCGTGTCGCCGTCATAGACCTTGCCCACTTCCTGCAGCTGACGATGATTGCGATCAACGGTGATGATCCGTTGTGCTCGTGCAGTGGGCTTGTCGGTGTAGGTTATGCGGCCCTGTTCATCGACTTCGCGATAGATCTCATTAGCACATCCTGTAGCTGTTGCACAGCCAAACAGGAATAGACTGACGATGATATGGTGTTTGCCAAAAAGCATATTTTTTCTGATAAAAAGTCTGTCAATCAGGAATCTGATTTCATTCTGCCAAGGTTTGACAGACATGAAGCGAGACTGGGAAGTTGATAAAGGTAGCATATTTTACTTTTTGCATTCGATTCGACTGAGTTTTGAAGACGCATAAAACGTGAAAGATTGTGAATTTTTTGTAGAGCCGATAGTTTTTTGGGTAAGATACGCATCTGCGTCATCGCTGATGAAAACCTGAACAAGCGATTTTCCGATACAATTTCGCTGACAAACTTGGCTAGTGGTAATATCGACAGCATTCCGATTTCATGTTGATCCATATTCCGAATCATCTTGTTGTGATCATATTAATGTCCCTTAACTAAATAATCATTTGCTGTTCGTCGAATACATCCTGTGCTGAGCATGCCACCCAAAACATTGATTGAGATCAATGACCTGAATTTTTCCTATGGTACTCGCGCCATTCTGAAGGGCATCAATATGTCCATGTCGCGAGGCCAGGTCATTGCCATCATGGGGGGTAGCGGCTCCGGAAAAACTACGCTGTTGCGACTGATCAGTGGAACATTGCGACCGACATCCGGCCATGTCCGATTTGCCGGAGAAGTCGTGCACGAACTCGATCGCGATGCCTTGTTCAGCCTGCGTCGCAAAATGGGCATGCTATTCCAGTTCGGCGCGTTATTTACTGACTTGTCGGTATTCGACAATGTGGCTTTCCAGATGCGCGAACATACATCACTACCAGAGTCGATGATCCGCGATCTGGTATTGATGAAATTGCATGCAGTCGGTTTGCGTGGAGCGCAGCACTTGATGCCTGCAGAACTATCGGGGGGCATGGCGCGTCGTGTGGCACTGGCGCGCTCGATTGCGCTGGATCCGATGCTGATCATGTATGACGAACCCTTTACCGGACTGGACCCGATTTCCCTGACGGTGATAGGCAATCTGATTCGCCGACTGACCGATGTACTGGGCATGACTTCCATCGTGGTAACGCATGATGTGCAGGAGTCGCTGAAAATCGTTGATTATGTGTATTTCATCGCCGATGGTGTCATCGCTGCTGAAGGCACACCGCAACAGGTGCGTGATTCAATAGCACCATTTGTGCATCAATTTGTGCATGGTGAAGAAGATGGGCCGGTGCCGTTTCACTATCCCGCACCAACCTACCAGCAGGACCTGGATCTCGATCCGAAGGAGATGCCTGTTGTTTAATCGGATCGTTAGTGGCATTCGGTCGATCGGTCACCGGGTCATCGAGAGTATTTGGCGGCTGGGACTGGCAAGCCGTTTTTTTATGCTGGTGTTACTCAAATCGGGTACAAGTTTTCGCCGTTTTGGTCTTGTCATCCGCGAATTGTATTACTCCGGCGTATTGTCACTGATCATTATCGTTGTTTCAGGGTTGTTTGTTGGTATGGTACTGGGGTTGCAAGGCTACGAGACTTTGCAAAAATATGGTTCGGAATCTGCGGTGGGTACGCTGGTAGCCCTGTCACTGGTGCGTGAACTGGGGCCGGTGGTGGCGGCTTTATTGTTCGCCAGTCGCGCAGGATCGGCGATCACTGCCGAAATCGGTCTGATGAAGGCGACGGAGCAACTGGAAGCCATGGCGTTGATGGCGGTCGATCCGATCGCTCGGATCGTGGCGCCGCGATTCTGGGCTGGTGTGATTTCCATGCCCTTGCTGGCAGCGATTTTCTCGGTCATGGGGATATATGGCGGACATCTGGTTACCGTGATTTTCATCGGCGTGGATGAGGGATCCTATTGGTCGCAAATGCAAAGTGCAGTTGACTTTCGTTTCGATATTCTCAATGGCTTCATCAAAAGCTGCTTTTTTGGCGTCGCAGTGACTGCGATCGCCGTTTTTGAAGGCTATAATGCCCCGCCTACGGCTGAGGGGGTGTCCGGTGCAACGACACGCACTGTGGTGACATCATCACTGGTCATTTTGGGGCTCGATTTTGTTTTGACCGCTTTCATGTTTAGAGGAGTGAGCTGATGCAGCGGACAGCACTGGATTTTTGGGTTGGATTGTTTGTGCTTATCGGTATTACTGCTTTGATGATACTGAGTATGAAAGTGGGCAATCTGAGCGTTTACAATACTTCGCAGAACTATGTTCTGACAGGTCACTTCGAAAACATCGGCGGATTGAAAGTGCGTGCTCCGGTCAAAAGCGCTGGTGTCGTGGTGGGGCGTGTCACGGATATCCAGTTCAGTACACAGACCTACGACGCGGTAGTGACGATGAGTCTGGACAGCCGTTTTCCTTTCCCCAAGGATACTTTTGCCAGCATACTGACAGCGGGTTTGCTGGGTGAACAGTATATCGGTCTGGCCGCAGGAGGAGATGAGGTCATGCTGAAGGACGGAGATAAACTCATGAAAACCAACTCTGCCATGGTATTGGAAGAGTTGATTGGACGCTTCTTGTTCGACAAGGCATCAGAAAGCGATTGATGCCTGTTCAATGAGATTTGTTAAATAACTGCCCATTGGTTTAGTATTGCAGACTAGTTGAAAATTTTTGGTGAGGAAACAATGAAGAAACTGTTCGGAATCTTGTTATTCATATTATCCGTTTTACTGACGGTACCGGCTTGGTCGGCGGACATGGCACCGGATCGCTTGGTTGATGAGACGGTTAAGGATGTCATGAACATCATCCAGAAGGATGAAGAACTGAAGAATGGTAACAAGGAAAAAATGCTGGATCTGATCGAAAACAAGATCCTGCCCCACTTCAATTTTACCCGCATGACGCAATTGGCCATGGGACAGCATTGGGCTGCCGCTGCACCGGAACAGCAGAAAAAGCTGGTCGATGAATTCCGCACATTGCTGGTACGGACCTATTCGAACGCGTTGCACACCTATCACGATGAAATCATCAAGGTCAATCCTGTCAAGAATCTGGAGAACAAGACTGAAACCACCGTGCGTAGCATCGTGATTCAAGGTAAAGGCAAAGAACCGGTACCGATCGATTACAGCATGGAAAAGAAACAGGATGGCTGGAAAGTTTATGATGTAACCGTTGCCGGAGTCAGTCTGGTAACCAACTACCGGGGCACATTCAATAGCCAGGTTCGCAAGGGTGGCGTGGATGGGCTGATCAAGTCTCTAACCGATAAGAATAAATCACTCGAAGGCAAGAAATAGTCCTTCCGTCATAGCGACTCCGTTTATTCATGATTCATCGCGAAGGAAACAGGATCATCGTGCAGGGTAAAGTGACCATTGATACGGTTGCGGAGCTAACCCGTTACGGCATGGCGGTCCTGGATCATCCGCAGTTGCTGGTTGATCTGAATGCGGTCACCGAAATGGATTCCACCATCATCAGTATGCTTCTGGAATGGTTGCGTGCCGCCGACCGTCAGGGCAATGCACTGCAGTTTGCCAATTTACCGGCAAGTCTTGAAAGTTTGATTCAACTCTATGGCGTTGCCGAGCTGATTCCGGTCGTATCGGGCCGTGATGTGCAAGGCAGCGCAGTCTGATCGCCTTTCCCCCAATTTAACGCTGCATCATGTTGCCTGCTATCGAAGTCCAGCAAGTACGCAAGTGTTACGGCGCGCTTTGTGCTTTGACCGATATCGATCTAACGATTTATCCCGGTGAATTTTTTGCCCTGCTGGGACCAAATGGTGCCGGCAAAACGACGCTGATCAGCATCATTGCCGGACTGGCGTTGGCGGATAGCGGTCAGGTGAAAGTGATGGGATTCGATGTCATTCGGCAGTATCAGCAATCGCGGCGCAACCTGGGTGTCGTTCCTCAGGAACTGGTATACGATCCCTTTTTTTCCGTAAGGGAAATTCTCAAAATTCAATCTGGTTATTATGGCATTTCAGATAATGATGCCTGGATAGATGAAATTCTGGAGCGTCTGGATCTTGCCAGTAAGGCCAACGCCAATATGCGTTCGCTGTCCGGCGGTATGAAACGCCGCGTATTGGTGGCGCAGGCGCTGGTGCACAAGCCACCCGTGATCATACTCGACGAACCAACTGCGGGCGTGGATGTGGAATTGCGTCAAACGTTGTGGGCATTCGTCCGGCAATTGAATCGGGATGGCCATACCATCATACTGACGACACATTATCTGGAAGAAGCCGAGACCCTGTGCAACCGGGTTGCTGTGTTGAAAGCGGGGAAACTGATAGCGCTCGATACTACAAACAACCTGATCGGCAAGATGACTGATAGCAATGTGTTGCGGCTCAAACTGGATCCGGATGTTGTGCCGCCTGGTTTGCAAGCGTTGCAAATCAGTCATGTCAATGGTATCGCCGAGTTGCGTATCGAAAATTTTGAGCAGGTGGAAACCATCATTGCTGTGCTGCGTACTGCCCGGATTCATATTGTCGAGATGCAGTTGCAGCAGCCCGATCTGGAGGATGTATTCGTGCATTTGCTAAGCAATCACCGCAAGGATGGCGCATGACTGGTTTCCTGACGTTATTTTTCAAGGAATTATTGCGCTTCTGGAAGGTTTCCTTTCAGACCGTCGTTGCCCCCATGGTATCAACCTTGCTGTATCTGCTGATTTTTTATCATGTGCTGGAAGAGCGCATCGAAATCTATCCTGGCGTAGCGTATACGCTATTCCTGATCCCTGGTCTGGTGATGATGGCGGTGATTCAGAATGCGTTTGCCAATTCGTCTTCCAGTGTGATTCAGTCGAAGATCAGTGGCAATATCGTGTTCATCCTGTTGTCGCCGCTATCTTATCGCGCTATTTTTTGTGCCTATGTGTTGGCATCGATCGTTCGTGGGTTGCTGGTTGGCCTGGGTGTATACCTGGTGACCCTGATTTTCTTTGATGCGCCGCTGCAACTTCCGATATGGGCGTTATTATTTGTCATTCTGGGCAGCGCCATGCTTGGTGCCCTGGGGCTGATTGCGGGGATCTGGTCGGACAAGTTCGATCAATTGGCGGCATTTCAAAATTTTATCATTTTGCCCCTGACCTTTTTGTCCGGTGTATTTTATACCGTTCATTCACTGCCGATGGGCTGGCAGTATCTGTCACATTTCAATCCGTTTTTTTACATGATCGATGGTTTCCGGTATGGTTTTCTGGGTGTATCGGATATTTCACCGTATGTCAGCCTGCTGGTAGTGACGCTTTGCCTCGCGGTGCTATCCACACTGGCCATTTACATGTTAAAAAGCGGTTACAAGTTAAGAACATAAAAAGGTTTTCGTAACGACTCCAAGGAGAAAGTCATGCTATCAGCAACAACAGTAAAACAGTACATCGAGTCTTCGCTACCCTGCGAGCACGTCCAGGTCGAAGGTGACGACGGACACCATTTCCATGCTGTGATCGTCAGTGCTGAATTCAAGGGCAAGAACATGGTGCAGCAGCACCAGCTGGTTTACAAATCGCTGGGTGATCGCATGAAACAGGAGATTCATGCGTTATCCATGAAAACGCTGACGCCCGAACAGTGGGCGCAGCATGCCTAGGAAATATCTGGGAAAAGGATGAGATGCAAGCCGGATAAGGTAAATGCCAGTGAAAAATGCAATCGTTTTCCGAATCGTCTCGGGTTTCTTTGACCAGGATAGTGGGTGGAGAGTTGTATGCCTTGAAGGATCAAACTATTCGCTATAATCTCAATTTTAGAATTTGATCGGAAATTACTTTGTTTAGATTACTGGGCGCCATCGCAGGTTTTTTTGTTCTGGGCATACTGGGTGTATTGCTGGGATTCATCGTGGGTAGTTTCATCGACCGTTTCAGGGCATTTGGTCCGGGAGGCATGAATCCTTTCAATACGACACGCCGCAAAACCGTTTTTCTTGAAACGGTCTTCATTCTGATGGGTAAACTGGCTAAAGTCGACGGACGAGTTTCAGAAAGTGAAGTGTCTCACGTCGAATTGTTTATGCACCGACTGGGCATGAATCCCGATCAACGGCTCAGGGCGATCGACCTATTCAAACAAGGTGCGACACAGGATTTCGACATTCACCCACAGATCAATGAATTCCTGATGCTTTGTGGCTATTCCTCGAACCTAAAGCAGATGCTGCTGGTGTATCTGATCATCATGGGACTGTCCGATGGTCAATTGAATGAAGCTGAGGAAGGTTTGCTGCGCGCGATTGCGGGACGGCTGGGTTATAACGCGCCGACTTTCGATCAGTTACTTGACATGGTGATGAATCAGACCCACTTTGCGGGTGGGCAGAGTACGTCAACCAATGCGCTCGAGGATGCCTACAAGGCACTGGGTGTCAGCAAGGACAGTAGCGATCAGGAAGTCAAACGTGCTTACCGTAAGTTGATGAGTCAATATCATCCAGACAAATTGATGGGACAGGGCGTTCCGGAAGAAATGATTGCCGTTGCGACTGAGCAAGCCAAGGAAGTCCAGACTGCTTATGATCTGATCAAGAAACACCGCGATCAGGCGCGTGCTGCTGCTTGATTTCGCCGTAACTTCAGATTGTTTATTGATCCAATGAAACCCTTGCTTTTTAGTTTTCGCCGCTGCCCATTTGCCATTCGTGCGCGCCTGGCGATCAGTGTCAGTGGTGTGGAAGTGGAGACGCAGGAAGTTAGCTTGCGTGCCAAACCCAGGGAAATGTTGGAGTGTTCACCCAAAGGAACGGTGCCGGTACTGAAATTTGCCGATGGCCGAGTGCTCGAGCAGAGTCTCGATATCATGCGCTGGGCGCTGGCGCAAAATGATCCACAGCACTGGCTGGATAACGATGTGGCGATCAATGCTGAAATGCAATCACTGATTCAGCGCAACGATGACTGGTTCAAGCCAAAACTGGATCTGTACAAATACGCCGTGCGCTATCCGCAGCATCCTGAATCCCATTACCGGGAACAAGCCGAACCCTTTCTCGCCCAACTGGATGAGCGTCTTAAAAACGATGGCCATTTGCTGGCAGGGCGTTATACGCTGGCCGATATGGCGATTTTTCCGTTCATCCGGCAATTTAGCAACGTCAATCCAGACTGGTTTTACGCATCCCGTTATCCATTCCTGATTCGCTGGCTGGATGAGTTACTGCAATCCGAATTGTTTCTCGGTGTGATGCACAAGGAAGCTGACTAACAATGTGGTGTATGTGAGATATCAGTCGGAAGTTGTGGTACGAAGAACATGGCGAGCAATCAGCATCGCGCTCGCAATGCCGCTTACCGCCGCTACTGCGAATAGTGACCAAGCATCGATTGGATATGCAAGATATGCGGCAACAGCCAATCCCAGCGCCAGAGTGACCCACAGTACCTTATTCTTGTAGCGAGGGGCAATGGCTACGGCAACCAGAATAACTGCCCAAGCCGATAGAGCAACAAAGACATGCACCAGCACCATGAGCCAGTTCTGAATCTGTTCATTTATACAGAAATTGGAAACCATTTCCTCGGTCGAACAGAAAATCTTTTCTACGAATGCATATGTGACCAGACCGAGCATGAAAATAGCAAACCATGCCAGAACGACACCAGGAATCAGAAGGAACCATCGCAAGGTATACATTTCTGATTCTCGGTATTCAGGTCACATCACATATCCGCTGTACAAGAGCGGGGCAAAGCTGTACCCCTGCAGATCTGCATTACGTCGCCTGCAGGGTTTTGGGCATCAATCAGGAGCGAGATTGAATAGTGCTCGTGTAGCCTCATCGGGAGCGCCTTTGAATGCCAGAGCGGTTACTTCAAGATTACCGGTCGTACTGTATATTTTTGAGAAGCCTGCCAGTTGCAGGGCCTTTAACAGCGATTTTTGTGTAAAGCCGGTCTTGTGGGCAAAAAATTCTTGTCCACTTCGTTCAATTTCAACGCTGTAACCGTACAGTACATCCAAAACCATGATTGGACCTGCACGAGATTGGTACAACACATCATCGATATCCAGTCCCTTCTCAATGGTGATTCGCATTACTTCGTGAATGTCTGGAACCCGGATATGTGCAAATCCACCGTCCTTGAGCATGTGCAGGAATCCAGAAAGAACTTTCTGGACATCATGTCGGTAGTAGTGTTCAAGGTTATGTGAACAATAGATTGCGTCAAACTGACCACCCTCAAGGGTAGAAAGATTCCGTGCATCGCAAACAATGTCGGGTGAACCTTTTGGATCAATATCGAGGAGTAAGTGTTCAAATTCTGCATATGGAGGGGGAAGGGGAATTGCCTTGTTGTTGCCACCTACGTTTAGAACTTTTTTCATTTCCAGACCTCGTTGGTAAACTTTGCGTAATATATAAGACATTTATGCCATAAGTAAATACGAACACGTTATCAACTTGGAATTTGCTCAATTAAGTCTGTGATTTGTGAAAAATATGATACATGTACTGCAAAAAAACTTATATTTCATGGATTAAATTGCTATGTGGTTTTCAATGACAAGCATTTTTGGGTTGAAAGTAGTGTGGTTGTATTGAAGTGTTTTTTCCTGTCGAGTTGATTTTTATGCTGAGAAGTTCTGGTGCCGGGGTTGCGTTGGGTGAGTCGTTCCAAGCGACAGCAGTCATGGGTTTTTCTTCCCACTTTTCTTGAACCTGGGGAGTGGTATCTCAGACCAGATTGAATGATCGTCATAGTGTGGACTGTATTCCAGCAGTTTTACTGTACTTCCGCTAATTTTTTTCGGATCTGGATCATGTCTCGAAAATGGAACGGAACCATACTCCGGCAATATCCTCCAAATAATCTCTCGATTATTTCTTGTTCAAGCTCGGATATTGGCGTTCACTGTGAGTCGTGATGTTGTGTGTGTAACACTAAATTGAAGGTAGAACGGAACATACGCAGTGTGCATAGTAGTTTGCTGTGGGGTACAAAATACTTCACCGTAAACTGTACCATCGATCTCTTGTGGCGATTTAGGTAATTGCTTTGTGTTGGTTGGTATCAGGAATCCTGATAACTTTTCCTTCGCGTATGAGTAGACCTAATACGCTGTAGGAAAGATAGTCTTTTTGTTTTCCACGATAATCACTACGCAGACCCAACAGACTTGCTGCATCCGAGTTTGTGATGCCATCGGGGTTAGCTCTGGTCAATTCTAGTATTGCCATCTTGATTAGATCAAGGCCAAGCTGAGCACGCTCAACAGACCCTTGGGGTACCACGACGCACTTACGTGATTTACCGCCGAGACCGCTTGGCACAACTGAGTTTGTAAGCACGCCACCGGTTTCAATGGTTCCAAATGCGGAAATCAATTCTGCTTCCAAACGAAGTGCCTGAGCTTCCGTAAGATCTTCAACCAGAATGTCCACCATAGGAATGGAGCCAGCAGTAATGATTTCTTTGATCCTAGCGTACTTTTTTGTTGCATCAGGCTTAATGAGGTGATCAAAAGCCCTGCTACCAGTGCCTTTTCCAATATAAAAAGGCTTGGCTGGTGAAGTACGTGGGTCTTTCAACGCGTATACGTAGAAGAAGTTGGTGGCCATATATTCAGAGGCCTAACGTAATATAAGACATTCTGCTTAATTATCCTGTTAATGATGTCGTATAATTGCAGCAAATCCAGATTATCGTCATGTTTTATAACATTAATTGATAAGTCATATAAGACGATTGTTGTAAGTAAATAGGCCTATGTCATTCGCTAACAAAATTGCTCGGCCAAATTTGTGGGAAAATAAAATGCAAAGCAAGCTAAAACCCAATGCGCATGGATTAAACACGATATTATTTTTCAAGGCAAGCGACATTCGGTTGAGATGGGTGTAACTGATGTTGAGTAAAAATGGTCTCATTTGGCCAAAGAACAGTACGTTCCGTATGCATCCAGTTTTAAGGTATAAATTGAATTAAAACATCAAGTTTTGCGTATCAATATTAAATCTCTGCATATTTCAAGTTTGCGTTATAAAGTTATTGTCAGTCTCCAAGATCATTTGTAAAAATCGATCACAATTGATCTGATACCAATATTTCCATGAAAAAACTCTCTCCTGAAGTCATCGCCAAGCGGCTTGATCATCTGCCTCGTCCAACGTATGCGGAAGATCTGCCAGTCAACGTTCGCCGCGAGGAAATCAAGCAGGCGATCAAGGATCATCAGGTGGTGATCATTTGCGGCGAAACTGGTTCGGGCAAGACCACGCAAATTCCAAAAATCTGTCTGGAACTGCAACGTGGGGTGCAAGGTTTGATCGGTCACACACAACCGCGGCGGATTGCAGCGCGTACAGTGGCGGGGAGGATCGCAGCGGAGCTGAACACACCGCTGGGGCAGGCGGTGGGGTACAAGGTGCGATTTACCGACAAGATCGGTGCGGATAGTTACATCAAGCTGATGACCGATGGCATTTTGCTGGCGGAAACGCAGGGCGATCCGCTGCTGCAGGCTTATGACACGCTGATCATCGACGAAGCGCACGAGCGCAGCCTGAACATCGATTTTTTACTGGGTTATATCAAGCAATTGCTGCCGAAGCGGTCGGATTTGAAACTGATCGTGACTTCGGCCACTATCGACGCGCAGCGCTTTTCCCGGCATTTCAATGATGCACCGGTGATCGAGGTCAGTGGCAGAATGTATCCGGTGGACATTCATTATCGCCCGCTGGTGGTAGATGAAGAAGATGATGGCGACGTACAGCTGGCCATCGTCAAGGCAGCCGAAGAATTACTAGCGATGGGTTCCGGCGATGTTCTGGTGTTTCTGCCGGGAGAGCGCGAGATTCGTGAAACGGCTGAGGCCCTGCGGAAGCATTCGTTTCATCGTTTTCATGCCAGTATCGAGATTCTGCCGTTGTTTGCCCGCTTATCGGTAGCTGAGCAGGAGCGGGTGTTTCAGCCGGGTGGTGGACGTCGCATCGTGCTGGCGACCAATGTAGCCGAGACATCGCTAACCGTACCGGGCATTCATTATGTGATCGACACCGGACTCGCACGCATCAATCGCTACAGCTATCGCAATAAAGTCGAGCAGTTGTTGGTGGAAAAAATATCGCAGGCGTCGGCGAATCAGCGCGCCGGGCGCTGTGGCCGGGTGGCGAATGGGGTGTGTATCCGGTTGTATGCCGAGCAGGATTTTCAGGGGCGAGCGGCATTCACCGATCCGGAAATCCTGCGTTCATCACTGGCGTCGGTCATTTTGCGCATGCAGTCGCTGAAGATTGGCGATGTCGAGGATTTTCCATTTCTGGAACCACCATCACCACGCATGATCGCCGATGGCTACCAGTTGTTGGCAGAACTGGGGGCAGTGGATGAGCAGCGGCAATTGACAGCGGTTGGCTGGCGATTATCGAAATTCCCGATCGACCCGAAGATTGCCCGCATGATTCTGGCTGGAAAACAGGAGAATTGCTTGCATGAGATCCTGATCATTGCGTCTGCGCTCAGTGTGCAGGATCCGCGCGACCGGCCGTTCGAACATCAGGCAGCTGCAGATGAGGCGCATCGGCGTTTTCAGGATGAACGCTCGGATTTTCTGGCTTACCTGAAATTGTGGGATTTCTACGATGATTTACTAAAACACAAAAAATCCAGTAAGAAGCTGATGGCGCAGTGCCGGGCGCTTTTTTTGTCTTATCGGCGATTGCGCGAGTGGCGAGAGATTCATGGGCAACTGCATACTTTGATGACAGAGCAGGGTCTGAAGCCTAATGTCATTCCTGCCGGATACGATGAAATTCATCGCACATTGCTGGCGGGACTGCTTGGCAATATCGGTTTCAAAACCGAAAAAGAGGGTGAATATCTCGGGGCGCGAGGCATCAAGTTTGCGATTTTTCCCGGATCAGCACTCAAAAAGGGCAAAGCCAAGTGGGTGGTCGCGGCAGAGTTGGTTGAAACCAGCAAACTGTATGCGCGCTGTGCCGCACGGATCGACCCCGTCTGGTTGGAGCGCATTGCCGGAGAACTGTGCAAAAAACATTATTTCGATCCGCATTGGGAGAAAAAGCGTACCCAGGTTGTAGCGTTCGAGCAGGTTACTCTCTACGGGTTGATCATCGTGCCGAAACGGCCGGTTCATTATGGGCCGATCCATCCGAAGGAGGCGCGCGAGATTTTCATTCGCTCCGCGCTGGTGGAAGGGGACTATATCTCCGAAGCTGATTTCTTCGTTCACAACCATGCACTGGTGCATGAAATTGAAGAACTGGAACACAAAGCCCGGCGTCAGGATGTACTGGTCGACGAACAGGAAATTTTTGCTTTTTACGATGCACTGATTCCGTCTGAGATTACCAATGGTGCCGGTTTTGAAAAATGGCGCAAGCTGGCAGAGCAGAAAAACCCGCAATTGCTGTATCTGAAACGTGAGTCGTTGATGCGCCATGAAGCGGGACATGTGACCGAGGTTCAGTTTCCCGAGAATCTGGAGCTGGCAGATGGCAATCGGGTGCCGTTGAACTATCGTTTTGAACCCGGACACGTGTTGGATGGTGTGACGGCGCAGATCCCGTTGCCACTATTAAACCGGATCGAGAGTCAGCAACTCGATTTTCTGGTGCCGGGTTTGATTCGCGATAAGATTACGTGGTACTTCAAGGCACTGCCCAAAACGATACGGCGCATACTGGTGCCGCTGCCGGAATCTGTAACTGAATTCCTGCAGCAGCAGGACAAAGTGCTGCATCGCATTGGTTTGCAGGATGCGCTGGTTCAGTATATCGAACGCAAAACCACGCTGTCGGTACCACTGGACACCTGGGATATTGGTGCCATGCCCCTGCATTTGCGAATGAACATTCAGGTCGTTGATGATGCTGGCCGCGAGCTGGCCATGGGGCGTGATCTGGTGCAGTTGCAGAAACAACTTGGACAGGCTGCACAGCAGACGTTCATGCAACGCAAGAACAATGAAGCGCACTTGGCAATCGAGCGCGATGGCATCGTGCAGTGGGATTTTGCCGAGCTGCCCCGGGAAATCGTGCTGCAACGTCAGGGACAATCGCTGACTGGCTATCCAGCCCTTGTCGATGCAACGGAGAGTGTGTCCGTTCGTGTGCTGGACACGGCAGATGCTGCAATGGCGGCGATGCGTTTAGGGGTTAAACGGTTGCTGAGTTTGAGGCTGAAAGATCAACTCAAACAACTGGACAAGAATATGCCCGGACTCAAACAGGCGGCGATGCAATTGGGTTCGCGCATGCAACCGGGCGAGCTGAAACAGGATATGCTGGAGACTATCCATGAGCGGGCGCTGCTCGCTGACGATCCACTACCGTGGACTGCGGCAGAATTCGACGCGCAGTTGCAGCGTGCCAGGATAAGGCTTCCGGATACGGCATCCGCGTTGGCCCGATTGTTGCAACAGCTGGGTAGCGAGTATCAAACCTTGATGCAGCATCTGGCCGTGGTGCGTTTGCCTGCATTGAAGCAGGAACTGAACGAGCAACTGGAACATCTGATTTATCCGGGTTTCCTGACCCAAACACCCTGGTCGTATTTGCAGTATGTGCCGCGGTATCTAAAGGCCATGACGCTGCGATTGCAGAAATACAGCAATAACGCCGAGCGTGATCAGCGAAACAGCCAAGAAATTCAAATGCTGTGGCAACAATATCAACTGCGATTGCAGAAATACGAGAAGTTGGGGTTTCAGGATCCCAGTCTGCAGGAATTTCGCTGGCAAATCGAGGAATTGCGCGTTTCAATGTTTGCGCAGGAACTGAAAACGCCGCAGCCGGTGTCGGTCAAAAGGCTGCAAAAATTGTGGGAAAGTGTTCGCGCTTGAGATGATGCTGGAATATTTTGTAGCTGAATTATCGGCGATTGCCTCTGAGTGCAATACCCAGTCCCATCAAACCCAAGCCGGTGAGCACCGTGATGAGCGTATCTAGCGGGTTTTGCGTGTTTGCAAAGCGCTTCCCTGATGCCATGTCGCTGCTTGATAATAAGGAAAATGTTTGCTTGCCATGATGCTTCATGTATTCGCCAATGGTGGATGTAGTTTGACTTAAATGTGGTACTGAAAGGAATCGCCAGCCTGTCAATAGCACGGTGTCAAGTGTGCAGAGATCGTGCAAGCCGGGGTAGGGGGAGTGTATCGTCTGGGAAGCGGTGCCAATTTGGTAAGTTGTCGTGCCAATGGTTTTGGTTATTACAGAGCCGATCTCCGAGTGTGAAGGCAGCACATGTGTGGCACCGGGATCGTGAAATAGCAACAGGGCACCGAATTCGTTTTGGGATTCATCGGTATGAGCATTGACTGACAAAGGGATACTCAGAAATAGGGTGAACATGTAACGGAGAGCGATGTTTTTCATGATATCGGTTGTGAAATGGCACACATCATAAGCAATGGTTTGTTCAGTCGAATTAAAAACTAACGACGGAACTGTTGTGGCTCGATTTTGTTGATTGGGTGCCTTGAGCGGGCGGGGCTGATCGTGTCGTGTCGGACTACGATCTGTTTGACTGGTTTCGTTGCATCATACGATGAAGAAAACTGCTAGTCGGCTATCTGGGTGGAACAGCCTGAAAGCACCAAAGGGGTCCAGTGCTTTCAGAACTGTAATTCAATCAGTGAGTAAGTCTGATCGAATGCTACGCTTGACTATTTGGCTGTGCAAATGCTCGTGGCGGTTGCTACGGTGAATCCTTGACTATTCTTGATTTGTCCGGTCACTTTATTGCCTTGGATGAAGTTCGAGCTAATTGCAGTCGCACCTGCGGCGATATTGCCTGCATCACTGTCAAAATCGAATTCAATTTCGCCGGCTCCTGCAACGAGAGGGGATCGTTTGGCATTGTCACCGGAAATGATGCGGGCTCTGTAACTGCCACTTGGCAAGCCACGGCCATCAACAGAAACTTTGGAACGGTTGGCGCTTTTTTCGCATTTCACACGCACGCTAGCTGCATTGGCATCTTCCATTGGCAGTGAGGTTGCAAAAATTGCCAGAGCTGCAGCCATCGCTGTTGAGCTTTTGATCATGAGTTTGTTCATTTTTTCTTTCCTTATATCTAAAACTTGGTTTGCAGAATCATTTACCGCTTTCGGTCGCTTAGAGGGGTATGACCGAATTTTTATCGTGTGCGGCAGGTGCTAGTGGCTTCAATGACGACATGACCACTGGCTTCAACGATCTGGCCGGTGACTTTGCCGCCTTGAATGAATTTGGGACTGATCGCGGTTGCACCCGCTGCAATATCACCCTTATCACTATCGAAATCGAATTCGATTTCGCCACCGCCTGACACAGGGTTTGAGGCTTTTTGATTGCTTCCGGAAATGATGTTGGCGTGATACTCGCCTGCGGCTAAGCCACGTCCATCGACCGATACTTTGGAACGATTGGCTTGTTTTTCACATTTCACGCGGATTCCAGCTGCGCTGGCATCGTTTGGCAGGGTGGTAACGAGAACAACTAAGGCTGTGGCCAAAGCTGCTGATGTTTTTGTCAAAATTGAATTCATGCTTGTCTCCGTTTTGTTAAATCGTCGGCGGTGTTATTGTCAATCCGACGGATATTGGAATCGGGTTGTTGGGTTCTTGTGCCGTTTTTATTTTGCACGGCAAAGTGCGGTTGCCTGGGTAACGGTATGACCATTGCCGTCGACGATTTGACCGATTACCTTGCCACCTTGAATGAAGGTTGAATCGATTGCTGTTGCTCCGGCTGCGATATTGCCTGCATCGCTATCGAAATCAAATTCGATTTCTCCAGCGCCTGAAAGAGCTTCGCTAGTTGCATCATTTTCACCTGAAATAATGTGAGCTTTGTAGTTTCCTGCTGCCAATCCACGACCATCAACAGATACTTTGGAACGGTTAGCTTGTTTTTCACATTTCACGCGTACACTGGCTGCATAAGCATCAGATGTTGGTAATGAAACTGCTGCTACCGCAAAAGTAGCGGCAACTGCGACTGTGGTTTTGGTAAATAATGATGGGTCTTAGGAAGTTAAAGCGGGTTTAGGCGTAATAATTTAAGAACTGCAAGGTAGAGATTATCACGACGATGAT